>DASWIX010000070.1:0-18821 GCA_036397455.1 Gemmatimonadales bacterium | reverse complement strand
ACGCCCCGCGAGACGTTCAAGCCGATCGTGCCGGCGCATCGGCCGATCAAACGCTCGACGCTTGCGCACATCCTGAAGCAGGCGCGCCTCTCCGTCGACGAGTTTACCAAGCTGCTTTGAGCCCGCGCGCCTCCACCCCCTCGAAAATGCACGTCGGCGATTTCGAGTACATATTAAGAACGCAGAGTGATCTCCGCGTTCTCTGCGGCTAACTTCAGACCGGGTGGCGAGATTCCTAGCGCCCGCCCGCCGGCAGGTTCTCCAACAAGTACCGTGTCAACAACCCGTACAGGTGACGTGTCGTGCCCCGCCCCTCGAAGATCCCGTGCGTGCGGTTGGGATACGCCATCATCGTGAACGGCTTGTTGTGCTCCACCAGCCGGTTGATCAGGGCCTCGGTTCCCTGATAGTGTACGTTGTCGTCCCCGGTGCCGTGTACGACCAGCAGATTCCCCTCGAGACGATCGGCGTAGGTGATCGGTGAGCCGCGGCGATATCCCTCGGCGTTCTCCTGCGGCAGGCCCATGTACCGTTCCTGATAGATGGTGTCGTAGTACCGTTGATCGGGCACCGGGGCCACCGCCATCCCAGTTCGGTAGATCCCGGGATAGCGGAACATGAGGTTCAAGGTCATCGAGCCGCCGCCGCTCCATCCCCAGATACCAACGCGCGTGAGATCGATATACGAGCGCGCGCCGGCGATCGCGCGCACCGCCGCCGCCTGATCCTGTGAGGCAAGCGTGCCGATCTCGCCGTACACGACCTTGCGCCAGTCGCGGCCGCGCGGCGCAGGGGTGCCGCGGTTGTCCACGCTCATCACCAGGTAACCCTGCTCGGCGAGGTAGTGATGCCACAGCAGCGTCCGGCCGCCCCAGCGGTCGACCACCGTCTGACCCGCGGGCTCGCCGTACACGTAGAACAGGACGGGGTAGCTCTTGGTCGAGTCGAAATCGGATGGCTTGATCATCCATCCGTCGAGCGACACGCCCGGCGCGACCTCCACCTGCAAGAACTCGGGCGCGGGCAGCCCCAGTTCCGCGACGGTGCGGCGCAGCGCGGTGTTCTCCATCAGCGCGCGCGCCAGTCGATGGTCCGGCAACGACACGAGCGCCGTGACCGACGGTGACGCGAAACGCGAGTAGCTGTGCAGGGCCCAGCGACCGTTGGGCGAGAGCTGATAGCCGTGCGTGCCGGGCTGCGCCGCCGGAGTGAGCCGTTCCGCGCGACCGCCGACGTCGAGCCGCGCGCGATAGAGAGAGCGCTGCGTCGCGTTCTCCGGTGACGCCATGTAGTAGAGCCAACCGCCCTGCTCATCGACCAACGTCACCTGGAGGATGTCGACCGCGGCGGGTGTCACGGGGCGCACGTCGTGTCCATCGCGGGAGATCACGTACGCGCGCCGCCACCCGTCGCGTTCGCTCACCCAGGTGAACGCGCGCCCACCACGCAGCCATTGGAAGTCATCGCGCACGTCGACCCAGGCATCGTCCGTCTCGGTGAAGACTTCACTGACGGCGCCCGACGATGCGTCACCCAGCAGCAGGTGCAACTCGTTCTGGCGCCGGTTGAGTTGCTGCATGACGACCTGATCGGGTCCGGCCCAGTCCATCCGGGCGAGGTAGTTGTTGCGCGGATCGCCGTCGACCGCCATCCACGTGGTCGGTCCGCCCTCGCTCGACACCACGCCGATCCGCGCCGCCGAGTTGGTGGTTCCGGCCTTGGGGTACTGGACCGGCTTGACGTACGAGTAGAGGGAATCGGTATCGTTGATCAGCAGAAAGTCTCGCACGCCGGTGGCGTCGAGTTGCCAGTACGCAATCCGTTGCCCGTCCGGGCTCCAGCGGAATCCGTCCTGGAGGGATAGCTCCTCTTCGTACACCCAGTCGAACGTGCCGTTGATGGTGGTCGCCGAGCCGTCGTGGGTCAGCGCGGTGATCTGCCCGCTCGCCAGGTGTTCGACGTAGACGTTGTGCTCGCGCACGTAGCCGACCCTCGTGCCGTCGGGCGAGAACTTGGCGAACATCAGCGTGGAGGGGGCGGCATCGCGGCCCAGCTGGCGCAGCGACCGGTCGTTCAGGTCGAGTACCCAGTAGTCGCCGCGCGTATTCGTGCGCCAGACGCGCGCGGAATTGGTGAAGACGAGCAGCTTGCGGCCGTCCGGAGACCAGTCATAGTCGTCGATCGCCAGCGGTCCGTTGCCGCCCGCCGGTGTCAGCTGCCCCGCCGAGACCAGGACGGTGCGCGCACCGCTGGCCGCGTCGTACCGAATGATCTCGCGCGCGTCGCGCGGGCCTTCCACGGTCGTATAGCTGTTCCCGTCCAGCCACCGGGCCGGGCCGAACCGGTCGCCGAAGAAATCAGCCGAACTGAAGATCCGGTCCAGGTCGAGGTGCGCCTGCGCCTGCCCAACCGCCGGGAGCGGAAGCGCAAGCGCGAGGGTCGTCAGGATGGTCAGTTGGGAGCGCATCGGCCCTCTCTCCGCAGACGTGGTAGTGAGCCGGAATGATACGCAGGCGGATTGCCGTTATGAACCGGCGCGTCCGGTCGACCGCGTTGGCGCCCACCCAGCCGGGCGTGCACATTTCCGGCAGCGTTCCATCCACAGCCGAGGCAACCTGATGATGAAGACGAGTCTTGCCGCGATCGTGCTCGCCGCCGCTTCCACGCAACTTGCCGCGCAGACTGCCGGTGACCGGTTCCGCCCGCTGGATGTGTTCGAACTCGAGCAGGTCGTCGATCCGCAGATCTCCCCGAACGGGAGCCAGGTCGTATACCGCCGCAGCGCGTTCGACATCACGACCGACCGGACGCGCTCGGCGTTGTGGATCATCGGTCGCGATGGTTCGGGACAGCGACCGCTCGGGTCCGGCGCCGGGAACTATTCGCAGGCCCGCTGGTCACCCGATGGGACGCGCCTGGCCTACGTCGCCAGCGACGAGGATGGCTCCCAGATTTTCGTCCGCTGGATGGACACGGGGCAGGAAGCCAAGCTCACCAACGTCACCGGCAGTCCCGGCGGCCTGGCCTGGTCGCCCGACGGCCGCTGGATCGCGTTCGCGATGTTCGTGCCGGAGGCCGAGCCGACGCTGGACCCGGAGATGCCGGCCGCGCCGCCAGGCGCCGAGTGGGGTCCCGCGCTGCACGTGATCGACGACATGGACTACCGGGCCGACGGCGAAGGGTATCTCGAGGACGGCCACACCCACCTGTTCGTGCTGCCCGCCGAGGGTGGCACGCCGCGACAGGTGTCGACCGGTCCGTACGATTTCGGCGCGCCGGTGTGGACCCCTGACGGTCGCACGCTCGTGTTCTCCGCCAACCTGCACGACGATCGAGAGACCGACCCGGTGAACTCGGAGGTGTACGCAATCTCCGTATCGGATGGCTCGGTTACCCAGCTCACCGATCGAAAGGGACCAGACGGCGCGCCGCGCGTCTCACCCGACGGACGAATGATCGCGTACACGGGGTTCGACGACCGGGTGCAGGGGTATCAAGTGTCGGCGCTGTACGTCATGCATCGAGACGGAACCGGCAGCCACATCGTGACCGGCGCGCTCGACCGCGACGTGGAGAATCCACGCTGGAGGCGCGATGGCCGGCGGATCTACTTCCAGTACGATGACCAGGGCACGACCTACGTCGCGACGGTTACGCTTGACGGCACGGTGACGCGCGTGGCCGATCACGTCGGGGGCCTGTCGCTGGGGCGTCCGTATTCGGGCGGTCAGTATTCGCTGTCCGACGAGGGCTGGGTGGCGTACACGCATGCAACCACCGATCACCCCGCGGACCTCGCGGTCGCACGCGCAGGGAGCGACCCGCGACGGCTGACCACGCTCAACGACGATCTGTTCGCACACAAGGTGCTGGGTCCCGTCGAGGAAATCTGGTGGGAATCGTCACACGACGGGCGACGCGTGCAGGGATGGATCGTCAAGCCGCCGGACTTCGATCCGGCCCGCACGTACCCGATGATCCTCGAGATCCATGGGGGCCCGTTCGCCAACTACGGCGACCGGTTCGCGGCGGAGATCCAGCTCTACGCGGCGGCGGGATACGTGGTGCTGTACAGCAACCCGCGCGGCAGCACGAGCTACGGGGAAGAGTTCGGCAACCTCATTCATCACGCGTATCCGGGACAGGATTACGACGACCTCATGTCCGGCGTGGACGCGGTGATCGCGCGCGGATACGTGGACCCGCGGAACCTGTTCGTCACCGGCGGCAGCGGGGGAGGGGTGCTGAGTTCGTGGATCATCGGCAAGACCGATCGGTTCAAGGCCGCGGCGGTGCAGAAGCCGGTGATCAACTGGTACAGCTTCGTGCTGTATTCGGACGCGCCGAGTTTCTTCCACAAATACTGGTTCCCGGGGCCGCCGTGGGAGCATCAGGATCACTACATGGCGCGGTCGCCGATCTCGCTGGTGGGGAACGTGACGACGCCGACGATGCTCATCACCGGCGAGCAGGATCACCGCACGCCGATCGCGGAGATCGAGCAGTACTACGCGGCGCTCAAGATCCGCGGCATCGATGCCGTCATGGTGCGCGTGCCGGACGCGAGCCACGGGATCGCGGCGCGGCCCAGCAACTTGATCGCCAAGGTCCAGTACATCCTGTCGTGGTTCAAGCAGTACCGAACGCCCGACAGCCTGGCGTCGTAGATCGGCGGGTTGGCAGCCGGCGAGTCGTGGGTCGACGGAGGGCCGAGGAGACGGGCGGCCTGCACCGCGTGCCACGCGTTCCGGCGACCGACCGCCGGCGCCGTGTTCCGCGGCTGAAGCCGCGGCCGGGCGCTGACGCGACGCGCGTTGAAACGCGAACGGCGGACGTCCTTCAGGACGCGTCGCCGGCGTGAGCCGGCGCCGAGCGCCGGGTTCACCCGGCGAACTAGCGACCCCGAACCGGCAGTGTTCCGCGGCTGAAGCCGCGGCTGGGCGCTGACGCGACGCGCGTGGAAACGCGAACGGCGGACGTCCTTCAGGGCGCGTCGCCGGCGTGAGCCGGCGCCGAGCGCCGGGTTCGCCCGGCGAACAAGCGACCCCGAATCGGCAGTGATTCCGCGGCTGAAGCCGCGGCTGGGCGCTGACGCGACGCGCGTTGAAACGCGCACCTCGGACGTCCTTCAGGACGCGTCGCCGGCGTGAGCCGGCGCCGAGCGCCGGGTTCACCCGGCGAACAAGCGAACCCGAACCGGCAGTGTTCCGCGGCTGAAGCCGCGGCTGGGCGCTAACGCGACGCGCGTGGAAACGCGTGTTGGTGCACGCGTCGGAAGGGTCCGACGGGCGTCGGGATGGTGCGGCTCCTCTTACCTCGCATCGGTATTCTTGCGGTCGAGGCAACTGCCCAATGCCGGTCCGCATCTACGTGCACATCACATGGACGACGTTCGAGCGGCGCCCGATGATCCGGCAATCGGTGTTGCGGCTCCTCGTACGCTTCATACCTGCCGAGGTCGCACGCCATGGCGGGCGGTTGCTCGCGCTCGGCATCGTGGCCGATCACGTGCATGTCGTCCTGGCGGCACCAGCCAGGTTCGATATCCCGCGGTTGGTCCAAGGTCTCAAAGGCGCGAGCGCGCGTCTCGTCAACGCCCAGAGCGTATCCAGCCCCACCGGACTGCGTTGGGCCAAGGGATACGATGGCCGGTCGGTGAGTCCCGGCAAACTGCGTGACGCGATCATGTACGTCCGGGCGCAAGCGCAAAGACATCCGGACCTGGCTGTCGAGTGATTCGGGTGTTCCGCGGCTGAAGCCGCGGCGGGGCGCTGACGCGACGCGCGTTGAAACGCGAACGCCGGACGTCCTTCAGGACGCGTCGCCGGCGCGAGCCGGCGCCGAGCGCCGGGTTCACCCGGCGAACAACCGAACCCGAACCGGCCGTGTTCCGGGCTGAAGCCGCGGCTGGGCGCTAACGCGACCTTACGCCTCGACGCGGGCCACGCGCTCGATCACGTCCGCCGCTCTCGCGACGAGCGCGCGGTCCGCGCGACCGAGCAAACGCAGATCGCGCGCCAGGCGCGCGACCCGTCGGTTTCGCCCTTCCTGAAGCAGCCGCCGTCCCTTTGACGTGGCGCGCAGCCGCTGTACCCGGCCGTCCGCCGGATCCGGCAAACGGTCCACCAGACCCTCGCGCTCCAGGTCCCGCGCTATTCGGGTAATGGTCGGGGGCGTGACCTGCTCGGCCGTCGCCAGTTCTCCCAGTGTGACCGGTCCGGCGAACACCACCACCGACAACGCCGAAAGCCTGGGCGCGGTGAGCCCTCCGGCGGCATCCTCCTGACGCAGGCGCCGCAACAGATGGATCGCCGCCGAGTGCAGCCGATCGGCAGTGGCGAAATCCGCCTCGCTGGGCAGGAGCGGTTGACGGCGCGCGGGGGGCATGATATTATTTACTTAGCCAAACTAACTAATCACCGGTCCCGTTGCAAGCCCCGGAGGTGAACCCATGACGCCCCACCCGGCAATATCCGCGATCGGCCAGATCCACATCAACGTGCGCCAGTTGGATCGCGCCGTCGCGTTCTACCGCGACACCCTGGGCCTGCCATTCCTCTTTCAGGTGCCCAACATGGCGTTCTTTCAGTGCGGTGAGGTACGGTTGATGCTTGGGGTGGCGGAGCAGCCGGCGTTCGACCATCCGGCTTCGATCCTGTACTATCGCGTAGAAGATATCGATCCGGCATATCGCACGCTGGTCGATCGCGGCGTCACGTCGCTGCACGAGCCGGCCAGGACCCACGAGACCGAGGACCACGTCCTCTGGCTGGCATTCCTGAAGGATTCGGAGGAGAACACGATCGCGCTGATGTGCGAGCGTCCCAAGGCCTGATGCACGGGCGCTAGGCCAGCAGCCGGCGCTGGATGTCGGCGGCGCTCATGCCGTCGACCGCGACGCGTTTGGCACGTCCCGTGGCGCCGGCAATGATCTGCACGGCACCGCGCGATACGCCGAGTCGTTTCGCGAGGAAACGCACGAGCTCATCGTTCGCCGCACCGTCTACCGGCGGTGCCTTCACGCGGATCTTGAGGGCATCGCCGTGACGGCCGGCCACTTCGGTGCGTGCCGCGCGCGGTTGGACGTAGATCGCCACGAACGACGCCCCTCGAGCCACTAGCCGGCCTGGGCGTAGCGGGCCGCGATCGCGTCGAGTTGCCGCGCGATTTCGTCGCGCGGCATCCACACGCCGCGGATCATGACGCCACGCTGACGGCGCGTGTTGGTGATCTCGTCGAGCGGGTTCCCGTCGAGTAGTATGAAATCGGCCTGTCTGCCGACGGCGATGCTGCCGGCGCGCTCCTCGACCGCAAAGAAGCGCGCCACGTTGGTCGTCCCCGTGGAGAGGGCCTCGTACGGCGTGAGCCCGGCCGCCACGACCGCTGCGAGCTCGCCGTGCGCCGAAAACCCGGGGACGTTCCACACCTGCGGGGCGTCCGATCCGAGGAGCAGTCCGGCACCCGCGTCACGTAACGCTCTGAGCAAGGCGTGACGGACGGCGATGTAACGGTCGCGCTGCGCCGGCGTCGCTGCTTCCCCCGCCTGCCGTTTCCAGTTCATCCACTGCTGCCGCATGCCCGCCGGGATGTAGCGGATCTCGGGATGCGCCGCCGCCATCTGATCGGGCGTGAGTGGTGATGCCCAGCTATCCATCAGGGTCTGGGTCGGCACGTTCCAAACGCCCGCCTCGCGCGTCCGCCGCGCGATCTCCGCGATCTTCGCGTCGTCCACGGCCTCGATCAAGCCGGCGCCGAAGAAGCCTGAGACGGCGGCGGGTGCCGTCGGCTGCCCCGCCAGCCACTCGACGTATCGATCCAGGTGGTCGATCGACGCGTACCGGGCTTCGATGGCCCGCTCGATGCCGACGGCGGCGGGGACGTGGCCCGCGAAGACGAACCCGAGGCGGTCGGCGGCTGCATCCAGGGAGTCGAACGTCTCACGGGTCAGACCGGGATGGATCTTGATGAAGTCGTATCCGGCCGCTTGCTGGAACCGCGGCGTGCGTTGCGCCGAATCGGGAGTCTGGACGCTGGTGCCGTTGACCGACGGGCCCGACGTCCAGATACGGGGCGCCACCACGCCTCCGGCCTCCGCTTGCTCGCGGAGTGCAAGGTGCGACGGGTCGCCGAGCATGCCGCGAATGGTGGTGACGCCGTTGGCGACGTAGAGGTACAGCACGTCCTCCACCCACTGGCGTCCGAGGCCCAATTGCCGCATCGCGGGCGGAGGAATGTGGGCATGCATCTCCGCGAGGCCCGGCATCAGGTACTTCCCCCGCCCGTCGATGCGTCGCGCGGCGTCGGGAATCTCGACGGACCCCGCGGGCCCGAGCGCGACGACGCGTCCCTCTCGCACGATGACGGTCTGATTCTCGAGGACCCGCTCACGGTCCATCGGGATGATGTTCACGTTGGTGAATGCCGTGACCTGCTGGGCCCGCACCGAACGGGCGATCGTGGGCGTCAGCACCGACGCGGCAAGCAGCGCGACCGGCACGGTACGTGTCCAGGGAAGGCGGTTCATGGACTCTCCAGCGGTTGGGGTGGCGTCGATATCGATTCCCTCGGCCTGCCGACGGGCTGGCGGTGGCCTGTAACTTACAGCATGTCCTGGCTTCGTCGATTCGGCAGGCCTGCGCGGCGGTCGGTCGACCTCGTGCATCACCCGGAGTACGCGCGGGGTCTGGCGGGTGTTCCGCTCGATCCCCGGCGCGGTGAGCGCATCCTGGCGTTCCTTGCCAGCCAGCGGCTGATGCGTTCGTCCGCGATTGGCCAACCACTGAGTGCGTCGCTGGAAGCGGTGCTGCGAGTGCACACGCCGGCGTACGTCGAGTCGTTGGACGATCTCGAGGTCGTGCGTCGGGTGTTCGGCGTGGCGCTGACCGACGAGCAACGCCAGGCGGTACTCGATCACCAGCGTCTCACGACCGGCGGAACGATCCTCGCGGCGCGATTGGCGCGCCGGCACGGCGGCGTGGCGGTGAACCTCGGTGGCGGACTGCATCACGCGTTGCCCGACCGGGGGATGGCGTTCTGTCTCCTCAACGACGTGGCGATCGCTGTGGCGCATCTCCGGCATTACGGACTGCCGGGTCCGATTCTGGTGATCGATCTCGACCTGCACGACGGCAACGGCACGCGGGCGGTTTTCGCCGCCGACGAGAGCGTGCACACCTACTCCATCCACAACCAGGATTGGGAACCGGCCGGGGGCGTCGCCTCGACCTCGCTGGCTCTCGGCGGCTCGGTGAGCGACCGGGTGTTCCTGGATGCCCTGCGCGCGTCGCTGCCCGCCGTCGTTGCCGCGCACGCACCGGCATTCGTGGTGTATGTGGCGGGTACGGACTCGGCCGCGGACGACCGCCTGGGAGACTGGGCGCTGACGGCGGACGGTCTGCTGGCGCGCGACCAATTCGTGGTCGAGACGGTGCGCGGCGCGCGGGACCCCGCGCCCATGGCGGTCGTGCTGGCGGGCGGGTACGGGCGGCGCAGCTGGCGCTACACGGCGCGTTTCCTCGCCTGGCTGCTCGGCGATCGTGTGGTCGACCCGCCGGACGATCTGGACGCCATGGTCGAGCGCTTCCGGGCGGAGCGCCGCGCGTTGCTCGCGCCGGAGCCGGTCGATGACTGGGGGCTCACGGAAGAGGATATGTACGCCGTCGCTCCGGGGTCCGCTCGCGGGACGCGGGTGCTCGGGTCGATCTCGAAGCACGCGATCGAGCTGTCGCTGGAGCGGATCGGGTTGTTGGATGCCGTTCGATCGCGGGGCTTTCGCCGTCCGACCGTCGCGATCGATGCGAATTCAGGATTGGGGGACACGATTCGCGTTTACGGGGAACCGGATCGCGTCCACTTGCTGCTCGAGCTGCGCATGAACCGAAGCGCGCGGCAGGTACCGGGGATGGACGTGCTGTACGTCGAGTGGCTGCTGTTGCAGAACCCGCGCGCCGAGTTCACCGACGCGATGCCTCAGCTGCCCGGCCAGTCCCATCCCGGGCTCGGGCTGCTGCGGGAGGTCATCGCATGGCT
This sequence comes from Gemmatimonadales bacterium, assembly GCA_036397455.1. Lineage (GTDB taxonomy): Bacteria > Gemmatimonadota > Gemmatimonadetes > Gemmatimonadales > GWC2-71-9 > JADFNB01. The sequence goes on along the minus strand of DASWIX010000070.1, from coordinate 8,792 downwards.
GGTCGTGCTGTGTGAAACGCTCGGTGTGGACGGGATGGCGTTCCGCCCGTCCGATTTCTACATGGCCGTCCTCGGACGACACCACATGCGGTTCATCGATCCGGCCGTCCAGGCCAGGTTCGCAGCACTACGAACCGCGGTTGACGGGATGCCGTTATCCGATGCCATGCAGGCGTTGGCTCAGGGGCGCGTGGTCGACCAAGCCACCGGTGCGCCGGTCTCCTGGACGGGCGAGTTGCAGGTCTATCCCGTCAGCGATCGACTACGGGCGCAACTGGCGGGCCCGGCCGCCGATGTCCCCGTCTATCACCTCGAGGCGCGCCGGCCGGGGATGCCGGCTAGATGATTCTCAGCAGGATGGCGATCATGATCCGCAGCGCGACATAGGCGAAGATCGGTGTCAGATCGAGCATGCCGAACGGCGGGATCATTCGCCGGAGTGGTGTCATGATCCAGTCGGTGAGCAGGTGGGGCAGGCGCATCCAGGGGTTGTATCGCCCCGCGCCGAACCACGATCCGATGACGCGGACGATCAGGGCGAGGATGATGAGCTGTCCCCCGTAGTACACGCCGAGTCCGAGGACGCCGCGTGGTCCCGCTTTGGCGGCCGCCCCGGCGCGCAGTACCGTGGTGGCCAGCCACTGGCTCACCGTGATGACGGCGATCCCGCCTCCGATGATGATGCCGAGCATCCACCAGGGGGCTGACTGCGGATTCCCGCCGCGTGTGAGCAGCCACCGTTCGACCGGATCGAGCATCGGGTCGGTGGTGCTGCGGATGAAACGGGCGGTACGGCTGAAGGGGTTGATGCGGCGCGTGGTCACCGCCCACGAGCCGACGGCCGCCGCGCCGCCGACCACCAGCACGCCGAACACGCCATAGCGTATGAGATCGAGTACGAGCATCAGGGTATGTATACCTCGACGACCGCGGTTTGCGCGAAACCCGCGGCCGGTCCGCCCGCGATCACGAAGACGCGACCGTTGAGGGCCGCCGCGCCGAGTCCGTGGCGCGCCGTGGGCATGCGCGCGAGGCTGGTCCAGCGGTCCGTCGCCGGGTCGTAACGCTCGTGCGAATCGAACACGGCCGTATTGGTTTCGCCGCCGTAGGTGTAGAGCCGGCCGTCGAGCGCGACCGCCGCCAGCCCGCCGCGGCGTGACGGCATCGGGCTGCCGGCGGTCCACGAGTCGCTGGCCGGATGATAGATCTCGAGCACATCGAAGTTGGCGTTCGCGCTGAGCGGCCTGCCGCCCACGACGTACACCAGGCCATCCAGCGCGGCGGCGGCGAGGTGGTCCCGCGCGGTCGGTATCGGCGCGCCGCGCGTCCACGTGCCGGTGGCCTGGTCGTAGATCGCGATCGAGTCGAGCAATACTCTGTCCGTCCCGTAACCACCGGCTACCACGATCCGCCCATCGACCGCAGCGGCGATACTCGCCCCGCGCGGTTCCGGCAACGGCGGGCGCGCAATCCATCGATCGGTCACCTCGTCGTACAGCCACATCGTCGATGCCGGCGTGAATCCGTCGGCGAGCCCACCGACCGCGTACAACGAGTCGCGCGACACCACGAGCGGCATATGGTGGCGCGGGGCCGGCAGGTCGGCGATGCGGGTCCAGCGCTCGGCGTCGGGATCGAATCGAAAAACCACACGGGTGATGGCGGACCGGGAATCGAATCCGCCCGCCACGAAGATCCTGTCCCGGAGCACCACCGCGTGGATCTCCTGCAACGCCGCGGGCACAGCGGGGGCCGTGACCCAGACGTCATGCTCCCGCTGCTCCGCGGGCGTGCTGCACGCGACCAGCGTCGCCGTGGCGCCGATGGCGAACCCTACGGATACACGCATGAACGAATATTAACCACACGTTCATCCGAACTTCGCATGATCCCGTTGTAGGTTGATGTTGGGAATCCAGCCGCCGGAGGTGGCCATGCGTCGCGAAACCGAACTCATTTTCCGAGGCGGACTGTTCGCCGGGTTCATCGGGTACGGCACGATTGTCGTGCTGTTCGCCGCGTTCAACCTGTTCGCCGGACGATCGATCTTCTACACGGCGGCCATGTTCGGGTCGGCCATGTTCTTCGGGCTTCACGACCCGAGCCTGCTGGTCATTACCCCGGCCGCGGTGCTCTCGTTCAACATGGTGCATTTGCTGGTGATGCTCACCGCGGGCTTTGCCATGTCCTGGCTCGTTGCCAAGAGCGAAAAATACCCGTTGACCCAGTGGGCGGTGCTGGTCGCGCTGCTCTTCGTCGGGTTCCACCTGTTTGCCGCCGTGGCGCTGTTTGGTACGCCGCTGCTGGGGTCCGGGGCGTGGGTCGGCATCGCGGTCGCCAGCGTGGCCGCGGCCCTGGGGATGGGCGCCTTCCTGCTACGGCTCCATCCGCTGTTGCGACGTGAACTGCGAGAACTCGTGATGGGGGACGTCCCACACCTCTGAGTCGCCGCGCGCTCACGATGCGGCGAGTACCTCGCGGATCAGGCGTTCCTGCTCGGCCTTATGCGCGGCGGGGTAGCCCTCGGCCGGACTCGATCGTTCCGGCCGCGACACGTAACGGACATCCACTCCCGGCGGGGCCGCGACCATGAGGTGCGGTACGGCCCATTTCCGCGCGCCCATGTTCTCCGGTTCCTCCTGCAACCAGACGATCTCCCGCAGGTTGGGATACCGCGCGACGAAGTCCTCCAGCTCGTGGTGGGGGAACGGGTACAGCATCTCGATCCGTCCAAATGCCACGTGCCCCGCCTGGGCGCGCGGCTCCGCGGTGATGGCGTCGTAGTAGATCTTCCCGGTGCAGAGCACGAGACGCGTGACGTCGGCTTCGGCTCCGGTGAACGACTGGTCTCCGAGCAACGCTGCGAACTCGCCGTCGGTGAGGTCGCGCACCGGTGATACCGCCCGCGGGTGTCGCAGCAGGCTCTTGGGGGTAAACACCACGAGCGGACGCGTTTCCCCGTGCAGGCCCTGGCGCCGCAGCAGATGGAAATACTGTGCAGGTGTCGAGCAGTTGGCGACGCGGATGTTTCCCGCCGCGGTGAGAGCCATGAACCGCTCAACCCGAGCGCTCGAGTGTTCCGGACCCTGGCCTTCATAGCCGTGTGGCAGCAGCAGCGTGAGCCGTGAGGTCTGTCCCCATTTTGCCAGGCCGGCGATGAGAAACTGGTCGATGATGATCTCGGCACCGTTCACGAAATCGCCGAACTGCGCCTCCCACAGCACGAGAACCTGTGGTACCGCGGCGGCGTAGCCGTACTCGAACCCGAGCGCCGCGTACTCCGACAGCGGCGAATTGTGCAACTCGAGTGGCGCACGCGCGCGCGACAAATTGAGTATCGGTGCGTAGCTGCGGCCGTTCTCGGCGTCGTGCAGCACGAGGTGGCGCTGGCTGAACGTGCCGCGTTCGACGTCCTGTCCGGTGAACCGGATCGGGACACCGTCCAGGCGCAACGACGCCAGGGCCAGCGCTTCGGCGTGTGCCCAGTCCAGCTCACCACCATCCTCGACCGCGCGGGCGCGCTGCTTGAATTGTTTCCACAGCTTGCGGTTCACCTCGAATCCGTCGGGCGTCGTGTACAATTCGCGATTCAACTCGAGCAGGTCCGTGCCACCGACCGCCGTACGCGGCTCAACCATCGCCATGAACATCCCACTGACCCGGTCGGGCTCCTGGCCCTCGTCCTGGTCCTCGAGATCGTGCCGCAGTCGGTCCTGTGTATCGGTCAGTTCCTGATACAACTGATCGGCTTCCGCGGCCGCCGCCGCGGCGTCAACCACCCCGAGCTTCACGAGGCGCGCCGCGTACAGGTCCCGCACGATCGGGTGGGCGTCGATCCGCTGATACATCAACGGTTGGGTATATCGGGGTTCGTCACCCTCGTTGTGGCCGTGTCGTCGGTACCCGACCAGATTGATCACGAAGTCACCGAGGCATTTCGTGCGGTACATGATGCCCAGCCGCACAGCCGCCAAGCACGCCTCGGGGTCATCGGCGTTCACGTGGACGATGGGGACGTCGAATCCCTTTGCCAAATCGCTTGCGAAGTCGGTCGACCGGGCGTCCTTGGCGTCGGTCGTGAAGCCGATCTGATTGTTGGTGATGATGTGCAGGGTCCCACCGGTGCCGTATCCCGCCAGCTTGGAGAGGTTGAACGTCTCCGCGACCACACCCTGGGCGGCGAACGCGGCGTCACCGTGCATCAAGATCGGCAGGACGGTGGTTGGATGGTGCAACGCCGTCGCGCCGGAACGGTCGGTCTGCTTGGCCCGGGCCGTCCCCTCCACACCCGGATCCACCGCCTCCAGATGGCTGGGGTTCGGCATGAGCGTGATGTGAACGTCGTGGCCATGCGCGGTGGTGTAGCTGCCGGTGGCGCCGTGATGATACTTCACGTCCCCTGTGCCGCCCTTGGGCGTGAGCGTTTCCTCGACTTCGCGTCCCCCTTCGAACTCGGCGAGCAAGGTTTCATACGGGCGGCCCATGATGTGCGTCAGGACGTTGAGCCGGCCGCGGTGCGCCATGCCCATCACTACCTCGCGCACCCCATCCTCCGCGGCCAGGTCCATGGCGCGGTGCAGCATCGGCACCAGCATATCGAGTCCTTCGATACCGAACCGCTTGTGGCCGAGGTAGTTCTTATGCAGGAACCGCGCGAGCACGTCCACCCGCGTGAGCTCGGAGAGCAGATGTCGCTTTTCGTCGTCGGACAACGGCGTCCGATGTTCGCCCGATTCGATCACGCGGCGGAGCCACACGCGTTCTCCGTGATTGGCAATGTGCTCCAGCTCGTAGGCGATCGTTCCGCAATAGGTCTCGCGAAGTCGCGGCAACACGTCATCGAGCGTTTCGCCGCCCACGTACGTGCGCAACACCGTGGCGGGAATGGCGCGCATGATGTCGGGTGTCAGATCAACGTTTTCCGGGTGCAATGCCGGATCATCTCGCGGTGGTGTCCCAAGTGGATCGAGGTGTGCCGCGAGATAGCCGTGGGTGCGGTGCGCCCGTACGAGTGACATGGCGGCCGCGATATGGTACATGAAGTCGGTCGCCGGCGCGGCCGCAGCAACGGGGAGATGCTCGGCCGCCACGCCGCTCGGTACCGCGACCGGCTCTTCAACACCCATTTCCGCGGCGATTTCCCGGTAGAACTGATGCCCGCCCTGCAGCACCTGGTCGACGTACTGGAGGAAGAGGCCCGACTCGGCGCCCTGGATGATGCGATGATCGTACGTCGACGTGATCGTCATCAGCCGTCGTCCGGCCATGTCTCGGATCGCGCCCGTGGCGATGATCGATCCCTGGCCCTGCATGAGGCGGGGAACCGAGGCGACGGTGCCGATGGTCCCGGGGTTGGTGAGCGTGATGGTGGCACCGGCGTACGCGTCAGGCAGGAGCTTGCCCTGCCGGGCTCCGGCAACCAGCCGCTCGTATTCGACGTGATACTCCGCGAAACTCAGTCCGTCGGCTCCCTTGATCACGGGCACCATCAGGCCGCGACTGCCGTCCTTCCGCTGGACGTCGACCGCGAGCCCGAGTCGTACGCCCGCCGGATGTGCGCGGTGCGGCTCGCCGTCAATCTCGACCACGGCGCCGAACATCGAGGGATACTGCCCGCACGCGCGCACGATGGCCCAACCGATCACATGAGTGAACGAGAGTTTCACCCCCCGTGATGCAAGCTGCCGGTTCAGGTCGCTGCGCGCTGACCAGAGCGACGTGACGTCGATGTCGCGAAACGAGGTGGCGGTGGGAAGCTCGAGCGACGCTTCCATGTTCTGCAGCAGCCGGAGCGCCGGTCCCTTGATCGGCTCGAGCGAGTTCGCGGGTGCCGGTACCTCTTTGGGAGCGGCCTGGCTGGTCCCAGCCGCCGCCGGCTTCGGCGCCGCCGCCGGCGCTTCCCCCTTCACACCGCTCTCGAACAGCCGGCGCCATTCGGGAGGCACGGCAGCGGGGTCCGCCAGAAACTCCTCGTAGAGCGCCTGGGCGAATCCGGAATTGACGGTTTCGAAGATGCTTTCAAACACGACCGGGGCGTCCGTTCAATTCGTGACGTCGCGTTCTGGGTCGGCCGGGAACGCCTCGCAGCGACCGCCCGGAGCCGGTCGCGACGGGTACCGGCCCCTGTGGCTCCTGGCGGGCTGCGCCAGGACAAATATCTTACTCGCTTCGCCCGTTCCCGGATACTCGCGAGCTGCCTGGCGCCGATGTCCCGCCGGAAAGCGTTGAAAGGCCGGGGGGAACAACGGGCTTCTGCGATACGGTGGGTCATGTTTGGCACATATCGCTTTGTGTTCGTGTTCTCTTTTCCTTCACCGTACGGGCCCATCAGCGGATGCCAGACCGGCTGAGTATGCAAGACATGCAGCTGCGTCTGGTATGCGCGCGGCGCGAAGAAACGGGACCGGGACGCAGCCGCTCGAAACGCATGCGGAGTTCGCCCTGCCCGCCGGCGCGGTACCGAGTACCCTCGATGGATCAGAACCCGTGGTACGAATGGCGTATCGAGTTGGTGACGCGCCTTGCGAACGGCCCCGACTATCAGGGGCGTTTTCCGGTTCCGGTGGCATAGCGATATCTGTGGCCGCCCGCGTCGACTTGCACGACCTCGATGTCGATCGACATCTGCACGACCCCAACCTGAAGCAACGCTACGTCACCACGTTGTTCGATACGATCGCACCCAAGTACGATCGGTTCACGCACTGGTTCTCGTTCGGTCTGGACCGCGGCTGGAAGCGGGAACTGACCGGGTTCGTGCGGGATGTGGTGCCCCGCGGTGGACTGGTGCTCGATCTGGCCTGTGGCACCGGCGACCTGACCTCCGGTGTCCTGGACGGCCCCGTGGGTGGGTCGGTCGGCGCGCCAAGACTCGTCGGACTCGATCCCAGCGGGGAGATGCTCACGCGCGCGCGCGCCCGGCTGAATACACCGCGTACCGGCGTCGTTCGCCTGCTGCGCGGCGACATGATGTCAATTCCGCTTGCGGACGGTTCGGCCGATGTCGTGATGGTGGGGTACGGCCTGCGGAACGTCCCGGACTACCGGGTCGCGCTCCGTGAGATCACGCGGGTGCTGAAGCCTGGCGGCTGGCTTATCAGTCTCGACTTCTTCTTGCCGCGACGGCCCATGTGGCGCCGCGTCTTCCTGACGTATCTCCGCGTGGCCGGCCGGTTCTACGGATGGTGGTTTCATCGGGAACCGGCGGCATACGGCTACATTGCCGAGTCGATCGCCGGTTGGGTGATGCAGGGGGAATTCGACGAGACGCTTCTCGGGGCTGGGTTCGGGACGCTCGTGACCAGGTCGAGGTTGGGTGGCGGTGTGTGCATCCACGCCGGCAGCCGGGGGTGAGGCCTACCCAACCCGCCTCGTCTTCCGTCTCATGAAATCCATCAGGATGAACTGTCCCAGCGTCATCGTGTTCGTGAAATAGGCCTTCCCCTTGGAGATCTCGCACACCTTCTTCACGAAATCGACCAGTGACCGTTCCCGCGCCAACATGAACGTGTTGATCATGATCCCGTTCTTCCGACAGGCGGCCACTTCCCGGTAGGTTTGTTTCAGGATGCGCGGGTCGAGACCCATCGAGTTTACGTAGATCCGTCCGTCAGGTTCGGTGAGCGCCGAAGGCTTGCCATCGGTGATCATGATGATCTGGCGCATGTCCTTTTTCTGCGCCATCAAGAGCCGGCGAGCGAGCTTCAGGCCTTCGGCCGTATTGGTGTGGTACGGGCCCACCTGCGCGTGAGCCAACTTCCCGATGGGAATCTCCTCGGCGCTGTCATGAAAGAGCACCACGCGAAGCGAGTCGCCGGGAAACTGCGTGCGGATCAGATGGGTCAGCGCCAGGGAGACTTTCTTGGCAGGCGTGAATCGATCCTCGCCATACAGAATCATCGAGTGGGAGCAGTCGAGCATGAGCACCGTCGCGGCACTCGAGCGATATTCGGACTGATGCACCATCAGGTCGGGGTAGTCGATGTCGATGAGCGGGCCAGCGGAAGGTCCCGCGGTACCCGGGTTAGCCGGCAACGCGTCCACTTTCCGCCCAAGTTCCTTGTTCACCCGGGCGAGGGCGTTCTTCAAGGTCCCGGGGACGTCCAGATTCATCGTGTCGCCGAATTCGTATTGCTTGGACGCCGCCTCGGCTTCGATACCGGTCGCGAGATAGGGCGTTTCGTGGCTGCCGAAGCTCGACTTGCCGATGCTGCCAAGCAGGTTTCGCAGCGCGCGGTAGCCGAGGAAGTCGAGGCCCTTGTCGGTCAGGTTGAACTGCACCTGCTGCGAGGCGGCATGCGCCTGCCCGCCAGGGCCGAACATCGCCTGATGCCCCTGCGGCATCTGCGGGGCCTGCTCCACGCCGAGGTAACCGTCGTCGACCAGACGCTGCACGATGGCATCGATCAGGTCTGCCAGGTCCTGCTGGATCTCGGCGTCCCGCTGCTCGTCCCCCGTCGATTCGCCGTTCAACACCCGGAGCATCTCCGGCGTGAGCTGGCCGGACTGCATGAGCGCCTGGAGAATCGCTTCCTTGAGCGAATCCAACGAGCGGTCCTCATCATCGCCGAACTCACCCCAATACGGGTGATACATCTGCCCGCCGGCGAATCCCGACTGCAACAGGAAGTCGCTGAGCTGGTCCATCAGCTCCTGCAGGTTGACCGCATCGGCCAATCGGGGGATGTATTTGCCGTAGGTGGTGTAGCGCATGGGTGGTTTGAACCTGGGGCCTCGGGGATGTTCCGGCAACTACCCCGTTGGGGCGACGCATGCGTCGCCCCAACTACCGT
>DASWIX010000069.1:0-11379 GCA_036397455.1 Gemmatimonadales bacterium | reverse complement strand
TGATCCGGTTGATGCCGTGCGTCCCGGGGTCTCGCTGGTAGGTGATCTCGCTGTTATACCCCGCGGAGAGCACCCGGTGCTCGTCGGAATAGGTGAGCGAGTCCGAGGACGTCGGGAACAGCACCCGCGTGATCAGGCCGTCGGCGTTGTAGCGGATCGTGAAGGTCTCGCTGAATGGGTTGCTCACCGTGCGCGACCGCGTGCTCGGCACCCAGCCGTAGGTGTACACCCCGTTCCACGGGTCGGTCAGCGTGAGCACGTTGTTGGCGTCGTCGTAGGTGTACTTCACCACCCGCGTGACCCCGTTCACCACGGTGCGTTCCTCGGTCATCCGGCCGCGGTAATCGCGGACCCGGTAAATCGCGGCGTCGGGTGTCACCAAGGTATCCAACGTGCCATGCGTCCCGTGGTAGCCATACGTCCAGGTTCCCGACCCCGGCACCACCTTGGTCCGGATCCGGCTGAACGAGTCGTAGGTATAGCTGATCGCCTGGTTCCGGCGATTGGTCCACGTCGTGAGGCGATCATTGGCGTCGTAGGCGAAGGTGTCCCGCGCGCCGGCGGGATCGGTGCGCCGGATGCGGCGGCCCAGGGCATCAGCCAGCAAGACGATATCCCGGTTGTTGCCGTCCCGCACCGTGACCGTGCGCGCGGCGTCGTTGAACAGGGTCTGCGTCACGATCACGGCCGCACCGCCGGTGCTGTCGCGCACCGAAGTAACTCGGCCAACGGGATCGTATCCGTACTCGTTGCGCCGGCCGGCGGCGCCGCGCCGCGCCCACCAGGTGCGCCCCTGATCGGTGTAGGCGAACACCGTGGAGTCCCGATCCCACCCGCAGGTGGGGGCGCAGACCTTCGCGGAATCGCGTACCACCAGCCCGGTGTTCCCCCAGGTGCTTTCGTACGCATACAGGACCTCGTGATCCTGCGGGTCGGTGATCTTCGTGACCCGTTTGAACCCGGACGCCTCCCGGGTGTAGCGGGTCCACCCAAACGCCGCGCGGTAGGTGCTGTCCACGAGACCCGCGTTGTATGCCGCCGTATCTCCATACGCCCACTTCACCGTGTCCGGTGCCATCGGCGGACGCCGCAACACCCGCTGGACCGGCAAGCAGGGATATCCTGTTCCCGCCGCGCAGGCGTTGGCGTACGTGAAAAACGTGGTATCGCCGTTCTCCCATTTCGCCCAGTTGAGCGCCCCGACGGGATTGTAACTGAAGTAGCGCAGGGTCTGGAAGTTTCGCCAGAGCCACAGCGGTTGACCGTCGAGACCCCTGGGGGTCCATTGCACGACCCCGTTCGGGTCCTTGGAATAGGTGGCGGCCCCGAACCGATCGGCGGCGAAGTAGGCGGCCTGGCCGAGCGGACGCGTGACGGAACCCCAGCCGGAATCGGGGTGGGCGGTCGCCGCGGGGCTGCCGGAGCCCCCCCCGGTCAGCGCATATCCGGCCAGTTGCGGTGCAAGGTATCCCAACGTGGCGCTGCCCGGCGTCGTGACCCCGGACGGGCGTCGAGCCGCCGTGTGGTAGTTGATGGTGTAGGTCCCGCGCGCCCTGGGCGTGATCGCGGTGATCAGGGACCAGTGTTGGGAGCCGCCGTAGCCGAACGTCGTCGCCACGCTATCCGGGTCCGTGATGCGGTCCACGACCGTGTTCCCCCCGGAGGTGGTGTAGGTGAAGGTCGTGCAGCGCTCATTCGTGCCGGCCGGTGCACAGATCCGCTGGAGCTTCCCTTCCTGTAGTCCCCCCGTGACGTAGTCGAACCGCATTTGCCGTCCCTGGGGGTCGGTGATGGTGGCCGGCGCGCCGGAGGACGCGCTGCGGTACGTAATCGTTGTGAGTCGGCCGCCGGCCACCACGGAATCGAGCCGGGCATACCCCAACGCCGTGACCCAACGGAAGTACTCCCGGGTGCCGTCGATATGCAGGAGCGTCCACACGCTATCGTTCTTCACCCGCGTGAGCATCGCGAAGGCGCCTTCGGGCCGAGCGTACTTGACGATGCTGGCGTCGGCCGAGAGGTACTTGTAGAAGTAGATGGCTCCGGGCCCGCCGCCCACGACCAGCACGTTTCCGCTGTTGCTGGGCGGGCCGGAATTCGGTGCATGGCCGCTTTTCTTGTAGATGCGGCTCAAGCCGGCGATCGACCACCCGCGGGCGATCGGCGTGGTCAGGCTGTCGCGTTCAAAGTAGTACAACAGGGTGTCGGTGCGGGTCGAATCCCAGGTGCCGGCCGCCGTGTTGACGCGGACCGTCAATGCACGCGTCTCCTGCTCGATGTAGCCGCCGGTCGCCGTATTCTCCGGCCGAGAGAGCACCGCACGACGCGTTACGGTTCCTGCGGTACCGTCCCAATCGCGGCCGTCCCAGTAGGTGGAGCCGAATCCGGAGAGCCAGGCCTGCACCGTGGACGCCGCCGCGTCCCAGATCAGTTCCACGTCGAAGGGAACCGTCACCTGGGACGCGGCAGACCGACTGGAGTACACGACGCCGATCGAGCGGCCACGTCGAGCGAGACGTAGCCAGGGATGCCGTGTGCGATCACCAGTGCGTCGCACGCGAAGCCTGCCCCGGGGGCAATCGGAATCGCCTCGCACTTGGACGGATCCGATACGGCTGGGTGCAGCGGCGTCGTCAATAACCGTTGTCCGGGATTCGCGGCGATATAGGCCTGGATGCTCACGTCCGAACACAACGAGTGCCCGTTGCAGATCTTGGCGTAGACCGTATTCCACTGACTGTTGTTGAAGTTGTTCGCCCCGGCGTTTCCCGTTCCGTTCTCGGCGTACCATTCAGCGGTCGTGAAGCTACCGGTGATCGCCGCACCGTTGAGCCTCACGATGAGGGTGCCCGGAACGGGATCACAATCGCCGCTGCCGTCGTCGATGCATTCACCGGAATCGTACTCGATGCGGATCTTGGGGTTCAACGCGTGGCGGGTGGACCCGCCCTCCGGCGACACTACGGTGATGCTCGGGGGCGCGGCCCCGAACTGCGCCGCGAGGCGCGTGGCGGCGAATAGCGGTAACACGAGGAACAGCGATAGGAAGACGGCGAGACGGCGCATGGGTACCCCCCGCGATGGGAGAACGTGACGCCGCTACGAAGAGCATGAGTCGTGCCCGTTGGTGCGATGTTTTAAGTGATTGAATATCAATAGGTTACCGGTTCGCGCCGGAGCCGCTTAGGTGCCGATCGGCGCCGAAAGGGTGCCGATCGGCACTTCGCGCCGGACGTTATGCGGATACCCACGGATCGGTTAGAGTTAGATTCCGGCCATGGCCCTGACCTTCGAGTGGGATTCGCACAAGGCCGCCGCGAACGAGAAGAAGCACGGGGTCGGATTCAAGGAAGCGACCACGGTTTTCGGCGACCCGCTGGGCTGGTTTCAGGCAGACGAGGTTCACTCCGATGTGGAGGAGCGCTTGCTGCTCCTTGGACGTTCATCCGAGAATCGCTTGCTCGCGGTTCTCTTCACCGATCGCGGCGACGAGCTGGTTCGCATCATCAGCGCTCGCCTCGCCACCACGCGTGAGCGACGCAAGTATGAAAAAGACTTCCGCTAAGCCCGTACGGCGCTCCCGCGCCGCCGCCGATCGCGACGAGATCCGTCCGGAGTACGACTGGAGCAAGGCCGTGCGCAATCCGTACGCGAGCCGCTACGCTGCGGGATCGAACATCGTGGTCCTGGAACCCGACGTCGCGGCACTCTTCCCGAACTCGGCATCGGTGAACGAGGCCCTCCGTTCTCTGGCGAGCGTCATGGCGGGCCGCAAGTCGAAGCGACCATCGCGACGCGGCACCGCATAACGTACAGGATTGTATCCGGAGTGCTCCCGGCCCGGTGCACGGATGCCGGCGCACGGCGACCGAGCGGACCGCGTGAGGAGCCTGCGGCCGGCCGCTCATCGCCAGGACATTAGCCAGGCCCCGAGTTCGACGAGGCGAGCCGCGACTGGAGCGTTGTACGGGGTATGCCAAGGGACCGGGCCGCAGCGGCCACCGATCCAGACGCGGCGACGGTCGCAAGCAGCTCCGGAATCGAGAGAACCCGTGGGCCGCTGTTCAACGCCGCGCGGACTTCGCGGTCAGAGATCACACCGTCATCGGCTGCCAAGCACGCGCGCGACAGCACGCCCTGCAGTTCCCGCACGTTCCCCGGCCACGTGTGCCGCTCCAGTTCCCGCACGGCGCTCATGAGCAGGTCATCAGGCGAGCGAGCGCGCTCGATCAACCACTGTCGCGCGATGACGGGTATGTCGCTGCGCCTGTCCCGTAGCGGCGGGATCGCCACCTCAACCTCGGCCAATCGGTACGCGAGATCTCGACGCAGTCGGCCCTCTCGCACGAGCCCGGCGAGCGGACTCGATATCGCCGACACGAGCCTGAAGGAAGACCGTACCGGAACCGTGCCTCCCACGCGCCAGAACCGTCGTTGCTCGATAGCTCGCAGGAGTTTCGCCTGTGTGCCGAGGGACATGCTGCAGATCTCGTCCAGGAAGAGTGTGCCGCCGTTCGCCAACTCGATGAACCCGCGCCTCCGGCGCACGGCCCCCGTGAACGCGCCTTGCTCCGACCCGAGGAGTTCGGACTCCGCCAGTGAGACCGGGAGGGCCGCGGCGTTGACGTCGATGAACGGTGCCTTGCGGTGCCACCGCAGGGCGTGGAGCGCGGCAGCAACCAACTCCTTCCCGGTCCCGGTCTCGCCGACGATCAACACCGACATGTCGGTTGGTGCAACCTGTCTTACGAGGCGGTAGATCGCCCGCATGGTCGGATGGCGCCCGGCCATCCCGGCCAGGTTCTGATCGACGGCGGTCATCGGCGTCCTCCTCGGATCTCTGCTCCGGCGGCGCGGGCACGTTCGGCCGCGGAGTCGGTCACGGCCTGCGCCGTTTCGTCGTCGGTGAGGATCGTGGGCGTGATGAACAGGAACAACTCCGTCTCGATCGTGCGGCGATTCTCGAAACCAAACAACCCTCCAACGAGGGGAAGCTCCGACAGGATGGGGATGCCACCCTTGGTAACTTCCTGTTGACGCTCTCTGAGGCCGCCAAGCACGACCGTGTGCCCATCGCGCACCAGGACCTCGGTCTCGGCCTCACGTGTGGAGATGATCGGCGCGTCGAACTGCGTCTCGGCGGTCGCGCCGTTGATCTCCTGCCGGATCAGCAGTGCGACGTAGCCGTCCGAGTTGATAGTGGGGAGGACGGTGAGCTTCGTCCCCACATCCTTGTACTGGACGACCTGGTCGCGAGTGGGCGTGTCCGTCGGCAGGCTCCGGCTGACCTGAACGAACGGACGTTGGCTGCCGACCAGAATCCGCGCTTCCCGGTTGTTTGATGCCAGGATGATCGGTCGAGAAACGATGCGCGCGTCGCCTCTGGCAACGGCGGCACGGATGATCAGGTCGAGATCGAAGCTCCCCAACTTCATGACCTGAAGTACCAAGTTGCCGAGCCCCGCACCCGTGAGCGTGCCGTCCAGAGTCGCTTGGCCACCAAGCGACACATCGCTGACGGCGGCGTCCGCGCCGATGGAAAAGAACCGGTCCTTTCGCGCTTCCACGATGACCACCTGAATCAGGACCTGTAGCGGCCGAAGATCCAAGTGCTCCACTGCCCGTGAAATCAACCGGAAGTCCGCAGAATCGGCGCGAACGAGAAGCGAGTTGGTCAGCTCGTCCGGTACGATGACGACCTCACCCGAAAGGGTCGCCCCGCGCTCCCGGCCGGCCGGTGCTTCGGCGAGCGGACGTACTCCAGTCGTGGCGGCAGCCGTGCGACGCAAGTCGTCGCTGAGCGTTTCCGTGGACAGCGCGCGTCCGCCGCCGCCCGCACCGGCAATCCTGAAAATGGCGCCGATCGTCCCGGCCACATCGGTCGCGTGCGCATGCCGAAGACGAATCACGAACAGATCCTGGACCGCCGCCGTTAGCGCATCGCGCTCGATCGTCGTTGCGCCACCCGCGCGCGGTCCGACCCGATAGAAGGCGGAGTCGACCGTGAGTTCGAGCCCGTGCGCTTCAACGACGCCGCGCAGCAAGCTTGGGACGGCGGTTCGGGGGACGGGCGCGGGCGTTTCGAAGGTGACCGCGACGGGTTGAACGGATCCGACCAAGAGGGGCCGGTCGAGGTATCGACCCATTGCCTGTAACAGGACGCGTAGCTCGACATCCACGAACCGGAACACGACCGAATCTCCCACTGCCACCACGGTTGGGGGATCCTGCGCCGATGCACTCATCGTGCACCCCCCAAGGCTCAGGAACATGATGAGCATCACTCCACCTATTCGCCGACATGCGTGTCTCATGCGGGTCTCCTGAGAACGAGACGGACCGTATCGCCCGTGGGAACGACGACCATGACCGTTGTCGAGTCGACGCCGACGAGACGTGTGCCGGCGAAGCTCTCGCCTTGCGCCAGCAAGCGTGTGGGCGGGTAGTCTGGAAAGCCCCGCAGCAGAGCCGCCGGTACCGACCCCAGGGTGATACCGACAAGGACGAGGCTTGCGGCGGTGGGCTTGGCTTCCCGGTCGAATACCCCAGCGGGGTCGCGGCGTCGCGGCGCGCTTCGAGTTGACACGAAGAGGTTTCGCGCAACGATATCGGTAACGGCCTCTGGCCCGGCCGCCGGCCGGCGCCGCAATAGAGGCTCGTCGCTGGAGAGGACGGCGGCCCCAACGCGTACCGTGCCGTCAAGGCCGACCGTGAGGGCGCCGGCCAGTGCGGCAGCTCCGGCGAGCGCGATTGCCGCAAGGAGGAGAGCGGCAATCTTCATCGCGACCTCACTCGACACCTCGCATGAGACCCCACGCGCTCACGACGAGGTCGAGGCGCAGCGCTTGCGGTTCGGCGTCCCCCCGCTCGTTCACGACGGCGAACCACGCCAGCGTCATTAGCTGCGGTCCGCGTTCGAGCGAGGCCAGGAAGGTGGCGACGCCTTCCAAGTCGGCAACCGCCCGCAGGCGGGACTGCACGCGAACGAATCCGGTTGCCGGGCTGTCGGGCAGCGATTCCAGCTGCTCGATCGTGACTTGGGCCGCCGCGGCCGCCGCATCGAGCCGATGGTTGAGCGCGGCGGATATCTCGGGTGACGAACGTCCGTCAAAGAGCATCGGCGCCACTGAGATCAACTCGCGCGCCCGGACCACCAGACTATCCTGCAGCACGGGCAGGCGGGCCGCGGCTGCGCGTGCCCGGACGGCCACCGCGTGACGGCTCCTCGCCAGGTCGAGCCGACGCCCGACGGCTTCGGCCCCGACCGGTGCAAGGCGCGCGCCCAGGCCCACGGCCACGATCGCTCCGCCTATGAACACGACCCGCCGTTCGCCCGCGGTCACGGCGCGTCTCTGGACACGCGCCACCAAAACACGATGACGAAGTGTTCCCGGGCCCGACCCGCCGTGCCGTTTCTGGCGACGGGACCCTGCATTACCGGATCGCGAACGCCGGGAGTCTCCCGTAGTCGTGAGAACACATCCGCGGACGCCCCCGCCGCCCCTGCCAGTGTTACCCGACCGTTCGCGGACCGACTCAGGGATGTGAGATAGGCCGAGTCCGGCAGGGCGGACGTCACGGCGGCGAGCAACGCGACGTCGGATGACTGCGAACCCGTTGCGTCGCTCATGGTTCGCAGCGCGCCATGCGTTTGACCGAGATCGCGCTCCATCACGGCGGAGCGGTCGAGCGCCGGCTGCAGGACCGACATCTCACGATCGCTATCGGCGATGACCCGAGCGGTCCGTTGCGCAAAGACGGCGACGGCAGCGCTCCAGGAGGCGGCTGCGACGACCGCCGTGACTCGGACGGCCCGCACCAATGTTACGAACTCATCCCGAACGAGATGCGGCGGGGGCGTCAGCGCGAGCGCGGGCCGTATCGCCAACGCAAGCGTCGCGAGGTGTTGCGCTTCCTCGTCCGATGCCGGCACGGCAGCGTTCGCGCGCACCGTGCGCCGGATCGCAACGAGTTCGCGGCCCGCGATTTCGATCGACTCCTCATCCTCGCCGATGACTCGGATGTGCCTGCCGTCGGGGAGGGCCATCGCAAGGACGACCGCGGCGGGCGTGATACGCGCAAGGCGCAGGCCTGCCTCGCGGCAACCATCCGCGATCGCGTCGATCAGCGCCGCGTCGGCCACCGCGGCGAGCGCGCCACGTCGATCACGGAGCCACGCGCTCGCCGTCACGCGCTTCATGCCGTTGCCGACGAAGAAGCACGATGCCTGAATGGCGACCGCCTCACGGAGGCGGGCGGTGGACAGCGGGGGCAGCCCAGTCAAGATCTTGACCGGACAGATGTCCGATTCGAGTACTGTGTGCGCCACGCCGCATCCAGCGGGACGTTCGCCCGCGAGTTCGGCGAGCGCGGCGCGGACGTCCAGCAACGAAGTGATCGGCCGCTTGGCGGTCCAGACGGCCATTCCCCGCCGCACCACGACTGCATGGATCGTGCAGCGGGAAATGAGAAGACCCATTCGCATCCTTCCCGTCATGGGATGACCCTCCGGACCACCGCGACGCGTCCGCCGGCCCTGGCCCACCGCTCCCGGATTATCTCGACCTCACGGCTTCTTACCAGCGCGACCACTGAGACTTCCCACGCGGCCGGCTCGAACACGACTCGTTCTGCCAACGCGTCGTACGAGTCGCGCATTCGTTCCGCGCTCGGGCCGGGCAGTCGGCTCAGCAGGTCGTCGAGCCCGCTGAGCGGGCGGCCCCAGGAGCGTGACGCCAGCACGGACGTCACCACGTCGGGGGTGAATCCGGGGAGGGTGCCAAGCTGTTTCGCGCTCGCGGTGTTCAGATCGAACGGACCGGTAGCCGCGGCAATGACCTGTAGTCCGCAGCCGGGGATTCCGAGCGCGGTCGGTAACTCGACCCAGTGACGCTCGGAGCCGGCCCGCAACGCGCGCTCGGCGTGGGCGCGGGCGAGGGCAAGGCACCCCTCCGCCTCCCAGCGCGCACGCACGGCATGCACCCTGTACTCGGCGGCCAGCACGCCCTGGCGGAACGATCCCAGGCCGGCAGACGTCACCGTCCCCGCCGCGGCGATCACCCACAGCACCACCAGGAGCGCCACGCCCCGTCGTTGCGCGCCACGTCCGGCCCTCACCCCCGGGTCCCCACGGACAGGAGTAGTGTGTCCACGTTGGCGCCGGCGTGCGCCAAGCGGAGCCGCACGGCCACCGGAGCACTCACCGGCGACACGAAGCTCCGAACCCATCGCGCCCCCGCCCCGAACTCCGTGAGATACTCGGCTCCAAACTCCCGCGCTGGCGTGGCAAGTTTTATCCGGCGGATCGCGGCGAGGAGCGCTACCGCACGCTGGCGCGGAGATACCTGTGAAGGTCCTGGTCGACACCGACATCTTGATCGACATGGCGCTGGATCGGACGCCACACGCCGAAGTGGCCAGCGCGCTGCTCGATGCCCTCGAAGGCCGGCCCGGCGCCGGCTCCATCGCGTGGCACAGCGTCGCGAACTTCTCCTACCTGGTCTCGCCAGCCCGCGGCCTGGGCGATACCCGCAAGTTCGTTGTGGATCTGGTGGCGTTCCTGGAGGTCGCGCCGACGGGTACGGAGAGCGTGCGGCAGGCCGCGCGCATGCCGCTCACAGATTTCGAAGACGCGCTGCAAGTCGCGGCGGCGTTGGCCAGCGGCGCCGACGTGATCGCGACGCGCAATGTGCATGATTATCGCGGCGCGTCGGTGCCCGCAGCGTCACCCGAGACGGTCCTCCGGAAACTCAGTGCGGCCGAGTGAGAAGACACCCGGTCGACGCAAACGGCTACGACCTCAGCACCCCAAGCCCCTCGGGTTTCTTCGTTTAACCGCCGGCCCCAGCTGATTCTAGTGGTTAGCCCCTGACGTTTCTGTCACTTTGGCGAGGGCCGTTTGCGCGCGACGCACCTTGCGCAGGATCTTGTCGGCGGAGGCCGTCCAGGCAAAGGGCACGGGATGCTTGTTGCGGCGATCGACGTAGGCGGTAATCGCCGCGATGAGTTCGGGGTGGGGCGCGCTGCCGGTGGAAACGGCCGTTCCCGATTCGCGAACGGTCGGCGGACGGGTCAGGACTCAGGGTGGTATTCGCGGACCTGGTTCCGGTGGACGATCCACAGCTTCCCCGCGACGGTGCGCGAGGTGACGGCCTGCAGCAGCGTCCGCGCAGCTTCGCGCAGCGCTGCGTGCGTGGCCCGCGCCGGTAACCGGATCACAACGATACCACTGTAACGTGCTGGCTCGAAGACCAGCGGGTTCCCGAACTCCAGGTCCAGCGTGACCAAGCACCGCGATTCCGCGTGCGCCGCGTCGAGCACGCGCTGATCCGGCGCTCCCTGCAATCGTTCCTCAGCCACGGTCGCGACATCATGTTCGGCTGTTCGCAGGGCATCGGCTACCGCCTGACCGAGATTCTCGTCAGGCTTGAACTTCACGCACCGGCGCCGGAGAGATCCACGTAACGCTCCCGGGTCATCTCGGCCCCGTACGCTATGCAGGCGCGGATATCCTCAGGGGTGAGGTCCGGGTACTCAGCGAGGATCTCCTCGACCGTCATCCCTCCGGCCAAGAAGTCGAGGATCAGCGAGACCCAGATCCGATGGCCGCGGATGCACGGCTTCCCGAAGCAGATCTCCGGGTCGACGGTGATGCGAGACAGCAGACTATCGCGATCCATGAGCGCACGTCCTCCGGTGTGGAAAGCTAGTGCTCTCCGGACCGAGTCGCCACGGCAGCTGGCGTGGCGTCAACCGACCGGTTGGCCCGCCTCCGCAAAACCCGCTGCGTCACCGGGAAAGACCTGGCCGCCCAAGTGGGCTCTATCAGGCCCAGATCCACCGCTACGAAAGAGGCGCCGAGCCCTCCATGAGTGCCTGGAAGCGCCTCGCCCAGGCCCTCGGCGTCACCGATGAATTGATCTTCGAGGAGCATGAGCGCGGGCCCGACGACGAACTCCGGCTTCAGTTCGCCGCCATCGCCGACTTCGGGTCCGACGAAAGACGCGCCGCCAAAGATGTGCTCGATGCGCTCATCCTCAACCACCAGGCCCGCCGCTGGGCCGGCACGGGATGACGAAGCGCCGCTAACCGAAGAGCCCGGCGCAACGGCCGGGCTCTCCTCTTGAGGTGGAGGGTCACGTCAGGATGTCTGCGAAAGTGCGAAGCTCACGGGGTCAGATTCGTCGCTGGGTTAGTGAGGCGCCACCTTGAGGGCTACGGCGGACGCCGCACAACACCAGGGGGTGGAGGCGCGCGGGCTCAAAGCAGCTTGGTAAACTCGTCGACGGAGAGGCGCGCCTGCTTCAGGATGTGCGCAAGCGTCGAGCGTTTGATCGGCCGATGCGCCGGCACGATCGGCTTGAACGTCTCGCGGGGCGT
>DASWIX010000068.1:0-85347 GCA_036397455.1 Gemmatimonadales bacterium | reverse complement strand
GCAAGGGTCCTCAGCGGCTGGTCGTCCCTCGTGAAGGTTGTCAGCTCCCTCGGATCGTAATCCACCGGAAGCCCATCACAGTTTGCCTCGACAAGCATGTTCACGATTCCCGTCAGGAACGCCGGGCGTGCCTTCTCACCTTTCTGCTTATTCATCGGGAGCGGGCAGCGCGGATCCAGTCGGGCGCGGAGTTCCTCAAAGACCTGCTCTGCCTCGGGCGCATCCATCAGCTGAGGCGCCACCACCGCGTTCAGAACCTCAGCCCGATACGCAAAGTACTCTTCCAGCCGACGGCCGAGTTCTGTGGCTCCGTCTCTCCCCGTAATATGGGTCACTCTTAACCCGAGTGCGGTCATGGCAGCGGCCATTTCAGCCACTGTGTGTACCTTAACCTGTCTACTGTCTCGTTTCGTGTATCCCGCCTGCTGGCTGATGCTCCGTACGTTCGCCCAGAAGGCCTTTGACAGGTCGACGAACCGCGGATCTGCCCGCATTATTCTGATCCTCCAAGCGAGGATTCGATGTTGCGGATCAGATCAGGCAGGCTAATCTTGAGGACGCGGCAGAGCCGGCGAAGCTCGAGCACATCAAGCCGCCGCTCGGCGCTCTCATACTTGGACACGAACGACTGAGGAACCTTGAGTCGGGCGGCCACATCTCGCTGGGTAAGGCCAGAGCGTTCCCTGGCCTCCTTCAGGAGGCGAGCCACGACGAGGTACTCGCTCTTGCGAATCTTCACTATCACGCTTCTTAGCGGTCCAGTTTGGGCCACAACAGTATGTGAGCCTCTTGACAGTATCCCAATTTCGGATATACTGACTCTCCGTATGGGCTCCACATGACTCAGCTCGACCTCGGAAACATCGGTGCCGGGTCCGCGGCCCCGCGGTCTTGCACACCGCTGCGGACCCAGCTGCTGAAGTGGGTTGGCAACAAGCAGCGCTTTGCCCATGAGATCGTTGGCTCATTCGCCCCGGCCTTTGGCACCTATTTCGAACCCTTCCTGGGCAGCGGGGCTGTCTTGGGTACTCTCGCGCCGCGCCGCGCGGTCGCCTCCGATGCCCTCAAACCGCTGATCGAGCTCTGGCAGGCGCTCGTGTTCCGACCCGAGGACCTCAAGAACTGGTACGCCGAACGATGGCACCGGATGTCCTCGGAGGGAAAGGTGGCGGCTTACGAGGCTATAAAGGCATCATACAATCGTTCGCCGAACCCGGCCGACCTAGTTTTCATTTCGCGAAGCTGCTACGGTGGTGTTGTCAGGTTTCGTCGCCGCGATGGAGGTATTAGCACACCATGTGGCGTGCACGATCCGGTAGACCCGGCATCCTTCAGCCGACGCGTAGACCTGTGGTGGAGTCGCGTTAACGAAGCCCAGTTCGTCCACAGTGACTTCGAGTCGATCATGGACTCCGCAAAGCGGGGCGATCTCGTCTACTGTGATCCACCCTACACCCACACACAGGCGATTCTCTACGGTGCGCAGGCCTTTGAGCTTTCTCGCTTGCTGACATGTATTGAGCGCTGCAAGGCACGCGGCGTTTTCGTGGTGCTCAGCATCGACGGTACTAAGAAGTCAGGGACAATGCTGTGCGACGTTCACATCCCCGACGGTCTGTTCGAGCGGGAAGCCCTCATCAACTGCGGACGCTCCATGCTGCGCCGATTCCAGATGAAAGGGGAGTCCCTCGAATCCGAGCACGTTCGTGATCGACTCCTGCTCACGTACTAGCGGCCGCTGCGGCGTTGGCGTTGGTCCTGGGAGGTGTCGATGAACGGTGGTGAGAGGAGGGATTTCGTCGCGCGGCACGGCCAGCACATGCCTGCGTAAGCCCACGCCCGCCATCTCTTTCCTAGATGTGCTGGCTACAGCAAACGGGCGAGCCGCCTGATGCGGCGTGAAACCTCCTCCGGGGGCAGGACCCCGGCGGCCACCCAAAATCCCCCACGTGTGGCCACCTCAAAATCCCCCACCTCCTGAGGGCGTGCCGCTGCGGCTGAGGTAGCGCCGCCGCGGCTGGCCCCGCTTCGCGCGGCGTAGCTGGGGTCCTGCTTTCGGGCCCGGGTTTCCCTTGCGCGGTCGCTCGAGCGACGACTTGTGGAGCGCCGCTCGGCTCCTGCACTTCGGCCGAAGGACTCGGCGCGGCCTGCCCTATCGCAACCCTGCCGGTACCACCATCTTCGCGCATCATGCCCCGCAGCATTCTCGTCGTGGACGATGACGCGCGTATTCGCGAGACGCTGACCCGCGTGCTGACAACAGCCCACACGACCGTGCGCGCGACCGAGTCGGCTGAGTCGGCCCTGGCCTCCCTGGGGGCGGTGCCGGCGGATCTCGTGATCTCGGACGTGCGCATGCCGGGCATGAGCGGGCTCGAGCTGCTGCGGCTCCTCAAGGCACGGGTGCCCGGCATCGATGTCGCGCTGATGACCGCCTACGACGACCTGCCCACGGCCGCCGCCGCCATGCGCGAAGGTGCCGCGGATTTCCTCGTGAAACCGCTCGACCTGCATCAGTTGCGCACCGTGGTGGACAGGATCCTCGCCGACCGGCGCGCGCGCGCGGCCGTCGCGCGTCCTGACGGGGCGCCGCCCGCGTCCGGTCCGCGCCTCATCGGGCGACACTCAGGCATGCTGGCAGTCTTCAAGCTGATCGGCCAGCTCGCCGCGGGCCGGACCAGCGCACTCATTCGCGGGGAGAGCGGCACGGGGAAGGAGCTCATCGCCCGGGCCATACACGAGACCTCCCGATTCGCCGGCGAGCCGTTCGTCGCGGTGGACTGCACCGCCATCCCGGCGACGCTCCTGGAGTCAGAGCTGTTCGGCCACGTGCGGGGCGCCTTCACGGGTGCGACCGCCGACCGGCGCGGACGGTTCGCGCTCGCGGAGCGCGGCACCATCTTCCTGGACGAGATCGGTGACACGCCGCTCGAGTTTCAGGCCAAGCTGCTGCGCGTGATCCAGGAGCAGGAATACTACCGTGTCGGCGCCGAACAGCCGGAGCGCACCGAGGCACGCGTGATGGCCGCGACGCATCGCGACCTGGAGGCCATGGTCGCCGGCGGGACGTTCCGCGAGGATCTCTACTACCGCCTCAAGGTCGTCGAGATCACCGTCCCGCCCCTGCGGGAGCGACGCGACGACATCCCCGAGCTGGCCGACCACCTCGTGCGTCGAGCCTCCACGGCCGCCGGTGCCGGTGAGCCGCCGCTGCTCTCACCCGAGGCCGCCTCCAGGCTCGTCGCGCACGACTGGCCCGGGAACGTCCGCGAACTGGAGAACTGCCTGACACGCGCGGTGGTGCTGGCGACGGGCGGGGTGATTCGGCCGGACCATCTGGCGCTCGGCGTGCCGGTGCCGGCAGACGGAGCGCCGCTGGTCAGTCTCGATGTCGTCGAAGCCGAGTACGTGACCCGGGTGCTGCGCGCGGTGGACGGCAACCGCACGCGCGCCGCCGACATCCTCGGCATCTCGCGCCCGCGGCTCCGGCGTCTGATCGAGAAGCACCGCCTCACGGACCAGGATTCGTGAGCCTGTCGTTCCGCGCCCGCGTGCTCCTGCTCGTCCTTGCGGTGGCCGTGCTGCCGTTGGGGCTGGTCGGGCTGTGGCTCACCGGCAGCGCGGCGCGCTCGGGCGAAGCCCTGCTGCGCTCGCGCCTCGAAGCCGCGCTGGACGCGGACGCACGGGCGCTGGAGCTGTCCTGGCTCCGCCACCGCTCGGCGCTGCTGGACCTCTCCGAGACGCCCGTCATCCAGCGCGCGTTGCGCACGCGCGCCGGTGCGCCCGGCGGCCCGGTGCCGGACACGCTTCGGGCGAGCTTCGCGGCACTGGATCCGCCCGTGGACGGGATGGTGCTCCGCGATCGCACCGGCGGCGACGTGTGGCGCCTCGGGCGCAGCGCGGAGAGACCTGCGGAATTCGCCGCCTTCGGATCGCTGCTCACTACCGCGGTGCCGCTGTTCGACGTCCCCTCCGGTGCGCCGCTCGGCCACATCGAGGCGCTGGTGCCGATCAACGCGCTGCGCCGGCCCTCGGCGGCGGCGGCGGCCATCAGCGCGGTGATGACGGCCCGCGACCCGGCAACCGGCGCGTTGCTGTTGCCGGCGCCGTTCGATCCCGCTCTGCTCGCGCAGCCGCACTTCGAGTGGAACGGCGAGGCGTGGATCGTGCTGCGACGAACCCTGGCCGACCCTGCCGTCGAGCTGATTGCCGCGGCGCCCATCGCCCCGTTTGCGCTGCCGTTCCGATCCGCGGCGCGGCGTGGGACCATGGTCCTCCTGATTGCCGCAGCCCTGGGTCTGGCAACGGCCGGGGTGATCACCGCCCGGCTGACACGTTCGCTCGAGCAGCTGGCCGCCGCCGCGGGCGCCGTCGCAGAAGGTGAGCTGGGCCGCCGTGTGGACGTGTACGCGGATGATGAGATCGGCAGGGTCGCGCGCGCGTTCAACGCGATGACCGACAGTCTCCGCCGCACGCTCGACCAGCTCGCCGAGCGGGAGTCGCTGGCCGCGGTCAACGAGTTCGCCGCGGCGCTCGCGCACGAGGTCCGCAACCCGCTCACCGCCATCCGGCTCGATCTGCAGGAGGTGGAAGAACGCCTGGCCGCCGGATCACCGCTGCGCGCGCTCCAGGCCCGCGCCCTCGACGATGTCGCGCGGCTCGACCGCACCGTGGCCGGGGCGCTCGCGACGGCGCGCACGGGTCCCATTCAGGCGCGCGACATCGACCTGCGCGAGCCGGTGCGCGCGGCGGTGCGCGCCGCGGGCCCGGCATTCGATGCGCGGGGAGCGCGGCTGTCGTGGAACGAGCCGATCCACCCGACCGTGATCCGTGGTGATCCCGATGCGCTGGAGCGCGTCTTCCTCAACCTGCTGCTCAACGCGGCGCAGGCCGTGGAGGCCGACGGGCACGCCAGCGTGGAGCTCCGCGGGGGAGAGGGCGATTGCACCGTCCTGGTACGGGACTCGGGTCGGGGAATCTCTCCGGAGGCGTTGGAGCGCATCTTCGAACCGTTCTTCACCACCCGCCCCGGCGGCACCGGCGTCGGCCTCGCCGTGGCACGCCGGATCGTCACGGCACACCGCGGCGAGATCACCGTGACCGGCGAGCCGGGCCGTGGAGCGACAGCCATGGTTCGTCTGCCACGCGGAACAACCTGATCCACTGATCCGGCGGCGAGCGGAACGATTCGTTCCGCCGCGATCCCCTCCTCACACCACCGTCGCGACCCGCAACTCGTGTCGCCGCACCGACATCCGTCGGCGCGGCCGGCCTGGTACGGAACGTGGAGTACATGGTGGCGGAACCCGCGACCCGTTCCCTCGACTGGAGTGCCGCCATGACCCGGAATACTGTGTCCCTGCCTCTGGCAGTCGCCCTCGCCCTGGCGCTCGCCGCGTGCGACGGTTCCCAGCGTCGCGTCGTGCTGGGCGGAGCGATCGATCTGTCGGCCACCACCCTAAACTCGGCCGAGGGCGCCGCCGTGCGGCGGGTGTGGGCTCGCGCGGGCGACTACGCGAGCCCTTCGCCGGACGGTCGCTACATCGCCTTCGTGGACTGGGAGACCGGCGACGTGGCGGTCCACGACCTCGAGAACGGACAGAATCGCCGCCTGACGAACAAGGGTACCTGGACGGAGAACGGCAGCTGGGCCGAGGAGCCCCTGTTCTCGCCGGATGGCGGCCGGGTGGCATTCAGCTACGGCAACAAGCGCGTGCCCAACGCCAACCACCAGTACGAGCTGCGCGTGGTGACCGTGGGCGACACGACGCCGCGGGTGCTCGTCGCCCTCACGCCGCGGGACCAGTGGATCAATCCCACGGACTGGTCCGCTTCGCAGGGTATCCTCGTCGAGATCTACCGTGGCGACGACAGCAGCACGTCCACCGAGGAACTGGCGATCATCAACCCGGAAACGGGGGCGCTGCGGACGCTGCGGACGATTCGTCGCGGCGCGGCGATGATGCGCGACGGCGCCTTCTCGCCGGACGGCCGGATGGTGGCCTATCGCCAGGGTCGGACCGTCCGGCTCATGGCTGCCGACGGCTCGGGCGACCGGTCCCTCGGCATCGAGGTGCGCTGGCTGCTCGGCTGGTCGCGGGACGGCGGCAGCGTCCTGGTGCACGCCAGCTCCCGGAGCACCACCGGGATCTGGGCGGTGCCGGTGACACGCGGGCGGCGGGCCGGCGAGCCTGTACTCGTGCGCGGAGGAATGCCGGCACTGGTGCCCGCCGGCTTCTCCGGATCGCGCTACTTCTACGGTGTTCCGGTCGACGCGCCGCAGGTCTTCATCGCGTCGGTGGACGTCGCCGCCGGCCGCGTCCTCGCGCCACCCGTCGCCATCACCACGCCCGTGCAGGGGCGAGGCGGCGCACCCGGCTGGTCACGGGACGGCCGCAGCCTGGCCTACAGCGTGCGCGACCAGTCCGAGCGCACCACACGGATCATGCTGCGCGACGTGAACGGGGACGCGGTGCGCGAGCTTGCGACCATCGAGCAGGATCAGCCCCTTCAGATCGTGTGGGCGCCTGACGGCCAGGTGCTGTACGTGTACACCGAGAACGACGCCGAAGCCACCATCGTGTCCGTGGACGTCCGGTCGGGTGCGGTGCGCGAGACCTTTGGCTACCACGGGCTGGGCATCGCGGTCACGCCGGACGGACGGCTCGTGTACGCACGCTCGACGCCGCAACGGCAGGATCTCGCCTCCGGCGTGTTCGCGCGCGACCTGGCAACCGGACGCGAGCAGCGCATCGCCGGCGCGGACGCCGCCACGCGGGCGCTGGCACTCTCGCCCGACGGCCGGCAGCTCGCCCTCGTCCTGCGGCCGGCGGGCCAGCGCATCACCCGCGTGGTCGTGATGGCGATTGACGGCGGCCCGATGCGCGAGATCGCGCGTGCCGAGCTGCCGGCCCATTACGAGGATCGGGGCACGGTGAGCTGGACCCCGGACGGACGTCACGTGCTGGTCGGGCGCGGGTCGTGGGAAGGCGACAGCACTCACGCCATCGTGGCCGTGCCGGTCGGCGGCGGGACCGTCGTCGAGGTCATGCGCGCCTCCGGCCAGCGGAGCCACACGCTGAGTCCCGACGGCCGCCGGATCGCGTACTCGGGTGGACAGCACCGCAACGAATTGTGGGTGCTGGACGACCTGACGCCGCAACGATAGGGCGTCGGAAGCGCGGCCAGGACGAGACGGCCGGGCAACACCAGGTGCCGCCCTGCCGGAGGCCGGGGTCGGGCGGCACCTGCCGCAGCGGGATCGTGCGGGTTTCCGGTCGGTTTCCGGACCGTCGCTTCACCCTCACGGGCCGCCGAACGGGCATCGTGAGGTCACCAGCACGAACCAGGAGATCGCCGTGCGAAACGCATTCCGCTCTACCCTGCTCTCGGCAGGTCTGCTCGTTGTGCTGTCCGCATGCGAGGACACCACGCGGCCCGACGAGGAACGCGTCAACCTGTCGCCGCAGTTGAATTCATCGCTGGCAATCACGATGACCGATCTCGGAACCCTTGACGGCGGCCCGGACAGTTATGCCGTGGGCGTCAGCAGCCTGGGCCATGTGGCTGGCAGGGCCCGGTCATCATCGGGTCAGTGGCGCGCGTTCCTCTGGGACGGGCCAATGCACGACCTGGGTACGCTGGGCGGCGTCGAAGCCTTCGCGTACGGATCCAACAATCTTGGCCACGTCGTGGGGGATAGCCGCACTGCCTCAAACGAGAGCCACGCCTTCCTGTGGGACGGGACGATGCGCGATCTGGGCACGCTCGGTGGTGGCGGGAGCCACGCTCTCGCCGTAAACGATCTCGGCCACGTCGTGGGATTTAGCACGACTGACTCACTCGTGGACCACGCCTTCCTGTGGGACGGCGCGATGCGTGATCTGGGAACGTTGGGTGGCACGCCCAGTATCGCCCTCGCCGTCAACCTCGGCCAGGTGGTGGGCTGGAGCCTGACCGCCTCCGGCGAGCGGCACGGTTTTCTGTGGGACGGGACCATGCACGATCTGGGCACACTGGGTGGCACAAGCAGCCATGCACGGGCCGTCAACGCTCACGGTCAGGCGGCGGGCGTGAGTGTCACCGCCTCGGGCGAGACGCACGGTTTTCTGTGGGACGGGACCATTCATGACCTGGGCACGCTGGGCGGCAACGACAGCTGGGCCGACGAGATCAACAATCTCGGCCAGATTGCGGGCTGGAGCCGGACCGCGTCGGGCGCCTACCACGCGTTCTTGTGGGATGGCACCATGCACGACCTGGGCACGCTCGGCGGTAACGAGAGCTGGGCCGAGGGAATCAACGACCTGGGGCACGTCGTGGGCGCTAGTCAGACCGCTTCAGGCGAGTGGCACGCGTTCTTCTGGGATGGAACGATGCACGATCTCGGGTCGCTTGGGGGCACCGAGGCGTTTGCCGAGTTCATCAGTGATGGGGGCCACATCGCGGGCAGCGCCCGGACACCGGCCGGGCAGTGGCACGCGATCCAGTGGACGGTGCGCGTCGTCCCTCCCGATCCCGTCGAGGCCATCGCGAACGTCACCGCCGCGGTCGAAGCAGCCGGGCTTCCGGCTGGTGCCGAACGCAGCGTCGTGGCGACGCTCGACGCGGCCGCGCTTCAGGTCCAGAACGGCAACGTGGTTGCCGCAACGCAGCTCTTGCAGGCGGTCATCAACCAGGTCGAGGCGATGGTGCGCTCGGCACGGCTCTCGACCGAGGCCGGGCAGGCAATCATTGACGCGGCGCGGGCGGCGATCGCGGCGCTGGGCTAGGGCGCGGGGGGAAGCTGGAAGCGCGAGGGGCGCCATCGCGGCGAGCTCCGGGTGCCGAACGACCTGACGCCGCAACGACAGGGCGTCGGAAGCGCTTGCGAGATCCTGGACGGCTTCGTTGAGGTCGCCAGCACTGCAACGTCATGACTGGAAAGCGGCACCAACCAGGAGGTTCACCGTGCGAAGCACATTCCGCGCCACCCTGCTCTCGGCAGGTCTGCTTGTTCTGCTGTCCGCGTGCGAGGACACCACGCGGCCGGAAGTCGCGCGGCGCGATCTGTCACCGCAGGTGACCGGCGTCGACGTAACCATCACCGACCTGGGGACGTTGGGGGGCAGCACCAGCTTCGCGGTGGCCATCAACGACCTCGGCCAGGTTGTCGGGTCCTACTACGATGGGTCTTCCCAGTTACGCGCCTTCCTGTGGGATGGCGCGACGCGCGATCTTGGCACCTTGGGCGGCCCATCGAGCAATGCGGTCGGCATCAACGACCTCGGCCACATTGTCGGGAGTGCCTCGACGGCGTCGGGCGAGACCCACGCGTTCTCGTGGGACCGCACCATGCACGATCTCGGCACCCTGGGCGGTAACTTGTCCGAGGCCGTAGCGGTCAACCGCCTTGGTCAGGTCGCCGGCGACTCGCGGACCACATCGGGCGCTACCCACGCGTTCCTGTGGGACGGCGCGATGCTCGATCTTGGCACCCTGGGCGGCCCATCGAGCAATGCGGTCGGCATCAACGACCTCGGCCACGTCGTCGGGAATGCCTCGACGGTGTCGGGCCAGACCCACGCGTTCCTGTGGGATGGCACCATGCGCGATCTCGGCACGCTGGGAGGCATGACCAGCGCCGCCACGGCCGTCAACAACCTCGGCCACGTCGTCGGGAATGCCGCGACGGCGTCGGGCGAGACCCACGCGTTCCTGTGGGATGGCACCATGCATGATCTGGGAGCGCTGGGTGGGTCGACCAGCCTTGCCCTTGCCGTGAACGACCAGGGACAGGTGGTCGGCTACGCATCAACCGGCACCGGCGCCCTCCACGCCTTCCTGTGGGACGGGGCGATGCACGATCTCGACACGCTGGGAGGCGGCATCAGCTATGGGGTCGCGGTGAACGATCGTGGCCAGGTGGCGGGGTACTCCCTTACCTCCGGACGGGAGTGGCGCGCGTTCCTCTGGGACGGGACCATGCACGATCTGGGAACGCTGGGCGGCCAGGACCTCCTCGCCATTTTTGATGTCTCGCAAAGAACGGTGGCCATGAACAACCTGGGGCAAGTCGTGGGGTACAGCTTCACCACGTCCTTCGCGCGGCATGCCGTCCTGTGGACGGTGACCGCGGTCTTACCCGATCCCGTGGATCCTCTCGAAGCGATCACCGCCGCCATCGAAGCGGCGAGTCTTCCCACCGGCAACGAGCGCGGACTGCTCGCGACGCTCGACGCCGCCAGCCAGCAGATCGGGCGCGGGAACCCGGCCGCGGCGACTCAGCTCTTGCAGGCTCTCATCAACCAGGTCGAGGCGCTTGTGCGCTCGGCACGTCTCTCGGCCGAGCTCGGGCAGGCGATCATCGACGCGGCGCAGGCGGCGATCGCGGCGCTCGGCTGAGGTGCGGGAGGGGCTGGGTGCGCGGCGCGTTGACGACGGTACCACCCGCGTAGCCGAAGGGTAGAACCGGCCAAGGTCGAGGGCCGGGAGTCAGACGCCACGGCGCTGCCGCCATGACAGCGCCGCTGCGCCACGGTGCCTCGGCCAGCCGCGAGCCTGAAGGCGACCAATGACCGACCCATCCAGCCAGCCGCACTCAGAACAGGACGCCCTGTTCGCCTCGTACATCGGACCGCGCTGGGAGTCGTACTATCGCGGCGCCTCCGAGAAGCTCCAGGCCGGCGGGTTCGCGACCATGACGTTCAATCCCGCCGCCGCGCTGGCCCCGCTGTGGATGGCGTGGCGCGGCATGTGGATCTACCAGCTCGGCGGCATCCTGATGTACTGGTTCCTTGCCCTGCTGGCTACCGCGGCGCTCGACAACGCAGAGTTCGAGTCCGTCGGCGTGCCGTGGGCCGGCATGGTTCTGGCCTACGTGGCCATGGGCCTGCTCGAAGGACTGGCGGGCGACAGACTCCTGCTGGGCAAGGCGCGGCTCGCCGTGACCCGGGCCCGCGCGCGGCATGCCGATCCGGACGCCACGCTTGCCGCCATGAAGCGCTACGGCGGAACGTCGTTCGCGGCCCCGGCTCTGGTCACCCTTCTGGCCGTGATGATCGTCGTCATGCTGCCGGTGCTGGTGGAACGGGACCAACGGGAACTGGCTTACCTGGCCGCGACGAAGGCCGACCTGCGAAGCCTCGAGCACTATCAGGAGGGCTTCTACAAGGCCCACCAGCGGTACAACGCCGCACCGTTCGACTCCTTCCGGGCGCCCGGCGACAGCCTGATTCCCGCCGTTCTCCGGTCGACTTACGTGTCGATCACCATGGGGCCCCTGGCGGCCGACGGCTGGAGCGCGACGGCGCGGCATGAACTCGTGCCCGGCTACGCGTGCGCGATCTACGTCGGCCGCGCCCGGCCGCCATTGCCTGACATGGCCGAGGGCGAGCCGAAGTGCGTGAATCAGGAGGATCGCCGATAGCGGACCGACGGACCGATGGACTGACGGACCGCCTGTGGGACAGCACCATGCATGATCTGAGAACCCTGGGCGGGCTGAACAGCACTGCGCTTGCCGTGGACGACCAGGGACAGGTGGTCGGCCGGGCCGGAACCGCCACCGGTGCCTTCCACGCCTTGCTGTGGGACGAGGGCGAAGCACGATCTCGGCACGCTGGGAGGCATGTTCAGCTATGCTGTCGCGGTGAATGATCGTGGCCAGGTGTTGGGCGCCAGTATTCATGGCTCTTCAGGGAACTGAGTGGGTGATGGGAGCGGTTTCGGAAGGATTCAGGTGGTTGCGTTCACAGGGGAAGGACGGGTTGCCGGGGTGGCCCGGGGGGACGGCTTGCATTTCCACGCGCTGGTTCACGCGAAGCCGCGAAGGCGCGGGGGCTGAAAGCCGTTGACGAGGCGTCCACGATCGCTCCCGTGATGTCATCCAGCTCTCGCATCCCGCTCCTCCTTCGCGGCCTTCGTGGCTCCGCGTGAGCAAACTGTCCCCGCACTCGCGACCAGACGCAGTACCTGGCGGAGGAGCACAACCCTTCGGTTGCTGATGTCGCATTGTGACGCCGACGACGTTTGAAGCTCCGATTCACCCACTCGAAATCCCGAAGACCCGTATTTATGAGATAGGTTCTGATACACGCGGCCACAAATACCGTAACGCACTCACCCGCACCGTCTTCACCGCGGAGCACGGCGAGACCGCAGAAGGGCAGTCGGTCGAATGTGCGGTGGAGGTTGGTTTCTCTGCGATCTCTGCGGTGAGTGACGTAACCGTCATGGCGAACCGATGCATAGTCGGGCGGTGCTGGTCCATCATCCGAACCTCGTCTCCCATTCATCCAGCGACCGTGGCCAATCCGTCTTGAGCAGGCGGGACATCGCCCGATCGGCGAGCACCCTGCCACCCGTTTGACAGCCAGCACAGTAGTTCACCTCATTGGCCGCGTAGCGAATGCGCTGTACCGGGGCGCCACACACGGGGCAGGGCCGGCGATAGCGCCCATGTACCGCCATCCCGTCCTTGAACGCCGTCACCTTGTCGGGGAACCCGTCGCCCACCGCATCGCGCAGCTTGTCGGTCCAGGTCATGAGGGTCTCGCGGGTGGCGCGAAACAGCCGCTCGAACGCGTCCGGATCGAGTTTGGAGGTGAGCGCCAGGGGCGACACCCGGGCCGCGTGCAGGATCTCATCGGAAAACGCGTTGCCGATGCCGCTCACAATGTGTGGATCGGTGAGCGATCGCTTGATGGTGTGATGCTCGCGGGTCAAAGCCTCGACGAACCCATCGAGGTCGGTGTCGAGGACCTCGATCCCGCCGGGATCCAGCGCCGCCAGGCGATCGGCCCCATGCACGGCATGAATCGAAGCGCGCTGTCTGGTGGAGGCCTCGGTCATGAGAACCGAACCGTCCGGGAAATCGAAGGCCGCCAGGCCGCGCTTCTGCGGGACCGGCACGCCGGGCGGGTGCCACCGCAGCCGGCCGGCGATCATGAGATGGACGATCAGATAATCGTCGGACTCCAGGTGCAGCACGATCCGTTTGCCCATCCGGGTGATCCGTTCCACCCGGTGTCCGTGCAGCGCCGCCAGCGGCGGGTCGACGGAACGCAGCACGAACGGACTGCCCAGCCGAACGGCCTGGAGTGGCACGCCGGCGATCCGACGCGTCAAGGCCTCGATGTAGACGACGATGTCGGGGAGTTCGGGCATGCGTCTATTCTCCTCGCCGATGCGCGCGGCGGGGTTCGCCGCTGGCGTCGTGCATTCCGGCAGTTTGTAGCGGGATTCCCATGCCGTCAAAGCACGCTCGCACGCCGAGTGCTTGCTACCGCCTTACCGGCCCTTAGTTTGCATGGGACGGAGCAATGACCTCGACTCGCGGAGACGGCTGTGGCGACGGTTGCTGAACTGAAGGAACGGGCCCGCGCGCTCGAGCAGGAGGGCGAGCACGCCAAGGCGCTGAAGGTCTACCGGCACCTGCTGGCCCACCTCGAAGGTACCCCGGGGATCGTCAAGGAACTCTCGCTCTACGTCAAAGCCGGCGACCTGTATCTCAAGTCGGGGGACCCCGACCGGGCGGCGAGCATGTACGAGCGTGCCGCCCGGCGCTATGCCGAGCACGGGTCGTCGAAGAGCGTACTGGCACTGTGCGGGAAGCTGATGCGCGTGTCTCCCTCCCACAGCGGGGCATACGCCCAGTTCGCGCGTCAGTGTCTGGACCACAACCACATCACCGCGGCGCGCGACGTGATCGCCAAGTACGTCGAGTTGGCCAAACAGCGGGGTGCGCTGCAACTGCTCGAACGGGTCGCCGGGAAGCCGGAAGCAGAGGTGCTTCCGGTGGTCGAGAAGGTGCTAAGCGCGGTGGAGCGCGCGGAGGAGGCAAAGACCGCGCGTGCGGCCGCCGCCGCGACACCCGTTGCCGCGCCGGAACCAGCCGCGCCGGAACCGCCCGAGCCGATGGTGCCGGAACCGGTGCACCTGGCGGAGCCCCCGGCGCCGCCACCGGCGCCGGCACCGCCACCGCCACCGGCACCAGCACCTGTCGACGACTTGCAGATTCTGCATGTCGAGCCGACGCCCGAGCCGGATTTCGCCGTGCAGCACGCGCCGGAGTTCGATTCGAGCAGCCCACCGGTCGAACCGGGGCACACCCCTCGGGAACCGGAGGAGTTGCTTGACCTCGATACCCTGGCCGCCGAGACCCCGTCGCTTGCAACGCAGCCGTCGGGGGACATGTTCTCGACACTCGGGTCGGAGCGCGACGAGCCGGAGCTCCCCGCCGGCGCGGAGGAGATGCCCCCGAGGTACGCGGACGCCCTGGCTCAGGCCCTCGACGTGGAGCCGAGCGAGCACGAACCGCCACTGCGCCAGCCCGACACACCGGCGCGCGCACCCGCGTTCGAGCCCTCGGCCACCGGTGCCGGTCAGCACAAACCGATCGAGATCCATCGGGCATCGACCGCCCGCGCGAAGCCCGGGAAGTCACGTCGGGGCCTCATGCTCGTCGCGGGACTCGTGGTGGTGGTGGGTGCAGCAGCCGCTCTCGTGGTGACCGGCGTGATCCCGCTGGGTGGTGGAGGTGGCGGAGCCGGCGGGCCGACCGCCGCGCCTCCCCCGCCGGCGCAGGTGCCGGCGCCCGACCAGGGCCTTGCCGCCGGCGATTCCGCCGCCCTCCAACAGGCAGACACGGGCACGGTGGCGCCTGACAGTGGCGCCGTGGCGTTTGGGACCGACAGTGGCCCCGTATTGTCGGTTGCCGATTCCGCGAACGTGGCCGTCGCTCCATCAGCGGCCGACTCGGTCGCTGAGCGGTTCGACAGTGTCATTGCCCCCGTCACCGCGCCGCAGCCGGCCGCGGACTCGGCTCAGGTCATGCAACTCCCGCCCCCGACGCCTGTGGTGATCCCGCCCGACACCGCGCAGCCTCCGGCCGGACCGCCGTCGGCCCCGGCTCCGGCCCCGGGCGGGCCGCTGGTCGTCGCCGTCGAGGGCCTGCCGATCGAGCGTGTCGACCAGATCTCCAGCGGCGGGCGTGAGGGATATGAGATCACCCAACTGCTGGCGTCCGGGGAACGGCTGATCCTCACGACCTTGCCGTTCGGGAGTGACCCGGCGGATACCGCGGGCACGAGCCAGGTTCGAGTGCGCGCGGTGCCGCCGGACAGCGCCGACGGGACGGTGCGTTTCGGTGGCTACCTGGTTCGTGCGCGCGCGCGGGTGAGCGCGGGTGAATTGGAGAACTTGCTGCGACGGCTGGTCGAGCGCCGCCAGTAGCGGGCCCGGTTCCTAGAGAATCCAGCCGGCGATCGACAGATAGATCACGATCCCGGAGATATCCACCAGGGTCGCGATCAACGGCGCGGAGACCACCGCGGGATCGAGTTTGACGGCGCGGATCGCGACCGGCAGCACCGCCCCGATCAGATTCGCCCAGACCACGGCGGCAGTCATGCTGAGCGCAAGGACCACGGCAATCTGTGCGCCGCCGTGCGGCGACACGTAGCCCAGGAAGCCAAACAGGAACGCGAGGGTGATGGCCAACAGGAAGCCCACCGCCATTTCCCGCACCAGCACTCTCGTCCAGTTTCGCGTGTTCAGATCGCCGGTGGCCAGACTGCGGATCACCAGCATCGCCGATTGCGTGCCGGTGTTGCCACCCGCCCCCATGAGCAGGGGCAAATAGAACGCCAGCAGGATGCTCTTCTGGAGGGTCGCCTCGAACCGACGCATCACGAATGAGGTGACGACGCCGGCGCTCAACAGAATGACGAGCCACCGGACGCGCTTCTTCCACAGCAGCGCTACGCTGGCGCGTACGTAATCGGTATCGGTGGGGGAGACCGCGGCGAGCTTGTGTATGTCCTCGGTTGCCTCTTCCTCCATGATCGCGAGAACGTCGTCGTTGGTGATAATGCCCTTCATGCGTCGCTGGCTGTCCAGCACCGGAATGGCGGCGATCCCCTGCTCGCGCATGAGGTGGGCGACCTCCTCCTGATCGGTCTCGGGGTGCACGAACACGGTGTCGGTTTCCATCAGTTCGCGCACGCGGCCGATCGCTGGCGCACCGAAGAGCTGCCGGAAACTCACGACGCCGGCGAGGCGGCCGGTCTTCTCGAGGACATAGACATACCGCAGGGTTTCCGGGTGTTCCTTGAGCTGCAACCGCAGTGACACAATGGCCTGATCGACCGTCATGTCCGGCAGGATGTGGGCGAAGTCGGGGGTCATCACGCCCCCCGCATCGTCGACATCGTAGGCCGCCAGTTCCCGTACCTCGCCCATCGCCTCCGGCGTCAGCGACTTGAACACGACACGCTGCGCCCGTTCGTCCAGTTCCTGAAAGACGTCGGCAAGATCGTCTGGTGGCAGCAAGGCGAGGAATCGGGCGCGCTGGTGTTGGGGCAGTCGCTGGAGGATTTCCGCCTGGTCGACGGCGTCCAGCAGCTCGAAGAATCCCTTCGCACTGGGCTCATCCAGCGCCAACAACGCCTCGATCCGCTCATCGGGCGTGAGGATCGACCAGGCGGCATCGAGCTCGTCGGTGGTGAGCACTGCCGAATCGTTCGTGTTCATCATGACCGTCGGGCGCTAGGAAGAAGGAGAATCGTCGCCGGCATCGGCCTCGCTCAGACGTTTGGCAATGCGCTCCCGCGCGGCCTCCTGCATGTCCACGATCGCGTCCGTTTCATCGACGATCTCCGAACCGATCAACGCCTCGAGCACGTCTTCCAAGGTGACGATCCCGACGACGGCGCCATACTCGTCCACGACGCCGAAGAGGTGCTCGCGCCGCTTGAGGAACTCCGCGAGGAGCTGATGGCCGGCGATCGTCTCGGGCACGAAATGTATGGCCCTGCACATCGATCCGATCGTCACGTCGAACTCGTCGCCCGCGAGCCGCGCGAGCAGGTTGCGGCGCAGCACCACGCCATGCCAGTTCTCGGGATCGTTGGGGTCGTAGACCGGGATGCGCGAGTACGCCAGTCGAAGCGCCTGGGCCGAGAGCTGCCCGACGGTCGTATTCGCGGCCACCTTGAAGACGACCGTGCGCGGGGTCATGATGTCGCGCGCCGTGACATCGTTGAGGGCCAGCACGTTGCGAACCAGTTCCGCCTCCAGCGGGAGTATGCTGCCCTCCTCGGCACTCAGGTCCACCATGTGCCCGACCTCTTCCTCGGACGCCACGGGATGCGACCCGGAACGCTGGACCACCCGGGTCGCTCGCTGGCTCAGCCACACGAGCGGATACAGTCCGACCATGGCGCCCTTGAGCGGCACCGCGGTCACGCGCGCCACCGTCCGGTTGTACGCCACGCCGGCCACCTTCGGCAGGATCTCCGCGAAGAACAGCACCGCGAGCGTGAACAGTGCCGGAAACCAGATCAGGGCGGCCTCACCGAACAGCAGACGCGCCTGCGAGCCTGCCACCGCGGCGCCGGCGGTATTCGCCGCCGTGTTCAGGACCAGTATCGCCGTGATCGGCCGTTCCATGTTCTGTTTGAAGTCCAGCAGGAGCCTGCCGGCCGTGCCACCCGCCTCGTTCAATTGCCGCACGTACGCGGCGGGCACCGCATACAGCGCGGCCTCGGTGAGAGAACAGACCGCGGAAACCACAAGAACCGTCGCGACGGCGAAGAAAAAAAGCTCCATAGGTCGTCAATCCGAACGGGTGACAGTCGGGACCAGGTTGCGCTCGCAACGCCGACGGTGTTGGCGTGGGCTTCGTGGAGTATGGTGGACGCGCCGGCGTTTGGCCACAAAGGCCACCAGCCGGGAGAGAGGAGGGGACGGGCCCGCCTTACGAGGGGACGGACCCGCCGATGGAGGTTTTGGACGCCGCGGCGCAACTGGTGTCGCCGCTGGGGGCGGCGCGCGTCTCGGCGGTTGATGCGGTGCTCCTGGTACCTTGTTTTCGGTCGAGCGGGCCGTGCGCGGTGGCCAGCGTAACAAGCAGGCCAGCAGCCGCCGCGAATACGACCGCTCCGCTCCAGCTGACGCCGCGTTTCGCGGTGCCAAGGCTCCGGAGCGCCTGGACCGAATCTATGAAGACAGTCGGCTGTAACTGTGCGTGCTCGTGCTTCATCACGTCATTCCTTATCGAGGAACCCACAACCAATGTCCCAGGGGACACCATCGCAGATCACAATTGCAAAATAGATGCCATATTCCGATTATGTGTAACATATTGTAAAATAATAAGTTATAGTGCCACGTCCGTTGTCGGGTTGCGCCGGTCGTCCGGAATCGAGGACACGACCGAACACAGGGTGCGCCAGGTTGGCGCACTGTGACAGCGGGCTAGGCGCGGGAGGCAGTCAGGTAGGCGAGCAGGGCTGTCGCGAGTTCGGTCGCAAGCTCCTCATCGGTCGCCGAGACCGGGGTCATCAGTCCCTCGCCGAACACGATCAACTCGCGCAACGACGCCGTGACGAACGCGAATCCAAGGCGGGCGGCCCGGTCGGGGTTGGGGTGGCCGATCTCGGCCCGACGCGAGAGCAGTAATTCCGCCACCTGGCTCCATCCGACATCGTTGAAGTCCTTGATGCGCTCGTCGAGTACCGGATCGCGCCGCATGCGGGCGTGCAGTTCGAGTGCGGCCATCACGCCGCGCCACCGCCTGAACCATGTGACGATCTCGCTCACGACCGCCCGGACGACATCGGCGAGCGGCGCGTCGGTCCATCGGGTCTTGTCGGTCAACGCTTCGAGCCGCTTGCGCGCGCCGGTGAGGAACCGGAGCTGGACCATGTGAAACAGGGCTTCCTTGTCAGCGAAGCGGGCGTAGAACGCCCCGACTGACGTGTCCGCCCGTTTGACGATCTCGGCGACCGTTGCCCGCTCGAACGTCCCGTCCTCCATCAGCGTTTCGGCGGCATCGAGCATCCGGCGCAGCGTGGCGCGACTGCGCTCCTGTTGGGGCTCGATGAGCCATTCCCCGGTATCGACCCAGGGATCGGCGCCCTCGCCGGGACCGGCGTGCTCGGGTGGAAGCTGATCGTGGTCGGTCAAGTCTGGGGTGCCCTCGGGTGGCGAAGAGTCCGGCAGCTCCGCACGTCATCGCGTGGAGCGACGTGGTGGGCCGAAGGTGCCCTGTTTGGAGCGGAATGTAAAGTCCGTCCGTTCAGCAGAGCCTTGCCGTCCCGCGTATCAGATTGCATAGCCAATCGTGCCGCTGGCCGGCTGTTCAACGCTGCATGCACTCTCTGGATTTCCGCGGGGGACCACCATGAAGATCCGCGCAGCCCACCTGCTTTCGACCGTCACGTTGATCGCGTTCGCGCCGGTTGTCGCGGCGCAGGTGACGACGCGACTCGACTCGACGACCGTGGCCGCATTTGCCTGGCGCTCCATCGGCCCGGCCAACATGAGCGGCCGTATCACCGATATCGAGGGCATCGGGAGCCCGTCGAAGACGTTCTACGTCGCGGCGGCGACCGGTGGCGTCTGGAAGACGTCCAACGCGGGGACCTCGTTTCGCCCGCTCCCAATCTCCGATCGCGTGATTTCCATGGGCGATCTCGCGATCGCCCCGAGCGATACGAACATCGTATGGGCCGGGACCGGCGAGGAGGATTCGCGCAACTCGATCTCGCCCGGCGGCGGGATCTTCAAGTCGACCGACGGTGGCATGACGTGGCGGTTGATGGGCCTGACCGGCACGCAGCAGATCGGGCGTATCGTCGTCCACCCCACCAACCCCGATATCGTATACGTGGCGGCGTTGGGCCATGTGTGGGGCGCGAATCGGGAGCGGGGGTTGTACAAGACCACCGACGGGGGCGAGACCTGGCAGTTGGTCAAGTTCATCAGTGACCGGGCCGGATTCGTCGATGTGGCGATGGATCCCACCGACCCGAACGTGTTGTTGGCCGCCAGCTGGGAACGGGTACGCGGGCCGTATTTCCTGCGGAGTGGCGGCCCCGGGTCGGCGCTCTGGCGGACGGCGGACGGCGGGGCCACCTGGACCGAGGTGACGGGCGGCGGATTCCCCGAGACCATGAAGGGGCGGATCGGGATCGCGATTGCTGCCAGCGATCACCAGGTCGTCTACGCTCTGGTGGAGGCGGACAGCGGCCTTGGGAGCGCCGAACGGCGGTCGGGCCTGTACCGCTCGGAGGACGGCGGGAGCACGTGGGAGAAGATGAACGACCGTGATGTTCGGCCATTCTACTACTCGCAAGTTCGGGTGGATCCGAGCGATCCGAACCGAGTGTACTGGTCGTCGACGCCGGTCAACTTTTCGGACGACGGCGGGAAGACGGTACGGAACGCCACGGTCGGTATTCACGTCGATCACCACGCGATGTGGATCGACCCGAACGATCCCGAGCGCTTCGTGGTGGGCAACGACGGGGGGCTCGCGCAGACGTGGGACCGCGGTGGCAACTACGACGTCCTCGATATCATCCCGCTCGGCCAGTTCTATGCGGTGAGTTACAACATGGAAGTGCCGTACCGCGTGTGCGGTGGCCTGCAGGACAATGGCTCGTGGTGCGGTCCCAGCCGGCGGGCGCGGGGCAGCATCACGAACGTGCACTGGGACTACATCAGCGGCGGCGATGGGTTTTACACGGCGCAGGATCCGAACGATCCGGCCATCGTGTACGCCGAGTCGCAGGGCGGCAACATGGCGCGACTCGACCTCGCGACCGGTGAGCGGACGAGCCTCCAGAAACCCGATTGGCGCCCGCGCCATCTCGAATACGAGGACTCGATCATCGTGGAGTGGCCCGACACCACCATCCGGCCCGACCGGGCGCTCCGGCGTCGCATCGACGAGTTCCGCCGCCGTCAGGCGGCCGATTCGGCGGCGCAGGATCTGCGCTGGAACTGGAGCACGCCGTTCTTCATCTCCGTCCATTCTCCTTCGACGTTTTATGCCGGCGCGAACCGCGTCCTGAAATCGACGCGGCGGGGTGACGGGCTCTTTCCGATCTCGCCCGACCTGACCACGCAGGACGCGGAGCGTATTCACATCAGCACGGAGACCACGGGCGGTATCACGCTGGACGCGACCGGCGCCGAAACGCACAGCACCATCACCGCGTTGGCGGAATCGCCGATGCGGCCGGGGTTGCTGTTTGCGGGAACCGACGACGGCAACGTGTGGCTCAGCCGAAACGATGGGGGGACATGGGAAGATCTGACGAAACGGTTCGCCGGCGTGCCCGCGAAGACGTGGGTCAGCCGCATCGAGCCGTCGCATTTCGACTCGGCGACGTTCTACGTGGCGTTCGACCGGCATCGGGACGACGACTTCCGGCCCTACCTGTACGTGACGACCGACTTCGGCGCGACGTTCCGGTCCCTCGCCGCCAATCTGCCGGCGGACGGCCCCGACTTCGTGCATGTGATTCGGGAGGACCCGTACAACAGGAACCTGCTGTTCGTCGGGACCGATGTGGGCGTGTACGTGTCGACCGATCGCGGCGGGTCGTGGCAGCGATTCATGACCGACCTGCCGACCGTTCCGGTACACGATCTCCAGATCCATCCGCGCGACCGCGAACTGATTGCGGGGACGCACGGTCGCTCGATCTGGATCGTCGATATCGCGCCGCTCGAGCAACTGCATGACGCCGTGCTGGCGGAGGCTTCCTATCTCTTCGACCCGAAGGTCGCGTATCAGTTCG
This sequence comes from Gemmatimonadales bacterium, assembly GCA_036397455.1. Taxonomy (GTDB): domain Bacteria; phylum Gemmatimonadota; class Gemmatimonadetes; order Gemmatimonadales; family GWC2-71-9; genus JADFNB01. Next base: position 63,775 of record DASWIX010000068.1, on the reverse strand, counting down.
GTGAGGCACCACAGGGTGGCCAGACGTACGGCCAGAAGGTGTTCGAGGCGGCGAGCCCGGACTATGGCGCGGAGATCGTCTACCGGCTCACCAGCGGTGAGGCGCGGACCAGGATCCCCGTGGTGATTACCGACGTGCGCGGAGATACGGTGCAAACGGTTCAGGGACCGGGCGGCCCCGGGATTCACAGGGTGACATGGAATTTCCGCGGGAGTGCCCCGGCGTCGGCGCCGTTGTCTCCGGCGCAGCGACGTGACAGTGTCGCGTTCATGCGCCGGCTGGACGTCGTGTTCGATTCGTTGGCCGAGGCCGGGACCCCTCGGATGATGCTCGATCGTATCAAGGAGGGGATCGCGAGCGGCAACACGGCGGAGTTGTTCCGCCAGTTCGGCGGCGGTCGCGGCGGTGCCGGTTTCGGGCGCGGTGGGCAGACCACCGGATTCCAGGAACGCCCGGCGGAATCACCAATCCCCGGTCAGGGACGGCGCGGTGGCGGGCCCGGTGGCGGTGGACCCCCGGGAGCGGGCGGCGCGGGCCAGGAAGGATTCCAGGACATCTTCCGGGTGCTGCGTCGTGAGTCCCGGCGGGCCGGCTTCGGTGGCTTGGGTGGGTTCGGTGGTGGCGGCGGATTCGGCGGTGGTGCGCTTGTCGAAACGGGCGACTATCTGGTCAGCATGACCGTTGATGGTGCCACACACAGTCGTGTGTTGCGGGTGGAGCGCACGAACGGCATGGGCGCCCGAGGGATCGCCGCGGGTGAGAATCCGTAAGCGGTAATGGGGGCCGAAATCGCGGTGCCCGCCCGATAGCCACCGGTTGCCTACGGGTCGGTATCAGGCAATTGTCCACCCATGACACCTGGTGGTCGAACATCCATCCGCGCATGCGGGGTTGCGGCGTTCCTGGCCGCCTGTTCGCCGGCGCCCGTGCAGGTTCTCCCGGCGGCCGATCCGTGCGCGATCGCGATAGCGAGTGAACCGCGGCCTCTGACCGTCGCGATGACCACCCCGGTTGATCTTGGGCGTGCACCGGCGAGCGATGATGAGCGATTGCTCTTCGCCCACCTGTATGAGACGCTCATCACGATTGACTGCGAGGGCCGACCACGCGCGGCGCTGGCCGCGTCATGGCGCGGCGACGAGGACGGCGCGCACTGGACGTTCACGTTGCGCCCCAACGCGCGATTGGGAAACGAACCCCTAACCGCGGCGGCGGTGCTGGCCGCGTGGGGCGATGCCGCAACCATGCTCGATCCCGCCGCGATCAGCGCCGAGGGTGACGACCGAATCGTGCTGGCGTACGCGACGCGGGGCCACTCGTTGCCCGTCACGCTGGCGGCGCCGGCCCTCGCGGTGCGCCGCCCCGCCGCGGGCGGTGGTTGGCCGGAGGGAACGGTTCCCGCCGAGACCGCACGGGAGGATGGCCGCGACGTCGTCACCATCCGGCCGGCGCACGGGCGTGAACGGCGGTTCATCCTTGCTCCTGGCGCGGACGGTCGGGACCTGGTCGACCGCGGGGTGGACGTGCTGCGAACGGAGGATCCCCAGGTCATCGAGTACGCTGCCCGCCGAGCCGAGCTGACGGCGCTGCCCTTGCCCTGGACGACAGTCTATGTCGCGCAGCTCACCGGCTGGCGTGGGCCCAATCTGATCGGCGAACGTGTTGCGCTCGCGCGGGACGCGGTCCGCGTGGATGCGCGTGCCGCGACCGAGGCCTACTGGTTTCAGCAAGCCGGCGTGTGCGGCGAACCGGCACGACGGGATGGAGAGGGTGCCGGCGATTCGGAGATCGTGGCCTATCCCGCGGAGGACCGCACGGCGGAACTCCTGGCGGAGCGGCTCATGGTCTTGTCGACGCGCCCACTGACCGCGGCGGGGGTTCCCGCGCGGCTGTTTGCCTCACGCGTCGCGGCCGGGGTCGACGCCGTATCGCTGGTGCCGGTACCGATTCGATCATTCACGCCGTGCGACGTAATGGCGTCCGTCCGTTGGTCCCGCGTGGTGCCGCTGGTGGAGACGCGTGCGCATCTGGTGATGCGATTGGGCGTGGCATCGGTGATCACGGATTGGGTCGGGACACCGCGAATCCGATGACGTTTCGCTCGCGGCTCCTCGCGACCATCGTCGCGGTCGCGGTGATTCCCCTCGTCGTCTTGGCGTTGGGGGTGCGGCGTGAAGTGGTGCGGCGGCTCGAACAACAGCAGGCGGTGCGACTGTCCGCGCTCACGGAGCTCGTCGAGCGGGAGTTGGACGGTGCGCAACGCGATGTGGCGGCGCGGTTGTCCGCCATCCGCGACGCGCTCGCCGGCGACAATCGGTTCCGCCTGGCGGTGGTGCAGGGAGCGGCGAGCGAACGGGCGTATCTGCTCGACCTCGCGGGATCGTTGCAGCGGATGAGCGGCCTCGACGTGGTGCGGGTGTACGACCGCGCCGGTCGGATTCTCAGCTCGGGTCACCTGCGCAACGAGTTCGATCTGGTCGCGCCTGGATTGCCGGTGGTGCTCCCGAACACATCGCGCGGATCGGCGCTGACGACTCTCGGTGGTTCGAGGGGGCCGTTCGTCGCGCTGGTGCAGGTCGATTCACTGCAACTCGGCGACCGCACGTTCTATCTGGTCGGCGGCGTGGAGGTGAACGATCGTTTTGTGGAGCGGATGACCCCCGATCGGGAACTGGCTGTGGCGCTGCTCGAGCCGGCAGCCGGACGACCTGCCACCGCTATCCTGTGGCAGCGCGCGATGCCGTTTGTCCAGGGGGAGGACGCGACGGCGCGCGTGGACACGGCCCGATGGATCGTGACCGCCACGCACGATCCGCTGGCGGCGGTGCGCCGGGGGATCGATCGCTGGTTCGGGGTGGCGTTGGCGGGGACGGCGGTGATCGCGCTGGCCGCCGCTGCCTGGAGCTCCGCGCGGATCAGCCGGCCGCTCCGTGACCTGGCGGACTCGACCGCGCAACTCGATCTCGACCGGCTCGACGTCACCCTCGGTACCGATCGCGGCGACGAAGTCGGCGTGCTGTCCCGGGTGCTCGACGCGATGACCGCGCGGCTCCGTGTCAGCGCGGGACGCTTGCGGGAGGCGGAACGCCGCGCCACGGTCGGGGAGCTAGCGCGACAGGTCAACCACGACGTCAAAAACGGGCTCACGCCGATCCGGAACGTCGTACGTCATCTCGACGAGGTGGCGCGGAACGCACCGGGCGAGTTGCCGCGGGTGTTCACGGAACGCTACGGGACCGTGGAGTCGAGCATTGCCTACCTCGAGGGGCTGGCCGGCAACTACGCGCGGCTCACGCCCAAGGTCGAGCGACGGCCGTGCGACATTAACGCGATCGTGCGTGAGGTCACCCGCGACGTGGGCTCCGGTTCCCGGGTCGAAAGCAGGCTGGAGGCCGGTCTGTCGCTGGTCCGCACCGATCCGCTCGTGTTACGCCGCATCCTCGAGAACCTGGTCGGCAACGCGGCCGATAGCCTCGAGGAGGGAGGATGCGTGACCGTGAGTACGGCGCGCGTCGTGGGGGAGGGAGGTGACCGGGCCGTCCGCGTGCGGGTGGCCGATACCGGTCGTGGCATGACCGGCGCACAGCTCGATCGCGCCTTCGACGACTTCTACACCACCAAGGAACGCGGCACCGGGCTGGGCCTCAGCATCGTGCGCCGTCTGGTGGCCGACCTTGGCGGGACCTTGAAGGTGCAGACTGCTCCCGGCGAGGGGACCGTGTTCGACGTCGATCTACCGGCTGAGACGTCATGACGACCGTACTCGTGGTCGATGATATCAAACCGATGGCCGAACAGTACGCCTACGACCTGCAGCGGATCGGCGGATACGACGTGCTCGTCGCGGAAGGGGGGCGCGAGGCACTCGAGACGCTGAGCCGCGCGGCGGTCGATTGCGTGGTGCTCGATCTCGAGATGCCCGCCATGGACGGCTTCGACGTGCTGCGCGCGTTGCAGCGGGACGAAATCCAGGTACCGGTGATCGTGTATACCGGCACCGGGAATTACGACCGCTGCATCCAGGCGATGGATTTGGGCGCGCGCGGGTTCATCGACAAGGCGGAGCCGATGGAACGCGTGGTCCACGAAATCGAGAGCGTGATCGAGCGACATCGCCTGCACGATGAGGTGGCGACGCTGCGCGGCCAGATCGGCAGCACATCGCCAATCATCGGGTCGAGCGCGGCCATCAGGAAGCTGCGCGAGCGGATCGAGCGGATCGCAACGATTCCGAGCCCCGTGTTGATCGTCGGGGAAAGCGGGTCGGGCAAGGAATTGGTGGCGCGCGGCCTGCACCGCCGGGGCGACCGCGCAAAAGGACCGTTCGTGGCGCTCAACTGCGCAGCGCTGCCCGAGTCGTTGGTCGAGAGCGAACTGTTCGGACATGAGAAGGGCGCGTTTACGGGCGCGGGCCGCACGCGGCGCGGTGCGTTCGAGTCCGCCGACCGCGGCATCCTGTTTCTCGACGAGATCGGCGAGCTGCCGGCCGCTATGCAGGCCAAGCTGCTGCGCGTGTTGGAGCAGAACGAGATCACCCGTGTCGGTGCGAGCCAGCCGATTGTGGTGGACACCCGCGTGGTCGCCGCTACCAACCGCGACCTCGAGCGCGAAGTGGAGTCCGGCGGGTTCCGGCAGGACCTGCTGTTCCGGCTCAACGTGCACGTCATCGAGGTTCCCCCCCTGCGGGACCGATTGAGCGACCTGCCGGACCTTGTCGATCACCTTCTCGCACTCACCTGCGAACGCTTCGGGATGCGGCGGAAATCCGTCGACGACGAGACCCGAGCGGCGCTTGCCGCGTACGACTGGCGCAAGAACAACGTGCGCGAGTTGCGCAACGTGGTGGAGCGGCTCGTCATCGCGACGGACGACGACGTGATTCGGGTTGGAGATCTCCCGGTCGAATTCGGAGGTACCGTGTCCGCGAAGGGCGGGGGCACGACGTTCCACCAGCGTCGTGCCGAGGCCGAGCGGCGTATCGTGGTCCAAGCGCTCGATGGCCACGACTGGCAGATCACCCGCACCGCCGAGTCGTTGGGCCTGGCCGATCACTCGAGTTTGCTCAAACTGATGCGCAGGCTGGGGATCGAGCGGACGTAGGGTGTTCCGGCGCAAAGGTCGCGCTCTTCGCTTCGGACCTGCACCGTATTCCCGACAACCGTCAAGCGCGCCCGGCGCGCCAACAGGTCACTTGCGCGCTGGGTGAATAACACCCATTGTGTGGGTGTAAATCACCCATAATACGGGTTAAATACACCCACACCAAGTCTTGGATAACATCACTATGTTCAGAACCTACAACTACTTACCGTGACGTACCAGGAACCACCAGTGCCGGGAATAGCCCGTCAGCGGGCGGACTTCCTCCCACGTTTTCTGGCCAATCCGCTGGTGGAGGCGTGTGCCTCGTCACCGGTCGTCGTGCTCACCGGGGCGCGCCAGACGGGCAAGAGCACGCTGGTGCAACTCCCTGCGGTGCGCGGTAACCGGCTTTATCTCACGCTGGACGATCTCGACGTGCTCGAGCAGGCCGGGCATGCGCCCGACGACCTGGTGCGCCGCGCGCCGGCGCTCGTCCTCGACGAGGTGCAACGGTCCCCTGAGCTGCTGCTCGCCATCAAGCGGGCGGTTGACGAGCGCCGGACGCCGGGCCGCTTTCTGCTCACCGGCTCGGCGAACCTCCTGCTCATGCGGCGGGTCGCCGAGTCGCTGGCAGGTCGTGCCACCTACCTCACGCTGTGGCCGCTCACCCGACGCGAGCAACTCGGCTTCGGGGAGTCCGGCCGTTGGGAGGTATTCTTCGACCTTCCACCCGCCGCATGGCCCGATGTCCTGCGGGCATCCGCAGCCCCGGACGAGCCCTGGGAGGACTGGGTGCGTCGCGGCGGATATCCGACACCGGCCTATCACCACGGCCGTGGACGTGACCGCGAGCGCTGGTTCGACGGGTTCCTGCGGACCTATATCGAACGGGACCTCACTGATCTCGCGGCCATCGAGTACGCAGCGGACCTGCGCCGGCTGATGCGGGCGTGTGCGCTCCGGCTCGGGAACCTCCTCAACCAGGCCGATCTCGCCCGGGATGTCGGGCTCGCGCCCTCGACCGCACAGCGCTATCTGCACTTGCTCGAAACGACCTACCAGCTGGTCCGACTCCCGGCGTACGCGGTCAGTCGCACGAAGCGTCTCGTGAAATCGCCGAGGGTTTTCTGGACCGATACCGGTTTGGCGTTCCACCTGAGCGGTCTGGACGCGCCGACCGGTGCGCACCTCGAGAACCTGATCGTGACGGATTTGTTGGCCTGGCGTGAGGCGCAGGTGAGGTGGCCTGAGATTCTCTACTGGCGCACGGCGAAAGGGGCGGAAGTCGACATCGTGATTGAGTGGGATGGGCGCTTGCTGCCGATCGAGGTCAAGGCAGCCTCCCGGGTCGGTCACCGCGACGCCCGGCACCTGCGGACGTTCATGGACGAGTACGGTGCGGCCGTGCGCGGCGCGCTGCTGCTGTACACTGGCGACGAGATGTTCTGGCTCTCCGAGCGGGTGCTGGCGGTGCCGTGGTGGAGGGTTGTGTAGAACAGAAGCTCGGGGCCTGGGTCAGGCGGTTGGGGGGCACGCAGGTCGTATGGCCGCCTGTTCCGTCGCTCCTGGTGTGTCGGGCGCTGTCGCGCCGCGTGCTGAAGCACGCCGTCGAGGACCACGGTCCCACCGGCCCATGAAACCGGGGCCGTTCGTGTCCTTGCGGACACGGTGCGCCGGCCGCCGCCGTCTGCAACGCCCCCGTAACCCGTTGAATGACAGCCGCTTCTGGTGCTGGCGCACACCGCCGCCGTGCGGCACTCCTCCTGCTTCTTCATCCCGCCGGAATGCACCACTCATCGCGCCCGGCGGGCGCCCAGCGAGGAGGCGGATCATGCAGTTGCACGATGTCCCGAGCCCACGGCTCAAACAACGTCTTGGCGACACGGCGGTCGCCCTCTTTCTCATTCTGGTGTTCATGGCCACCGGTTGCGACGCGCCCGGGCGCGGGAGTCGCGGGCGAGCACCCGACCGGCGCTCCGACGTGGCGACCACGCCGAGTGTTACCGCCGCCCCGGCGGTGTATGTCCCGGAGACGGCCCCAACGCCGCCCGATCGCGTCCTGCCCGCGACGGTGTCGTACGAAGATGCCGAGGCGGTGTTCCGGGACGGACGGTACGACGAGGCAGCCGATCTCTTCGGCGTGTACGCCAGCAACCGGCCCGAGAATACCTGGGGCCATTACATGCTCGGTCTCTCCGCGTGGCGCGCCGGGCAACTGGACCGGGCAGAGGAGGCGTTTCGCCGCTCGATCGAACTCGATCCTGCCCACGTGAAGAGTCTGATCAATCTCGCACGCGTGTTGCTCGAACTCGATCGGCCGGACGAGGCGCGCACCACGGTCGACGTGGCGTTGAGTTTCGATCCCTCATCGGTCGACGCGTTCCGTGTGCGGGGCCGCACGCATGTCGACCTGGGCGAGACGTATCTGGCGATCGACGACTACTACCAGGCACTGCTGCTCGACGAGCGTGACGCGTGGTCGGCCAACAACGTGGGGCTGATCCACATCCGGCGCGGCGAGTTCCGTGAGGCGCTGCCCCCGTTGGCTCACGCCACCGGCGTGCGCGGTGATGTCGCGGTGTTCCACAACAACCTCGGCATCGCGCTGGAACGCACGGGGTACCACACGGCGGCCACCGAGGCGTTCACGCGCGCGCTCGAACTGGATCCGTCCTATGACAAAGCCCGGACCAATCTGGCGCGGGTTGAGGGTCGCGAAGACCGGCCGACGCTGGGTGACCTGGATCTTATCGGACTGGCGCGATCGTTCGTCGATGAGGTCCGCGGCCTGTTGGAGCCGGTACCCGAACCGGTGTGGGAGCCGGTCGCGCCGGTGGAACCGATCGGCGTACCCGGCGACACCGTTCCGACCGTCGATTCCACGACCGTCGTCGCGGACACGCTGATGGCCCGCGACACCGTTCCGGACATTCGGCCCGATTCGATCCGCACGTCGAGCCTCGATGAGGCGCTCCGGTTGATGCAGCGCCACGTGTCGCGTCACCAGTAGTCGAACGGCAGCGGAAGCGACAGCGCCCCCGGGCTTTCGCGGCACGGGGGCGTTGTGCTGTCGCGCTGCGCGCCGGCGTGTAGCTTTGCGCAGGCTCGAACCCGGGAGATTCCCATGCGCCGTTTCAGGTGTGCACGGTACGTCGTGTTTACGTGGTTGTGTGTCGCGTCCGCGTCCGCGCAGGAAGTGGGGCCGGCCAACGGGGCGTTGGTCGTGGTAGGTGGGGCGATGCAGGACCCCGCCATCGTGCGGCGGTTTCTCGATCTGGCGGGTGGACCGGACGCACCGATCGTGGTGATCCCCACCGCGGGCGGCGCCGAGGCGTACGACCAGTACTGGAGCGGACTGCGCCAGTTCAAGGAACAGGGCGCGACGAATCTCACGGTATTGCACACGACCGATCGCGCCGTTTCCAACAGCGATGCGTTCGTCGAGCCGCTGCGCGCGGCGCGTGGGGTGTGGTTTGCGGGCGGCCGCCAGTGGCGCCTGGCCGACGCCTACCTCGATACGAAGGTGCACGCCGCCTTGTGGGCGCTGCTCGCGCGCGGCGGTGTCATTGGCGGGTCGTCAGCCGGCGCAACGATTCAAGGCTCGTATCTCGCTCGCGGCGACACGCGGAACAACACCATCATGATGGGCGACCACGTCGAGGGCCTGGGCTTTCTGAAGGAGGTTGCGATCGACCAGCATCTCCTGCGGCGCAATCGGCAGTTCGATCTGATCGAGGTGATCGAGGCCCACCCCGCGTTGTTGGGGATTGGCATCGACGAGAACACGGCGATCGTGGTACAGGGTGACGATTTCGAGGTGATGGGGCAGGGGTACGTCGCGATCTACGACCACGGTGCGCAAATCGACTCGGGCGGCAAGTTCTATTTTCTCGCGCCCGGCGATCGATTCGACCTCCAGACCCGCGAGCCGTCGCGTCCCGCCAGCACGCCGCGGCCGCTCGACCGGGTCGAGCGGCGCGCGTGGCGCTGAGTTATTCCCCGTCGTCGTTCAACGGCGCGAGGGTGCGGAGGAACATCCAGATCGACCGGAGTTCCACATCGGTCATCCGCGAGAGGTATGGCCACGGCATCGACTGCGAGTCGATCACGGATCCGTCCGGTCGTTGCCCGCGCCGGATGGCCCTCTCGAAGTCGGCCAGCGTCCAGCGGCCGATCCCGTCTGTCTCGTGTGGCGTCATGTTCGCGGCCGGCGGGCTGTCCGGCGGTCCGGCCGGCACGGGCCCTCCATGGAAATCGGGCTGGTGGCATCCGGCGCACGCCGTGGCGAGGTAGCGCCCATAGGCGACTGATTCGGCGCGGTCGACGCGATCGACGTGTGTCTTCGTGTGATCGATCGCGAGCGCGCCGTAGATCGCGGGACCCTGCATCAGCGATGCCATCCGACCGGCCGGGCCCAGCCGGGGCGGTCCCCACGCTCGGTCCACTGGGGGGACGTGGGTGACGTAGGTGAGGATCTCCGCTACGTCCTGGTTCGACAGGTGGTTGTAGTGCGCGGAAGGCATGATCATCAGGGGCCGTCCCGTCGATGACACGCCGTGACGGAGTGCGCGCTCGTGGTCCGCCGGGGTGTACGTGCGCCCGACGCCGCCCGCTCCCGCGGTGAGATTGGGCGCGGCCAGCGTCAAAAACACGGGCTCGTCGACGAGCATCGTCCCACCAAGGTCCCGCCCGTGGCACTCGGTGCAGCCGTACATGTTGGCGAGGCGTTCGCCGTTGGTCAGCGAGAGCGAATCATCGGGAAGCGTGATGGACTCGGGCGCCACCGTGATGGTCTGGTTGGCCCGCCGCGAGCTGGCGAGATACACCGCGGCCGCGGCGAGCAGCAGCACGCCCGCGAGACCGCCGACACCGGTAAGAATCCAACGGGTGGGTTTGCGCACGTCCGCCGCCTCCGGGGTTCGAGTCGGCGGAAATCTATGTCACCAGCGGTCCGCGACCGCAAGGCCGCGCGGGGCGGCGCCTAATCGGCGGTGGCGCCGCCCACGACCGCGCCGATCAGCAGCGGCACGCCGTTCATGAATCCCAGGACCGTGGCGCCCAAACCGGCAATCAGCCCGACCAGCGACCCCAGAATCGGGATCCAGCCAAGCAAGGCGCCAAAGAACATGGATCCGACGAACAGGATCAGGGCCGGCAGGATAGCTGCGGCGATGGCCGGACCGACGCCCCCGGCTTTGCGCCCGCCGACGAACCCGGCGATCAGGCCGCCCAGCACCGGCATCCAGAAGAGCGCAATGGAGAGTCCGATCATCCAGGCCATCGCGCTGGGAATACTGCCGCGTCGCGCGAGGTTCGTACCCATGTCCCGCTCCTATCGCTGAGAGTCCCGTCTCATCCCGGTCAGGTCATCCTACGTGGCGTCCCTCCGCGGAGTTTCGACGGCGACGCCCGCTGGCGACTGCGCTCGGTGGTACCGATAGATCAGGGCCGCGATGCCCACACCCATGAGCCACGCGGTTCCGATCTTCATCAACCCCCCGGCAAACTGCTGGTCCGCCAACGCGTCCGTCCCTGGAATTGGCGCTGCGAGTTCGAACTTGCGGTAGGCGGGGAATTGGCTGAACAGGAGCAACACGAACGGCGGTCGGATGACCACGGCGTTGAGGACGAGGTAGATCACCTTGTGCATCGTACCGAAGTTGGTGCGTGACGGAACGGGGCAAATGACGGGCCACCAGAAGACGAGCCCCGTGGTCAACCAGATCATGTCTACGGCGAACGAACCAGCCGGCGTGCCCATGACCACGTCGACCACGGTCGGCCAATGGGTTACCGTCATCACGATGTTGAAGAGGAAGAAGGCCGGGAGCGGATGCACGAGCGCGTCCAACACGGCGAACGTCCGCCGCGAGTTGTCCAGCCGCGCAAAGGTGGCTGCCGGCAGCGCGAGCAGCAGCAGCGCCGGCGCCGTGACGCCGGTGAGCAGGAACTGCACCATGTGGATGCTGGCCAGGTACCCCGCGCCCAGCGGTCCCAGCGGCCAGTCGAGCGCCGCCCACAGGCAGAACACGCCTCCGGCGAAGTACCCGATCTGCGCGCGCGTCGCGCGCCGGTCGGTCCCGGCAATTCGTGGGAGACTACGCAGGTGCCGAGCATAGGCGACGGTGAGCAGCGCGACGAACAGCCACACGCCGGCGTACGGTTGCCACGTCCAGTCCCACGCCCCGCTCCCGGGGCCGCACCACCACCGGAGATTGCCCAACCGGACTACAGGTAGCTCTCGTAGGCGGGCTGGTACATGAGACCGCGGACGTAGTCGAGCAGGTCCGCCGGCGGCGGTCCATCGGCGACACCCGACGCGTAGGCTTCCTCCGCCACGGCCGTCGCGATGGCCGCCGATACCTGTCGGATCCCCTCGAGTGGCGGGTAGACGGACCCTTGGTCGAGCATCTCCTGGGATACCTGTTTCGACAGGGACCGCGCCGCCGCGTAGAACATCTCGTCGGTCACCCTGGTCGCCCCGGACGCGATGACGCCGAGCCCTACGCCGGGGAAGATGTAGGCGTTATTGCCCTGTCCCGGGACAAACCGCCGGCCGGCGAGGTCGACGGCGCCGAATGGGCTCCCGCTGGCGAAGACCACGCGGCCGTCGGTCCACGCGTAGGCTTGCTGGGCGGTGCACTCCGAATTGGCGGTCGGATTGGACAGCGCGAAGATGATCGGACGATCGTTGCTGGCTGCCATGGCCCGCACGACAGGCTCGGTAAACGTCTGCGCCTGTCCTGACACGCCGATGAGCACCGTCGGCCGGAGCCCCTGGACGACTTCCTCGAGCGGTTGAATGAATGCGTGGTCGTGCGCGTACGGCTGCTTGTGCGCGGCAAGATCCGAGCGGGAGGCCACCACCAAGCCTTTGGAATCCACGAACCAACAGCGCGCGCGTGCCTCCGCCTCGGGCACGCCGTCGTGCATCATGGCCGATACGAAGAGATTCGCGATCCCGGTCGCGGCCGACCCCGCGCCGTAAAACAGGATGCGCTGGTCGCGCAGCTCCGTTGCGGTGATGCGCAGCGCGCCGACGACCCCGGCCAGCGTGACGGCGGCGGTGCCCTGGATATCGTCGTTGAAACAGAGTACCCGGTTACGGTACCGCTCCAGCAGGCCGAGGGCGTTTTGGGTCGCGAAGTCCTCGAACTGGATGAGCGCGCCGGGGAAGAATTCCTGCACCGCCGCCACGAACTCCTCGACGAGTTCGGCGTACTCCGCGCCGCGGAGACGTCGTTGCGTCAGGCCGGTGTACAGCGGATCGTCGAGCAGTTGGGTGTTTTCCGTGCCAACGTCGAGCGTGACGGGCAGGCATCGGTCGGGGTGAATGCCGGCGAGCGCCGAATACAACGACAGCTTCCCGATGGGAATGCCCATGCCGGATGCACCGAGATCGCCGAGACCGAGGATGCGTTCACCATCGGTCACGACGATGATCGACACCGACTCCGCCTGCCAGTTCCGCAGTACGCGGGCGACGCGTCCCCGGTCGTTGGCCGTGATGTACATCCCGTTCGGCCGTCGATAGATGTGACCGTACAGCTGACACGCCTGTCCCACGGTCGGCGTGTAGATGATCGGCATCATCTCGGCGACGTGATCGATCAGCACGCGATAGAACAACGCCTCGTTCCGGTCCTGCAACGAGACCAGGTAGATGTATTTTTCGATATCGGACGTTTTGCGGTGGTAGTTCTCGAGTATGCGACTGATCTGCTGGTCCTGCGTGAACACCCGGGGCGGCAAGAGTCCTCGAAGCCCCAGAGCGTCTCGCTCCTCTTCGGTAAATGCGGTGCCCTTGTTGAGGTGCGGGTCGCGGAGCAGATCGACCCCCGAGGGGAGAGTCTTGGTGCTCGTCATCGAATGTTCTCCAAAGATCCAAACGGTATCCGAAGTGTAATCGTCGGATAGTATGCGCCTAGTGAAGATAGTCTGAGGGCCGTCGTAGCGCCTGGCTTGCCGCCCCGGCCCGCGGTAGTTTTTCGGTGAACGTTCACCTCTTCCAGGCGAGGTCGAGTGGCTTATGCGAACCTGTCTTGTCCGCGTAGTGCTGGGTGCCGGGATGGTTGGTGGGGCAGGGTGTGGGGACGGGTCCACGAATCCGTCAGACGGCACCGCTTCGTATGAAACGACCCACTTCATCGTGGTCGACGAATCCGGAGCGCCACGGTCGCTGATCGACTCGCTGGCGGCGGTCCTGGAATTCCAGTGGCCACGGGTCGGGGAGTTCCTCGTGGGTTTCGTCCCGCCCGAGCGCGTCAGGTTCAACCTCCGCGCCGGCCCGGGCATCCCGTATGCGGCCCTTGCCGACAATTCGATGAATCAGTGGAGGGAGACGCTGTCGTTCGAAGATATTCCGCATGAGCTGACGCACCTGTGGACCCGAAGTTCCCGCGGGGCGTTTCTGGAGGAGGGCATCGCGGTCCACGTCACCCATGTCCTGCAACCCGCAAGCGCCACGGCGAACCCCTATCGCGCACAGCCGCCGCACGCCTGGGTCGCGCTGTTCGAGCAATTCGGGTCGACCATCCCGCTGGAAACGGCGCTCAGCGCCAGCGGCCTCTCCTACGATTTCCATGGTTCGTCGGCCGACGCGTCGGCGTGGCAGATCTACCTGGAGGCGGGCAGCTTCACACAATGGGTTTTGGATCGCTTCGGTTACGCCTTCTGGTCCGACATGTATCGCACCGCGCATCCCGCCATCAGCCTCGGCGTTCCCTTGGAGGAGTTGGAGACGGCGTGGCTCATGGCTGCCCAAGACGCCTTCCCGCAGCCGCTCGCGTGCGAAGAGGCGCTCGCCACCCTTCCGTTGACCGGTCGCGAGGAGTTTTGGTGCGCGCGGGCGCGGGGAGAGTAGCCACAACGGGACGGCCGTCTCATAGGTGCACGTGCGGGTGACCTAGCCCGTGAAGAAGGCCGGGCCGTGCCACGTGTCCCGCGCCACGGTTTCCCAACGGCCATCGCGCACGGCCCCGACCGTCGTCACGGTGTTGTCGAATACGGTGGTGGCCTCGCCGACCCGGCCTTCGGCGGCGAGCGACCCGAATTGGGCGCGCGGAACGCGGACGATCCCATCTTCGGACCGATAAAGCACGGGGCCGTTGTCAAGCAGGTCGACGCCGAGACGCTGCTCCCAGCCGCGGAGTTGTCGGGTCAGGGCGTCGATGGAACAACCGGAAACTCCGGCCGCCCGTTCATCGACCGCGACGAACAGGAATCGGTCGTAGCGCCAGTCTCGACCTCCGGTCAGCGCGGAGCCGTGCGCCGCCCACTGATCGAGGAACGCATCGACGTCGGCGAGCACCGCGTCACGCTCGTCGGCAGGCAAGGGACGGGCGGCGGCGAAGATCCACACGCGGGCGTGGTCGGGCAGGTCAGCGAACGGCACGCGAGGCATCGGTCACCCCCCCAATGCGGCGTCCGCCGCCACAAACGCTATCCGATCGCCCGCCGCACTGACGGCGATACGCGTGATTCCCATGATCCCCCCATCGCTGAAATCCGCCAGCACCGACCAGTCGCCACCGCGATCAGGCTGGAATAGGAGGATCTGCGTTCCGCGGCCCGCGACGACCGATCCGTCAGGCATCCAGGCGAAGAACCCCGCCTCCGGCAGCTTGACCACGGGGTCGGTCCGGCCCGTGACGACGTCGAGCAAGGCCAACCACGGTTCGCCGTCACGCTGTTGCACAAATCCGATCGAGCCGTTCCCCGGGGCCATGGCGATCGAGCGCCCGACGTCCGTCGCCACGATGCGGGCCGTGCCGGTCGTCAGGTTGGCCACCTGCAAGGTTGCCGGCGTGCCGAGCACGAACAGCACGACGGTCGCCGGGTCGGCCCATCCCTGATAGCCGACCGGCGCGACACCCGGGAGCAGGAGTCGGGGGTTGCCGCCGTCCAGCGCGAACGCCCAGAGCCGTTGGGCCGAGTCCGGTTCGACGCGAATGACGGAGAACCGCGTATGCCCCGGCATGATCGTCGGCGAGTATTCACTTTCGGGTGTATCAGTGAGCTGTGTGGTGCGCCCGGAAGCGATGGTGTAGCGGTAGATGTCCGCCTGCCCGTCACGGATCGAGGTAAACAGGATGGCGCTCCCATCGGGCACGAAGAACGGCTGATTGTCGTAGCCGGTGCGCAGCGTCACGTTGTTGGGCGATTCGAGCTTCGGGCCGAGGGGTGATGGCGCCACGGTCGCCAGGTAGATATCCGAGCCGCCTTGCGCAGATGCCGGAGCGACCCCAAGAACCAGGGCGAGCGGGACGAGGCGAATGGGGCGCATACCTGGGCTCCGGGGCGGGGATGGGTTAGGACGGAACGCTACCTGAGTATACAGGACTTGCAGGACTTTTTCTTCACGAACCTTTCACGGTCGATTCCGCAGACCTGCACGATGGTCGAGTTCGACCCTTGGAGCGGCACATGACGGGACGCAGGGACGCTTCTCACATCGCGATTCTCGGGGCAGGCCCGGTGGGACTCGAGGCGGCGGCCGCCGCTCTCGAACGGGGGTTTGCCGTGACCGTCTTCGAACGCGGCGAGGTTGCCGATCACGTTCGGCAATGGGGTCACGTGCCGTTGTTTACGCGATTCGTGCGCAACGCCGGCCCGGCAGGCAGGCGGGCACTGGTGGCGGCCGACATCCCGCTGCCGGAGGACGATGCCTTCCTCACCGGCGGCGAATGGCGTGTCCGGTATCTGTTACCGCTTGCGGAGGTCCTTGCGGCGCGGGCGCCCTTCGAAATGGGGACCGACGTCAACTATGTCAGTCGCGTGCGCCTGCTCAAGCAGGAGGCGATGGACGACCCCAGGCGTGCCGACGAGCCCTTCCGCCTGCTCGGCAAGAAGCGGGGCGCCGAGTGGGCTGCCGAGGCCGACATCGTACTCGACTGCACGGGGACGTGGGCCACGCCCAACTGGATCGGCCCCGGGGGAACGCCGGCGCTCGGGGAGCGTGCGCTGCGGCCGGCGATCACCTATCACGCGCCCGATGTCCTTGGTGCCGCGTTCGAGCGCTACGCCGGTCGCCGGGTGCTGCTCGTCGGTGGCGGGGATTCCGCGGCATCATCGGCGGTCGCACTCGGGCACCTCGCGGCGCGTGTACCGGGTACGATGATCGTATGGCTCACGCGGACCGGCGGGAGCGTCCCGCTGCCGGTCGATCCAGACGACCCGCTCCCGGGGCGCCGGCAGATCATCGCCGACGCGAACGCGCTGGCCGACGGTGGTTTGGACCACTTCGCCTGGGTGCCGGACGCCCAGATCCTGTCGCTGGCCAAGGATGGCACGGGGTTCAGCGTCACGATCGCCACGGCGGACGGCGAACGGACGGTGGTGTGCGACGAGATCATCGCCAACGTCGGGTATGAACCGGAGACGTCGTTGTATGGGGAGCTCCAGGTACATACACACTGGGGCACGCATGCTCCCATGCAGTTGTCGACCGCGCTGCAGGGGCTGCTGGCGGGGGCCGATGCGGAGCAGAGGGCCGTGCATCACTTCGAGGCGGCGGCTCTCACGCATCCAGAACCGAACTTCTTCATCCTGGGGGCGAAGAGCTACGGCAAGAACTCCTGGTTCCTGATGGAGACCGGCTACGGTCAGGTCGGGACCGTCATGGACCTGCTCGGCCGAAAGGCCTAGGTCCGACGGCGCTCACCCCTCAGGATCACCACGCGGCGCCGGCGTCCACACATTGTTGGATCGATCGACGTCGGGAAAGGCGCCATCCCGGTCGATCTCGACGCGGATCACCGCGGATCCCGCCGGGATGGTGATCTCGGCGCGCGTCGCGCCGGACAACCACGTTGCCACCGGGACTTCGCGGACCAGCGTGGTGCCGTCCGCTCGTGAGATGGTCACCCACGCCGGCATCGCCGCGGTGCCCCGATCTTCCACGACGATGATCGTCGCATCGTTGCTGGCGGTGACCGACGCGACGGCGTGGTCCAGGGTCCAGGTCTCGTAGTACCACGTGCGCCAGAACCAGTCGAGGTTCTCACCGCTCACCGCGTTGACGGTGCGGAAGAAGTCCCATGGCTTCGGGTGCTTATAGCGCCAGCGCAGCAGGTACGTTCGGTATATGCCCAGGAAGCGCTCTTCCCCCAGCAGCCCCCGCAACGCCACCAGCAATGATGCCGGCTTGCTGTAGGATGCCACGCCGTAGGCCGGGCCCGGATAGTGGTAGTCCGACCAGCGCATCATCGTACCCTCGAGTCCCGCCCGGGCCGCGCCGAGGTAGGTGTTCTGGTCATCGAGGTCGTGGTTCAGTCCCGGAAAGAACTCCATGCGAGCCTGATTCTCGTTGAACGTGGTCGTCCCTTCGTCCATCCAGGCGTAGCGCTTCTCGTCGGTGCCGACGAGCATCGGTACCCACATGTGCGCCAATTCATGCGCCGTGACATAGTAGAGCGCGCTGTCGCCTCGTTGGTTGTAGTCACCGATCAGGGTCATCATCGGGAACTCCATTCCCCCGCCGATGATGCCCCCGCCCTCGATGGCGCTCATGTGCGGCCAGGGGTATGACAGACCGGTCCAGCGGGACAGGAAGTCGATCGCATGCTGCGCGTACCGCCAGGTGTTGTGCCATTTGGGTGCCGAAGTGCGCCAGAAGGCGTCCACCCGTGCATAGTCCATCCTGCCGTCGCGATCGCGGTCGCCCACGGGTGTCCGCGCCGCGTCCCAGCGCGACGCGCGCATGGCGGCGAACGCGGCGTCCCGCACCGTGTCGGCCACGTAATGCCAGCGTAACCGCCCCCGGTCGGTACGCCGCGTGGCCTTGCCGGGCCCAAAATCCTCCGGCGTCAGCACGTGGATCACGCTGTCGCTGTGTGCCGCCCGCTCGAGCCGGACGCGGATCGGATCGGGCAAGACCTCCCGCGCATTCTGCAGGGCGCCGGTCGCCATGATGACCCACCCGTCGGGGGCTTCGACGGTGAGATCGTAGCTCCCGAATCCGGCGTAGAACTCCGCGCCGCCACGGTACGCGTCCACGTGCCAGCCGACGACGTCGTCGAACACCGCCATCTGCGGGTACCAGTACGCCACGTGGTAGAAGTCGTCGCGGTCGCGGCCCATCCGACCGGCGCCCGATTCCGGCACGACGAAGCTCCAGTCGATTTCCATCGTCAGCGTGCCGCCCGAGGGTACAGGCGTCGGCGGGCGAATGGCCATGATGGTTCCCTCGACCGCGTAACCGGGACCCGCCTCGAGTGCGTGCTCGGCCAACGTCTGGCCGCCGGCCGCGACCCGACGCAACTGCACGCCACCGGTGACCTCCTGCGGTTCATTCCGCACGGCACCCGCGGCGTGGATGTTCTGCAGCACGTGGAGGAATACGACCGGAAGTGGGCCGGGTGCGTTGTTGTGATAACGCATCTGCGCGCGGCCCTCGATCCGGTTGCCGGTCGGGTCGAGCGAGGCGAACAGCGTGTAGTCCGTCCACTGCTGCCAGTAGTTTGGACCGGGCGCGCCGTCCGCCGTCCGCGTGCCGCGCGCGACGGCGGCTTGATAGGCGGCCGGTGGCACGACCGGGTAGGGTACCGGCCGTTGGGCATGCAAGCCGGGTGCTCCCGCGGCGAGCAGGAACGCGATCAGCGTCGCGGCGCGACTCATTGAGGGCTCCTCGAGACGTTCGGTCTGCGGAGCGTACCCACGCCGCGGGGCACGGGCAAGGCGGGCGGAATCGTCCCCGAACGTTATCTTGCAGCCATGCCGATCCGCATGCTCACCAGGCCTGGGCTGCTGCTGCGACTCGAGGGCTTGGGACTGCTGGCCATCAGCGCGGCGCTCTTCTGGGGAATCGACGGGAATTGGGTTGCGTTCGGCTTATGGTTTCTGGCGCCCGATCTGGCGCTGCTCGCGTACTTCGCCGGCCCCCGGGCGGGGGCGGCGGCGTACAACTTGGTGCATACGTCGCTGGGCCCGTTTCTCCTCGGGGTCCTCGCTATCGTCGCCAGTTTGCGGATCGCGGCGCTGGCTGCGCTGATCTGGACCGCGCACATCGGCATCGACCGGTTGCTCGGATTGGGGCTCAAGTATCCCGATGGACGAAAGCAGACCCACCTCAACCGTTTGTAGCGTCTCGCGTTAGCGCGAATCCACCAACTGCTCCACCCGTCTCACCAGCGTCGCGACCGCCGACTCGGCGCCGGCACCGTCCGCGATCACGACCTCCGCATGACGGCGGCTGGGCTCGACGAACGCGACATGCATCGGTCGGACCGTCGCGAGGTACTGCTGCGCGACGTCCGCAGCCGATCGACCCCGCGCGAAGCAATCCCGGGTTAACCGCCGGATGAACCGGATATCGGCGTCGCTGTCGACGAACACTTTGAGGTCGAGCACCGCGCGCAACGCGGGGTCCGCCAGCAGGAGGATGCCTTCGACCACGATCACCGGATGGGGTGTGACCCGGCTGCGCCGGGCCGTTCGCATGTGGGTTGCGAAATCGTACTCGGGTATCTCGACGGCATGGCCCGCCCGCAACGCGTGAAGGTGTTCGACCAGGAGCGTGGTCTCGAGCGCGTCCGGGTGGTCGAAGTTGAGAGCGTTGCGTTCGGCTGGAGGAACCGTGCTGCGATCGTGGTAGTACGCATCGTGCGGGATGACGACGACGCGATGGGGCCCAAGCCCGCGGGAGATCTCGCCGGCGACCGTCGTCTTTCCGGCCCCTGACCCGCCCGCGATGCCGATCAGGACCGGGCGGGCCATCGCCTACGGGGCCCGCATGGGCGCTCAGCCGCGGCCTTGCGCGACCTGGCGGTCGTCGCCGGTCTCGAAATAGACGCGGTTCTTCGCGATGTACGCCGCCCACTCGGCCGGCACGTCTTCTTCCGGGAAGATCGCTGAGACGGGGCACTCGGGTTCACACGCGCCGCAATCGATGCACTCATCCGGGTGGATGTATAGCTGATCACCGCCCTCGTAGATGCAATCGACCGGGCACACGTCAACACATCCACGGTCCTTCGTGTCGAGGCATGGTTCGGCGATGATATACGGCATGCGTGTGCTCTCCAGTGCTGTTGGCGGCAAGTCCGCTCAGGCTCGAGGGGGGTGCCGTCGTATGTTTACCAGGGCCTCGGAGCGTGTCAAGTCACGGCGTTGATTCGTGGTCGCCCCAGCGTCATCTTCCGGCATGCGCGTCGCATCCTTGCTCGCCAGCGCCACGGAAATCGTGTGCGCCCTTGGGCTCGAGGACCGGCTGGTGGCGATTTCGCACGAATGCGACTATCCCCCGGCGATCCTCGACCGGCCCCGCGTGAGTCGGCCGCGCTTTCGGGTCGACGGTCTGACGAGTGGGCAGATCGATGCCGCGGTGCGCGGGGCGATGGCGACCCACGGCGGTGTCTACGAGCTGGATGAACCGGCACTGCGGGCTGCGCGACCGGACCTGATTCTGACCCAGCAGGTGTGTGAGGTGTGTGCCGTGCCGACGTCGCTGGCGCGGGCGGCGGCGGCGGCGCTCGACGATGGGGCGGTGGTGCTCTCCCTGGACGCGCACACGATCGAGGGGATCCTCGACTCGGTGCTACAGATCGCCGGGGCGACCGGTGCGTCTGAGCGCGGGGCGGCGCTCGTGGCGGGCTGGCGCGACCGGCTGCGCGCGGTCGAGGCGGCCGTCCGCGGGGCCGAGCCCCCGCGGACGCTCGCCGTCGAATGGCTCGATCCGGTGTTCACCCCCGGTCACTGGGTTCCCGAGATGATCTCCCTGGCCGGGGGCGCGAACCTCGCCGGGACACCGGCCCGGCGATCGGCCCAGGTGGATTGGGCGGATCTCGCCGACCTCGATCCCGACGTGCTGCTAGTGATGCCATGTGGGTATGGGTTGGCCCAGTCCCGGGCGGAGGCGGATGCGCACGCGGACCGGCTGCGGGCGCTGGCGCCGCGCGCGGTCGCGGGCGGTAAGGCCTTCGTGCTCGACGGATCGGCCTATTTTAATCGGTCGGGTCCACGGATCGTCGACGGGGTGGAGATTCTCGCGGCGCTGCTGCATCCTGATCGGGTGGCTGACGTCGCGCTCGAGGGGCGGGCCGCCCGGTGGATGCCTCTCGAATCCGTCGGCCAGTGACCCGGTCGATGGCCTATCTTTCACCTCATCTTGAACCTTGGAGCCCGCGTGCGATACGATCCTGCCCTCGTTCAACCGATGCGCGACGAACTCACGCGTGCCGGGTTCGTCGAACTCAAGACCCCCGAAGCCGTCGACGCGGCGCTCGGCGTGAAAGACGAGACGGTCCTGTTGGTGGTGAATTCGGTGTGTGGCTGCGCCGCCGGCAAGGCGCGCCCCGGCGTGCTGCGGGCCATGCGGCATTCCGTCCGGCCCACGCACCTCGCGACCGTTTTCGCCGGGATGGAGATGGAGGCGACGGAGCGGGCGCGCCGCTATTTCGAGGGATATCCGCCGTCCTCCCCGCAGATCGGCTTGCTCAAGAACGGTCGACTCCTCCATTTGCTCGAGCGCAAGGACATCGAGGGACGGGAGGCCGACGCGATCGCCGAAGACTTGATAGACGCGTTCAATTCGTTCTGCGCGCAACCGGGCTGATCCGACCAACGCCGAGGAGCGGTATCCTTGGACTTGATTGGCTGGTTGATTGCCGGCGCGGCGGGCGCGTTGGTGGGCGCGACCGGGTTTGCGATGCTCCGGATGCGAGCGCGTCGCCGCGACGGCGTGTTGGCGCCGCTCGCGGACCCCGAGTTGGGCGGTGGCCGCGGCGACAGCAAGGTCACCCGGGAACTGATCGCGGCCTGGGTGCAGTTTCTTCGGTCCGAGGCCGCGGACACGGCCAACGCGCTCAACAACCGGCTCAATGCCATTGCTCGGCTTCTGGCGGGGCTCGACGACTCCACCATGAGCTCCGACGATCGGGCGCGCCTTGCGCAGATCGCGACCGACGTGCAGCGCGCGGGCACACTGACCGCCGGCCTGCTGAACCGCGTCGACCCGATCGCGCCCGGCTCGGTGCCCGCTCCGTATCTGACCTTGCGTGACGAACCGATACGCCCGGCGAAGATCCTGATCGTCGAGGACGATCAGCGGAATCGTGAGGTGATCTGTCAGCTGCTGGCGGAGATCGGGCACATCGTGACGCCGGCACGGGACGGGATCGAAGGGTTCGCCGCGCTCGAGGCGGACCACTTCGACTGCGTGTTGTGTGACATTCGCATGGCGGGACTGGGTGGGAAGTCCTTGTACGAACAGGTCGAGGAGAAGATGCCGAACCTGGCAAGCCGTTTCGTGTTCGTGACCGGGGACTACAATCGTCCGGAAACGCGGGAGTTTCTCGCGCGGGCGGGTTGTCCGGTGGTAACCAAGCCGTATCAGGTCTCGGAGTTGCTGAGCGCGATCGCGGTGACCCTGCGGCGCGTGGGCGTGATCCTGGACGCCGAGACCGATCACCCTGATGAAGGAATGGAGTGACCATGCTTCGCGTCGTTGTCGTCGCGTTGACCGCGACGCTTCCGTTCGCCGTGCTGCCCGCCCAACAGGCCGCGCTCACGGTCGACCGCATCTGGGGATCATCGGAGTATGCGAGCGACCTCGTGGCGGTGCGATGGATGCCGCAGGGACCGTACTATACCGCGACGGAACGGGTGGGGAATCTCCAGGATCTGTACCGCGTCGACGTGCGGTCGGGGGAGCGGACCCTGCTGGTGCGCGGTGCCGATCTGGTGCCACCCGGCCGCGACGTGCCGATTGCCATCGAGTCGTACGCGTTTTCCAGCGACGCCGGGCGGCTACTCATCTTCACCAACTCCCAGCGAGTGTGGCGGCAGAACACCAAGGGCGAATACTTCGTGTGGGACCTGGCCGCGAACCGGCTGATGCCGGCCAGCACGGAGCGGGGCTATCAGATGTTCGCCAAGTTGTCGCCGGACGGGCGGCTGGTGGGATTCGTGCGCGACCACAACGTGTTCGTCACCGATCTCGATAGCGGCGTCGAGACCCAGATCACACACGACGGGAATGAGAACATCATCAACGGGACCTCCGATTGGGTGTACGAGGAGGAACTCGGCGTGCGCGACGCGTTTCGCTTCAGTCCCGATGGCCGCCGCATCGCGTTCTGGCGGCTCGATCAGACGGCGATCAAGCCGTTCTACCTGCTCGACGAGACCGAGCTGTACCCGGCATTGATGCCGGTGCGGTATCCCAAGGCCGGCGAACGGAACTCGTCGGTTCGCATCGGCGTCGCCGACATTGCCACCGGGGCCACGACCTGGATGGATCTCGGACCGGAGGGCGACATTTACGTGGCGGCGATGGACTTTGCCGCTACCGCCGACGAGTTGTGGCTCACGCGCCTCAACCGGCATCAGAATCGACTCGATCTCATGCTCGCCGACGTGCGCAGTGGGGCGACCCGTGTCATCATGACCGATGCCGATTCGGCGTGGGTGTCGGCGCAGACGCCGGTGTGGTTCGACCGGGGACGCCGGTTCCTCTACCTCAGCGAGCGTGACGGGTACAGCCAGATCTTCCTGTTCGACCGCGACGGGAAACCCCTGCGTAAACTCACGACCGCGCTCTGGGACGTCACCACCATCCACGGCGTGGATGAACGCGGCGGGCGGGTCTACTTCTCCGGGGTGAGCGAAGGGCCGCTGGGGCGGCACCTCTACCGGATTGGGCTCGACGGTCGGAATCTGACACGGGTCTCTCAGGAACCTGGCAGCCACGGGGCCAGCTTCGACGGGGCTTTCGCGTACTACGTCGATACGTATTCCCGTGCGGCGGCGCCGCCGACCCAGACGTTGCACCGGGCCGACGGCCGTGTCGTGCGTACGGTCGCCGATAATCGGGCGCTGCGGGCGAAGGTCGAGGCGCTGGGTCTGCGCGCTCCCGAATTCACCACCGTTCCCGGAGCGGATGGGACGGACCTGAACGCCTGGATCATCAAGCCGCCCGACTTCGATCCCGGGCGGCGGTATCCGATGTTGATGTACGTGTACGGCGGTCCGGGCTCCCAGACGGTGCTCGATTCGTGGGGTGGCACACGATACTTGTGGCACCAGTTGCTCGCGCAGGCGGGGTACCTCGTGGTGAGTGTCGATAACCGCGGGACCGGGCAACGAGGCCGGGATTTCAAGAAGATGACGTACCTGAACCTGGGCGTGAACGAATCGGCCGATCAGATCGCGGCCGCGCGCTACTTCGGATCGCTCCCGTACGTCGACGAGTCGCGGATCGGGATCTGGGGCTGGAGCTACGGCGGCTACATGTCGTCGCTCACCACGTTCCGCGGCGAGGGCATGTTCGCCGCGGCGATCGCCGTTGCGCCGGTGACGGACTGGCGCCTGTACGACACGATCTACACCGAACGGTACATGCGGACGCCACAGGAAAACGCCACGGGCTACGATGCCGGCGCCCCGCTCACGTACGCGGATCGGTTACGCGGTCGATTCCTGCTCGTGCATGGGACCGGTGACGACAACGTCCACGCGCAAAACACGACGCAGCTCGTGGAACGGCTGGAAGAGGCAAACCGACAGTTTGACATGCGGGTCTACCCGAACAAGACCCACAGCATTGCCGGTGAAACCACCCGCGTGAATCTCTACACGCTGTTGACGGAGTGGCTGAACGCGAACCTGATGCGGGCGGGCAGTCTCAGTCCGTGAGCGCCTAATCCCGCAGCAGTCGTTCCAGCGTCGGCTTCAGCGTGACCAGCGCGTCACGCAGTTCCTGTTGCTCGTTGCCATACCCGAAACGGAAATGCCCGGGCATGTGAAAATGCTCGCCGGGCACCAGCAGGATGTCAGCCTCGGTTCGGACGCGCTCGACGACGTCCAGCGCGCTCATGGATGACTCGTAGCGCGCGAAACAGATGGCGCCGCAGGCCGGTGCGCGCCAATCGAACAGGCCGTCGAACGAGCGGAGCCATTCGTCGAGGATCGGGTAGTTGGCATTGAGGATGTCCCGCGTGCGCTGCCAGATCCGCTCGCGATGTGTCAGGGCGCACCGCGCCAGAAAGTCGCTCGCGGGGTTGGGACAGATAACCGTGTAGTCGTGCCGCCGCCAGACGGCATCCTTCAAGTCCGGCGGCCCCACGATCCAGCCGATGCGCAAGCCGGGCAGGCCGTAGGCCTTTGACAGCCCGCTCACCACCACCACGCGTTCAGCGGTGTCCCAGAACGACGGCGTCGCCTTCCCGTCGCGTTCGGCGCCTCGATACACTTCATCCGCGAGCAGCCACGCCCCGACCGCGCTGGTGCGTTCGACGAGGGCCGCGCGGGAATCGTCGGACAACGTTTGCCCGGTCGGGTTGTTGGGGTTGGTCACGATCACGAGCTTCGTTCCCGGTCGAATGGCGCGTTGCATCTCGGCACGATCGGGTTGCCACTCGCGGCGCGGATCCAGTGCGAAGGTCGTGACTTCGGCGCCGAAGGTCCGCGCCAGGCCCCACGTTTGCATATAGGCTGGCCCGAGGATCGCGACATGATCGCCCGGCTCCAGCAACGTCCAGCACACGACGAAATTCGCTTCCGAACTGCCGACGGTCACGGTGACCTGCGCGCCGGAAGCGCCCGGATACATGCTCGCGATTGTGTGGCGCAACTCGTCGGATCCGTCGCCCTGATTGTAGCCCATGCGCAGCCGCAGCAACGCGTCGGGGTCGGTGTCCGCCACCACGAGCAATTCCGCGATGGACATCGGATGCACGCCGCTCTCGGAAAGGTTGGCCCGGACACGGTGTTCCCACTGGCTCTGCCAGCGCTCGAGTTCGAACGGAGTAAATGGCATCCGGGGAAGATAGGGGTGATACGGCGAGATGAAAGACGGTCTCGGATACGAGGGCGCGGATGAAGGGCAGGCCCATCATCCGCGCCGGTCGTTTCGGCGGAATCTACTTCTTGCGAATGGTCACGCTGCCCGACCCGGTATCGATCATGAGGCGGCCGCGACCGTCACCGATCGTACCGCGCACGTGGTCGCGCTCCCAGCGCCGCACCTCGACCGGGAAGTCGAGTTCGATCCCACCCGATCCCGTTTCGATGTCCACCGTGGCGCCGAAGTCGGCGGGGAGGGTGAGATGCACGCCGCCCGACCCGGTATCGACCTCGATATCTGCCGCCCCAGGGTCGAGTTCGGCTTCCACCGATCCGCTGCCGGTGTCGAGACGGACGTTGAGCGCCGTGGCGCCTCTCAAGTTGATGCGACCCGACCCGGTGTCGATGTCGATGTTCCGGGCGTTGATCTGTGAAGCCGTCACGGAGCCCGAACCGGTGTCGACACGAAAGATGTCGCCCCGCGCGCCCGAGACCTCAACGGATCCGGAGCCCGTATCGATGTCGACGTCACCCTCGGCGTCGGTGACCCGCACACCGCCTGAACCCACGTCGATCACGAGCTGTCCGCGTGAACCGGTGGCGGTGACCGACGTGGCTGATCCGTCGAGCCGGATGGTTCCGTCCACGTTGGTGGCCGAGATCTCGCCGACGCCAAGGTAGAGCGCGAATTCCTGACCGCGTGGCACGCTGATCGTCAGGTCGGCGTAGGCGTCGAGACCGCGCCCGCCGCTCGTGATTTCGACGCGGTCACGCCGATTCCGACCGCGCCAGCTGTCGCGGTCGCTGTCACCGAACGTCCCGTCTTCGTCGACGCGGATCTGCGTCTGAAAGCGATTCCGGGCGCCGCCGCGATCGTATACGATCCGGTCGGCGGGATAGAGCACACGCAAGGTCTCCCGCCCGCGAATGGGGCCGGTCTCAACACGCAACTCGCCGGCATCGCGGCCGCCTGGGCGGACCTCGATCGTGACGGCCGAGCCGGTGCCCGGTTCGATGGTGATCTGGCCGGCCAGGTTGTAGACGGCGATGCGGTCGCCCGACAGCGAATAGCTGTCCTGGTTTTGGGCGAGCGCGAAAACGGCGAGAACTGCCAGGCCCAGGGAAGCGGCTGGTAACTCGCTCCGTGACAACGACTTCGGACGTCCCATCATCGGTACATCTCCTGCTCGTCTGGGGAGGGAATGACGACTGGTTAGATACCCTGACGTGCCCAACGGTTTGGAGGTTTCTCGGAGTCGGGGCCGCCGGCTCCCGGCTTGCCTTCGATCCGGTTGTCATAGAAGCGCTTGGTGGGGTAGGCGAAGTCGATGTCGTCCGCCTGGGCGAACCCATCGAGCACCGCCTCCCAGATCGTCTGTGCGGAGCTGCGCCGCGAGCGCGGATCGCAGAGGTATCGCACGGTGAGTACCACAAAGGTCGTTTGCAACCAGCTCGCGAAGTCGGGCATGGAAGCTACGGTGTCCCGCGATGCGGACATCGGAAAGGGGAGTGTTCCGGCGGGTAGCGATGTCCGCCGGCGAACGCGGTCGTCGGCGGATCGGTCAGGCCGCTACGACGCCTGAGGGCCAGGCGTGATGACCGCCTTGGTGACGCGCAGCGCCTCGACGTCGGCGAGGGCGCGGCCCGCGTCGAGCAGGCCGTACCGTTTGCCGATGACCGTGGCGAAGGGCAACCGGTCGCGGTGCTTGGCCAGCAACCGGAGCGACCGGACCAGGTGCGCAAACGCGGTTCCCCAATGTCCCCGTACGTCGGCGTGTTTCCGGTTCACATCCGTGTGAAAGTTCACGCTCGTGGCGCCGACGTCGGTGTAGTGTCCGGCGACGACATACGTGCCGCCGTCGCGCAGCAGCCGGAACCCTTCGGTGATCGCATCGGGATTCCCGGCCGCCTCGATCGCCACATCGACGCCTCGACCCGCGGTGAGTTCGCGGATCGTCGCGTCCCGTTCGTGGGTGGGGTTGTCTTCCAACGACAACACGACATCCGCGCCGAGCGACTTGGCGAGCTCGAGGCGCGCCTTGGGTGCGCCGATCATGATCACCAGGCCGGCCCCGCGCAGGGCGGCAAACGCCGCCGCGGCCAGCCCGACCGGGCCCGACCCCTGCACCAACACCGTATCCCCCATCGCCAACGTGCTGCGTTCGACCGCCGCAAAACCGGTGAACAGCCCGCATCCGCCGCCGATGACGTCGTCCGGTTCGAGACCGTCGAGGAGTTTCACCATGCGGACGCCCGGTTTGAGATAGATCCGCTCGGCCCACCCGCCCAACGGCCCCGCATCGACCGGATAGGTGATGCCGTATACCTTGCGGCTCGGGCATCGGTTGGGTTGGTGCGCGACCAGGCAGTAGTAGCAGGCGCCACAGACCTCGTGCACGTCGTAGAACGTGACGACGTCGCCGGATGCGACCGGGTGCCCGAGCGCGTCGCGGTCGACACCCACCGATTCGAGAATGCGACCGACGCTCACATGCCCGGGAATGATGGGGTAGGGGACGCCCGCCAGCCGACCGTGATGCAGATGCACGTCCGTGCCACACACTTCGCTGGCGACGGTCTCGAGTAAGACGCTACCCGGTTCGAGCACGGGATCCGGAATCTCGCGCACTTCGATCGGCTTGCGCGGCCCGGACATCACGGCGGCCTTGATCATGGGATGGAAAATAGGTTGGTGGACCTGCGAACGGATAGACGACGATTCACGGCAATCCGAAGACCTTATGGGTCTGAATACTGAGCTTCCAGCGTGGATGCCGTTCCATGTACGCGAGCGCCCGCTCGGTGTTGGCGACGCGGTCCGGTCCGTCCATCGGCTGCAGGTAGAAGTGATCGAACGAGAGCGAGACGAACTGCTCCGGTGCCGCGTCGCGCTGGGGGTAGACGAACTTCAGCTCGTCACCCCGATCGAGCAGGAGGGGCGCATGGGCCTTCGGGCTGACGCAGATCCAGTCGATGCCCTCGGGTGCGTGAAGCGTGCCGTTGGTCTCGACGGCGATGGTCGCGTGCCGGGCGTGCAACGCGTCGATCAGGGGCCTGTCCAGCTGGAGCAACGGTTCGCCCCCGGTGCATACCACGAACGGCGGGCCGTCGTCCCATGCGGGCTGCGTGTCGACGACCGCGTCGGCGAGGGCGTCGGCCGTCGTGAACACGCCGCCGCCGGGGCCATCGGTCCCGACGAAGTCGGTATCGCAGAAGCGGCAAACCGCCCGATCCCGGTCCCGTGCGCGACCGGTCCAGAGATTGCAGCCGGCGAACCGGAGCAACACCGCCGGCCGGCCGGTGTGATACCCCTCGCCTTGAAGCGAGTGATAGATCTCCTTGACCGCGTAACTCATGATCCGTGCGCCGCCGCGGCCGCGTACGGCGCCGGGTCCGGCATACCCAGTTCAGCGAAACCCTTGAGGCGTAGTTGGCACGCATCACAGCCACCGCAGGCCAGCCCGTGTGGCGATGGGTCGTAGCAACTCAGCGTCAGCCCGAAGTCGATTCCCAAGCCGAGACCGGTGCGCAGGATTTCCTTCTTGGTCATGCGGATGAGCGGTGTGTGGACCGTGAATCGGGCGTGTCCCTCGACTGCCACGCGGGTGGCGAGGTTGGCCAGCCGCTCAAACGCCCCGATGAATTCCGGCCGGCAATCGGGATAGCCGCTGTAGTCGAGGGCGTTGACGCCGATGAACAGGTCGCCCGCTTCGAGGACCTCCGCCCACGCCAGCGCCAGCGCCAGCAAGATCGTATTGCGCGCCGGCACGTAGGTGGCCGGTATCCCGGTGCCGATCGCGTCCGCGGGGCGGTCTTTCGGCACGGGCACGTCCGCGGTCAGAGCCGACCCGCCGAACGCGCGGAGATCCACGGCGACGATCTTGTGTTCCACGACCCCCACCCGCCGCGCGACGCGCTCCGCCGCGTCCAGTTCGGCGGCATGCCGCTGACCATAGTGGACGGTCAGAGCGTACGTCGCGTATCCCTTCGCGTTGGCGATAGCGAGGGTCGTACAGGAATCGACGCCGCCGCTCAACAACACGACGGCCTTCCGCGTGGCCGGAGGCATGGACGGAAAGCTAGACGCTCGGGTTCCGGGTGTCAGGTGCCGGAGCTAGAATACGCCACGCTCACCGGACAGGTGCATGACCACGATCCCGCCCATCGGGCCGCTGCCGCGCCCGACCAGTCCCGACGACGCGCGTGAAGTGCTGAAGCGCGAGTCCTTTGCCGCGCCTGACGTTCAGCGCGTGACCCTCGACGCCACCGAGTTTACGTCGATCTGCCCTCGGACAGGGCAGCCCGATTTCGGCCGAGTCGAGATTTCCTACACGCCGGCGGCGCGCTGTCTCGAGTCGAAATCGGTCAAGTACTATCTCTGGTCGTTTCGCGACGAGGGCGCGTTCTGCGAGCAACTCGCGGGACGAATCGCCGACGATGTCGTGTACGCCATCGCTCCGCGACACGTGACGGTGCGCGTCTTCCAGCACGTGCGCGGTGGGATCGCGATCGTGGCCGAGGCCGATCGCGACGGCCCCGCGTGAGAAGATATCGCGCGCGGTATATGCCATCACGTAGCTCTTGACGATTCCTTGACGGAGGCGGGGCAGCATACGCCCGTCTCTCTTTCAAGGAGGTCGCCATGCGACCGTTTTCGCTTCTCTGCGGCGTCGCCGCGGGCCTGCTCGTCGCTTGTACCGACGGCGATATCACTGGTGTTTCGGAACCCACCGATCATGCCAGCGATGCCAGCATGCTGGCGGCGTCACGCCTCAGCGTGATGACGCGCAACCTGTATGTTGGTGCCCCACTCGAACCCATCCTGGCGGAAACCGATCACGATGCCATCCCGGTGCGGGCCGCGGAGGCGTGGGCGGTGCTGATGGCCACCGATTTTCCGACGCGGGCCAAAGCGTTCGCGGCGGAGATCGACCACGTGCGCCCGCACCTCATCGGATTGCAGGAGGTCTCGCTGATCCGCGTGCAGACGCCGAGCGACATCGTGTTCGGCAACCTCGCGCCGAATGCGGCCGACACGGCGCTGGACTTCCTCGGCATCCTGTTGGGAGAACTGGACGCCCTCGGCCTCGACTATCGCGCGGTGGCGATCAACGAGAACATCGATGTCGAGATCCCACGCTTCGATCCGACGGCGACTCCGATCCCGCTGACCGACACTCGACTCACCGACTACGATGTCGTGTTGGCTCGCGGCGATGTCGCCGTCACGAACCCCGGGTCGGGGACGTATCAGGTTGCGCTCCCTGCGCCGGCGGGCTTCGACGTGCACCGCGGATGGGTCGGTGTGGACGCGACCGTCGGGGACATGGTCGTTCGATTCGTGAGTACGCATCTCGAGTCCGACGTCGAAGCGATCCAGCTTGCGCAGGCGCAGGAGTTGATTCAGCTTCTCGCGGCTGAAACCCGACCCATCGTGGTAGTGGGTGACTTCAATTCCGGGCCCGGCCGTAACCAGGTCCAGTCGTACGAGTCGATGCAGGCAGCGGGCTACGGCGACGCCTGGACCGCGCGCCCCGGTTCCCGTGAGGCCGGCAACACCTGTTGCCACGCCGGTGACTTGTCCAACGCCTTCCCGGACATGCGGGAGCGGATCGATCTGGTGTTCACCCGTAACATCGAGCGCCTTTCGCCGGCATCGGGCAAACCGGTGATCATGGCGTGGACCGTCGGCGATCGAGCGCAGGACCGGAAGCGGTTCGGGATCTGGCCATCAGATCACGCGGGCGTCGTCGCCCGATTCGTGTTCGCGAACATCGGAAAGGACTGAGCGGTGAGCGCGCGGTTTGGAGACGCTACCGCCTCTCGATAGCCGGATACGGCTGAGCGCGAAGTGCCGCAAGTGCTCTACGGGCCCGTTCGACCACTGGTGGACGGGCTTGTTGCCGCGCGTCCAGGCCGCGATGCATGCCCCCTCCGCAGTCTCGGCGTCGTCGGCGGTCGACGACCAGGCAACCGTTGACGAGCAATCCACTCGTCAACCTTCGTCGAAATGCATTCCGCGAAAGTCAAACGCCACGACCTTCTGCCGCTCAACTCGCAGGCGTGTCTCCTCAACATTCATGAAGGCCGCTCCACCTGTTTGGTCTCACGCGAAGACGCGAAGAACGCGAAGAAGAGTAATGTTCAACAATGGCGCGTCGAACAGTAGCTCACAGTCACAAGAACGTTCGCGTCTTCGCGTGAGATCCAGGGCCGTGATCGGCCGTTCGCGTTGCTGACTCCGCAAGAGTAGCGTCGACGGGGCCGCGGAGGAAACCGGCGAACCCGGTGCCACCATCAACGCGCCTGCCACGCGCCCACCTCGTCGGGACCCCGCGGGCCGATGGTTCCCTCCACGGATTGCCGTAAGGCGGTTGCATCGTATACCATGCCGCCCTTGATGACGCGCCACACCCGGCGAGCATTGCGGATGTCCTCCAACGGGTTGCCGCGAATGACCACCAGATCCGCGAACTTCCCGGGTTCGATCGTCCCGAGCCGGTCACCGACTCCCAGGGCGCGGGCGCCGTTGATCGTCGCGAACCTCAGCGCGGCGGCGGGTGGAATACCTGATAGGACGAAGGACAACAGCTCGCGATGCACGCTGAAACCGGAGATGAACTCCCCCCAACTCGGATGATCCGTGCCGAGCGTGATCAGCGCACCGCCGCCGGCATCATAGAACGCCTTCACGGTTGTGCGCTTCACCCGGTAGATACGTTCAAACTGCTCGTTGACGGGTCGCGGCGGGCGCGCCGCGAGCAGTTCCTGCATGTAAGGCGTGAAGTACTTCCGCTCGTCGTCGAAGTAGGTGAAGACCGCCGGGTCCTTCTCGCCGAAGTAGCCGTACGCCGAGAGCGTCGCGTCAAAGTAGACGTGGTGCCGCAGGTAGAGCGCCACGATCGAGTCGAACGCGGGGCTATGGATGTCCATATGTTCGAGCGACGCATAGGCCGACCGATCGGCGGGCATCGCGTCGCCACCGAGAAAGTGCTCGATGCGGTCGATCCCCATGCGGATGGCATCCCGGGGATTCACGCTGTTGCGCCACCCCGAATCGAGATGGCCGGTGACGGTGAGCCCGTGCATGTGGGCCCGCTCGATGAGCGCCTGCAGGTGTGCCGGTGAGATTCCCTTGGCCTTGAAGCCGCCCACGCCCCGCGCCGCCCAGTCGTCGACCTCGCGGTAGATCTCCTCGACGGTGGCGTCGCCATTCCATCCGCGGCGCCAGGACCCGAAGTACGGTCCCGAATTGAACAGCCGCGGGCCGGTCTGCTCGCCCCGATCGATGCGGAGTTTGAGGTCGTGCATCGCCTCGGGATTCACCTCTCCGGCGGGAAACGTCGAGGTCACCCCGTTCGCCAGGAAAATCGCGGGATACGCCGTCGTCTCGTCGATCCGCCCCTGTCCGAACAGGTCGATTGCGTAGTGCGCGTGGAGGTCGAACATCCCGGGGATGATGTACGCCCCGTCGTCGAGCCGCAGCACGGTGGCGTCCGCCAGGTCGCGCGCGCTGACATCGGCGCCGACCTCCAGGAAGCGGCCGGCCACGATGACGATCCCCACGTTGGGTACCAGCGTGTCGCCGGTGCCGTCGAACAGGTGACCACCGGTGATGATCAACCGGTGCGGTTCCTGCGCGGTGGTGGGGCCGGCCGCAAGGCCCCAGACGAGGGCGGCGAGCGCGCCCGCTACGGAGTGGGACATCAGTTTCGCCCCCCGATGGGCGTTCCCGGGGGCATGGCGGGTGGTCGGCTCAAATCCGCCGTCCGCAGCGGCCGGGCGAAGAACCGTTCGAGGTCGCTGACGGCGAGGGTCACGTGCGCGGCATCCGAGCCGTCGAGCGTCTCCCGCCGCGCGATCGACGGCGCGAGGTTGCGCAGCGCCCACGCCGCGCCGGCCCGCACCTCGACCGTGGCGTCGGGATCGTCGCCGAGGCGCATCAATGCATCGAGTACCGTGCGCTGCACCACTCGGCGTAGCGGGGCCTGCGGTCCCCCCGGCGGCGCACCCCAGGTGCGCTCGACGATCGTCCCGATCACCTCGTCGAGCGCCGGGAGCGACGCATCTCGCGCGGCAAAGGCGACGACCCGCGCGAGGCGCTCCGCGTCCAGCAGGCCGCCGATGACATGCTGTGCCAGCGTCCGCGCCGCGTCGAGTTGATCGAACGCCGGTCCGGTTGGCGAACGCAATGCGCGCGGGGATGCCTGGTAGCCGAACGGCCGCGGCGCGAGCATCGCCAGCACCCGTTCCGGAATGACCAGTTCCGCAGGCTCCACGGCGTCCAACGCCAGGGTCAACGCCGCTCGCTGCCGCTCGGCGGGAACGACGTGCGTCGGCGGGACGGGATCACCCCGTACGGCGTAGCGGAACGACATGCCGCCGACGGCCTTGATCGCGCCGGTGAGCGTGAAGCGATGGCTCAAGTACACGCGCGTGAAACGCGGCGTGAGCAGCGCCATCGGTTCGCCCATCTGGATCGCGGTTTCGTCGAACCGGTCGATCAGGAACCGGCGCAGTGCCATCATGCGGCGGAGTTCCGCCACCATCTCGGCCCCGTTGACCCAGGTCGTCGCTTCGGGAAACGCGCCGGCGGCCCTTTCGTCGGGATTGGTGATGAACCTGAGCCCGCGCCGCATCCCCTCGTCGATGATGGCCGCGATGCCGGCGGCCTCGTCCTCCGGGCGAAAGACCGTGTAGCCGAACCGGATCGCCAGCGAGTCCCACGCGCCCGGACCGTCGCGGTACGCGTCCCCGAGGTGCAGGCGTCCGCTGGCGAGGGTCATCAGCGGCGCCGGATAGTCCATGACGCTGGCGCGGCCGTCGCTCACGGAGGCGAAGCTGTGCGCCAAGCCGAGCGTATGACCGACCTCGTGTGCGGCGTGCTGCCGGCGCCGCGCCATGGCGAACGCCTCCGGGCTCACGTCGGGATCCTGTGCGGCCAGCCATCGGTCGTCGGCTTCCGGGCCCGCCCCGAAGGCCGGCAGTGCGCCGGCATACAGGTCGTAATCCATCATGGACCGATAGGAGTCCATCCGTACCGCCGCCTTGATAATCTCGCCGGTGCGAGGATCGACGAGCGACGGCCCGATCGAGGACCCCGGCTCCGTGCGATGCACCCACTGGATGACATGGTACCGCGCATCCATCGGATCCATGTCCGCCGGCATGTCTTCCACGCGGAACGCGTCGACGAAGCCCGCGGCGCCGAATACGTCGTTCCACCACGTGGCGCCCTCCCTGAACGCGGTCCGATAGGGTTCGGGGATCCCCGGATCGAGGTAGTACACGATCGGTTGCACCGGCGGACTCATCGCCGCGTCCGGATCGCGCTTCATCAACCGGTGGCGCATGAGGTAGCGGGTGGGATAGTCCTGGTCCAGCGGCTTGGCAAAGTCCCAGAACGTCACCGGGAACAATCCGCCGCGCGTATCGAACAGGCGCGGACGGTAGTCGTCGTCGGGTAGCGCGACAAGCGAGTGGTGCTGGCGTACGGTCAGCGCGTGCGGGTCGGGCGTGTGGCGCCGGATCTCGCTGCCGGGATTCTCCGTGGTGAAGGTGAGCGCGACCTCGACCTCGGTGTTGCGGGGAAAGGCCCGCGTGCGCCGCTCATAGACATGGCTCCGATCGCGCGCGAGCCGAAACGTGCCCTGGTCCCGGGCGCGCAGCACGGCGATCACGTTCATGGCGTCGCGCACGAAGAAGTCGGTCGCGTCCACGAGAAATCGGCCCGACTCGCTCGCAACGATGTCGAATGCGGCGACCGTCGAGGTTGGGAACGACTCGCGCACCGAACGCACGAGCGCTGCGTTGTCGGTGACCGCGCGAAACCGCGGGTTCGTGAGCACGAGCTCGATGCGCGGTCCCACGCGCTCGAAGCGCGCGATGTGTTCGTCGCCGATCAATCCGCGATCGAGGCCCAGCAGATTCGATCCGATCCCGGTGGACAACGAGGTGAGATAGAGGAACTCCTCACCGATGCGCCCGATCTCCATGAGCACCTTCGCGTGCTCGGCGTCCCAATACAGCGGGACGAAACCATCCCGCTTCTCGAAGGTGCGCGTGTGCTCGCGGATCGTGGGCACCTGGGCGAGCGCGGGGGCTGGGCACAGCATCAGCAACCACAGAGCGGCATGTCGCATAGCGCCTCGGCGGGATCGGCGTGAACCAGGGATCCGAAACAGTCCGTAAGCTATCCCGATTGCGGTCAGGTGCGACCGCGCGGCGATCGCCCGCGCCGTGGAGCGGCCGACATGGCGGCGCCCCTGGCAGGTTGGTAAGCTTCGTGCGGATTGCTGCCGGGAGGCGCGCGGGGGTCGCGGTCTGTGGCTGGCTCCGGTTGTGGTGCCCGCCAGCGTCTGGGTCGTGAGCGCGCAGGACGAGGTGCTCCGTCACCCTCGGCCCAAACGACCCGCGCCGAAAGGCATTCGCGTGACGGAGAGTTTCCTCGCGGGGTTCTCACCGTGGCCGGTTCGGGTGGCGGGAGTGTGGGACGCGCCGTGTCTGGCAGCCCTTCGACATTGGAGAAGACGATGAGACCAGTTGCTCGTGCAAGGGTTCGCCTGTTGGTCGCGACAGCCGGACTTGGCCTCGGTGTCGCCCTGCCGGCGGTCGGGCAGGCGCCGTGGCCGACCCGCGAATGGGCCGTCACCCCACCGCAGGCGCAGGGGTTGGCGCCGGCGGCGCTGACCGCACTCCGCCGGCAGATCGAGGCCGGTACGTACGGGTTGGTCGACCGGCTGGTGGTGGTGCGCGATGGGTACCTCGTGATGAACGAGCGGTACCACCATGACTACCGCATCATCAGCCGCGGTGTGCGGGGGCCTCTCGGTTGCGGCATCGATGCCTGTACGGATTCGAGCGAGGTCCATCTCTTCAACTACCTGCATCCCGACTACCACCCGTACTACCAGGGGCGCGACGTGCACTCGCTCCAGTCCGTCACCAAGTCCGTGAGCTCGGCGCTGATCGGCATCGCCATCCGACGCGGCGACATCACGGGAACGGATGCGACGCTCCTCTCGTTTCTGGACGACTACGATCTCTCACGCGTCGACCCCCGTCTCCGGGAGGCGACGCTGGACGATCTCCTGACCATGCGCAGCGGCATCGAGTGGCACGAGACCGACCGGCCCGCGGATTCCACCAATACCACGTTCCAGCTCGAGGCTGCCGAGGACTGGGTGCAGTTCACGCTCGATCAACCGATGGACGCGGCGCCCGGCTCCAAGTGGGCCTACAACAGCGGGACCAGCCACCTGATGTCGGCGGTGCTGCGTCGCGCGACCGGGCAGACCGCCGACACGTATGCCGCGACACACCTGTTCGGACCGCTGGGGATTGAAGACTTCCACTGGAAGAAGACCCCTCGGGGACTCCCGGACACGGAAGGCGGGTTGTACCTCGAAGCCGCAGATCTCGCCAAGGTCGGACTGCTGTATCTCCGTGATGGGGTGTGGGACGGGCAACGCATTTTGCCGGAAGGATGGGTTGCCGCATCGACGCAGCGCCGCGTGGAACGGGTGAACGGCGCCGGATGGGGCTACGGGCTGCAGTGGTGGCGGATCGATCGCGACGGCGTGGATGTCTGGGCCGCGCTGGGGTTCGGCGGGCAGTTCTTGATCGTCATTCCGTCTCGGCAACTCGTCGGAGTCATCAATAGCTGGACTCTCTTCGGCACCGGCCAGTCAGGTGTACTCGGGCCGTTTGTCGACGCGCTGCTGGCGGCCTCGGGTTCCTGAGGGCGGTTGTGGGCCGCGCCGTCGCGGCGCGGCCCAGCCCCGCATCACGCGTCCATCCGGCCGATCGGCAGCTTCCGGACCGGCTTGCCGGTCAGGCGCAGCAGCGCGTTGCAGACCGCGGGCGCGATCGGTGGCAATCCGGGCTCGCCGATGCCGCCGATCGGATCACCCTCGGCGATAATCGTGACGTCAACCGACGGCGCCTCGTGCATGCGCACCACGGGGTAATCGTGGAAGTTGCTTTGCATCACGCGTCCCCGCTCGATGGTCAGTTCCCCGTGCAACGCGGCCGACAGCCCGTACATGATGCCGCTCTCTATCTGTGCGCGCACGGTATCCGGATTGATGACGATGCCACAGTCGACCGCGCACCAGACGTGGTGTACCCGAGGGGTTCCATCGGATCGGAGCGACACATCCGCGACTTGCGCCACGATGCTGCCGAACGACTCATGCACCGCGACCCCCCGCGCGTGGCCCGCGGGAACCGCGGAGCCCCAGCCGGCCATCGCCGCCGCGGTATCGAGCGCCCGTCGGTGCCGGACGTGCGCGCCGAGCAGGCGGCGCCTCGCCTCGACTGGATCGACACCGCCCAACTGGCACAACTCGTCGAAGAAACATTCTGTGACATAGGCGTTCTGCGAACTGCCGACGGATCGCCACCAGTGAAGGGTGATCGGCGAATCCGGGTGCGCCCACGTGACCTGCATGTGCGGGATACCATACGGGAGGTTGGCCGCCCCCTCCGTGCCCGTCGGATCGAGGTCGCCATCCAATTCCGCACCCAGGCTGAGCAGAATGGACGGACTCGCGATCTTGTGCACCCAGACCGACGGCCAGCCATTGGCGTCGACGCCGCCGCGGAATTCGTTGTACGCGGCCGGCCGATAGTATCCGCCGCGCACGTCATCTTCGCGCGTCCAAATCACTTTGACCGGTTTGCCCACCGCCCTGGACGTGTGTACGGCATCCTTCACGAAGTCGGTCTGCGACCGTCGTCCGAACCCGCCGCCAAGGTAGGTGGTGTGGACGATGACCTGCGCCGCACTGAGACCGGTGATCTGCCTCGCCGCACCCTGGCTGCCGCTGGGTGACTGCGTCGGCACCCAGATTTCGCAACGGTCGGCGCGGACGTCCGCCGTGCAATTCAACGGTTCCATCGGCGCGTGCGCCAGATACGGGACCTCGTAGACCGCATCCAGCGTCTTGGCCGCCGCGCGGAGTCCCGTGTCGGGATTGCCTTCGCGACGCGCCTCCGTGCCGGAAGAGACGATGTCCCGGCATCGCTGTCTGATCTGCGCGCTATCGAGCGTGCCATCCGGTCCCTCATCCCAGGTCACGGTGAGGGCATCCCGGCCCCGCTTGGCGGCCCAGAAGTTGTCCGCAACCACCGCGACACCGGAAGGAATCTCGACCACGTGGCGCACGCCCGGCACCTGCAACGCCGCCGTCGCGTCGAAGCTCCGTACCGCGCCTCCGAACACCGGCACACGCTCCACCTGGGCGATCAACATGTCGGGCAGACTGACGTCGATCCCGAATACCGCCCGGCCTGTCACTTTGTCCGGCGTGTCGAGCCGTTTGGTGTCGTGGCCGACGATGCGGAACGTGCTGGGATCCTTGAGGGTCGGCTTGGTGGGAACGGGCATCTCCGCGGCGCGGGCAGCCAACCGGCCGTACGACATGCGCCGGTCACCTGATTCGTCGAGGACATAGCCCCGTTCGGTGCGGCACGATGCGGGTGCCACGCCCCACGTCTCGGCGGCGGCGGCGATCAGCATCTCGCGCGCGGCAGCGCCTGCGACCCGGAACGGTTCGTAGTCCTGCCGCACGCTGGTCGAGCCGCCGGTCGATTGCCCCCCGTATCGGTCACGGTCGGCCGGCGCCGGTTGGGCGGCGACCTTGGACCAGTCGGCGTCGAGTTCCTCCGCCAGCACCATCGACAAGGCCGTCATGATTCCCTGGCCCATCTCCGACTCACTGATCGTGAGCGTGACGACGTCATCGGGGGTGATCCGGATCCACGCGTTCAATTCACCTTCGGCGCCGGCCCAGCCGACTTGGTCGCGGCATCCGGGTACGAAGCGGAATCCGAGCAGATACGCCCCGGCGACTGACGTGACCCGCAAGAAACCGCGGCGACTCACCGTAAAACCGGTCATCGGGTTGCCTCCTCGGCCGCGAGGTGAATGGCCTGGCGGATACGATTGTACGTGCCGCACCGGCAGATGTTGCCCGACATCGCCTCGTCGATTTGTGCATCGGACGGTCTCGGATGCTCGGCGAGCAGTGCCGCCGCCGACATGATCTGACCTGGCTGGCAGTACCCGCATTGGGGTACGTCCATCGCCATCCACGCCCGTTGTACCGGGTGGGATCCGTCATCGGACAGGCCTTCGATCGTGGTGATCGCTCGACCCGCCGCCGCGGAAACCGGAACCTGACACGAAAAGGTCGCGGCGCCGTCGAGATGGACCGTGCAGGCGCGGCACTGTCCGATCCCGCACCCGAACTTGGTCCCCATGAGACCGATCACGTCGCGGATGACCCACAGCAGGGGCGTGTCTCCGGGGACGTCAACCGTCTGCGGGCTCCCGTTGAGCGTGAACGCGTACGTCGTCATGTGAGGGTGCCTCCGTGGCGGAATAGGTGTAGGGTGGCACGCTGCCGGACGCCCGTCAAGCCGGACGGCGCGACCGCCATGAAGGCTCGAGAACCGCGTGGTGATGGTACGCGGTGAAGCATTGCGGTGACGACCATTGGGCGAACGTCGCCAGGTTGCTTCCATGATTGCGAGCGTTTCCCTGGAGGCGTGGCGTGCCACGCATCAACTCGTGCTGGCGGTATTCGACGCTACCAGCCGTTTCCCGATCGAGGAGCGCTTCGGCCTGCGTACGCAGTTGCGCGGGGCGGCAGTGTCGCTCGCGGCGCATGTCGCCCGGGCGTCGTCTCACCGCACCCAACGCCATGACCACGCGTCGGCGCGTCGCGGGTGGGCTGTCGTGGCCCAACTCGGCGTCCTGCTGCAGCAGGCGCGCCAGCGCCGGTTACT
Organism: Gemmatimonadales bacterium; assembly: GCA_036397455.1. Lineage (GTDB taxonomy): Bacteria > Gemmatimonadota > Gemmatimonadetes > Gemmatimonadales > GWC2-71-9 > JADFNB01. Next base: position 23,119 of record DASWIX010000068.1, on the reverse strand, counting down.
TGACCAGGCAGTGTGGCATGCGCTCGAAGATCATCGGCGGGCGGCCGCCCGGCACGTGTGGCGGTTGCCGTGGAGACCACCGCTTCCCGCCGGTCGTACCGTGCCGCGAGCGGACGGGCAGGGTCGGTGGGCGCTTGACGTCCGGACGCCTGCCACGACCCCGTAGTCCTGGGTCATCACGCAACACGCCCGGGTTCTTGGCCCGGGCGTGTCGGAAGGTCTCGGCAGCGGCCAGCCGGTGGTGTTTGAGGAGGGTGGGATTCGCATGCTCCGGGCGAGTCCACCGTCCAGCCGTCTGCCGAGAGTCAGGCGGTCCTGACCTTCGTGCCGTGGCCTTCGTCGAACTGCGCCTCTTCGGTCGAGCCTTCCATGGCCAGGACCGACGAGTGGCCCTGCGTCACGGTCTGCGTGATCTGGTCGAAGTAGCCGGCGCCCACGAACTGCTGATGCTTGATCGCCTCGTATCCGTCGGATTCCGCCGCAAACTCCCGCTCTTGCAGCTCGGCGTACGCCGCCATACCGCGATCCCGGTAGCCCGACGCCAATGCGAACATCGCGCTGTTCAACGAATGGAATCCCGAGAGCGTCACGAACTGATACCGATATCCGAGCGCGCCGAGATCCTTCTGAAAGCTGGCGATCTGCTGCTCGCTCAGGTGCATCCGCCAGTTGAACGAGGGCGAGCAGTTGTACGCCAGCATCTTGCCCGGGAACTTCGCGTGAATCGCGTCCGCGAACCGTCGTGCCTCGCTCATGTCGGGCGTCGACGTCTCGAACCAGAGCAGGTCGGCGTACGGCGCGTAGGCCAGGCCGCGGGCGATGGGTGCTTCGATCCCGCAGCGCACGCGCGCGAACCCTTCCGGCGTGCGTTCACCCGTGAGAAAAGGATGGTCGTAGGGATCGATATCGTTGGCGAGAATCGTGGCACTCAACGCATCGGTGCGGGCAATCAAGACCGTGTCGACACCGGCCACGTCGGCGGCAAGCCGCGCGGCGACCAACTTGTTGATGAACTCGCTGGTCGGCACCAGCACTTTCCCGCCCAGGTGGCCGCATTTCTTGAGTGAAGCCAGTTGATCCTCGAAATGGACGCCGGCGGCGCCCTTCTTGATCATGTGCTTCATCAGCTCGTACCCGTTGAGCAGGCCCCCGAATCCGGCTTCCGCGTCGGCAATGATCGGAACCATCCAATGGATCGAGTCGTCGCCGCGCTGGTGGTGAATCTGATCGGCGCGCAAGAGTGCGTTGTTGATGCGCTCGACCAGATTGGGCGCACTGTCGGCGGGGTACAAGCTCTGGTCGGGATACACCTCCCCCGCACCATTGGCGTCACCCGCCACCTGCCATCCGCTCAGATAGATCGCCTGCAATCCGGCGCGCACTTCCTGAATGGCCTGGTTGCCCGTGACCGCGCTGAGCGAAGCGACGTACGGCTCCTTCTGGAGCAGTTCCCACAACCGCTGGCAACCGAGCCGCGCGAGCGTATGATCGATTCGGACGGTGCCCGCGAGCGCCCACACGTCTTCAGCCGAATAGGGACGGGAGATGCCCTGCCACCGAACGTCGTTGGCCCATCGATGCTCGAGCTGCTTGATAAAGATGCGCTTGTCCATGTTGACCTCAATTCGGGCGTCAGTCGAGGTGCTGGTACGCGACGGTGGTGAGCCATTCGGCCGGTTCATCGGCCGTCGTGATCTCTTGGAAGATTCGTGCCGCCTGGGTGAATTTCCCGCCGGCGAATCGATCGCCGCCGAGCTGGGCACGGAGGGCCTGCATCACGTCGAGAATGGTCATTCCGACCAATGCGGCGGTGACGGTCTGTCCGTCGTCCATCCGGGCCTCATGACGAACCCACTGCCACACCTGTGTGCGGGAGATCTCCGCGGTCGCGGCGTCCTCCATGAGGTGATAGATCGGGACGCAGCCCGATCCGCGCAGCCACGACTCCAGGTAGCGGATACCGACGTCGATGTTGTGACGAAGGCCCGACCGCGTGATGCTGCCTGCGGGAACGGCCAGCAGATCGGCGGCGGCGATGTGCACCGGATCGCGGGGGACCTCGATCTGATTGGGCCAGGGCATGTATTCGTCGAACACGGAGCGGGCCACGGTGACCAGTCCCGGATGCGCAACCCAGGTGCCGTCGTGCCCGGCCGTCACCTCGCGCAGCTTGTCTTGCCGCACCTTCTCGATGGCACGCATGTTGGCGACCGCGTCGGCCTTGATCGGGATCTGGGCGGCCATCCCCCCCATGGCGTGGATGCCCCGACGGTGACAGGTCCGAATCAGCAGTTGGACGTAGGCGTCGAGAAAATGCCGGTCCATCCCCACCGTGCCTCGATCGGGCAGGACGAATTCGGGCCGGTGCGCGAACGTCTTGATGAACGAGAAGATGTAGTCCCATCGCCCGCAGTTGAGGCCGGCGGAATGGTCGCGCAATGCCCAGAGGATCTCGTCCATCTCGAACGCGGCAAGGATGTGCTCGATGAGGACCGTGGCCCGAATCGTCCCGCGCGGTATGTCCAGCCACGCTTGGGCCGCCTCGAACACGTCGTTCCATAGCTGCGCTTCGTCGGCGTTCTCGAGCTTGGGCAGATAGAAATACGGACCCGTGCCCCGTTCGAGCAGTTGCGTCGCATTGTGATAGAGGTAGAGCCCGAAATCGAACAACGATCCCGCAATGGGCGCTCCGTCAACCAGGCAGTGTCGTTCCGGGAGATGCCAACCCCTGGGCCGCACCAGCAGGACCGCCGGTTGGTCGCTGAGCGCGTAGTGCTTCCCCTCGGGACTCGTGAAGCTGATCGACCGCGTGACCGCATCCCGCAGGTTGACTTGCCCGTCCAGTGTGTTGGCCCATGTCGGACTGTGCGAGTCCTCGAAGTCGGCCATGTACACATTGGCGCCCGAGTTCAGCGCGTTGATGACCAGCTTGCGATCGACCGGTCCGGTGATTTCCACACGCCGGTCGCAGAGATCCGCCGGACTGGGCGCGACGCGCCAATCGGCGTCCCGGATCTCGCGGGTGTCGTCGCGGAACTGCGGCAACCACCCGCTCCGGATGCGTTGCCGGGTGCGACGGCGTCGTGTCAGCAGCGCCTGACGCCGCGATTCGAAGGTGTGATGCAGTGCGGCGATGAACCGCAACGCTTCCGGCGTGAGGATCTCCCGCTGCGATGCGGTCACCGGCCGGGTCAGCGTGACCGATGGGCCGGCGACCTCGTCGCGCGATGACGCGTGCCGCGATGCCGCGTTGCCGACAGCAGCCATGTCCCGCCTTCCTCGGCGCCTTCGAGTGGCACCGACTGAAATGTCCCCGGCTGTGCCGGGCGGGTCTTGGAGGCGCAAGCGCCATGCCGACGTGAGGCACGTCGCTAATCGTTGTCACCAAACCGGTTACACGCGTTTAGCCCGGCAGGCCCCGGGTTGGCGGGGGATTGCGGCGTTGCGGCCGCGCGACAGCTTCGGCGGCGTTGCGGCAAGAGCCGTTCTTCCTACTTTGCAGCATGCAAGAGCCCGTGATCTGGCTCGGGGCGGCCGCTGTCGGCCTGGCGGCCGCGGCCGCGGTGATAGGCGTGTGGTGGATGTCGTTCGACCGTGGCTTGACCGACCTGCGCGCCCGGCTCGATGCGCTGGTGGACGAGCAGCGCGACGTACCCCGGGCGCTGGCGGAGAGCAGCGCCATCCAGGCTCGGTCGCTGGCGGACGTGCGGGAACGGCTCGGCGTGCTGGGAGAAGCCACCCGGCGACTGGAGTCGCTCGGGAACGACATGTCCGATCTGCACCGGCTCCTTCACGTTCCCAAATTGCGTGGTACCCAAGGCGAGTTGTGGCTGGCGGAGTTGTTGCGGGAGTTGCTGCCCTCTTCGGCGTATACGTTGGAACACGCCTACCGCTCGGGCGAGCGCGTGGACGCGGTGATTCGCCTGCGTGACCGCCTGATCCCGGTGGACGCCAAGTTCCCCCTGGAAGCATTCGAGCGGATGTTCGCAGCCGAGGGCGCGGCGGCCGATCGGGAACGTCGCGCGTTTGGCCGGACCATGCGCGACCGCGTTGACGAGATTGCCGCCAAGTACATTCGACCGGACGAGGGCACCTTCGAGTTTGCACTCATGTACGTGCCCGCCGAGCGTGTGTACTACGAGACGGTGATGCGCCCGGACGCGTTCGATCCCGGGGTCGGCTCGCTCCGGTACGCGCTGGACCACAAGGTCATTCCGGTGTCACCCACCACCTTCTACGCGTACTTGTCCGCTCTGGCTCACGGCTTGCGCGGACTCGAAGTGGAGCGGCACGCGCAGGCGATTCTCGATGCACTCGGCGCGCTCGAGCAGGAGTTCACCCGTTTTCGCGAGGCGTTTGGTGTCATGGGGCGCCACCTCACCAACGCGGCCAAACAATATACCGAGGCGGAGCGGGGCGCGGACGCCATCGGCGAACGCCTGCGGGGCATTGGGCGTGGCAAGGGCGGGGACGTGGTACTCGCGGCGTCGCCTCCGGGGAGAGAGGAGCCATGACCGATCCCCCCGTGGTGATCACCACCGCGACGGTCGCCGACGGCCCGGCGATCACGATGCTGCTGACGGCGTCGGCGCTGCCGTCCGCCGGGCTCGACGCGCACCTAGCCGCCACCGTGGTTGCGCGAGTGGAAGGGACCGTCGTGGGATGTGCGGCGCTCGAACTCCATGGTTCCGACGCGCTGTTGCGGTCGGTGGTGGTTGCCGCGTCGCGGCGGGGCACGGGACTGGGACGGCGCTTGACCGAAGCCGCCCTGGCCCTCGGAGGCGCGCGGGGCGTGAAGCGCTACTACCTGCTGACCGAAACGGCGGAACGGTTCTTTCCCCGGTTCGGGTTTCACCCCATCCCTCGCGCCGACGTGCCGGATTCCGTCAAGACGTCGGTGGAGTTCCGCGGGGCGTGCCCGGAGACCGCGATCGTGATGGCGCTCCGCGGCTCGTGACTCGCCCCTCCACCCGGAACGCCCGGCCGAGTGAGACGTCTTCACCCTCGATGTCGAAATCAGCGCGGAAGGACGCCGGCGCGGCGATGCTCACGTCGCCGTCGCCGGTCTCGAGCGCAATGCCGTTGGACTCGACGATCCCGACGGTGATGTCGCCATCGCTGGTCACATCTCCGACCGTGACGTCTCCATCGCCGGTTTGCACGTTGAGCGAGACCGCCGCGGGTACGGTGACCTCGACCGTGACCTGGAGACCGCGCCGGCCGCGGTACTCCCGCCAGTTCGTCCGGATCGGCTCGGATTCGATCGTCAATACACGTTGGCCGGGTCGCACCTGAAAGTGCATGCGATCGTACCGGTCACGTGCCCAGTCCATGTCGTCGGCCGCCAGGGTGGCGCCACCCGCGCGCAGGGGCAAAGGACTCCTCGGAGGGCGCCCCAGGTTTGAACCCTGATGTGGACTATGGTTCGGCGTCGAGATCGAGCGCTTCCACGCCAGACGCCAGCCGAACGGGTGGGAGAGATTCCTCGAGGTGCGTGAGTCGTTGCAGGGTCGCGGCGCAATGGTGCGCGGAATCGCGAATCATCCGGGCGGCCGTCGACTGTTCCGCCGCCAGCGGGACGCCGGCCGAACTCACGATCTCGCTTTGTGCCGCAATGACACTCAGTCCGTCGGATAACTCGTGGCGAATCGCGATCGCCGCCTGGCCGATGGCCGCGAGGCGCTCGTTCTTCAAGGCACGCTGATAGTAGACGTGCAATTCCTCCGATAACCAACCGACGCTGATAGCCAGCGTGCCGTACGCGACGTAGATCGGCGTCGTGATACGCCAGTCGTCGGGCGTGAAGTTCAATGCGATCACCACCTGGACGACGCCGAACAACACGGTACCCATGACGAGGCCCGCCACGGCCCCCCGCATCCCATAGTGCAACGACAGGAGGAACGCCGGGGTCAAGGTCACCAGCCAGACCAGTTCGTCACTGAACCCCGGATCTTCCGGCAGCAGGATTTGCATGATGATCGGTGCCAGATAGGCAACCGCGCTGTATACCCAAAACCGTTTGTGCAGCGGTGGCCGGTGCGACATCGGCCCGCCGCTCAGGAATCGCGCAAGCGCCTGTGGCATCTGGAGACCCGGGAGATCGAAGTAGGCGGTCAAGATGGCCGTCGAGCTGGAGCCTGAGCAAGACCCGAGCCGCGTTCGTACGACACGAACCCCGTCAACAGGGCCGGGTTGCGCACGCCTCCCGTGCCAGATGTCCGACTGGCGGGGGAGACTTGACTCATGCCGCCATGCGTACTAGTGTACTACAACAACAATACACTTTGGAGGCACCATGAAGCCGATCGGCTGGATACTGTTGGGTGTGGTGACGTGCGCGCTACCGGGGCGGTCCGCCGTGGCTCAAGGAGCCGGCGTCGCCGATTCCGTTTCTGTCCGGGCGGCGGTCGCGATGATGCGCAGCGACCTGAGGAACTTCGTGGTGGCCCAGGAGTCCTTCTTTGCGGACAACGAGCGCTATGCCACCTCGATGACTGAGATGGCGCCGATGTACGTGCCCTCGCGGGGCGTGCGGGTGATTCTGCTCAGCGCGTCACCGACGGGTCACAGCGAGATCGCGGTCCACGGCGCGCACGGAGACATCGTGTGCGGCATGTTCGTCGGAACGGGAACTCAGCCGCTCCCGGAGATGCGCGAAGGCGATGTGGCCTGCCGGGGGATACCTATGCCGGAGTCCCGCGACGAGAACTGAGCGCTAGCCCACGCGGCCACGAGCACGAATACCGGAACGCACTCACCGCATCGTTTTCACCGCGGAGCACGCAGAGATCGCAGAGAGGCAGTCGGTCACTTGTGCGGTGGCGGTTGGTTTCTCTGCGATCTCCGCGATCTCTGCGGTGAATCACATAACCGTAAAGGCCTAGTCTCGTTCGAAGGCCAGCACGACACGGATGTCCTCGTCGGTGCCGTCATTGTCGACGTCATCCGTATCCATGATCGTCAGGCGCAGCACGCCGGCCTGGAGTGTGAACGGGACGGCGTCGGTCGCGCCGCCCACCGTGAGCTGGAGGTTCGCCCCGTCGACCGTCAGGCTCCCCGTCATCACGAGGAAGCCCGGCGCCCCACTACTCGCCCCGATGATGAGTTGGAACGATCCGGTGCTTGTGATGCTGAGGGTTCCGCCGAGACCCTGATCGACCAGGTCAAAGTCGGATGCCGGATCGCCGACAATCGACTGGACCCCTTCGATCATCGTCCAGGTGCCCTCGAGATCCGAGAGTGACGGGGCGGTCGAACTGTCACCGCACGCGGGCAGGGCAAGGGCTACGGCGGCGAGGATGGCGCGTTTCATGACGACCTCTGCTGGGCTGGGGCCGGTTCTTGAGTTGAAGGCATCAGCCTACACCTCGCGATGTGAACCGTCCATGAAGGTTGCGTGAACGCCGGGGCGACCGGACGCATCACAGGACCTGGACGAACCCGCCGCATGTTTCGGTGACGCGCCCGCGACCGAAGGTGAATCGCAGGACCGCGCGCAGCGGGAACGGCATGTCCGAACCGGCGAGTGACCCCGGGCCTCTGCTGAGCAGTTCGAAGTACGGTTCGTCGCTCGAGCGCCTCACGAGCGATTCCCGCGCGCGCGCTTTCCACGACGCGTAGCTGTCATCCGGGCCGAACATCAAGTTCTTCAGGTTGAGACAGGGGGCAAACGTACTCGTGGTCAGGAAGAACTCCCATCGCAATCCGAGGACGTAGTTCGTATCCGGCACGATGGTCGGTATGTGCCGCATGGCCTCCTGCAGGTTGAATCCGATGGAGGTTGACGCGCTCTGCCTGACTTCCTGCGCGACCGTCCGGACCAGCTCGAGTCCGTCTGCTTCGGTCGCCCGGCCGGTTGCGCGGTAGAGCTGCTCGAGGGCCCGCCCGCCGTCGCGCACGGCGACCAGCCCGATGAGATTATCGATCAGCGTCGGTCCGTCGTCGATCATCCCGAACCCGGTGGAAATCACCTCCTTGATGGTTCGTTCCGCCTCCGCCGCCCGGCCGCGGCTCAGCTCCCACGCCGCCATCGCGATGTGGGCGCGTATGCCGTCGCGGATCACGGAAAACCGCGGGAGGGGCAGGGTCCACGCCGTGATCGAATCGAACGGGGTGACAAAGCGGGTGCCGATGAGGTCGATCGCCGGGGCCCGCGCCACCGTACTCCACTCCCGCTGGGCGGGGTGTGTCGCCACGGCTTGCAGGAACGAGCGCTCGGCGGTCGAGAAGGACCGGGTCCGGGCGAACAGGGCCATGATCCACTCATCGTCCACCTGCGTGGTGATCGCGCTGTCCGGATCCTCCGGGAACCAGGGTTGCTCGTAGCGGCGGACCGGCTGCTGCATGTGCTCCCGCCGCTGCGCGTCTCCCACGCGGAACAGGGCGTGCAGGGCCTCACCGGCCTCGCGCGGTGATGTGGAGTCGGGTGCGATCCGGTAGCCGCGCAATGCGTTCGCGGTACCGACCCGCGCCTGAATGCTGGAGAACTTGGGAATCGCGATGGCGGCGGTCATTGGGGCCAGGCCGCTTGTGAACCCGACCGTCGCGGCGGGGATGACGAGCACGATGGCCCCGATCGCGACCACCACGGCGGCCCACTGGAACCCGCGGGGGGTTTCGCTCGATCGTGTCGCGATCTGGACGCCCGCCGTCGCGGCGTCGATCCCTTGATTCCAATCGGCGACCTTGGCGCTGAGGGCCTGATCGTCGGCGGCACGGGCCGCGGGGTCCTTTCGCGCCGCCCGGCGCAGCCGCGCTTCCATGAATCGCCCCGGGAGGGCGATGGCAATGAGGGCGGCGGTGGGCCCGATGGTCGCGAAGCCCATCAGGCCGGGGCCGATCAGCCCCCTGCCCGCGAGCATCACCGACAGGACGAACCCGATCGGCACCCAGCAGGCCGCCCCGAACAGCGCGATCGTGCTGACGAGCCGGGTCGCCAGGATGGTCGAGCGTTGGGGTGGTGCCAGGCTGGCATACTGCCGCGCGCCGAGCAGAACAAACCCCGTGTCGCGCGGCGTGTCCGCGGCGACCTGCAGCACCGTGAGCCATCGATGGCCGCGTTGGCTGGCTCGATACGCCATCCATAACAGCCGGGCCAGGCGCTCGAACCCGGCCAGGAGAATGACGACGCCCGCCAGCGACATGACGATCAGGACCCACCAGCTGCTCCCAAATGGGCCGAGCGACCAGAACGACCAATCGCCGATCAAGGCCCACATCAATGGTCCAATCAGCACCACATCCCCCACCGCGAGGACGAGGACCACCGGCCACAACCGCGCGTGGACGGTTTCGAGCCCTGGGGGAGGCCATGGGAGATAGGGTCGCGCGTCGGCCGACATGGTCTGGCTCCTGTGGGGGAGGTGCACTGGTGAGTATGGCGCGGAAAATCGGGGCTGGCAATCGTCCGGGGCCTGAGTCATAATCTGAGCGATGACGGTCCTCTCGAAGACGCTTTCCGAAGAGCGCAGTTGGCTCACGACGATCTCGCTCATGGTCCTGGCTGCCGTCGCGGGCGCCGTCGCCTTGGGCTACACGCGGCCCGTCATGGTGCCGTTCGTGCTGGCCATCTTCCTGTACTACCTGGTCTCACCGATCGCCGACTTCCTGGAGTTCCGGGCCAAACTACCGCGCTGGGCGTCGGTCGTCATCACGTTCCTCATCGTGGCCGCGTTGCTCGGCGTGCTGGGGCTCCTCATCACGACCTCGGCGAGCGGCCTGATCGATTCCGTCCCGATCTACCGCGACAAGCTCGTCAACCTGGCGCAGCGGATCTTCGCGGTGCTCGACAAGTACGGCATCGACCTCGGGCAGGGGAATGTGCTGTCCTCCTTGCAGCAGTTGCCGCTGGGCACGCTGGTGCGTGGCGCGGCCGGCACGGTGTTCGGTCTGGTCAGCAACGGCTTCCTCGTGCTGGTGTTCGTGATCTTCCTGCTGATCGGCCGGCGTCAAGACACCGTGCGAACCGGCATCTACAAGGAAATGGACCAGAAGATCCGGAGCTTCATCGTCACCAAGTTCGCGACGTCGGCGGTCACGGGTACGCTGGTCGGCCTCATCCTCGGCATCTTCGGACTGGACCTCGCGTTGGTATTCGGTGTGTTGGCGTTCCTGCTGAACTTCGTGCCGTCGATCGGCTCGGTCATCGCCACCTTGTTGCCGCTCCCAATCGCGCTGGTGCAGTACGAAAGCGGGTGGATGGTCGTCGCGGTGATCGCGGTACCCGGGGCGGTGCAAATGGTGGTGGGCAACGGCATCGAGCCCAAGATCATGGGTGAGGGACTGGACCTGAGCCCGATCACGATCCTGCTGGCCCTGGTCTTCTGGGGCCTCCTGTGGGGGGTGGCCGGGATGCTGCTGGCAACACCGATCACCGCCGTCCTACGGATCGTGATGCTCCGATTCGAGACGACCCGGCCGTTGGCGGAGCTCCTCGCCGGACGGTTTCTGACGACACGCGCCCCAGTCGACCTCCCCCCGACCGTGAGCCGCGCCTGGCCGGTTCGCTGAACCCCGGTTCGCTTCACGACGGCTTAAGCCTCCGTTCATCCATCCGCCGCTATTCGTTCCTGTGGAGTCTTCTCACGGGAGTAGGTCATGGTGCAACGGGTCTTGATTCTCGGTGCCGCCGGCCGGGATTTTCATAACTTCAATGCGTTCTTTCGCGGGAATGCGCGCTATCGCGTCGTTGCCTTCACCGCGACCCAGATTCCCAACATCGCCCACCGTCGCTATCCGGCCAGCCTGGCGGGCGACGACTATCCACAGGGCATTCCCATTGAGCCCGAAGCGCGGCTCGACGATCTGATCCGGGACCTCGCGGTCGATCTCGTGGTGTTCGGCTACAGCGATGTCTCGCATGAGCAGGTCATGCATCTCGCGTCGCGTGCGCTTGCCGCCGGCGCGGACTACCTCTTGCTTGGCCCTCGGCACTCGACCTTCCGCGCCAGCGTCCCGCTGGTGGCGGTCTGCGCGGCGCGTACCGGGGCCGGCAAGAGCCAGACGAGCCGGCGGGTGGCCGAGATCCTGACCGGTTGGAACAAACGCGTGGTGATCATCCGCCATCCGATGCCGTACGGCGACCTGGCCCGCCAGGCCGTGCAGCGGTTTGCGGCATACGATGACCTCGAGCGGCACGCCGTGACGATCGAAGAGCGCGAAGAATACGAGCCGCACATCGCCGCCGGGCGGGTGGTGTACGGGGGCGTCGACTACGAACGCATCATGCACCAGGCGGAACAGGAATCGGACGTGCTCGTGTGGGACGGTGGGAACAACGACCTGCCGTTTTACCAGGCGGACCTGCACATCACCGTGGTCGATCCCCATCGCGCCGATCACGCCGAGCATTTTCACCCCGGCGAAACCAACGTGCGGATGGCCGACGTCGTGGTCATCAACAAGGTCGACACCGCGTCCTCGGAGGACGTCAAGCGGGCGCGTTGCTCGGTGGCGCGGCTCAATCCGGTCGCACGGATCATCAACGCGGCCAGCCCCATCACCATCGATCAACCGGATGCCGTGCGGGGCAAGCGGGTGCTGGTGGTCGAGGACGGGCCCAGCCTGACTCACGGCGGGATGACCTTCGGCGCGGGGCTGGTCGCGGCGCGCCGGTTTGGCGCCGCCGAGGTGATCGATCCGCGGCCCCACGCGGTGGGGACCATTCGCCAAACGCTGGAGGCGTATCCCGACATCGGACCGGTCCTGCCCGCGATGGGCTACAGTGAACAGCAGGTGGCGGAACTGGCGGCGACCATTAACGCTTCCGGTGCCGAACTGGTCGTGGTGGGGACGCCGATCGATCTTGGCCGACTCATCGACGTGCCGCAACCGACCGTGCGTGTGCGGTACGAACTCGAGGAAACGGGCGAGCCGATGCTGCCGGACGCGCTGCGGGGCCTCTTCGGTCAGCGGCCCGCGGCGGCCCCCGGGGGAACGGATTGGGTCGGTTGAGCGTACACCGTAGAAGACCCCGAAGCGAAGGACCACCCGTGACCCGTGCCATGCTGCGCGCCGCCCTGATGCCCGCGATCCTGCTGGCCCTTGCACCTCTGGCGGGCGCCGCACAGCAGGGCAAGGCGTTGGACGGTCGGTGGGAGTTGCGCGAGCGACCGACCGCTGAGCCGGTGCCCGATACCGCCCTACAGGAACTGCCGCCGGCGCCGATGGCGGGGCGGCCGCAACGTGACGGTGCTTCGGGCAGCCCCCCCGGGGGCAGGCCACGGGGCGGGCGACGTATCTCGGACGAGGATCGCCGGCAACTCAACCGGCTGTTCGGGATGGCGGGCGAGGTTCCGGCCTTCGAGATCAACGTCGTGGATACCGCGGTGACCATCACGAATCAGGACGGGTTCAGCTACGTCCTGGTTCCTGACGGCCAGGGACGGGATTTTCAACTCGATGACTCCACGCACCTGGAGGTCAAGGCACAGTGGAAACGGGGCGATCTCGTGGTGGAATGGAAGCCGGATGGGGGCGGGAAGATGACCGAGACCTACTCGCTGGCCGACAGCGGCGTGTTTCTCCGGCTCGAGGTGACCATCGAGCACGACCGACTATCCCAGAAGATATGGCGGACGAGAATGTACCGCCGGGCGGACGGCAGCGAACCATAGCCCACGGTGCCGCCGGTACCGTCCGAACCCGAACCTCGCCCTGCATGCTGCTCTGCCGCCACACCACCGTGCTGGTCCTCATCTGGAGCGCCGCATTCACCCCGTCACCGCTGTTCGCGCAGGTCCGGTGCGAGGTGTCATTCCCGAACGCCGGTTGCGCGCGCCGCAGCGGTGCCGCAGCTTCCGCCGCGAATCCTCTTCGGAGTTCGCATCCGTATGCCGCGTCCTTTCGCAGGTCTGGTCTTGCCCTTCCTGTTGGTTCTCGCGACGCCCGCGACGCCCGACGACCCCATCCTTGGCTTTACCGTCGCGACGAGCGCGAGACAGCGCGACCTCGAACGCCAACTCGACGCGGCGATTCGGCCGAGCGATCTCGAGAGCTGGAACCGGCGCCTGTCGTCCGCCCCCAATCATGTGGGGGCGCCGCATAACAAGGCCAACGCCGACTGGATGGCCGCACAGTTCCGCGAGTGGGGGTTCGACGTCACGATCGAGACGTTCCAGGTGCTGTTCCCCACGCCGACGCGGCGCGTGCTCGAACTGGTGGAGCCGACACACGTCACCGCCCGGCTCACGGAACCCACGCTGACGGAAGACCGGACCTCGGGCATCACCGACGGCCGGTTGCCGCCCTATAACGCGTATTCCGCCGATGGGGACGTGACCGCCGAGTTGGTCTATGTCAACTATGGCGTGCCGGCCGACTATGACGAACTCGACCGGCGCGGAATCAGCGTCGAGGGCAAGATCGTCATCGCGCGGTATGGCGGCTCCTGGCGCGGCATCAAACCGAAGGTGGCCCGCGAGCACGGCGCCGTCGGATGCATTCTCTATTCCGATCCGCGAGACGACGGCTACTGGCAGGGTGACGTCTACCCGACCGGGGCGTTTCGCATGGCGTCCGGCGCCCAGCGCGGGTCGGTCGCCGACATGCCGACCTATCCGGGCGATCCGCTGACACCCTTTGTCGGCGCGACCGCCGACGCCCAACGGTACACGGTGGCCGAATCGCCCACGATCATGAAGATCCCGGTGCTCCCCATCTCCTACGCCGACGCGCAGCCGCTGCTCGCCGCGCTTGCCGGTCCGGTGGCGCCGCCGGAATGGCGCGGCGCGCTCCCGATCACGTATCACGTCGGCCCCGGTCCCGCAAAGGTGCATCTCGCACTGGCGTTCGATTGGAGTTTGCGTCCGGCGTACGACGTCATTGCGCGGATGCACGGAAGCACGTATCCGGACCAATGGGTGATTCGCGGTAATCACCACGACGCCTGGGTGTTCGGCGCGGCGGATCCGTTGAGCGGAATGGTCTCCTTGCTGGGCGAGGCGCGCGCGGTCGGGGCGCTGGCCCGAACCGGCTGGCGCCCGCAACGCACCATCGTGTACGCCGCGTGGGACGCCGAGGAACCCGGCCTGCTCGGCTCGACCGAATGGGCCGAACTCCACGCCGACGAACTGAAGGAAAAGGCCGTGGTGTACATCAATACCGACGGGTCAGGTCGCGGATACCTCAACGTGGGCGGATCGCACGCGCTCGAGCGGGTGGTCAACGAGGTCGCGAAGGAGGTCACCGACCCACAGTACGAGGTGTCCGTGTGGGAACGGCGTCGCGCACTGCTCGCGGTGACCGGCGACCGGGAACCTGGGGACATGACCGACTGGGCGATCGCGCCGTTGGGATCGGGCTCGGACTACACGCCGTTCCTGCAACATCTGGGGATCGCGTCGCTGAACGTCGGCTACGGCGGCGAATCCGGCGGTGGATCGTATCACTCGATCTTCGATTCGTTCGATCACTACGCTCGGTTCGGTGATCCGGGGTTCCGCTACGGTGCCACGCTGGCGAAAACCACCGGCCGGCTCACGCTGCGATTTGCCAACGCCGATATCCTGCCATGGCGTTTTCAAAGCCTCGCGGCGCACCTCGACCGGTACATCGAAGAGGTCGGCGAATTGGCGGACGCGATGCGCCGTGAAACCGCACGGCACCATCAGTTGCTGGACAACGGTTCCTACGCCCGAACAGTCGATCCGTCGAGTCCGGTGCAGCCGCCGGCTCGCCGCGCGGCGGTACCGTTCATCACGCTGGCGCCCGTCCAGAACGCGGTCACCCGGCTCCAGGCGGCCGCGAGGCGTTTCGACGCGAGCGTCGCCGAACGCCTCGCGCCTTCCGCGGTCATCAACGCGGACTTCGGCGACCTGAACGTGCTGCTGCTGCGCACCGAGCGGGCGCTATCGGACGCGCAAGGCCTGCCGCGGCGCCCGTGGTTCACCCATATGATCTACGCGCCGGGCTTCTACACCGGTTACGGGGTGAAGACGCTGCCCGGCATGCGCGAAGCCATCGAGCAGCGCGAATGGACCGAACTGGACGCGATGACAGCGCGGGTGGCGGCGGCGATCGATCGGTTGGCGGCGCTCGTGGAGCAGGCGGCGGCGTGGACTCCGCGATGACGGACGCGGTCCGGGGCGGGGGCGACGGGCTGGTTCCCGCGGGAAACGTGATCCGCATATCGCGGGATGGCCCGGCGGAGGTGTCGGGCGATATCGAGGTCGTCGACCACGACGGGAATCTCCTGTTCCGCGACACGCGCGTCCTGCTGTGTCGCTGCGGCCGGTCGGGCAACAAGCCGCGGTGCGACGATTCCCACTATCCGGAATTCGCGGAGCCCGGCGCGCTCGGCACCACGCGCGCCGTGGAAGACCTGGGGGCGGGTCGCCTCCGCATCACGGTGCGGCGCAATGGGCCGCTGCGCTACGAGGGGCCGCTCGAGATCGTCTCGGATGACGGGTCACAGCGGGTGCGGGCCGCGAAGGGCGCGCTGTGTCGTTGCGGCGGATCGAAGAACATGCCGTTCTGCGACAGCTCGCACAAGACGAACGGCTTTACCACCGAACCGGACAAGGAATAGTCCGGTGGGTGCCGGTCCGTGACCAGGCCCTTCGTACCCGGTCGACTGGCCGAGTGGATGTGGCCCGTCACGTCCTACCTCGTGACGAACCTCTCGGTCGTCGTGTTCTGGCTCTATTTCTTCGTGTTGAATCGCACGACGGTCATCGGACGTCACCACGTGGGTACGGCCCGCAATACGCTGCTGGTGTCCAACCATCAGTCGATGATCGATAGTTTTCTGGTGGGACTCGCCGCCTATTTTCCGCGTTCACTCGTCATGCCCCATCTCATGCCGTGGAATCCCGCGGCGGCCGAGAACTTCTTCCGCACACCGCTCCTGGCATGGCTGGCGTACAACTGGCGGTGCATCCCCGTGCGCGAGGGACGGCGCGACATGGAGGCCTTGCGCCGGATGAGCGAGGCGCTTCCGCGCGGGGTCATGACATTGTTCCCGGAGGGCACGCGCACGCGCGACGGGTCGGTGGGTGCTGGACGCGCCGGCGCGGGTCTCGTGGTGCTCTCGACGCATCCACGGGTCATTCCCGTGGCGATCGAGGGCATGGACCGCGTCCTGCCGATCGGGTGTACGGTGCCGCGGCTCTTCCAGCGCGTGTACGTGTGTTATGGCGAGCCGGTCGACTGCGCGGCATTCTTCGACATGCCGCGCACCAAGGCAACCGCGGCGCTGTTGGTGGACCGCGTCATGAGTGTCATTCGGGTCCAGCACGCAGAGTTGCGGCGGATGGCGGTTGCGGATGGCGCGGTGGGTGGGCCCTAACAATCCATCCTGGATTCGTGCGGAGGATCATGCACCACGTTGTGCGCGCGTCAACTTGATCGTGGTCGTCTTGCTGACGACCACGTCGGCCACCCGTGCTGACGCCCTAGCCTAGTCGTCGTCGCGCGGGAGCACGTACACCCCCGACACCTGGTCCATCTGGAGCGCGGTGACGCGACCGGCGACCCGCACGAACCGCACGCGCGTCGTGCCGGCACCGAACGTCGTTCCCTCGAGGAACGACAGGCGTTGCGGGTTTCCACGCCCCAGCACGGCCTGCAGCGCCCCCGTCGAGTCGATCGACACGGTCACGGTGATGGGCCGTCCCCGTCCAGGACCGGAGTACGTCCCGACCAATGGCTCCAGCGATCCCTCGAACGGGCGCACCGGTGGCGGAACGGATTCCCCGAGGACGGCGTCCACGATGCCGTTGGCGACCGCGCCGGCATCGACCGCGCCGGCGGTGTTGATCAGCACGGCCACCGCGAGCGAATCATCCGGGTAGTAGCCGAGGTATGAGACGAAACCGAAGATGCCGCCGCTGTGCGCGATCAGGCGACGGCCGCCGCGCTCGAAGACCGCCAGTCCCTTGGCGTAGCGCAACGGCGTCCCGTCGTTGAGTGCGCCCGGGGTGATCAGCTCGCGATAGGAACCGGCATTCAGCAGCGATCCGCCGCGGCCGTTCCCGTGCAGCGCGCGGTTCCATGACAGGAGATCCCCGGCCGTCGAACACAGGGACCCGGCCGCGTACGGCCACAGATGGACGATGAACCCCGCCTTCACCAACGCACTGTCCCGGCTCTCATAACCCTTGACCTTGCGCGGGATCACGGTTCGTTCGCTGCAGTACCGTGAGTCGGGCATCCCCGCCGGCGCGAACAGGTGGCGCGCCACGTAGTCCTCGTAGGTCTCGCCACTCACCTGCGCGATGATCCGTCCCAACAGGAAATACGCCGAATTGTTGTAGATCATCGCCTCGCCGGGAGCGAAGTCGAACGGCTTCGACGCAAACACCGCGACCAGCGAGTCGCGCGGCAAGTCGCGCCGGACGAAGTTCTCGAACTCCGGTATCTCCGTGATGCCCTTGATTCCCGAGGTGTGGTCCAGGAGGCGTCGGATCGTGACGTGATGGCCCTGAGTCGGATAATCGGGAAGGTATTCCGTCACCTCGTCGTCGAGTGACAGTAGCCCGCGGTCGCGCAGTTGCAGAACGGCGACGGCCGTGAACTGCTTGGTGACCGAACCAATCTCGTACACGGCACGGTCCGGTGTCGGGACCTCGAGCTCGAGGTCGGCGGAACCATATCCCTTCAAAACCAGGGTATCGCGCCCACGGACAACGGCGACCGACAGGCCCGCGACACGGCCCTCCGCGATCGGGGCGTTTGCGAGCGAGTCGATCGTGGCGATGATGCGGGCGCGATCGGATTGCTGCGCCGCAGCCGCGCTCGCGCTGAGCAACACCGTGAGGCACGCGATTGTTGGGACGCGCCGGTAGGTGAGTGTCATCCGTGGCTCCAGCCGAAAAGGGAGTGCCGGGAAGGTAACGTCCGGCGGCCGCGGCGGGGTAGGCACGCGGCGCGCAACATGTCTGGCGGCGGCGGATGCGTTGAGTAGCTTGGATGCCATGGATGCGTGGCAACGCTGTCCCTACTGCGGCACGCGGTTCGATCCCGAGGACACCAGCTGTCGCCACTGCGGCGCGACGCCCCCGACCGCGGTGACGATGGTCAGCGACGACGACGCCGCGGCGCCGTCGTCCGCCGAGCTTGAGCAGATCACGGTCGAGTTGCGGCGCGCGTTCGAACCGGGGCGCCAACTCGTGCGTTTCCTCGCGGCCGGGGGAATGGGTGCGGTGTACCTCGGCCGCGATCCGGGACTCAAACGCCTCATCGTCATCAAGGTGCTCGCGCCCGCGCTGGCGCACGACGAGGTCGCGCATACCCGCTTCCTGCGTGAGGCGCAGGCGGCCGCCGCGACGAATCATCCCCACATCGTCAGCGTCTATGAAGTCGGCGAACTGCCCGAGTCGAGAGTCCCGTACTTCATCATGCAGTACGTCGACGGCGGCACGATCCGCGACGAGATGCAGGACGGCGTCGCCGTCTCGGAGTCCCGCGCGAAACGATTGGTCGGTGAGATCGCGTCGGCGCTCGCGGAGGCGCACCGGCGGGGCCTCATTCATCGCGACATCAAGCCAGCGAACGTCATGGTGGAGCGGGAGAGTGGCCGTGCACTGGTGGTGGACTTCGGGATTTCGGCCGCCACCACGCCGGAGGGCGACGTCGGTGCGACCGATCTGACCATTGAGGGATCGATCGTCGGAACCCCGCAGTACATGAGTCCGGAGCAGGCGGCTGGCGGTCGTGTTACCGAACAGAGCGACGTCTACAGCCTGGGGATAATGGCGTTCGAGTTGGTGACCGGTGCGCCGCCGTTCAACGCGTCGTCCCCCATGGGGTTGATCGCGGCGCACATCAAGGACCCGGCTCCTCCGGTGCGTTCGCGACGGCCGGATCTCGACGCGCAGTTCGCCGACCTCATCGACCGATCGCTCGCCAAGGACCCGGCCGCGCGTCCGTCGGCCGACGCGATCGCGCGCGCGCTCGTCCCGCCGGCTCAGCCGTGGGTCGAATGGCCTCCGCCCGGTCTCGAGCGCCTGCGCGGCGTCGGCGCCGCGTACATCCGGCTTGTCGGCATCAACATCGCCCTCCTGGTGGGGGTACTGTTGCTCTTTGCCTTCCCGCCGACGAGCATGATCGCCTGGGGGGAGCCGGACCGATTCTCGCTCTGGTCCCCGGTCACGCTCGTTGTTCAGCTCGCCAGCATCGGCAACACTGCGTCGATCGGGCCCGGGATCGTCTGGCTACTCTTCCTTGGCCTGTTTGCCCTCACGGGCTTCCTGATGGCGGTGATGGTGCTCGCACGGGGCGCGCACCTGGGATGGCACCTGAAGTGGGCACGCCGTGCCGGCTACCCGTGGCGGGTCGTGCTCGACACCGCGGTGGACAGGAGTTCCCGCACCGGCGCGTTGCTGAATCGCCTGGGCGTGTTCGCATCGTTGCCTCCGGATGTGGCGCGACGATTCATGAAGTTCCGCCGCATCAGCACCATCCTCGTGGTGGTCGCTCTCGCGGCCGGCGGACTGAGCGCGTTCGGATGGTTTATCGGCGCCACCGGTGGCTGGGCTTCGGGGGGCGGCTTGCTCCCGCCGGTCGAGTTGGTCGTCACCCTACTGCCGCTGCTCCTGGGATTGGGTGGTGCGCTGGCCATGCGGGTGCCCGAGTGGCGATACGTGCGCCGGATGATACGTGGCTCGTCGCGCCGCCGGATCAGCGTACGGGGAGAGGTCGTCGCGGCGTGGCTGGCTGCCGCTGCCCACCGTGCGCCGCGCCGCGCGAATCGGTTGGGCAGTATGATGCTTGCGGGCGTGCCGGGGATCGGGGCGGCGGCGGTCACATTCGTGCTGGCGGTGACGGTGTTGTACAACGTGCTGGTCGTCACGATATCCAGCCAGGGAGCGGCGTTCCAGGCTCGGGATGCACGTGAGTGGCTCCGTGCGTGGCAGCACGACACGCTCGTGACAACCGCTTGGCCGACGTTTGACTCGATCCTGACCGACGCCGGAGTGGGGTCTCCTACGCCCGAAACCGCCGATCGCGAATGGGCGCAGCTTCTGGTCCTCGCGTTGCAGACCGACTCGACCGCGACCTTCGACTCCGCTTGGGCGGTGGATACCACGGGATGGCGAGCGCTCGTCGAACGGTTCCCGCACCCTGTATCGGCGCGGCGCGTCGTCGCGTGGGCAGCGATCCAAGCCGGGAGGCTTCCGGATTCGACCCGAAACGCGTTGGCCGCCGATACGATGGTGCCGGCGCTGACTCTCTGGCGCCAGGTGGCCGCCGCCCAGCCGCCGCCGCTCTGGATGATCCGACGAGGATTCCCCGGGTTTGACCCGCGTGGTTCGTCGCCGCTCGGGACTCGGTGGCACCGTCTGCGCGCCTCGGTGATCGATTTCCAGCGGCGCAACGCGGCCGCCGCCGCGCTGTTGACCGCGGCCGGAGACACCGAGGGGGCCGAACGGCGCGCGCGCGAAATCATCAGCGTTGGGCACGCGTTCCTGCGTCAGCCGGTTTACCCGAGCGCGTTGACCGGCAGCGTGATCGTTCGGGAAGGGGCGCGGACCCTCCAGTGGGTTGGGCGGCTCAACGAGAATCGGCGACTGGTCGACCAGGGACAGGCCATCCTCGACGTGCTCGATCGCGACGACGTCGGTGGGTGGTCCGGTCTCTGGATCAAGATGGATCGCCCAGAGTTCACTCGGTCCCGAATCGCCCCACTCCTCATGAGTAACCCCGCCGACACGCGCGGGCTCGGCCCGATAGGGGACGGGCGACTCGCGCCGTTCGTACGGTGGGAACTCATCCGCGCGATCTACGGCGCGTATTGCCTGTCGGTGCGCGAGACCAGGTACGGCCCGGATCCCCGAAGAATGGCGATGCTCGACAGCGCCCGCGTCTTGGCCGCCGACGTGCCCCGCACCGACGAATGGGTCGCGGCGATACGCCGCGCCTTTGAAGAACGGGACACAGAGAACGTGATGCTCTGCGGATACTAGCTAGCAGATAAACCGCTCGTTAAACACCCCAGGTGGGCATGCAGATTGCAGATTGCAGATTGGGGATTGGGGATTGGAGAATGCGGGCGAACACTCAAGTCCCCAATCCCCAATCTTCATATTGTTCGCACCACGCCTGCCGTGTCCGGCTGCTGCGACGCGCGAGAGATGACACGTGACCAATTCGAAATCGAGCAGCTTGACATCAGTGTCATGAGGCCCAACGCCGACATGTCGAAATCCGCAGCAGAGTCATCAGAACGACAGGCCGTAATGGTGAGAGCAGATTCGTTGGCTTCTCACCATGGGTTCATGGTCGTTAGGTCCGACCGCCGGAGAACCCGGCGTGCCCCGTTTGTACAGTCTCGGAGCCGATCAATTGTTCTGGGAGCGGAGCCGGGCGTCCAATCAAGGCCCTACGGTTCCCGGGACGTGCCGTGGACGAGCTGAATCGTCGGGTTCGGGCTCACCCGCTGCGGACGGGTTCGGGCTCTCCCGCTGCGGACGAATTAGGCGTCGGGCTCGCCCGGATTGTCGTGGCAGGCGCACGATTGTCGTGGCATTGTATCCGAGACAGGGTCACCGACGAATGAACCCACACTCGTCGTCGCCGCCTCGGTTTGTCCCGCCTCGGTTTAGGGTCGCTAAGGAGGTGGTTCAAGCAAGTACCTAACCAAGAGACGCGCCTGTCCTGATTCGCAGCTTCTTCGCCAGACGTTCGTACGCATCGTTTACTGGTCCAATGAACACGTTATTAGTGCCGTAGAACTTTACCGCTTCTTGTGCCTCGGGTTTCACCGCCAAGCCACCCTCCTTAACCCCGGACACGTGGTGTGCTTCAAACAGGTGACTCCTTAGGACCTCCAGGATCATCTCTCGGTGCGGTGAAGCACTGATGGAGCCGCGGGCAAGGTTGGATGCTTTTAGCGTTTTCAACCCAGCTCCACCCTTTGCAAGGAACTTGTCGAGGACGCCTTCGATATCACTGCGGAGGTCAGCTTCAACGTAATCCCGACTGCCTTCCCTTACTGCAACCTGACGGAGCCATGCCGAACTTTCCGTGTCAAATCGGCATTCGACAAACGCAGCTAACGAAAGGCCGTTACATCGGTGGGAACTGCCTCCCATTGCGAACTGGCACTCTGTGAACGTGGTTTGGTCGTCGAACTCACAGTTAAGGAAAACGATCCCCTCAAAGCGACAGTGCCGGAATGTCACCCCTCTGAAGTCGAACCCAGAGATTGCGGTCGAGAGAATCATCTGCGAGACATCGTCCTGCGCGAGCAGGCGTTGCGCGGCAGCCGATCGCTCAGAGCGCAAAGATCCCTGCGGTTTCAGTTGGTCGACTGCCCTGAGCAAGAGTGCCCCACGGAGTCGTGCCGCCACGTCCGACTCTCTGCCGTCACTCGGCTGTTCAAGCCCCTTGAGGATACCGGATAGCTGGCTAACCCGGCCACTCTCGTCACTCACGGCAAGCAATTGAATAATTATGCTGGCGAGATCCCCAACAATGCCTGCATCCAACTTGAGCCTTGAAGCGAGATGTCCAAGGGACGAAACACCCAGCTCGACAATCTTCAGTCCGAGAAGCACGATCCCGATCTGCTCCTCCTTGAATCGCCATTCGTCGGCCTTTGGAGTCCAGTGCATCAACGGGTGGCTCTTCAGTTTTTCTACCAATTCTCTACGGTCGTCGGGCTCAAGATCGGGGCTCGTGTTTTCGATACAGAGATCCAACAATTCTGTCGATCCCTTCTCGCCTGACTCTACCTCAATAGCAAAGCTTTCAAAGACCTCCAATTGCTTTGCCTCATCGATAGGAAGCATCTGTCGGCGGACTTCACGACGACAGAGGGCACGCATCAGCCAAGACAGTTGACTGCCTTTGTCAAGTCGTGGTGGAGCATCAGCGTCGCCTCGCTCGATGAGATCGGCTATTAGACTGAGCACGAATCCACGTCCCGCAAAATCCTCGTTTTGATTCTTCAACGTTCCAAAGATCTGAACGGCGTGGGTAACCGAGCGATCCTCGCGAAACCGTCTCGTGAAATAATTGCGGGCATGTTGCGAGTCCCTCTCTGCCAATAAGGGTGAGACACGGACCACCTGATAGTTTAGTGTAGAGGGTGAGGGAGAAAAGGACCATGACTGGGGTGTTGACTGGCTCCTCGTTGGGAGAAGAGACCGAGGTGGTGGCCACGGCGACGAGACGG
>DASWIX010000067.1:0-3384 GCA_036397455.1 Gemmatimonadales bacterium | reverse complement strand
GCCGTCCCCGTCACCGACATCGTCGGCCGATCCGTCCGCGTCGCCATCGGAAAGCCCGACCGGCTCCGCGACCGCGTCGCCCTCGGATACGGCCAACCCGACGGACACGGCGAGCCCCACCGGCACGGACGACTCGGACGACCGGACGCCGCGTCCCGGCGAAACGGAGAAGCCGTCGGACACCCCAGATCCGACGGGCGACGATTAGCGGCCGACTCGAGCCTGCGCGGCGCAGGCGCCGACCGAACCGGCTAGATGCGCGAGCGGGTCAGGCGCGGTCGGCGTCGAACTTGAGCGGGCGGGTGCGTGCCGCCGCGAGTTCAGCCAATGGCGCGCGTCGACGCGGTACATAGAGAACCGCGGCGAGTACGCCGATGGCCGCCGCGACGATCGGTACCAAACCGACGCCGAGTCCGGAGAGCCCGCTAATCATCGAGCCCATCCACCATGCCGCGGTGAACCAAAGCGTGCCAACCAGCATTCGTCGAGTCATGCCCGGAATCGTGCCTGACGGACTCCGTGACGGCTAGGGACCCAGAAGTACCGCTTGGATGCCGCTTGCGGCGGCGCCCGCCTACGGACAATCGGGGAGCGTCGTGACGTCCTGACTCTTGAGATCGGGTCGGTTTTCGACGCGCATCTGCTCGCTAGCCCCGAGCCGATAGCTCCCAGGTGTTCCACCATCGAGCGCATCGATGATGTTCCCGACGATTGGAAGCATGAGTGGGTGGTTGTAGAACACGACGACAGAGATCCGAACTGACCAGTCGCTGTTGACGGTGTTTCCGTACCGACAGTAGGCGGCGTCGAAGGAGGTAGGGCCCAGACCGGGACTGTTGTCGTCACCGGCGCACGCGAACGGGTGAACGTTCCGTGCGAGAAGGCCAGTCGACCCACAGGTGCCTCCGGTCCCAACGAGGTGCGACAGGACGGCCGTCCGCGCAGCGGTGGCCGAAGAGGAGTCGAGCACTCCCAGCACTGACCCGTATCGTGCGGCTTCGCGGACGCTGTTCGTAAGTCCGATCTGGCTGGAGAAGATCAGGCCGAACTGGAGGATCGCGGCCAGGATCAGCACGAGAACCGGGAAGACGATCGCGAACTCCGCGAGAGCCTGTCCGCCTGGCGATCGCGCGCTTGGCGCGTGCTTCACTGGACGAGCCTCGGATAACTCACGTCCGGACCATCAAACGTCTGATTCAGCGTTGATCCACCGGCGTACGTAAGGGTCCAGGCCCAGACCTCACCCGACGAACTGGCCTGAACCGTCTGTCCGGCGAGCGAAATGTTGTCAGTAGGACCGTAGATGATCCCGCGTTCGCGGATTCGCGCCCCGGCACGCATTGTGAATACAGCGGAAGCAGCGCACGACGATGCACTACCAAGCGGGTCACATCCGGAAACCGGCCGAATCCAAATCGTGATCGGCACGTCGTGGAGACTCCAGCCAGTCGTCCATGGCGCGTCCTGATGGGTGCCGGCGGAACACACAGTGTCGCCGCTGTCGGGATTCAGGCAGACGATCGAGCCCGAGCTTGCCTTCATCTCTGCGTTTACGCCGGCCGCGTTCGCTTCGAAGACGAGAGTTACGCCTTGGCCCGCGAGCACGCTGTCCTGCGCCATCAGAAGCGAGTCCTGCCCGCCGCCACTATCCAGGATGTGAAACACGCCCGGACAGAGCCAAAGGCGTTGGCCGTTGGATAGGTTGATCTGCGAGTAGTTGCCGGGACGAAGCCCTGGTACGCCGGGAACCGCAGGATCCGTGCAGGCTCCACCGGTCCCGCTCACTGGGTCAGGCGGGGTAGGGCCACTGTAGGTGACTGGTGTGCCGTTCGGATCATACGTCCCGCTGAACTCGTCGAGCCACAATCCTGGTCCCCAGCCTGGTATCGTCAGGCGAGGGTTCAGCAGCGTTGGTGGCAGATAGTTGCCTACCGGATCGGCGATCTGTGGAGGACTGACTGTCCAGCCCGGGTTGTTGGGAGCCGGCAACCCGAGCTCCATCCAGTTGCCATCCGTGAGGAATCGAGTAACGGCGGGGCTGGTCGGGCAGTTCGTATCGTTCGGACACGGATTGCCCTGGGCGGCGTACGTTGCGTTTACGCCGACGTTGCCCCCGGTGATGTTCACTGTCGTGTTGACGCCGTCGAGCATGTAGGTCTTGTTGGCATTGCGGTTGCCGTTATTCGTACCGTCCGGCGGTTTGAGCACGGCAACCGCATAACCGGCCGCGGCACTTGACGCGGTTGCGCATACGGAGACCTCGTTGGTCCCGTTCGTGAAAAGGCTCGAGAAGTACCGGTTGCTCTGGTGCCGGACTTGGACAGTGATCGCTCGATTGTTGCCGGTGAAGTTCCCGGGTTGGCTGCAGCTCGGGTTCGGGGGAGTCGTCACGTAGAAGACGTCCGGACCAGTGTATCCGGCGCCGGTCGCGCTGCTGAATCCTCCTGCCGCCTGGGCCGCGACGGCCGCCGTGGTCAGGTTGGTGATACCGAGTCCGAGCTGGCGGTCGAGATCATCAAGCGCAGCCATGACCGCATCGTTTCTGGCAGCTGGCGTGATGGGCGGTCGGAGGTGATTGACACCAACGAGTGACGCCGCGTCCGCGACATTCTGGTAGGCGCGTCGCTCCTGCAGCCAGGCACCAAAGTCGACGACGAGGGCGGTCAGGCCCAGGAATACGGTCAGCCCGATCGCGAAGATAACGAGGACCTGCCCACGGCCTTGCCGTTGAGACGCAGTGGCGGCGGGCGGCATGAGAGGCTCGGACTCAGGCGTACAAATCACAGACTAGGAGTACCCCGGCGAAGAGAGGCGGATCGTACTAGTACCAACCTTGCGGTCACAATGTCGTTAGGGGTGGTTCGGTGCAGGGGCGCACCGGGGAATGTCAGAAGTGGCGTCGAGATTCCGCGTCAGGCGGAAGCGTAGGGGGCGTCTTTTCAAATAGTCGCGGCACGACTCAGGCGCACGCGTCGGGGTCGATGAGCGGGGCGCCGAACGGGGCGAGACGCCGGTGGTCGTGCACGATGCGCCTCCACGTGAGGCTCCGGAGTGGTCGAGCAGGCGGTTGAGCGCCGCGGCGGTGTTCGCCTGAGTCGTGGGGCGAATATTCACGATGTTGCCGGTCGGGGCGGCCAGATGCGGCGTCCGCCTGAGACGTGGGGCGAATATTCGCCACGTTGATGGCTGGGGCCCATGCTCGCGCCCCGCCGGCTAGCCCTCCGAGGGGCTACGCTGGCACGGTGATCGTCGTCGTCGGCCATCCCGTCCTGCGCGCGCCCGGCTTGGGAGGCGGCGCGGACGGCGCGGCGGCGCGGATCGCCACCGCGGCCGCGGCCGCGGGAAGGGCGGTCCAGCTCGTCGGCAAGGTCGGCGACGACCCGG
>DASWIX010000066.1:0-6726 GCA_036397455.1 Gemmatimonadales bacterium | reverse complement strand
GTCTAGCGCGCCAGCGCCTGACGCTCCGTATTGATGAACGTCACCAGCGCCGCGATCTCGGCACCACGCAGCTCGAGGTTCGGCATGCGATTCCCGTCGGCGGATGTCCGAATCGACGGGTCCGCCAGATACTGCGCGAGGTACTCCGGCGGGAACCGCCGGCCGGTCAGCTCCGGTCCCACGCGTCCGCCACCCGACTCCTTCACGTCGCCGTGCATGTGACAGGTGACGCAGCCCTTGCCGACAAAAAGCCGGCGTCCCCGCTCGGCATCGGCCAGGGCACGGGAGGCGATACCCCGAGCCATCGCTGTGATCGGCAGCAGCGTGACCCGACTGTTCCCGAAGCCGCTGTGAATCGTGATGGTCCAGTCGCCGGGTTCGGGTAGCGTGATCGTGGTGCGATACGTTCCCCTGCCCTGTCCCGCGACGATTTCGCTGCGGGCGGTGAGCCGGCCGGCCTGAGCTTCTACGGTGCCCCGGAGACCGTCGAGCCGGTCGACCCCATGCTGGCGGACCGTGTACGTGAGGTCGATCGGCTGCCCCGCGACTGCGTAGTCAGGCAGCTCTTGGACGGTGACCACTGCCCAGCCTCCTGGAAAGGCGGCGAGCGCCGGGAGCAGCATCAGCCCCAGCGCTGCGAGTTGCAAGGACCGTTTGGTCATGGTTTCTCCATGTAACGGGTACACGCACTGCGAGATCCAAACGGTGTTTCGATGCCGCCGGGAGGTCGCGGGTTTAGAGGTACCGCGCGACGGCCATGGCGGCTGCCGCCAGCACCAACAGCGCGGCGACCACCCGACCACCGGTGGTGCCGCGCTGGCGCAGGCGCTGGATCGTGTCTTGCTGGCGCTCCCGGTCCGGCGCCTGCATGAGGGCCGCGGCCCGGAGCATGGCGGGGCGCATGACGCCCACGCCTATGCCGAACGCGATGATCGCCGCGACGCCTCCCACGCCGAGCGTCGCCCCGGAGGCCGACCTCACGTAGTCAGGGTTGAAACCGCCCGACACGCGCCAGTAAAGCCACACTCCGGAGAGCAGCGTCAGTAGGGCCACCGCGGGCATGATGTCGAAGAACCGGCGGCGCAGCAATGCGCCCATCACTTTGGCGCCGTCGGGTCCGGTGTCCCGTATGGCGGGAGCGAGAAACAGCGCGGTGAAGATGAGCGTCCCGGCCCAGAACACGCCAAGGACGACGTGCACGAGTCGAAGTGAAACGAGGAGCGGGTCCATCGGGCGATACTACGGCGGCTTCCCACGCGACGCCAGACGCGCCAGTTTTCGACCTTCCCTCACCCTGAGGTTGTGGATGCGCCACGCGCTTCGTCCGGCCGTTGTTGGGATCGCCCTGTTCCTCGCTGCCTGCGACGCGCCAGCGGCGCAAGAGTTCGCCGCGCAACAGGGCCCCATCCGCGTCGTCACCGTGGCCCGCGGGCTCGAGCACCCCTGGGGGCTGGCGTTTCTGCCGGACGGCAGGATGCTGGTCACCGAGCGTCCAGGTCGGTTGCGGGTGGTGGATCGTGAGGGTCGGGTGTCGGCACCGCTCCCCGGCGTTCCTGAAGTCTGGGCGCGGGGACAGGGCGGACTGCTCGATGTCTCCCTGGCGCCGGATTTCGAGCGCAGCCGCACGATCTACCTGAGTTTCGCTGAGCCCGGGGCGCTCGGCTCGGCCGGCACCGCCGTGGCGCGCGCCCGGTTGGGCGAGGGGCGCGTGGACGACGTGCACGTCGTGTTTCGCCAGGAGCCCAAACGCAATGCGGGGCAGCATTTCGGCTCGCGCCTGGTGTGGGGACGGGACGGGAACCTGTTCATTACCACCGGCGACCGAGGGGCGAAGGACGACGCTCAGGACTTGAGCCGTCACATCGGCAAGGTGATCCGGATCCGACCCGATGGCACGGTGCCGCCGGACAATCCGTTCGTGGGTAAGGACGGCGCCCGTCCCGAAATCTGGTCCTACGGCCATCGCAACCTCCAGGGCGCGACACTCCATCCCCAAACCGGCCAGCTGTGGACCGTCGAGCACGGCGCCATGGGCGGCGACGAGGTCAACACTCCCAGGGCGGGGCGAAACTACGGTTGGCCCGTGATTACCTACGGCGTCGACTACTCGGGCGCCCGGATCGGCGAGGGGACGACCAAGGCCGGCATGGAGCAGCCGGTGCACTACTGGGACCCCTCGATCGCGCCGAGCGGGATGACGTTCTACACAGGCGATCGGTTCCCGGCCTGGCGCGGCAACCTGTTCGTCGGCTCCCTCAAGTTCGGGCGCCTCGTGCGGCTCGTGGTCGACGGGGAGAAAGTCACAGCCGAAGAACGGCTCCTCGAGGGGTTGAACGACCGGGTGCGCGCCGTGCAACAGGGGCCCGACGGGCTCTTGTATCTGCTGACGGACGAGGAGAACGGCCGTGTCCTGCGGGTGGAACCAGCGCGCTGAACCTCAGTGCCTGAGCGTAGTCCAAGCGACGCGACCGGCGACGATCGCGTCTTTCACCTGTCGTTCGCGCGCGCTCAGGTCCGCGCCGCCCGTCTTGATCTCGACGAACACGACGCGTCGCACATCGCCCGCATCCAGCCCATCGAACACCACGAAATCCACCGGGCTGCCCAGGAACCGGGCGTCTTTCGGGTTGAAGTCGAAGCCCGGTAGGAAGGGCGCGAACTCCTGGGAGACCTGGCCGACCGTCACCGCCCTGCTCTGCAGCGCCGCTTCCCGTCGGATGGTCCGCGTGTAGCGGGCCTTCCAGAGCAGGAAGTACACAGCGGCGAGCAGCAGGCCGATGGCGAGGCCGAGCGCGAGAGCGAGCAGGCGGTCGGGCACAGGCGGCTCTAACCGGGGATGTGGAGGCTTTTGGCCGTGACGACCAGCGCCCGGCCGGACAGCAGCAACGCCTCGGGGGACTTGGTGAAGAACGCGAGCCCCTTGTAGCTGGAGAGATACCGCCAGCCTCGCTGAAGGAAGCCTGCGGGTGCGACAACGACGAGCGGTTCCTCCTGGCGATGCAGGATCTTGAGGAATTCCTCCGGGGCGACGCGTACCAGGACGCCGGAGGCCTTGATGGCGTCGGCGATGGCGGCGGCGTGCGCGGCGGCTTCGACCACGGTTTCTCCCGTTGAAGGGGTCTTAGGGGTCAGCGGCACATGCGGAACGCGCCGATCTTCGTGGAATAGCTCGTCGCGTCCTTCTTGAGGTAATCGCCGACGTACCAGATCGTGCAGTCATCGCTTGGGTCCATGGCGGTCTGGGAGTAATCCTCCCACCGCAGCGTGTTCGTCTGCGCAGCCTCGCCCTCCGCGAGCACCGTCTCCTGAAGTGTGAGGACGCCCAGCCGATCACCGGCCAAGCGAGCGGCGAACCGCTGGCCCGCAAAGTGAGGCGAGCCGCCGAACGAGTAGCCGATCCCGATGTTGCCCTGGCCGTCGATCGCCGGACTGGCCATCCAGCGATAGAAACTGTCGGGCGCGTAGGTGCCCTGTTGCCGCAGCCGCACGCTGCGGTCCTGCTCGACGGTGAACTCGTACCACCGCACGCCGCCCCCGCCCGCTGCCGTGGCCACCGAATGCACCGCGACGATCGACTCGCGGCCGTTGACGTTGCGGTACACGACCCGGGCCATGAGCTTGTCGCCCTGGGCGTCCAAGTGCTGGTCCGTCCCGGGTTGCCGCACACAGGTGGTGAGCTGGCCGTCACACAGATAACGGTATGGCGCGACGGCGACCTTTTGGGGGCCGACGAGCTTTGTATTCCCCGGACTGTCCCAGTCAACCGAGAACCGCCACGCGAAGATCGCATCGTCGTCGAAGTCGCCGCGGAGCTGCGTGCCCCCGGTGGCCATGACGATGTTGGGCGCGCCCGCGGGCGGTGGCGTGTGCCCATCCAGGTCGGCGTTGTTCAAGAAGTTCACGTCATCGATCACGATGCACTGTTCCGTAGCCGGTTGGCCGAGGAGCATCCGGCGACGATCGGCGACGCAGGCGTGCTTCTGGACCACGTCGTCCCCCGTGCTGGTGGGCACGTAGTAGCCGTCGGGCCACACCGCGGGCCGCGGGTAGTCGGGGAACAGCGGTCGCAGGAACTCGTAACGATGATACGAGCCCAGCGGGTCGGGGCTCGTGCTCACCGCGTAGCACATGGAGTAGGGTCCGCGTTCCTCGGGTGGCGGCCGTGGCGGGCGCGGCGGGCGCGGGCGCCGTCCCGTGTCGGGTGGCGCGGCTGGGCCGGGCGCGACGCGGGGCGGCACGAAGAGCGACGCGAGCGCGCCGGGTTGGCCTGGAACGCCCGGCGGACTGCTGTAGGCCTGTTCCCTGGCCTGCCACGGCGCAGGCTGGTCCGGGCGCTCGGGGCTCCGATTGAAGGTCGGCATCACGATGAGCCAACGGTCGGCGAGCTGATCGTAGCGGACGACGGCATCGCCGTTGTTGCGGGCTTCGCAGGCTCCGCCGAACCCTTTGAACACGGTGTTGGTCGGCACGGCGCCGTACAGGATCTCGCCGTTCTTCCGGAAGATCGCCATGCGCGTGTTCACGATTTGGACGACGTGCTCCGGTCCCACGGCGAGTGTGTTGTCGGAGGGGTTGCGTCCCTCCCAGCGGCCGTGCGGCCCCTGGAATCCTACGCCGAGGCCGTCGAAGCTCGTCACGAGCGAGGCCGCCGGCCCGCGGCCCAGCGTCGTCTGCTCGACGGCGGCGCCCGGGCTGAGTCGGGGGCGGGTCAGCAACACGCACAGGACGATCCCGGCGACCAGAGAAGCCGCGCAGATGACCAGTTGCCTGCGACTCACGCGTTCAGGATCCGGTTTTCTCCAAACGCGGTCGGCATTGGCTGGGTGCCGAGGCGGGAGCGTTCCCTCCGCATGATCAGGAATCTACGCGGTTCGCTCGCCGCGGCGACCTGTTCACCCGTCCTTCCACGGGGTACTTTTGTCGCGGCTTCCGCCGCCTCGCAAAGGTCACCGGCCTGCCCGAAGGGATCACTCTCATGCTCCGATGCGCCGTCCCGTTCGTCGTCAGCGGTGTCGTCGCTTTAGCCCCCGCGCTGCCCAGTGTGGCTCAGCGCGCACCCGCCGCCCCGGCTCCCGCACTGCGCCCCATCGTCCTCGACTCCGCCCTGCTCGCGGCGTACCGCTGGCGCAACATCGGCCCGGACCGCGGCGGCCGTTCCATCGCGGTGAGCGGGGTCCGCGGGCGCCCAGATGAAGCGTATTTCGGCGCCACGGGCGGGGGCCTGTGGAAGACCACCGACGGCGGCGAGAGCTGGTTCCCGGTCACCGACGGGCAGATCCGCAGCGCATCCGTGGGCGCGGTGGCGGTGAGCGAGTCCAATCCGGACCTCGTGTTCATCGGCATGGGCGAGACCTGCATCCGCGGCAACATCATGCCCGGTGACGGTGCGTACAAGAGCACCGACGCGGGTAAGACGTGGGCGCACGTCGGGTTCTCGGAGTCGGACGGGATCGCCAAGATCCGGATCCATCCCACCAACCCGCAGATCGTCTTCGTCGCGTCGTTCGGCAAGTACAGCGTGGCGAGCCCCGAGCGCGGCGTGTACAAGACCACCGACGGTGGACGGACGTGGCGTCGCGTGCTCTACCGTGACGACAAGACGGGCGCCGCGGACATCTCGATCGACCGCAACAACCCGAACGTGATGTACGCGGCGCTGTGGGAGGCGTACCGCAAGGAGTACCAGATGTCGAGCGGCGGTCCCGGGAGCGGTCTGTTCAAGAGCCTGGACGGCGGCGAGACGTGGACCGAGATCACGCATCATCCCGGTCTCCCCGCGGGGGTCGTGGGCAAGATCGGCGTGTCGGTCTCCGGAGCGAACTCGAATCGGGTGTACGCGCTGGTCGAGCACGAGAACGGCGGCCTGTTCAAGAGCGATGACGCGGGAGCGACCTGGGCCCTGATCAACGACCGGCGCGCCATCCGCCAGCGCGCGTTCTACTACACGCACGTGTTTGCCGACCCGAAGAACGCCGACGTGGTCTACATGCAGAACACCACCATGTTTCGGTCGACGGACGGCGGCAAGACGACGGTGTCGGTCAACAACGGCACGCACGGCGACTTCCACGATCTCTGGATCGATCCCGATGATCCGGCCCATATCGTGGTCGGGAACGACGGGGGTGGCGCGGTATCGAAGAACACCGCCGGCCGGTGGACCGACCTGGACTACCCGACCGCGCAGTTCTATCACGTGATCACCACGAAGCACATCCCCTATCACGTGTGCGGTGCGCAGCAGGACAACAGCACGATCTGCACGCCATTCAACTGGAACGCGGGGGCCTTCAGTGACACAGCGCGGCGCGATATCACCCTGGGCGGGATGCGGGTGTCGTACGTGGCCGGCGGCGGCGAGCCGGGCTACATCGCCCCCGATCCGCTCGATCCCGACGTGTTCTACTCCGGCACCAACAACGGGAACTACGTCGACAAGTTCAACCGGCGGCTCGGCACGTCGCGCGAGGTGAATCCCTATCCGTGGTTCTACTCGGGCGAGCCCGCCAAGGAGATCCGTGAGCGGTGGCAGTGGACCTTCCCGATCCTCTTCTCGCCGGTCGATCCCCGGACGCTGTACGTCTCGTCACAACGTCTCTGGCGCACGCGCGACGCCGGCAAGACCTGGAACGCGCTCTCCGGCGACCTCACGCGTCACGATCCGACGACGATGGAGAAGTCGGGCGGCCCGATCACGGGCGACATGAACGGCCCCGAAGTGTACGG
>DASWIX010000065.1:0-18966 GCA_036397455.1 Gemmatimonadales bacterium | reverse complement strand
AACCCCACTGCAGCAGCGCGCCTTTGATCTCCTGCAGGTGCGGCTGAACGGCTAAGATGTACCCAGTACGCCGTACCCTTGCTCGATAGGTAAACCACACTGCATCAACAGATTAACCAATTTCACATCCAGGAACTTCGGACTAGCGCGAGCGGCGGTTCGGTCCCACCAGCGAGCGGGTGGCGATGCCGGCAAGGCTGATAGCTGATAGGCGGGTTGTCCCGGCCGTTCTGACCATATCGCCAATGAGAACGCCCCGATCGGCGCCGCCCACCGCGAGCCCCGCGACGAATCGTCCTATACCCAGGTCGCTGTCCAGGTCGACGTTGGCCAACAGCAGGGCGGGCAGACGGCCACCGCCGAACTGCACACCGGCCCGATAGCTCATGTCGAACCCGGAGCCCGCGAAGCGGTCCGCCGCGGTGGCTTCGGCATCGAGTCCCAAACCTGCACCCACTTGCCAATGCAAACCGGCTGTGCCGGTCACCGGGATCGGTGTCTGCCGCACGACCGGCCGTAAGATGTGACGCATGACGGTCCCTATTTCGATGGTCGGCGTCAGCGCGTAGCGCAGCCCGAGATCCAACTCCCGCTGATCGGGATCGCCTGAATAAAGGCTGAGGGCGGCCCCGACGGCGATCCGTCCCATCGCACGGCCCGCTCCCAGACGGAACGTGTTGCCACCGGCCGAATCGAAACGGTCGCGGCGATAGCCGAACGATACGCCCCGCGAATTGAATCCCGCGGAGTACTGCGCAATGGAGTAGTCACCGCTCCCGAGGTCCCGTTCAACCACAATCTCGCCCATGACCGAGGCTTCGAGGCGGATGCCGAGGCCCCCCGGATTAACCCAGAGTGTCCGGGCATCCGCCGAGGATGCGGCGAAGAGATAGGCTGCCGAGCGCGCGTCGCGGTATAGGCCGGGCTGAACGATGGTTTGGGCGTAGACGGGCGCAACAGCCGGCCCCGCGCACGCGAGACACGAGAGGACGAGCGCGGAGGCCCGCACGTTAGCGCAGCACCCTGATCGTATCCTGGCCGATTTGGACGACGGGTATGATGAGTCCGAACGCTTCGATAAGCACGTCGATGTTCGCGCTGTCGGCCGCGAACGACCCGAGGAACCGACCGTCGTACGAAACGAAGGCCGTCTCGTGCCGCTGGCCGGTGCCGTCCAGCGTCAACTGCTGGCCGCTTTGCTCGCCGGTTCCGTTCAGCGTGTAGGTGCCGTCGCTCTGGATGGGCAACGCGCGCGCGCCGTCGTATTCGGTGAACCCCAGTGCTTCGTGGCGGGTGGTGGCGACGATCGTGACCTGAAGGGGTCCAGCGGCGATGTCGCGCGTCGTCGTGTCGGTCCACACCGATCCCGGCAGGGCTCCGCCCACGGGGAGGGTGGGATAGAAGTCCGCGAGGCTATGGCGCAGTTGCTCGAGCACGCTAAGGGCCGCTTCGTCACCGGTGAGGCCCTCGATCCGGCCATTCGGAGCCAACTGGCCGGTGAACCCGGCTCCGCGCGCCGCCGCGATCTGACCCGGCGGCACGCCACCACCGGTCGACGTGATCGAGTCGAGGGTCATGGTTGCCGTCAGGCCCGCTTCACCCTGCGCGAGTTCGGCGGAAAGCTGGATCACGGTGCGGACGTCGTTCGCGGTGACCTGTCCATTCACCTCTTGTTCGATATGGCGCGTCTGCGAGCTGACGTATCGCATCGTCGACGGCCCGTACGTCACCACGGCTGGTGGTGCGTCGGGAGGTGGAGCGTTGTTGACGATGACCACTCCACCGCCACAAGCGACGGCTGCGCCCACCGCGAGTATACCGAGAATCCGCATGTAACCTCACGTGAAAGTGGGTCGGAAACGATGGCGGAGCCGTAAGCCGAGTTCTGTTCGCCCGCAAGCGGACGGACGGTCATCTCTCTGGGATGCCGGTCACCCGGCACCTCGAGCGGCCTACCCGCGACTCAAATGGTCCGGACCGAACCTCGCCGCCTATTTGGCCTTGCTCCGACTGGGGGTTACCGTGCCGCGGACCGTTACCGGCCGCGCGGTGGGCTCTTACCCCACCATTTCACCCTTACCCGCCAAAAGCGGGCGGTATGTTTTCTGTGGCCCTATCCGTCGCCTCACGACGCCCAGGCGTTACCTGGCAGCCTGTCCTATGGAGCTCGGACTTTCCTCGACCCGCGTTGCCACGGGCCGCGACCGTCCCGCTCCGCCATCTGTTCCGACTATCGCGCAAGATAGGGGCGTGAGCACCCGCGTAGCCAGTGGAACGGACCGACTCGTTGACCCCGCGTTGATCGGCAGCCCGTAGCATCGTCCCGTCACAACTGGCGGAGGGCGGTATGCGCGCGGCGGAATTGACGCCCACGGTGGCCACCGTGGTCACCCCTGACGAACGTTTGCGGCTCGATGCGGCCGGGGAAGGGTGCTTTGCCACCCTGCATGTCGAAAGCGTTCGGGAGGTAATCCGCGCGGTCCGCGAACGCCCGGTGCAGGCGGTACTGGTATCGCCGGGATACGTCGCTCGCGATCAGCTGCGGGGTTTGGAATCGCTCGTGCGCGGCTTCCCGGGTGTCCGAACCGTCGCGGTGGTCTCTCGCCACGACCCCGATGCCGGCGAACGACTTCTCGAGCTTGGGGCGACCGGGGTTCGGCGCCTGGTCGATCTCAGTGCCCGGGACGGATGGCGCCGGCTGCGCGAGATCGTCGCCAGACCAGGATCTCCGGCGGCGGCGGCAATTCTCGGTCGCGTCATTCCCGAACTGGGCACAGCGAGCGATGACTGTACGCTCTTCTTTCAGTCCATGATCCGGCTGGCACCGGGCTTGTCCACGGTTCGGGCGCTCGTTCGCCGGTTTGGCGTGGTGCCAAGCACGTTCATGTCGCGGTTCTTCCGGGCCGGTCTGCCATCACCCAAACGATACCTGGCGGAAACGAGGCTGCTCTACGCGGCCGATCTACTCGAGGTGAGTGGCTACTCGATCGCCGACGTGGCGTACCGGCTGGAGTACTCATCGCCGCAGAGCTTTGGGCGGCACATCCGCACGCTGACGGGGCTCAGGGCGGGCGAATTCCGCCGCCGTGCCCGTCTGTCGACCATGGTCGGCGACTACTGCGACCGGTTGATTCGTCCCTACCGTCGCGCGTTTTGCGAGTTCCGTCCCCTGACCACCGGGATGACGGCGTTCGGACACCACGTGGAACGCGGCCGGTAGGGACGCTTCACCCGGATTCGGCGGCGTGACGCTCGATGAGTTGCGGGAGATGCGTCAGCGCGATGGTACGGTAGCCTGCCGCTTCGATGGCCTCGAGACCGCCTTCCGCGCGGTCCACCACGGCCAAGACGCCGATGACCGCGGCTCCCGCCTCGAACGGTCCTTCGATGCGCCGCCCGGTCCCATGCTGTTTCGCTTCTTTGCGCACCGTGAACGCGTCAATCGCCGGTGGATCGGCCTGTGATGCCGCCGCCACTGCAAAGGCGACCGGGTCGGCCCCGAGCGTGAGCCCCCCAACCAGATCGGGTCGCCAGCCGGCATGCCGGACCCACGGGACGACATGGTGGTTTGGCGGGCGTCAACGTAATGCGGCGATCGTCTGCCCGACGCCAGGACAAAATCGCCGTGGCGATACGAGTGCCTGGCGAGCAAGTCGATCAGTTCGTCGGCAAGAGGTATCACAATAGTTGTACGTGCTACTACCTTTCTCTGTCCTTCTTGCTGAAGATCGACCGGATGGAGCCGAACAGCCCGCTACCGCTCGCCTCATCTCCGGTTGGAGGCGCCGAAACCCGGGATGGCGCGCCGCTGGCTGCCGTGGACAGATCGGCGGCAAATGCCCGGACGTCGGGGTGCCGGTCGGCGGGATCCCGCGACAGGCTCTTCATGATCACGTCGGCAATGGCCGGTGCCATGCGGGCCCCCCGGGTCGTTTCGCCCAAGGGCTTGGCCGGCTGAGTCAGCAGCTGCTGGAATACCTCGCGGGGCGATTTCCCGTTATGGGGATGCTCGCCGCTCAGCAGGTAGTATGCGATGGTGGCTGACGAGTAGATGTCCGCCGCTTCGCTGACCAGTTCACCGGATAATGCCTCAGGGGCCACGTAGTTCAGGCTCCCGACAAAAAACCCGGTCCTGGTGAGGCGCTCCGCTGGATCATCGTCGGCGTCCCGTGCAATACCGAAGTCGAGCAGTTTCACGATCCGCGCGCGCGGATCGTAAATGATGTTCTCCGGCTTGAGGTCCCGGTGGATGATCCCCACGGCATGGGCGGCGGCCAGCCCGTCGGCGAGTTGTGTGATGACGTGTGCCACGTCCGTGGCGGACAGCGACTCCTCGCCACCGAAGTCGGCGAGTGGCTTGCCCTCCGCCCATTCGAGCGCCATGTAATAGAGCCCGTCTTCTTCCCCATAATCGTACGTGCGGACCACGTGGTCGTGTTCGACCCGCGACCCGAACCCGGCCTCCCGCAGGAAACGTTTGACGGCGATCGGGTCCTTGCGAGAGCGTTCGCGCAGGACCTTGACGGCACACTGGCCGCGCTCGGCGTGTTCCGCCCGGTAGACGGTGGCTGTTCCGCCCTCGCCGACTCGCTTCAGCAAACGATACGAGGCGACGGTCCGGCCAGCGAGGTTTTCAGGAGGCATCTCGGCGCCAAACTAAGCGTCGTACTTGAACTCGGGCAAGTCGGCCACTTACGTACAGCGATGACGCTCCGCCGCCAACCGATTTCCGTTCGCGCGTTCGGGGTGGTGATGCTCGGTCTCGCCGGCTGCGGATCCGCTCAGCGACCGGGTGGGGGGATTGGCCACGATCCCGGCGCGATCATCCCCCGATTGTTCGATCCGGCCTCGGTGTACGTCGACATGGGGTTCTACGCGCACGGAGAT
Organism: Gemmatimonadales bacterium; assembly: GCA_036397455.1. Classification (GTDB taxonomy): domain Bacteria; phylum Gemmatimonadota; class Gemmatimonadetes; order Gemmatimonadales; family GWC2-71-9; genus JADFNB01. The sequence continues at coordinate 14,079 of DASWIX010000065.1, read as the reverse complement.
CCGGTGCCGTTCGTCGCGTCGGTGCGATTCCTCGCGACCGAGCACCCCGACACCACGCTCGCCGTGTTCGGCCTGTCGCTTGCCAACGAGGTCCTCTCGTTTCGGCGCAGTGCGCGCCTGTTCGAGGCGCGCTACCGTGTCGAAGTCGGCTTTCGGCAGGCCGGAACGATGGTCCGACGGCTCGCGTCCGACGAAGTGGTGCGCGTGGGCACGATGCAGGAGACGCTTCGCGCCGACGAGAGTGTCATCTACCAGGAGTTCGTCCGGCTTGCGGCCGGACGGTACGTCGGAATCGTGACGGTGCGAGACCGAAACGGCGAACAATTTGCGAGCGTCGAACGGGAAATCGATGTCCCGCGATTCGAGGGGCGCCGCCTCTCGTCGCTCGTGCCGGTGTATGACGGCACGGCACGTACCGAGCGACGCGCGTGGCCGCGACTGCTTGTCAATCCGCGGGCCACCGCCCCCTACGGGCTCGACACGCTGAGGATCTACGTCGAAGCGTATGGGGTCGACGGCGGTACACCGATCACGCTGACCGCGACGGCCCGCGGAGGGGAGACGGTGTGGCGCGACACGGCATATCTGGAGGGGAACCGAGACGTGGCAACAGCGATCGTGGAGTTGCCGCCGGCGCAGCTCCCGGTGGGAGAACTGGTGCTCTCGGCGTCACTTCCCGGCGCCGAGCCGGTGCGGGCGTCCGCGCTGGTGACTTTCTCCGATCAGTGGGCCATCACGGACTTCGAGGACGTGCTGTCGTTGTTGCGGTATTTCGGGGAGGATAGCGCGGTGGCGGCCATGCGCGCAGCGGCACCGGACGCGCGCCCACCGTTGTGGCGCCGGTTCTGGCAGGCGACCGATCCCGATCCGGTCACCCCGGAACACGAGGCGCTCTCCGCGTATTTCAGTCGTATCCAGACGGCGAACCTGCGTTTTGCGGAAGCGGGTGATCCGGGATGGCTGACCGACCGAGGTGAAGTGTTCGCCTCGCTGGGGGAACCGGACGAGGTGTTCGACCAGAGCCTGGGGTTGCAGGGGCAGCGGCGGGTAATCCGGTGGACCTACGTTACCGAGCGTCTCAGCATCGATTTTGTCGACGATACGGGATTTGGTCGGTTTCGCATGACGCCGGGATCGCGCGCCGAGTTCATGCGCGCGCGCGCCCGCCGGCGGAGCGAGCACTGACGATGCGTCGCGCGTGGCTTTTCATGACGGTGTCGGTTGCGGCGGCGGCGACGGCGGGGGCGCAGGAACGACAGGCCGTCTGGCCCTGGGACATGACCGCAGGGTGGCACGAGGCGGTGGCGTGGGACCACACGGCCGATGGCGGACCCGCGCGAACGCTCCAGGCGGCGTGGGCGGCGTTGCGAGTCGGAGATACCGCGGGGGCGCGGTCGATGCTCGATGCGCTCGCGGAGGCCGACGCGGACTCACTGTACGTCGCGCCGCGACTCGCGCAACGCGCCTTCGCGGCGCTGGTGGAACGTCAGCCAGGCCAGGCGGCCGCTTTGTTTGCGGATGCCGCCGCGCTGACCGGCGGATCGACGCGCGGCGTGCTCTTGGCGCGGGCCGGGGCGGCGTACGAGCTGGCCGGCCTCGACCAGCAGGCGGCCACCGCCTATGCAGGCGCGGCGCGTCTGATGCCGACGATCATCGGGTGGATCGCGCTCCGTGCCGCCGCCGTGGTTGGGAGCGATGTGCGAGCGGACAGCTTGTTGGCATTCGTGCCCGTCACCGGGGCGGGCCTGGCGCAGGAGGTCCGCGCACAGGTGCGGTTGCGCACTGGTGATTCGCTTGGCGCCCTGGACGCGTTCGTGGCGGCGGGACGGCCCCATGATGCGGTCCGCATCGCGCTTGGGTTGGCGGACACCTCACGTGCACGCGCGCTTGCCTATGACCCGGGCGGGCCCCGCGACACGGCGATGGCCTCGGTCGTTTTCGCGGTCGCCCGGTCTTCGCTGCCACCGATTGGTGCGGAAGACGCCCTGGTGGCGGCGCGTGCGGCGGCGCTGCTGGGGGAGGATCTGGCGGCGGCCGACTATGCCGGCGGGGCGGTCGCGGCGGGAGATTCAAGCCCGGCTACGCTCGAATTCTGGGGCGATTTGCTCGAACGGTCGGGCCGGCGGGCTCGTGCGCTGGCGGCCTACGCGGCGGCCGGCCCGGACGGGGCGTTTCCGCGTGCGCGCGCGTTGCTGCGTTTGGGACGTCGCAGCGAGGCTCAGCGCGCGTTTCTCGCATTCGTCGCGGTATACCCGGACCACCGGCGGGCCCCCTGGGCGCTCTACCTCGCGGCCGACATCGCCTCGAGTGACAGCCTGCTCGCCGAAGTTGCCTCGCGCTGGCCCGCGGTCGATTTCGCGTCCCGCGCGCGTGTGCGACTCGCCACGCGCCGTCTGCAGCGCGCGGATACGGCTGGCGCGGCCACACTCTACCGGCAAGAGATCGAATCCCGCGGGGAACAGGCGGGGTTGGCCCGATACAGGCTCGCGGTGTTCCACCGCTCAGACGCCGGCGACACGCCGGACGGTCGGGCCCCCATGGAAGCGCTCGCTCGCAGCGATTCGGTCGGGTACTACGGGATGATCGCCCGTGCGTCCCTCGACATGCCGCTGCCTCGGTTCACGCCTCCCCCGGTGGGTCGTTCATCGGCGGCTGTCGCGGGCTCACTGGCGGAGTTGGACTTGCTCGATGCGACCGGGTTCACCCGGGAGGCGGACGCGCTGGTGGCGGGGCTGGTGGCGCGCAGCTGGAGTGACCCGGACGAGTTGCTGGACCTGGCCGAGGGGCTCACGGTCCGGCACCGCGCGGCGCTGGGGATTCGGCTCGGATGGCGGGCCGCCGGCGTCCTCACCCTGAATCATCCGCGGGTGATACGCGCCATCTTCCCGTGGCCGCATCGCGCAATGATCGAGGCCGAAGCGACCAAGTTCGACATCGACCCGTATCTCTTGGCCGCGGTCATCCGGCAGGAGTCGAGCTTCGAAGCGGAGATTCGCTCACGCGCCGGCGCCATCGGGTTCATGCAATTGATGCCGCCCACGGCCCGTGATGTGGCGCGTCGGCTGAACGTGCGGTGGGACGACGCGATGTTCGCCGTCGCCGATGCGAACGTGCACGTCGGCGCGGCGCATCTCGCGGGCCTCCTCCGACAATACCGCGGTGTCCTCGCGCCGGCGCTCGCGGCATACAACGCAGGAGGCTCGCGCGCCACGCGCTGGCTCGCTCTGCCGGGTGCGGCCGACCCGGTGGTGTTCGTCGAGCGCATCCCCTTCGTCGAGACCCAGGGCTACGTACGCGCCGTTCTGCGGAATCGCGACCTGTATCGGGCCCTGTATCCCCCGTCACCGGTTCCATGAACTCTTCCGGTCTCCGACGCGTGTTGCATGGATCGTCGGGCGCGCTCGTGTTGCTGGTGGCCTGGTCCGAAACGGCGTGGCGGTTGACCCTCGTGGCGCTCGCGGTGGTCGCCTTGGTGGTCGAGGGGACGCGGCTCCGCATCCCGGCTGTGCGATCGTGGCTCGATCGCGCGGTGCCCGTGTACCGCGAGGTCGAAGGGCACCAGCCAAGTGGGGCGCTGTGGCTGGCGGTGGGTTACGCGCTGGCCGCGGGATTCCCGGTGCCGGCGGCCACGGCGGGCGTGTTGGCCGCCGCCTGGGCCGATCCGGCGGCATCACTGATCGGTGCGCGATGGGGCCGCGGTGAGACCAAGAGCGCCGCGGGTTCGGTCACCGCGTTGGCGGTGGCGACCGGTTGCATTGCGCTCACAGGGGCGGGCTGGTGGGTGAGCGCGGTCGGTGGTGTCGCGGCGGCGGCACTCGAGCGATGGAGTCCGCCATTGGATGACAATCTGGTGATCGCTCCCGGTGTGGCCGCTATCGTGTGGCTGGTCGCTTGACAGCCCGGTGACGCGGCGGGCAGAATAAGCCGTTCTCGTCCGGGGAGGCACCGCGTAATGCGAGGGAAGGTGAAGTGGTTCAACGACGCGAAGGGCTACGGGTTTATCGAACAAGCGTCCGGTGACGACGTCTTCGTGCACTTCTCCGCCATTGAGATGGACGGCTTCAAGACGCTTGCCGAAGGACAAGAGGTCGAGTACGACCTCGACTCGCGCGAGCGCGGCCTGCACGCCAAGAACGTACAGCGGCTGTAGGGCCGGCGGCTCCGCGCCGACGCCCCGCCCTCCCTCGAGCGCGGGGCGTTTCGGTGTCCGTTAACTTCCGCCGATGACGGTGACTTCCGAACGCCTCTTTCTCGTCGACGGCTACGCGCTGATCTATCGGGCGTTTTACGCCATGATCAGCCGGCCCCTGACGACCAGCCGTGGCGAGAACACCTCCGCGACGTGGGGCGTCGCGAATTTTCTGCTGCGCCTGCTCCGCGAGCATCAACCGCCCTATCTGGCCTGGGTGCACGATGCGGGCACCTCGTTCCGCCACGTGACGTATCCCGAATACAAGGCCACCCGCGAGAAGCTGGAGCCGGAGTTGCAGGAAGTCTTCGATCAGTCGGTGCAGCGGGTGACGCAACTCCTGGCGGCCTTCCACGTCCCGCTCATCGTACAGGAGGGCTACGAAGCCGACGACGTCATCGGCACGCTGGCCACGGCGGCCGGCCAGGTGCCGCTCGCCGTGGTGATCGTGTCCGGCGACAAGGACTTCTACCAGTTGATCGACGCGCGCGTCTCGGTGCTCAATCCGGGGCGGGGTGGTCCGGCGGCGGTCGACGAACAGTGGATCGATCCGTCGAACGCCACCGACCGCCTCGGCGTCCCGCCGGAGCGCGTGGTTGACTATCTCGCGCTCGTGGGCGATGCGTCGGACAACGTGCCCGGGGTGAAAGGCGTCGGGGCCAAGACGGCCGTCAAGCTGATCGCTGAGTTCGGCGGCCTCGAGGACATCCTGGCCCGCGCCGGCGAGGTATCGGCGAAACGCGCCCGGGAAGCTCTGCTGCGTGATGGGGAGAACGCCCGGCTATCCCGCGATCTGGTGACCATCCGGCGCGATGTGCCGATGGCCGTTCCCTTCGACGAACTGCGCGCGGTTCCTCCCGATCACGCCGCGCTCGCCGCGCTGTTTGCCGAACTCGAGTTTCATTCGCTCATACCGCAACTCGCGGGACTTCCCACGGCTCTTCTACCGCGCTCCGCACCGGCGGCCCCCACGGGGGCGGCCACGCCGGCACCGCATGCCGAGATCGTCACGACGGTCGACGCCATCCCCGGCATGGTCGCGGCGTTGCGTGCCGAGCGCTTCGTGGCGATCCGCGTCGAAACCGGGCACACCAGCGCCGCGCGCTCACGCGTGATTGGCCTGGCGTTCGCGACTTCGGGCGGCGGGCGCTGGTACCTGCCTTGCGCGCACCGGGCTCCGGCGGAACTCGGTGCGCTCGAGCCGGAGAACCTGCCGCCTTTCACTGCGGCCGCCATGCAACCCTTGGTAGAGTTCCTTGGCGATCCCGACGCTCGCAAGGTGGCGCACGACGCGAAACAGAGCTGGTTGGCGCTGATGAACGCGCACGTTCCGTTTGCGGGACTGGTGCATGACACGATGCTGGCGAGTTTTGTGCTCGATCCAGGCCGCCGATCGCACGATCTCAGCGTCCTGGCGGTTGAACGATTGGGGGCCCCGGTTCGCGAGTACGCCGACCTGATCGGCAAGGGTCGGGATGTCAGGTCGTTCGACGAGATCGCGGTCGCCGACGCGGCGCGTTTCGCGTGCGAGCGGCTGGCAGTCGTGCTGCGGCTGCACGATACGCTCGAGGCCGAGTTGGATCGACTTGGACTGCGCCGACTGCTTGACGACCTCGAGTTACCGCTCGTACCGGTCCTCGTCGCCATGGAGCGGATCGGTGTGTCGGTCGATGTGGAGCGGCTGGCGGAATTGTCACGCGAGTTCGGTCACGAGCTGGCAGCCCTGGAGCAGCGGATCCACGCCGAAGCCGGCACCGACTTCAACATCAACAGCACGCCGCAGCTCCGCCACGTGCTGTTCGAAAAGCTGCAACTCCCGATCATCAAGAAGACCAAGACCGGCGCGTCGACCGATGCGGACGTCCTGGCGCAGCTGGCGGAGATGGGGTACCCCACGCCGCAGCTCCTGCTCGAGTATCGTGAACTGACGAAGCTCCGCTCCACCTACGTCGACGTGCTCCCTCAGCGGGTCGACCCCGCGACCGGCCGGATCCACACGACGTTCAATCAGACCGGCGCCGCGACAGGCCGCTTGTCGTCCCTGGACCCGAACCTGCAGAACATTCCGATTCGCACGCGGCGCGGCGAAGAAATTCGTCGCTGTTTCGTTCCGGGGCCCGGTCGACGGCTCGTCGTCGCGGACTATTCGCAAATCGAACTGCGCATCCTCGCGCATCTGTCGGGCGATGCGGCGTTCATCGCGGCGTTCGAGCGCGGCGGTGACATTCACCGGGAGACGGCGGCGATCATCTTCGAGGTTGAACCGGCCAACGTCACGCCGGAGATGCGCGGTCGGGCCAAGACGATCAATTTTGCGACCATCTACGGTCAAGGGCCGTTTGCGCTGTCGAAGCAGCTCGGCATCGCCCAGGACGAGGCGAAACGGTTCATCGACACCTATTTCGAACGCTTTGCCGGGGTGCGTCGGTTCCTGGACGAAACCGTCGCCCGGGCGCGTGATCTGGGATATGTGGAGACGGTGTTCGGACGTCGCCGCTACATCCCGGAATTGCGGGAGAAGAACCGCAACGTGCGGGCGTTCGGCGAACGGACGGCGATGAACTCGCCGATGCAGGGGTCGGCGGCGGACCTGATCAAGCGCGCGATGATCCGGTTGCACGCGGAGCTGACGGCGCGCGACTCCGAGACCGCCCTGCTGCTTCAGGTCCACGACGAGTTGGTCCTGGAGAGCCCGGCCAGCGAACTGGATGCCGTACGCGTACTCGTCAAAGAGGCGATGGAGGGGGCCGCGGCGCTTCGGGTTCCACTGGTCGCGGACGTGGGTATCGGTGACAATTGGATGGACGCCAAGGCGTGATGACCTGGCGGGAATACCGGTTGTGGCGTCGAGGAGTCGTGCATGCCCTCGACGGCGGTTTATGGCTCCACCGGTTTACGTTGCAAGGCGATGCGTGGGCGCACCTGGTGTCTGGGGACCGCGAGATGCTGCTGCGGGCGGGGGAGCTGTTGGAGATGCCGGAAGCGTGGCTGCAATATCGGCCGCTGAAGGACCCGCGTAGCGGCCAGCGGGTACAGGCATGGCACTGGGATTTACGTGGCCGTCGGTTGGAGCGCGCTGTCGCGCTCGCCGCGCCGCGTGAGCGGTAACACCTTTCCGGATGATTCGAGGCACGACATGATGCGGCAGGGGCGAATGACGCCGGGGCGGGCACGGGCGATTGCGACGATATCAATCGGGTTGGCACTCGCGGGGGGCGCGTGTCGAGGTGATGGCCTCATCGATCTCTCCGAAACGTTCGACGCCGAGATCGTGACCCCGGACACGACGATGCTGGTGAACGAGGTCGGGGTGTTCCGCGCCGTGGCGACGTACACCTTCGGCCTCGGGGCACCGACGCAGATCTCCTGGGGAATCAGCGATACGTCAAAGGCGTTTCTCGTCGTGCGGCCGGATCTCACGGCGACCGTGTCCCCCATCGATACGGGCGAGGTACGCGTGGTTGCGGTGATCAACGGCGCGTTTACCGACAGTGTCACGCTCACGATCGTAAGGGCCGGATTCGTACGCTGGCGCCAGAACGTCGCCGGCGCGGTGACCCTCAACCCCGCGATTGGTGCCGATAGCAACATCAGGGCCGTGCACGGAACGACGTTGTCGACGCGGACACCATCCGGGGAACTGCTGCAGACCACGGAGAGCTGCAACGGACGGCTCGGCCCCTCCGTGTCGATCGATAACGACGCGTACGTGACCGGGGCGAACTGCACGAGGCGCCACACGGCGGACGGGGTGGGAGTATGGGCACACCAATCCGGTGGCCTCGGGCTTGCGGTCGCGAGGGACAGTGGCGCGGTCGTGCTTGCCGGCGACACGGTCATCCGCTTGTCCAAGCTCGGTGCGGTGGTCTGGAGCGACACGCTCGGCGGGTCGGCGCGGACCGCACCGGTCGTGCACTCCAATGGCGACATCTACGTGGCGTGGAGCGCGGGTGCCAATGCCGATTCGGTGAGCCAGATCGCGGGTGACGGGACCGTCAACTGGACCGTCGGAGTGCCGGGCGTGCCGGACTATGCCTCGCCGGCGATCGTGGGGGGCTCGGTCGTATTCTCTCATCCGGGCGGGCTGTTTGCCGTCGACGCGACGGGCGCCATCACGTGGGAACGCGTGTTCGCGGCGGACAATGCCGCTGCCACCGACTCGGCACCGACGTCCTCGCCGGTGTTGGACGGCGCCGGCACGATCTTCGTGCTGACGAGCGATGCCCTGTACAGCTACAGCGCCACGGGGCAGATCATCTGGTACGCCGACTCGCTCGGGTACGGGACCCCGACGACCGGTGTCGGCGCGCCAACGCTGCTCTCGAACGGCACGGTATTGGTGCCCTGCCAAAGCCCGACCGCGCCGGCGGTGCGGGAGGTCTGCAATGTGGAAGGAGAGGATGGCGGACTCGTGTGGCGTTCCGCATTCGGGAGCGGCACCGTCGAGGGGGTCGTGGTCGGGCGGGAAGGAACCGTGATCGCGATGCGGACCCGCGCCGGCGGGGGGGGCGAAATCGCCGGGGTCTGGTCCCGGCTGCGACTGGAGCCGTTAGGATGGCCGACTGAAGGCGGCAGCGAGCGGCGGACCCGTCGCAAATAGGCGGGGCTACCCGCGCTCGTCGCCCGGGGCGTCCGGGAGCCGCCGGACGCCGGGCCACCAGTTCCACCGCCCCGCGATATGCATGAACGCCGGCACGAGGACCATGCGGATGAGGGTGGCGTCGAGGAACACCGCTACCGCCAGCCCGAACCCGACGAGTTGAATCACCAGGACGCGCGAGAAGCTGAACGTTCCGAACACGATGATCATGATCACCGCCGCGCTGGTGATCACGGACGCGGTTGCCCCCAGGCCCTCCATCGTCGCTTCGCTGTTCCTTCCTGAGCGGTCGAACGCCTCCTTGATTCGCGCGAGCAAGAACACCTCATAGTCCATGCTCAGACCGAACACCACCGCAAAGACCAGCACCGGCACGGCCACGTAGATAGCCGTCGTTGGCCCGTGCAAGCCGAAGACGCCGCTGCCGACGCCAAACTGAAATACAAGCACGATCAGTCCGAATGCCCCGCCGACAGAGAGACAGTTCATCGCGACCGCCTTGAGCGGGACAAGGATGGACTGGAACGCGACGAACAACGCGACGGCGGTAACGATCAACACGACGGCGATGAGCAGCGGGAACCGGGCGAGCAAGTCGTCTTGCAGATCGACGCTCGCCGCCTGGAACCCCCCGACCAGAATCTCCACCGAGTCGAGTCCGCGAATTCCGCGATCACGCAGACCCCGGATGCGGCGGACGACATCCATGCTGCTCGTATACGACGTCGTGTCAGACAGCACCACGTCCATGCGTGCGACCGACGCGTCACTCGAGAGATACGTGTCCAGGAACTCCGGGTGGCGTGCCCGCGCCCGTGCGAGATCTCCATAGAGGCCGATGTAGCGCAACATCGACATGTTGGGTTGCAGGTCGACCACGCCACGGACCTGCGCGACCCGGGGATCGACCGTGATCGAGTCCGACAGCCGGCGCAGACCCCGCAGGTATTGGCTCCCGACGATCTTGTCCCGTTCGGGTCCCCGGATCACCACGCGGATCGGCAGCAGCGCGCCGCTCGCCCCGATGCGATCCAACGCCGTGACGCCGTCACTCGATTCGGTGTTGGAGGGGAACCAGCCCGATTGCGGCAGCCCGATCTTGATCCGGGTAACCGGCCAGCTGATGCCGGCCACGAGGACGAAACCGATGACCAGGGCGGGCCACGGGTGTTTGCCAAGCCAGCGTGCCCAGCGCTCCCATCCGGTCGGCGCATGGTACCATGCCAGTTTTCGCGCCAGACCACGAGGGATGTCGATGCCACGACCGAGCATCGCCAGCACCGCGGGCAGCAGCGTCACCGACAGGAGCACCGCGACGCTCACGACGATCACGCCCCCGATCGCGACCGAACGGGTTTCCATCAGCGGCGTGATGAAGAGGGCCGCGAACCCGACGACGACCGTCAGGCCGCTGGTGATGACGGCGCGGCCGGCGGTTTCGACCGTGCGGATCGCGGCGTCGCGACGACGCAGTCCTCGGTTCAGCTCCTCACGGAACCGGGTCACCATCAGCAACGAGTAGTCGATGCCGACACCGAGACCGATCATCGTCACGATGTTCAGCACGAAGACCGACATCGGGTGGACGCTCGCGGCGGCGTACACCAACGCCAGCGAGCATGTGATGGCGAATAACGCCACGACCACCGGCAGCAGGGCCGCCACCAGGGCGCCGAACGCGATGACAAGCACGCCCGCGGCGAGGGGCAACGCCCGCGCCTCTCCCCAGTCCGCATCCTCTTTCGACACGGTGCGCACGTCGAAATCGAGCGCAGGTTGGCCGGTGACGGCGATCCGAAAGTCCTCGCGTGAGGGCAGTCGATTCCACGCCTGGTGAATGGCGCCGCGGAAGTCGGGCACGAGGTTGGTCGAGGTGTCGGCGTAGGCGTCGGTGACCGCCGCCACGATAAAGGTGGCCCGTCGGTCGCTGCTCACGAGCGTTGGATCGTCCGCCGTCAGCGCGGAGACGACCAGCCCGATATATGGTTTTGCCTCCGCCGCCGCCGAGATGACGCTGAGAGCGTGCTGAAATGGTGCCTGGTCGATCGGGAATGGTCCTTCGATCGTGATGGCGAAGAAATGCGTAAACGGTTGGGGAAACCGCTGGCGGATCTCGTCTTGTGCCCGCTGAGCCTCGGTCAGGTTTATCGAGCGGCCCTCGACATTCAGCACGTCGTGGACGCGCGACGCGCGCGGGATGGCGAACGCCGCGACTACCACCCAAAACGCGATGACCGCAAATCGAAACCTGACAATGGCGCGCGCGGGGAACGCGATCACCTACCGACCTCCACCGGTGTGTTGACGGGATCGCACGATCGTGGTGGGCCTCGCCGCTCCAGCAGATCTGCACGCCGGACAGCGGGAATAGAGCCGCGCGGAATGATAGGCGTCACGGTCGGCGGACGCCAGCGGGGCGGTGGCGCTCGCCGATCCCCTGCCCGCATATTCCAGCCATGCGATTGCTGGTACCCGTCGTAAAGACCGCCGTCGTGACGGCCATCGTCCTCCTGGCTTATGACCTGGGGCGCAGAGCGCTCGTACCGCCGTCGCCCGGCACGGATACCATGCACAGCGCCGATACGTTGGGCGGATCGGTGAACGTGGATTCGGTACGGTCGGCGCGCCAGGCGATCCTGCGGCATGTCGCCGGGGCCGAGTCGTATATCCCCGCCATGCTGGCGGAGGACGACTCGATCCTGCGACGGTGGCCGGAGCGCACGACGCGGCCCATTCCCGTCTATTTGCCGGCGGCGTCCGTGCCGGGATACACCCCGGAAATGCGCGAGGCCGTCCGAAGGGCGTTCGTCCGTTGGGAGCGCGTGGGCGCCATTCCGGTCCGATTCGACATGGTGAGCGATTCCGCCGTTGCCGAGGTGGTCGTTTCGTGGATTCGGAGTTTTCCGATCCGTCGCGCCGGACAAGCGAGCATCACGTGGAGTCGGGACGGGTGGATCGGACGCGGGCGGTTGACGCTCGCGACCTACACCACCAGCGGCGTGCACCTCAATGAAGACGCCGTTCACACGGTTGCCCTGCACGAAATCGGCCACCTGCTCGGGCTCGGCCACTCCGACGACCCGACTGATGTGATGTACCCGTCCACAGAAGTCCACGATATCACGGCTCGCGACCGCCATACCGCTCGCCTGCTTTATTCGGTCCCGCCCGGTTCGCTTCGACTCGGTGGCGCACGCTAGCAGACTGCTGCAAACGTCAGGAGTGTCAACTCATGTCTTCGCCGCCACCTCCGATGGCTTGGCTTCCCGGTCCCAGGCAGGCCCGTGCACCATCACGAACCACACGCCTGCCGCGAAGAAGGCGGGTCTTGCAACCTTCATCGCCAAAGCGCGAGCCTTCCGCGGCGCGATCGTCGGCCGAGACACGTTCCCGATAACTGGCCCCCCCAAGCAGGGCGCGCAGCGTCGTCGCGAGCGACCTCCACATCTGCGAACCGGGCGTTCCAAGGGCACACTTCCTGGGAGGAAGACCGGTATGCCATACCGACCCCGGGCGTCGTCAGCGGTAGGGCAGAATCTCCAGCCCCTCCACCCGCCTGAACTCCGTGACGTTCGCGGTGACCAAGGGAACGTCGTTGCGAATGCTCGTGGCGGCGATCCACAGGTCATTCGTCCCGATGAGCTTCCCCGCGCCGCGTAGCGCCCGGGTGATCCGCGCATAGACGATCGCCGTCCCCTCGTCGACGGGCAGCAGGACGTGAAGTTCACGGACCGTTCGCAGCACCGGATCCTCTGCGTCGTCGAATCCCTCTCCGAACTCCCCGAGGGCAGTCGCGGGCAGTAGGAGCTCAAGGTCCGCATCAGAGGCAAGGAACGCGTGAGCGGGACCGTCGGTCTCCCCCCGACTTCGCTCCCGTTGGAAGTCGATGAGGAACGTGGTGTCAAACGCTACTCGTCCCGCCACGGATTCTCCGGCGGCTCGTCCGCTGCCTGGGCCTCGCTCAGGCGATCCAATGCTCCCTCGTCCATGGCGTCGGTGCCCGTAAAGGCCTTGAGCAGGGCGCCCGCGGTTCGGGGCGGGGCTGGCCAGGCGGCACGCTTGATGACCATGGAGAACGACTCGGACCGGCTACGCCGGGCTCGTCGCAGCCGCTCGTAGGCTTCGAGGTCGATGGAGATCGTCTTGGTCGCCATGCATGTATGTATGCATGGATGTCTGGACATGTCAAGAAGTGCGTACCCGAGCTGGAGGGTCACCGCTTTCACCACCGAGCCCACCTATCTCAGCCGCATGAAGCTGTTAGGCCGGGGGGAATCATCGGGCCAGCAGGTCTCCAGTGTACCGGTCAACGGCGGAGGCGAGCGCCAACGCGAACTCCGCGTAGCGCTGCAACCCCTCGAACGGGAAGTCGGGGTACCAGGCGTCGGCGGCTTGATGATACTCGTCCCAGCGCCGGCGTAACGCGTCCGAGCTGTCGCTCGTAAGGCCCTCGTACGGACCGGTGCCGGGGATGAGGAACACGGCGGGAACGCCGGCGCGCGCAAACGGGAAATAGTCCGAGTTGGGTGTCGCCGCCGACGTCACCGCCGCCCAGCCGCGCGCGGCCGCCACATCCATGGCGAGCGATCCGAGTGGGATACCGTCTCCACCGGCCACTCGCCAGTTCCACGGCCGGGCCGGCGGCGCCCCGGCATCGAGGTTGATCACCGCACGCAGGCGTCCCAGCGGATACGGCGGCCGAGCGACGAAGTAGTCCGATCCGAGCAGCCCGCGCTCCTCGCCGGTGAAGAACAGCAGGAGCAGGGAATGGCGCAGGGCTCCCGCCGGCGACCGTTGGATCCCTTGTGCGATCGCCAGCAGCATCGCCACGCCCGCGGCGTTGTCGGAGAACCCGTTGTAGATCGAGTCGCCACGCTCGTCGGGGGTGCTGACCCCCAGGTGATCGTAATGGGCGGTGAGCACGATGGCGGTATCGGCGGCGCGCGCCTCGGTCCCGCGGAGCAGGCACCCGACGTTCCTCGCGTGTACCACGTCGGCGGACGCTGCAACGGTCACGCGGACGGTGCCCTGCCGCCGTGCCGCCTCGAGCAGGCGCGTAGCCAGGGGTGGTCCGGCGATGACCGCCGGGATGGACGGGTAGTACGAGGACGCGACCGTCGAGTCTTCCACTCCCAGAAGGTCCCGGCTGCTAGTTCCTGTGGCCATAAATAAGATGACGTATTTTCTGGACTTCCGTAGTCGGCCTCGGCATATTGCCGCCAACCGGGAGGGAACCGATGCCACGAGAGAGTCCATACGAGATCCGGCTGTCACGGAACGAACGCCAGAT
>DASWIX010000064.1:0-9519 GCA_036397455.1 Gemmatimonadales bacterium | reverse complement strand
GAGCGACGATCTCGAGAGGCGGCGGGGTAGCCCTCCCCCCAAATCAGGGATGTCCGAACCGGCCAGCGAGGAGGAGATGGTGTTGGTGATGGCTCAGTAAACTCGAAGCGCAGGTGTCTCACCCGCGTTGGCAGGCTCCGGTCGAAGGGAAGGATCTTGTACTTGAACAGGGGAACATGCTCTTCGACCCCGGCGATGCCATCTTCTGATACACTGGTGTCCCAAAACGACGTTCGCGACGTGATGACGATTCTAGATCCAGCGACTGAAGCGAGTTCAGCCAATGTTGCAAGTGTTTCGTCCGCTGTAACGCGATGGCGATTACGAAGAACATACTCATCGAAGCCGTCGAAAATGATTGCAAAGAGCTCTGCCTTGAGCATTACTCGCAGAAAATCATCCTCGTGACCTTCTATCCAAGCAATCGGCGCGTCGTAATGTCGGAAAGAGTGGACGATTGTCTTGGCCAGGGACTGGAGATGCTCAGAGGGAATCTCCGTCCACTGTTTGGAATCGATAAGGATCGGCACTACGCCACTGTCAGATGCGCAAAGACGATGTGCGAGGTACTGGGTCATGTACGTCTTGCCTTGACCAGGTTCGCCAAGGACGGCCGCGAGGTCGCCGTGATTCCGACCGCTTCCGAATTGGTCGGGTGTGAGGAAGTCAAGAAGCGGATTAGGGAGTTTGCGAGGAACGCCGGATGGTGTCTCGACCCGGGGATCCACGTAATGTGCAGGAGGGCCCGCCGACACACGGTTTTTGTACTGGTCAAGCTCCTCCCGGATGTACGATGCAAGGTAGTCGCGAGTGGTCCAGAAACCTTTCACGTCGACGCTTGGAAAGAGGCGTTTATTCCTCTCGATGAGCGAGGCGGCTGACGTTGGGTATACGATATGCGTGTTTCCACGTCCAGCCATGTTTCGCGCGGCGGCCTCTATGCCATCACGTGTAATCCGCGACGTCAGGTAAAGAACATTGAAACCCATGCTTGCTGTATGGACGCGATGTTCGCCCTCGTACAAAGCCCAGCCGTCACCACTACGTGTAGCGTCGTTATGAAGCCTAGTAGTCCGACTGCAACTCAGAAGGCTCGCAACGTCGGGAAATGTCAGTTGCTCCACATCTCCTCCTCAACACAATGATGTCATTAATCCGTTCGTCCGTCGCCCCCCCCTTTGTCCGCAACGGCTCCCCACCGTTGGCAGGGAGGGACGCCACGATCAGATCGTCACCCAGCTCGCCGAGCCGGTATTTCAATCGGCCCTGCCAAAGTACGGCTGGCTGAACGAACCGTCCAGGGAGCCTTCTCGCCACTCGAACGTGCCGGCTGCATGGAACGTCGCTCCACTGCTTCGATTATCAACTTTCGGACCCACAGGAGAGCAAGCGGCTGCAGTGCGCGAGCGAGGTGAAGGAAAACGGCGATGCGGCGGTCCCCCCCCATGGCCGAGCTTCAGGGACTCGAGGCCGGCGTAAGGCCGTCGCTGCCGCTCATCGAGAATCGAGAAGAAGAGGATGATGGCGGCCTGCGTTTACCGGGAGGATCGGGAACGCCGCTTGCGGCGGAGCGGCATGGCGTTACCGTCGCGACGATGTCCGATGCGGACGACCGTGACGAGGAGATCCGCGTCCACGATCGCGTCGAGGATCCGGTCATTGCCTCGCCGAAGGCGGTACTTTCTCCTCACCAGAGAGTTTCTGAACCCCTTGCGGTCGCGGGTCAGTCGCGAGGCCCCCAATACGGGCCACGAGGCGTCGCCGCGAAACATCTCCAGGGTCTTCGGCCAGGGGGCGAGTAGAGTGAGTCCCTTCAAGGATCCGCGAGCCGCTGGCTCGGCCATGCGTCCTGCCGTGTCCGGCTGCAGCGACGCGCGAGATGCCCCGTGGCCAATCCGAAATCGAGCAGCTTGGCGAGATCATGTTCGAGGGCGCGGCAGTACAACATGACGTTTGGCCGGCTTCACGTCGCGATGCACCAGACCGCGGTGATGTGCCTCATCGGCCGAGCCCCCTAGCGTCCCCCAATCCGACCCGCTAGGTTCTTACCAGCCTGAGACTTGGGCTGCGAAGTTCGCGGCAGGGCCGGCCACGGAGGTCGGTCCCAGCGGGGCCGACCCGTGAGATGCGGGTGGTCCCGTTCTTATTCACCGCTGACCCATTCAGGAGGGGCCCGATGCCGAGAGTAGACTTGACCGAGACCGACCGGGTCGATTGGGCCCTGAAAGTGTTTCGGAAGAAGGTGCAGCGCGCAGGAATCTTGAAAGACGTCCGCAACAAGCGCTACTACGTCAAGCCCAGCACGGCCAAACGGCTCAAGGCTGCCGCGGCCGAACGCCGGCGCCGTCGCAACAAGCGGTAAATCCTCCGACGGTCCCTCCGCGGCGTGAACGCGGCGGGATTGGTCTCAGCTGCAGTCCGTGCGTATCCTTGGGTGACCCTCATCACCCCGGAGGATACGATGCAGGAACGACAGGAAAACCTCTACACCGCTCCCGCGTTTCTCGGTGCCGCCTTCCTGCTGTTTGCGCTGGCCATTGTCGAAAAGCTGCTGAACCTCTTCGGGCTCGAAATACCGTTCATCAACGTCTTTCCGCGGCAGATGCTCGATTGGGCTGTAACGCTGCTCATCTTCGACATCGCGCTGCTCCTCCGCCAGATGCTCGAGAATAAGCTCTAGGGCGCGAGTCGCATGGACGTCGCGGTCGTTGCGGTCCCGTACGATGCAGGTATCCGTAACGTGCGGATGGGCAGCGGGCCACGCCGGCTGCTCGATGAGGGGCTGGTGGACATCTCGAACGAGCGGGGCACCGCGTTCACGCCGACGGGGTGGAGGTCGAGGTCGACCCCTTCATGCCGGAACCGAAAGTGGCATCGCAACTCTGGGCGACGATTGCGGATCGCGGCCGTGCGGCGGGGACTGCAAGAACCTTCCCCCTCATCCTGTCGGGGAGCTGCTACGCGACGATCGGCGCGGTCGCCGGGCTGGGGTCGGTCGGCTGACGACCGGTCCAGCGACGCGGACGGCCGCGTCCAGCGCGCTGCGTTCCACCTGATCGACGCGGTGCTCCGATCCCGGCGTTGAGCCGACCGGTTCGCCTCCGCTACTCCGGATCTGCCAACGGGACAATGCTGATGGTGTAATCCACGGGATCGTCGCGCAGCGCGTCGTCGCGTCGGGCGACCTCGGTCACCTGGCCGACGAATACGGCGGACCGGTCTTCCACCAGCAGCGCGAACAACGGTCCCGGCGAGATATTCCCGAACACGAGGACGCGTGCTTCCGTCGCGGAGGCCAGGCGCCAGTACACACTGTAGGAGGACGACGTCGGCATCACCTCGGCAATTCCGGGGCCCGTCACGACGACGGCGAGAGCGCCGTCGTCGCTGGCGGGTGTTTCCAGGGAGACCAACATCCGGCCGCCAACGGTGGGCTCGGTGCCGCAGGCCGACGCGGTGAGCAGGACGGCGAGAACCACCGCGGCTACCAGGGAAGGACGCATCATCGCTCGTTGCCTCCACGCGTGGCTGCGGCGCTCCCGATGGCGGGAAGCTGTCCTTGACGCCGCAGAAACGCCCGGACGTCGCCGATGTCGAACACGCCGTTTTGATTTCCTTGCAAATCGAAGTACCGCTCGAGTTCCGGGGTCAGCACGCCCGGGACGCCGAGCGCCGCGTCGACCGCGCTCGTCACCGTCACGATGGGCTCGACAACCTCCAGCACGAACGCGCCAATGCCCAACCGGCCATCGCCGTCGACCCGGGCAGTGAAGGAATACGTTCCCGCCGTCTCCGGCACCCCGCTGACGACGCCCGTTGCACTATCGAGCGCGAGCCCGGGTGGAAGCGCCCCGTCAGCGACACTCCAGATCGGCGCATTCACGTCGTCCGCGAGCACCAGCGTGTCGGCGTACTCGGCTCCCACCGTGCCGGCGATGAGTACGCCGGAGGCGACGCGGATCAGGTCCACCCCAACCCGCATACCAGGCGCCCGGATGCCGTCGGGGTTCAGGACGACGATCCCGCCGGCGTACGGCGGGTGAAGATTGTATCCCATGTTGGCGGCCAGCAGTTGGCCCGTCATGGCCCCGGTGTTATCGCGTCCGAAGGCCAGAGAGATAGGGCCACCGAGGTGGGTGGCCGCGAAGGGGTCGTTCATCACCTGATAAGTGGGATCGAACAACAAGACCTTGCCCAAGAAGCCGTTCGCGACGTACAGGTACCCATCCTCGTCGAACGCGAGCCCCTCCAAATACAACTCGGTTGTGACGGCGGCGCTCGCCGACTGCCCGTCGACGCGGTACACGATGCTGTCCATCGTGACGTGCAGTGTGCCCGCCGGCGAGAAGGCTATCCCGCCGGGGACCCCGGGCGGCAGCGTCATCGCCGCCTTGCGCGTGCCAAACGGGTCGAACCGAACCAGTTGGTAACAGATCGACCCGCAGTCGACGACCCACACGTCACCATCCGGCCCCGCCGTGATCGCCCCCACCGGGTAGAGGTCCTGGCTGGCAAACGTCGTCCGATCGCCTGCGGGTGTGAACCGAAAGATGCCGACCGTCCCGGTGTTGAGGTCGAACCCCGTCGCGAGGAGATTGCCAAATCCGTCCAGCGCGAGCCCGTAGGCCGCGATGTTGGTCACGAACGGCGAGACGGTGCCGTCCGGCCCCACCCGAACGATCTCCTGGGCGAACGCGTCCGACACGTACAACATTCCTTCCTGGTCGAACGCGAGCGCCGTCGGGATGAGAAATCCGGTTGCAAACAGCGTCGTGGGGTCGCCCGGCCCGGTTGCGATGGTATCCGATACGAACCGGTATGGGCCACGTTGCCCCCCGCTCCCCGGCAGCGGCGAGACCGCCACGTAATACCGGCCGGCCGCCGGCACGTACGCCCGCACCCATTGCGGCGACCCACTGAACTGATCGGAATCGAGCAACGTCGTGCCGTCGGTGCCGTACACGGCAAGGGACGCGAAGAACGGCGCCGAAAGCCCGACCTCGAGCAGGGCGCGATCGGTCAGGTCGATCGCGAAGTAGTCCACGTCGGTGGCAGGGTCGATCACGCCGATCACACCGTCGCCGAGCGCGACGACGTTGGCCTCTGCGGCGCTGTTGTTCGGCTCGCTCTCGTCGGGGACAAATACACCGAACGCCATGGCATACACGTAGGAAGGGCCGCCGCCGCCGTTGCTCCCAACGACCGCAGCGTAGTAGCGCCCATCGGCCGGGATGACATACAGGATCCGGCTGTCGGGTCCCTCGGAATCGTCGTTGAACGTGAGGAGCGTTTCGCCGTCGGTGTCGAACAGGCCGATCACGGGATCGAGCGGTGACCCGATTGCCGCCGCATCGATATCGAGGTCGAGCATCGTCCCGGCTGTCAGATCGACGGCGAAGTAGTCGATGTCATCGCCGGGGCTGATGGTGCCGCTGACGGTGTCGAACAGCGCGACGACCGTGGCGGCGAAGGGGGAGTTGTTGGGCTCCGCCTCACCAACTACTACCGACGGCATCCGTCGATCGATCCGCTTCGCCGCCAACGCGGCCCGGCGGGCCAGGTAGTGCTGAACAGCCGGGTTCACGGGTCGTTGGGAGACACTGTCGCGCCGAATCGGTGGTCGCCAAGCCTGCGCGGCGGCGACGCCAGGCACCACCCCGGCCGCGAGCGCCAGGAGGGGAAGCAAGGTGGCCGCGTGTCGGCGGGGGCGGTTACCAGCCGGGATGCACATGGCGATCTCCCAAAAGGGCCGTCGAACGACCTGATACACCGCTGGTGCCGATCGGTTCGCTGAGCGGGCGTGGGTCAAGCTCTCCGCTGCCGGAACTCAATCGATGCCCACCAGCTCCACCTCGAAGATCAGCGTCGTGTTGGGCGCGATGGTTGGTGGCGCGCCGCGGGCGCCGTACGCGAGGTCGGGTGGCAGATACAGGTTGTGGATGCTGCCCACGGACATCAATTGGACGCCTTCGGTCCACCCGCCGATCACGCCGTTGAGCGGGAAGCTAACCGGGGCGCCGTTCCGATCGGACGCGTCAAACGTGGTGCCATCAATGAACGTGCCGCGGTAATGCACACTCACGACGTCGGTTGCCTTGGGCTTCCGACCGTCACCCTGTTTCACGACCTCGTATTGGAGCCCACTCGGCGTCGTGGTGACGTCGGGGCGCCTGCCGTTTTGCTCGAGGAATGCACGGCCTGCGTCGGTAGGCATGACGTCCCGCTTCCCGGTAGATGCCTGATGTGACGCGAGGCCTATTGCCGCGCGTCGGGGCCGAATGCCCGGATCGGATGCGCTTCGGTGTTGAAGGTCACCGCGTCGAAATCGAGGGTCTCAGGCGGGGCGAACAACAGGTAGGCGTACTTCAGCGTCTCGGCGAGGAAGAAACTCTGCATGCGGTCTCGTTGCTCGCGTGTCACGACCGACGCGAGCGCGGCGAAACCGAACTCTGTCCGCGTCAGCGTCAGCACACTATCGATCATGGTGCGACCCATCTCGCGATACCTGGGGTCGCCGGTGAAATGATACAGATAGTAAGCCGACTCGATTGCTTCCGGACGAAGCACATAACCCGGATAGACCGCGTCCATGGTCGTGTAGTCGAGCACTTCCGGCTCGATACCGAACGCAGTCCACATCCGGTAACAGGATTCCATCAGCCGGACGGCCTGATCAACGTCCCCGCTCAGGGCCAGCAGGGCCGGCATGAAGGCGTCGAGCGCTCCGAACTGCGTCGCGATGCGCTCGCCGGTGTTCATGTCGACGTGCCCGTACCAGTATCCGTCCTGGCGCGCATCGGGGAGATAGCGATTTACCGCCGTGATGCTCTCCTCCCACATACGCCGGAAGTCGGGGTCGCCGAACAGGCGCCACGCCTTGTAGAGATACTCGTACCACGAGTCGATGCGCCCGCTGATGTGGCTGGCGGTGCGGTCCCAGTCGCCGGTGACCACGTCGATCGTCTCACCCACCAGGCCGATCGGCGAGCGACGGTCGAAGACGGCACGCATCCCGCGCTTGGCCTTGTCGTAATAGACGGGATTCCCCGTGAGGTTCGACAACGAGCCGAGCTCGAGGATCAACGTGCCGATCTCCGCCGGGTTGTTGATCGAATCGCTGATCGCGCCGGTGCGCAGGTTGACGTAACGATAGGGCATGCCCGTCGGCGTCTCGAACGCGGGCAGCAGTCGGTCGGCGAGATCGATCGCGAGGGCGAGGAATCGCTGATCACCGTCCATCTGGTAGGCCGTGATCAGGGCGCCCAGGTGACGGATGGTGATCTCGAACACCTGCGCCGGGACATCGCGGTCGAACGACAGGCTGTCGAAGATGAGTCGCTTGGCGGCCGCCGCTTCGTCATCGAGACCCATGAGCAGCATCGTGTCGAAGGCGTCGAGCGGGGTCATCAGGAGCGACGCGTCGTACCAGTCACGAGAGCCGCCGGTCAGCGGTGTCAGCTCGTCGTGTCCCCACGCGTGTTCGACGTAGCCCGTCCAGGCGTGGCGAAACGCTTCCCGGACCTGCTCGACGACGACGGCCGCGTCGTCCGCGGGTGCGGTGCACCCGAGCGCAGCCGCCACGAGGAGCGCGGCGCGACGTGGCACTATTTCCGCGGTCGCCTGCGCGTGTTGGATGACGCCGGCGCGATGCCGGCGCGTTGCAACGCCTCGACCGTCACGTCCATGGTCGTACGGCTTCGCCACGTCGTGGACGATGCGCCCGGCTCGCCGGCCCGGACGCCAGCCGGCGGGGGGCCGGGCGGGACGCACATATACGTGCAGAAGGTGAATCCGCCGGCCTGCCCCGGATCGTACGCGGTGAGAATCACCGTATAGGCGCCCGTGGTGGGCGCGGTGAAGGTGATACGCGAATTGGGCAACCCAGCTCCGTCGTCATCCCACCAGACCTGGCCAGCCAGGGGCCCGAAGACATGGATGAACGGGTCGAGCGTCCCCGGGTCGGCGCAGATGTCGGCCCAGGGGGAGCCCGCGGCGATCGCGTCCGGCGAGCAACCGGCCATGTAGTCGATCACGACCGCCTCGCCGGCGTTGATGAGGTCGATGCCCCACACGCCGGCGGTGGTGAATACCGGCGTACTCGGATCGATGGCGCCGTTGTAGAGGACGCAATCGATCGTGGTCGAGGTGAAGCCGGTGTTCCACCAGCCGGTGCCGGGCAACGGCGCTCCGAGTTCGCGGCAATCGGGGAGGCCGAGCGCGTAGTCGTACGGCAGCGCCGTGCCGAGTCCCTCGAGAATCAGCTGGTTGTTCGCGCTGCCGTCGAAGGCCGTCCGGGCAACCAGTTCCTCGATGCCGGCCGCGAAGATCGCTTCGCCGAGTATGGTCCCTGACGCATTGGTGATCGATAACTCCGGATCGATGCCGCCCGCCGGATCACCGCCAACCTGTCCCTGAATCGGGATCGGATAGGCCCACGCGACGAGTGGCTGGGTCGAGCCGGCGGCGAAGTCCAGCGTCCAAGACTGCGTGCAGCCACCACAGGAGACCGCACCGGTGACCACGTCGCCGAACACGAGCGTGAGGTCGACCGCGATGTCCGCCGAACCCGATCCGGCCGTGCCGGTCACGCTGATGGTGGTTGAACCGTTGTCCACGGCCGTTACGATACCATCCGCATCGACCGTCGCGGCGGCGGTGTTGCTCGACCCGTAGCTCACGCCGGCGGCCGCGCCTTCGATGTCGTTTCCGAGCCGGTCCATCTGGACCGCGCCGCAGTCGATCGTCTCGCCGACCTTCTCGAGCGTCGCGTCGGGGCATCCGATGGAGAATCCCACCGCCACCTGACTCACCGTCACGGGGACGGTCTGCGACGCGCCGCCCGCGGTGGCGATGACGTTGGCGGTGCCGTTGCTGATGGCAGTGACGGTCGCAATGCTGTTCGCGGTCGATACCGTGGCGACCAGTGGATCGGATGACGCATAGCGCACCTCGATCCCACTGACCGCGTTGCCCCCGGCATCGAGTGGCTGGGCCGTGAGCGTGGCGGTCGCGCCGAGCGCGTCGAGCGAGAGTCCCTCCGCGGGGAATCCCAGCGTTTCAAAACCCGCGCCAACCACGACCGACGCCTGACCGGACGCGGAGCCCACGGTGGCCGTGATCGTGACGGTCCCGCCGCCGATGCCGGTCACCAGGCCGCCGGACGAGACGGTTGCGGCCGCTGGGACCGAACTGGTCCACTCGATTCCCACGCCGTTCTGCAAACTGCCGTCGGCGTCCACCAACCTGGCACCGAGCTGCACCGTGGCGCCCACCGCGACCGTAACCGTGGCGGGCGAGAGCGTCACGCTGACGATCTCGGACGGATCAGTGCCGGTGCAGGCGGCTACGACGCTCGTCACGCAGGCGAGCCACGACCAGCGGGCACCGCGCGCGATACGGGGGGGGAACAGGACCGGCAGCATGGTTCGGCGTGACATGGGATGGCCTCCGGGGAATCCGGCGAAAATACCGATGTGGGCGGGTGGTGGGTAGGGGCGACGCATGCCGGGCGCCGGGGGG
>DASWIX010000063.1:0-2242 GCA_036397455.1 Gemmatimonadales bacterium | reverse complement strand
GGCACACACGACGAGCTCGTAAATTCCCGCGGCGTGTACTACGACATGGTGCGGCGCCAGATGGAATCGCACGGCGAGGTCCGCGACCAGCTGCTGCGCTGAGCGTGCTTGCTTGCGCCTCCACCGGTCCGCTCGCAGGTTAGGCGGTCCCCTCACCAGGAGCCATCGTGGCTCAGCAGCTCCGCCGCTTCTCGATCGCGCAGACGGCCAAAGTCCTCGGTCTGCTGTACGGTCTCATGGGACTGATCTTTGTCCCGTTTTTTTTGCTCGCGGTCATGTTCTCGCCCACCGACACGGGCTTCGGCGTAGGGTTGATCGTTTTGCTTCCCCTCCTCTACGGCTTGTGCGGATTCATCTTCACCGCGATCGGATGCGCGCTGTACAACTGGGTCGCCGGCATGGTGGGTGGGATCGAGATCGAGCTCGACGCCAGGCCCACGGCCTAGCCACCGCGGTGGCTTTCAATCGGAGTCACGCATGAACTGGAACGATTCGTCCAAGCCATTGTCGCGCCGTGGATTCGTCGAGCTCACATCCCTGGCGGTGGCCGGCGCCGTGCTGTCGCGCGGCCCGTCGCAACAGGCGGACGCGCTGGAAGAGGTGACCGTCGCCCAGCTCCAGGACGGCATGCGGTCCGGACGGCTCACGTCCCGCGGGGTCACCCAGGCCTACCTGGACCGGATCGCCGCACTCGACCGCCGGGAGGGGGGACCCACGCTCCGGTCCGTGCTCGAACCCAACCCCGACGCGCTCGCGATCGCGGACGCGATGGATGCCGAGCGCCGGCGGGGCCGAGTGCGTGGTCCCCTGCACGGCATTCCGGTCATCGTCAAGGACAACATCGACACGCACGACCGCATGCAGACCACGGCCGGCTCGCTGGCGCTCGAAGGTAATATCGCCCTGCGCGACGCCTTTATCGTGGAGCGACTCCGAGCGGCGGGCGCGGTCATCCTGGCCAAGGCGAATCTCTCGGAGTGGGCCAATTTCCGGTCCAATCGCTCGTCCAGTGGGTGGAGCGGCCGCGGTCGCCAATGTCGAAATCCGTACGTGCTCGATCGCACGCCGTCCGGGTCGAGCTCCGGGTCGGGGACCGCGGTGAGTGCCAACCTGTGCGCGGTGGCCGTGGGAACGGAAACGGACGGGTCGATCATCAGCCCGTCGAACGCCTGCGGCATCGTCGGCATCAAGCCCACCGTCGGCCTCGTGAGCCGCTCCGGAATCATCCCCCTTGCCCACAGCCAGGACACCGCGGGACCGATGTGTCGCACCGTGGCTGACGCGGCCGCGCTGCTCACGGCGTTGGCCGGCATCGATCCCCGCGATGCGGCGACCGCGGCGGCCGATGGCCACATCGCCGCCGACTACACGACGTTTCTCGATCCCAACGGGCTCAAGGGAGCCCGTGTCGGCGTCCAGCGCCGCAGCGGGAACAACCCGATCGTCGATCGTGTGGTCGAATCGGCCATCGCCGTGCTCAAGGCCCAGGGTGCGGACGTGGTCGACCCCGCCGACATCGAGACCGCGGGACAGTTGGGCAGCAATGAGCGCGATGTGCTGCAGTATGAGTTCAAGGCGGATCTCAACGCGTACCTGGCCACCATGCCCCAGGAGGTGAAGGTCCGCACGCTCGCGGATCTGATCGCGTTCAACGAAGCGAACAAAGACCGCGAGATGCCGTACTTCGGCCAGGAGACGTTCATCGCGTCGCAGGCACGGGGGCCGCTCACCGATCAGGCGTATCTCGACGCGCGCGCCAGGTGCGTCGAGCTGACGCGCGCCAAAGGCATCGACGCGACCATGGAGAAGCACCGCTTGGACGCGATGATGGGACCCTCGGGCGGAGTGGCGTCGCTCGTGGATCTGGCAGGCGGTGGCGGTGGAGGCGGTGGGGCGGGCAGCTCGCAGTTCCCTGCCGTGGCCGGGTACCCGCACATCACGGTGCCGGCGGGGGTGCATTTCGGACTGCCGCTCGGCATCTCGTTCTACGGCCGCGCCTGGAGCGAGCCCGTGCTCGTTCGCCTGGCGTACGCCTTCGAGCAGGCGACGAGGGTAAGGAAGGCGCCGACGTTTCTGCCGACGCTGGCGTTGAGCTGACGGCGTCCAAAGTTTGCATCGCACAGGGCAACTTCTTACCTTGTGGCGCCTTCCAAAATCGGAGAGCCCCAATGCGCGTGCGACTTGCCGTCATCGCTTTGGTCATGCTGGTGTGCGCCTCGGTATCCGAAGGCCGAGCCCAAGC
>DASWIX010000062.1:0-81719 GCA_036397455.1 Gemmatimonadales bacterium | reverse complement strand
GCGTCCGCGCTGCTCGTCGTCGCGACGGGCGCGATCGAGGGCGGTTAGATCCTCAGCGCCCACAGTGCCGCTTGCAGCGGCCGGCGCCGAGCCGCGGCCTTGGCCGCGCACGCGCACACTCGCGCCGACCCGCCTAGCCCTTAGCCCTAGCACAAGTGGCGGTAGGCAATCCCAACCTCCCCGTCGCTAACCGGTCAGGCGCGCGGTTCCAGCCGCAACGACGCGGAGTTGATGCAGTAGCGCAGCCTCGTCGGATCGGGGCCATCGTCGAACACGTGCCCGAGGTGCGCATCGCAGCGCGCGCAGAGCGCCTCCGTGCGGCGCAGGCCATGACTCGTGTCCTCTTGCGTCGCCACGTGGGCGGGATCGACTGGCGCGGAGAAACTGGGCCAGCCGGTGCCCGACTCGAACTTCGTGTCCGACGAGAACAGCTCCGCTCCGCACGCGACGCAGCGGTAGGTACCCGGCGTCTTCTCGTCCCAGTAGTCACCGGAGAACGCGGGCTCGGTGCCTTTCTGCCGTGCGATGCGGTACTGCTCGGGGGTAAGCTGCGCGGCCCATTCCTCGTCGGTCTTCGCGATACGGTCTGTCATCGGTCAGTCCCTGTACGGATCGAACTCGTTGGCCCCGGCCATCACGACGATCAACGGCCGCAGCGTATGGAGAATCTCGATGGTCCCCCGCTGCGCGGCAAGCACGTCGGGCAGACGGCGATATACGTGGGGGCTCTCGTCGAGGCCGCCGCCGCGCAACACCACGCCCTTACCGTCCACCCAGCTCCGCATCATCTCGGGCGTGACACGGCCGGACGACTTTTCCCGGCCCCTGCGGGTCCGTTTCCCCGCGGCGGCCGTGCGGGACATCACGCGGCCCGCCCCGTGCACGGTGGAGTAGAGTGCCGCCCGTTGCAGCGCGATCGTCGCATCGTCTCCGGGCTCGGCACCGCGCACGATGACCGCGTCGTCCCCCATCGACCCGCCGACGAATCCCATCTGCCCCGGGAACGCCGGCGTGGCGCCTTTGCGCACCACGACGAGGTCCTCGCCGTCATGCGTTTCGCGCCAGGCAAAATTGTGATGGTTGTGCACCAACTCCCGCTCGGCGCCGCCGAGTAGCTCGACCACCTTCCGCGCGACCCACTCGCGGCCGGCGTACGCGTAGCCCCCCGCGAGGGTCATGAGGTGCCAGTACGCCTCACCGAGCGGCGTATGCACGTCGAGCAGCACCTCCCGCTCGGGCGCCCGCGCGCCCCACGCCTTGTCCTGGCTGAGCGCCAGAAAGCCCGAAGCCACCGTGTGGCCGAACCCGCGGCTGCCAAAATGCACGCCGACCCACAGGGCGCCGACTTCGTCTTCGAACAGATCGACGTAGTGATTGCCGCTGCCGACGGTACCGAGCTGCGCCCGCGCCTTGTCCCGCAGCCGGTCGCGGTGCGCGGCCGGAACGGCGTCCCACGCGGCAGCGTCGAACAGCGGGTGGTCGGTCGGCGCGTCGCCGGACGTGTTCTTCCGGCCGATCCCGAAACTCACGGTCCGCTGAATCAGATCCGCCAGGCGGTCGAGCTCGCGCCTGAGCCGGGCCGGCGAGGCGGCAAGCGCATCGGTCGTCAGGTCGGTTCGGATGGCGGCATTGCCGCAGGCGATGTCGAACCCGACGCCCACGACTGAAATCCGGTCACGATACGCGGCAACCCCGCCGATCGGCATGACGTATCCGACGTGGCCGTCGGCCATGAGCGCCGCCGCCGCCGCCCGGGACGCCACGTCATGGAACTGGGCGAGCGTCTTGTCGTCGTGGATGCCGAACACGCGCATAGCGAACCGATAGCGTGGTGCTCGCCGCGGAACAAGCCCAAACGCCGGCGGCCTCCCCGGAACCGAGGAGGCCGCCGTTACGCGCAGGATCCCGCGCTACTGGACCGTGTTGATCATCCCGAAGATCGGGAGATACATGGCGACGATCATGCCACCGACGATGACGCCGAGCACCACGATCATGATCGGCTCCATCAGCGACAGCAGGGCGCCGACCGCGGCGTCGACCTCGTCGTCGTAGAAGTCGGCGATCTTCGTCAGCATCTCGTCGAGGCCGCCGGTGGCTTCACCCACCGCGATCATCGAGGTCACCATCGGCGGAAAGACGCCCGACTTCTCGAGCGGGTTGGCGATCGTCTCACCGCCCGCGATCGATCCGCGCGACTCCATGACCGCGTCGTGGATGACCCGGTTGCCGGCGGTACGGGCGGTGATCTCCAGCCCATCGAGGATCGAGACGCCGGACGAGATCAACGTGCCGAGGGTACGGGTGAAGCGGGACACCGCCGACTTCCTGAGCAGGTCGCCCAGCACCGGCGCGCGCAGCATGAGGCGATCGATGACCAGCTTCCCGCCGTCCGTCTCGTAGTACTTCCGAATGGCCGCGACGGACAACCCCGCGATAATGCCGAACAGCCACCAATAGCTCTGCAGCGCGTCACTCAATCCGATGACGATCTTGGTGGGCAACGGCAGTTCCATCTCCACCGAGGCGAACATGTCCTGGAAAACCGGAATCACGAAGATCAGCAGCACCAGGATCGCGATCCCGGCGACCGAGAAGATCACGGCCGGGTAGATCATGGCGCCCTTGACCTTGCGCACAATGGCGTCGTTTTTCTCGAGGAAGGTGGCGAGGCGCAGCAGGATGGTGTCGAGAATACCACCCGCCTCGCCGGCGGCCACCATGTTCACGTACAAATCGGTAAACGCGTTCCGGTGTTTGGCGAGAGCATCGGCGAGCGTGTTGCCGCTCTCCACGTCGTACACCACCTGCTTGGTGGTTTCCGCCAGGGCCGCGTTTTCGGTCTGCTGTGCCAGGATGTCCAGCGCCTGGACCAGCGGGAGGCCGGAGTTGATCATCGTCGCGAACTGCCGTGTGAAGATCACGACGTCGCGGGTCGGGACGCGTTTGGCGCGGGCCGCCTTCTTGGCCTCGCGGAGCCGGACCAGCACCATGCGGTTCTTGCGGAGACTGGCGACCACTTCATCGCGAGTCGCCGCGTCCATCGTCCCGGTGGTTTCCTCGCCCTGTTGCGTGCGCGCGGTGTACTCAAAGGTTGGCATAGTCCGTCTCCGTCGGGGCTAGCGGCGCCCGGCCGTGGCCCGCGCCCCACCCTCGTCTTCACCTTGGGCGGGTTCACCGATCATGCGCAGGAACTCGTTTTGGTCGGGTGCAACGCGCAGACACTCGTCGAGCGAGACATCGCGCGACATGTACAGGGTGTACAGCGAATCGGCCAGGGTCTTCATACCGTGTTTCTTGCCGGACTGCATCGCCGAGTAGATCTGGTGGACCTTGTCGTCACGAATGAGCGCGCGGATCGCCGGGGTCGCCACCATGATCTCGCACGCCATCAGCCGCCCCTTGCCGGAGGCCTTCTGCAGCAGCGTCTGCGTGATGACCCCCTCGAGCACGAAGGCCAGCTGCGCCCGCACCTGCGACTGCTGGTGCGACGGGAAGACATCGATCACGCGGTTGATGGTCTCCGCGCAGGAGTTCGTATGCAGGGTCGCAAAGGCCAGGTGTCCGGTTTCCGCGATGGTCAGCGCCGCCTGAATCGTCTCCAGATCCCGCATCTCGCCGACCAGCACCGTGTCGGGGTCCTGCCGCAGGGCGTACTTCAGCGCATTCGCAAACGACTGCGTGTCGGTCCCGATCTCCCGTTGATTGACGATACAGTTCTGGTGACGGTGGATGAACTCGATCGGGTCCTCGACCGTAATGATATGGCCCCGGCGTTCGCGGTTGATCTTGTCGATCATCGCGGCCAGCGTGGTCGACTTGCCTGACCCGGTCGGTCCCGTGACCAGGACCAGGCCCCGCGGCCGCTCGGACAGCTTGGCCATGACGTGTGGGAGCCCCAACTCGTCGAACGTCTTGACCGAGAACGGGATCTGCCGAATCACCATCGACACACAGCCGCGCTGTTTGAAGACGTTGCCGCGGAACCGCGCCAGGTTCTGAATGCCGAAGGAGAAATCCAACTCGTCGTCGGTCTCGAACCGCTTCTTCTGGTTTTCCGTGAGCACGGAATACGCCAGTTGCAGCGTTTCCTTCGGATTCAGCTGGTGTTCGAGCTTCGAGTTGGTGATCTCACCGTCAATACGGAACTTCGGACGCTCGCCCGCCGTGATATGCAAATCCGACGCGTCGCGCTCGATCATCTCCTCGAGCAGCGCCCGCAGGTTCACGCCCTGAGGCTTGACGGCCTGATCACCCTCCGGTCCGGTCATGGATTACCCCGCCGCCGTCTCCTTGACGACTTCTTCGAGTGACGTCACACCCTTCCGTACCTTCACCATCCCGTCCATCCGCAACGTGAGCATGCCCTCGCTCACCGCCTGATCCTGCAGGTCCGCCGTCGACGCCCCCCGGAGAATCAGCCGGCGCAATTCGGGCGACAGGGCCATGACTTCGTACAGCCCCGCACGACCACGATACCCCGTCCCGCCGCAGGTGTCACATCCGGTCCCCTTCTTGAACGCAATGCCCTCCGCCGCTTCCGGCGTGAGTCCCAGCGCGGCCAGTTCGTCCGCGGCGTACACGTGGTCGCCCTTGCAGTCCACGCAGATCCGCCGCACCAGACGCTGGGCCACGATCAGGTTGACCGCGCTCGACACGTTGAACGGCTCGATGCCCATGTCGATCATGCGCGTGATCGTCGACGAGGCGTCGTTGGTATGGAGCGTACTCAACACCAGGTGGCCGGTGAGCGCCGCCTTGATGGCGATGCCGCCGGTTTCGATGTCCCGGATCTCACCCACCATGATGATATTGGGATCCTGCCGCAGGAACGCCTTCAGCGCCGCGGCAAAGGTCATCCCGATCTCGTTGCGCACCAGGACCTGATTGATCCCGTAGATGTTGTACTCCACGGGATCTTCGGCGGTCATGATGTTCACTTCGATGTTGTTCACCTGCGACAAGGCCGAATAGAGCGTCGTGGTCTTGCCCGACCCCGTGGGCCCGGTGACCAGGACCATCCCGTAGGGGTTCAGGATGGCGCTCATCAGGTCTTTTTCCTGCTTCGGCTCGAAACCGAACTTGGACAAATCGAGTGTGAGGTTCCCCTTGTCGAGGATCCGCATCACGATCTTCTCGCCGAAGATGACCGGGAGCGTGGATACCCGGAAATCGATCACCCGTTTCCCCATCTTCAGCTTGATGCGCCCGTCCTGCGGCACGCGGCGTTCGGCGATGTTCAACGAGGAAATGATCTTGACGCGACTGGTGAGCGCCGCCTTGAGTTTGATAGGCGGTTTCATGACCTCCTGCAGCGCCCCGTCGATCCGATACCGCACGCGCAATTCGTGCTCGAACGGCTCGATATGGATGTCGCTGGCGCCCCGTTTCACCGCATCGGTCAGAATGCCGTTGATCAGCTTCACCACCGGCGCGTCGTCGCCGATCTGAACCGGCGCTTCGTCCTCCGTTTCCTCGATGACCTCGAGGTCCTCGTCCTCCATGTCCTTGAGGAGATTCTGCAGTTGCGCATCGGTCTGCTCGTAGTACCGCTCGATGGCCGTCTTGAGCGTGTACTCGCCGGCGATGACGGGAAAGATGTCGTAGCGCGTGATGAACTTGAGGTCGTCGATCACACCCACGTTGGTGGGATCGGCCATCGCCACGGTGAGGGTGCGCCCGTCACGCTTGAGCGGGAGCACCATGTGTTTCACCGCGACATCGGTGGGGACCAGCTTGACGATCTTCTCGTCAACCTCGAAGCGCGACAGATCGACCGCCGGCATGCGATACTGTCGCGCGAGCATCTTGGTGATCTCGGTTTCCTGCACGAACCCCAATTTCACCAGCGAGTAGCCCAGCCGCATCCCGGTGTTGCGTTGTTCCGTGAGCGCCTGGTCGAGCTGCTCGCGCGTGATCAGGCCTTCGCGCACCAGGAGGTCGCCTAACCGAACGGTACTGGGTGCCGCTGTTGCCATGGATACCCTTCGATGAAACGGAAGCGGGCGTACGCCAAGGGCCGAGTCGCCGACTTCGGTAAAGTACCGGACCCCTAGGTAGTGTCAAGGTATCTGTAGTCAGGGTATGACGATACGCGTTTTCAATCGCGCGATGCGCGTAGCCCCGAGACCCGGAACGCGTGCCAGATCGTCCAGCGAGCGGAACGGCCCGCCGGAGCGGCGCTCTTCGACGATCGCAGCCGCCAGCGCCGGACCGATACCGGGCAAGGCAACCAGTTGTTCCGCGCTCGCGCGGTTGATGGGAACGGGCGCCGGGCCCGCAGGTGGCGACCGCGCCGCCCGCGACCGGAACGTCGTGTGCGGCCCGAGCCGTTCCAGCGCCGCCGGACCGATGCCGCGAACCCTCCCCAACCCTTCCAGCGAGCCGAACGGCCCCTGCGCCTCGCGGTCGGCAACGATACGGCCGGCGAGCCCTCGGCCGACACCGGGAAGCCGCACCAGTTCCTCGGCCGGTGCCCGGTCGACATCGATCCGTTCACCCGTCCCGAGCGGGCGCGCGAGCCTGCTGGACCGGCTCGCCACCGAATCGCGCAGCGGACGCGGCGCCGGGCTTGCACGATAGGCGACGGCGCCCGGCGGCGTACTTCCGCCGCGCACCGCGCGGACCAGTACGCCCACGAGGGCCAGGCCCATCAGGACCAGCGCCGCGCGGCGGTCGTCGCGAGTTGCCATGCACCGAGCATGGGCGTTCGGGGCACCAGCGGCGGTGCCGCCGCGTCGCCCGGCGGCGCAAAATGACGCCGCCGCGCCACGGGCTACTGCACCAGCGCCACCGCCACGTCGCCCACCACCTTGAGGCTGCCGGCACTCACCTTGTCGAGCGTGTCTTCGAGCGTGTGCCAGTAGGCGTTGCCGGGTCCGTAAGAAAAATCGATCAGATCGATTGCGCGCACGCCGGCCTGAATCAACGGGATGTGATCGTCGGTGATCGGTCCGCCCATCCGGTCACGGAACACGCGACCGTATCCGAGATCCCGCGCCGTGCTCCACACCCGGTTCACCACTTCGGGAGCGGCGGAGACCGAGTTGGGTTCCTGCGGAATCTCCAGGTCCGCGTCGCCGACCATGTCGAATACCACCGCGTACAGCGGAAGCCGGTCGGCGTCGAGGGTCGCCGCGTAATACCTGGATCCGAGCAACACGTCGGGTCCGGAAAAATCGCCGTAGTCCTCACCGTCGACGAAGACCAGGTCGACGCCCACCGATGGCGGCACCCGAGCCAGCACGTCGGCCACTCCCAACAACACCGCCACCCCGGATGCCCCATCATTGGCACCGGGAATCGGCGTGCGCTGCGCCCCGAGATTGGCCGACTGGTCCGCGCGCGGCCGGGTGTCCCAGTGGGCCAACAACACGACGCGCGCCGGCTCGGTCGGTCGAAAACGGCCGATGAAATTGCGGAGTCGTAACGTGTCGCCCGAGGTGGTGACGTGATCGAACGCCTGGACTTCCGTCGAGTCCGCCGCGCGGCGCAACTGCGCGAGAATCCAGTCCCCCGTTTGGCGGTGCGCCGGCGTATTCGGAACGCGCGGGCCGAACGCCAGCTGTTGCCGGACGTATCCCAACGCGGAATCCCCATCGAACTGGGTGACCGCCCCAGCGCCGCCACATCCCGTGAGCATGACGAACGCCAGCACGCAGCTGATTTGCTTCATCGTATTTGTCCTGACACGAGTAGGACCTCGGCGAAGATCGTGAACACGACCTGACGGGTCTCGGTCGATGTGTGGCGTTGTTCGTTGTGGATCAGACTGAAGCTGAGCCCTGATCGCACCTGCGTCGAGAACCCGGTGTCCATCCGGACATCGAACGACGAACGCCGGGAATCGGAGATCGACGTGCACTCATCGGCATCCACCAATAACAGACAGACGGTGACGGTCGACGTATTGTAGGACACCGTGCTGCGGATATCGTTCGGCAGGCGGACCAGGGCACGGGGCGGCAGAAACGAGAAATTGAGTGTGGCGCCCCACTCGCTCTGGTCCCGCTGGGTGACGTTGCCCGAGGTGACGGCGTCGGACCTGGTCGAGGTATGCTGCAGCCTGGACGTAATCCCGCCGACCCACGTCACGCTCACCGAAGGGGCGAACGACCGGGTGATGTTCGCCGTCCCGGTCCCGGAGGTCCCGGCAACGAGCCCCGGCTGCACGCTCTCGGTCTTGGTCCGATTCACGCGCGCATTCACCGACATCAGCGAGATCGCGCGCTTGATGAACCAGCGCGGGGTGTGCGTCCAGCTGAGCGATCCCGACGGCCACTCCCGACTGCGTTGCACCACCTGCGACTGTTCGTCACTCAGACCCCGCCGCGACCAGGTCGAGGTCTCTCGATCCTCGTAGCTGCCGCGCAGCGTGACGTTCAACGGCAGCCGCACGCCGGAGGTCAGACGGCGTGCGTGCGACTCGGCCGCGGAGGTGGCCGGCACGCCATTGACCTCGAGGAAGTCATCGAACCCGCCCAGGCCAAGTTGATAGTGCAGGTTCGCGTCGAACGGCGGCCGGTTGAAGCTCGACCGCAGATCCCGAGTCAGCGCGCCGTCGATCGGGAGGAGCCGCCGGAAGAGCCGGGTCACGACGCTGGAGTCGCCCGTGACGCCGGCGATGAGATTGGGGGGGTTGACGGTCGCGCCGATCTCGCGACGCTGGGTGTTGCCCAGCGTCTCCGACGAACGAAACCCACCGGCGCTATCCGACTCCACGCGGACGGGCTGCCGCGCGTTGGGATCCCGATTGAAACTGTAGGACGACGCGAACTGAAAGCGCGGCTGCATCCAACTGGACACCACCGGCGCGACGTTGAACGACATCGTCATGAGCCGCAGTTGTTCGAACCCGACGTCCTGGCCGAGAAAGCTGCGGCGCTCGCGCCCCAACAAACGGCCGACCGTGGTCGTGTCACCGTAGTCCCGCAGATTGCGGGTCGAACTCACGTCGATGCGGTAGGACAGCGAGCGGAATGGCCGGACATCGATTCCCGCGGAACTCCGCAGCGTCCGGTTGAGACTCTCGAGCGGCAGGATCGCCGAATCGGATGCCAGCGTGACCGGCACGCGATAGGCAAACCTGCTCGATCGGCTATCGTTGAACTGCAGAC
Source organism: Gemmatimonadales bacterium (assembly GCA_036397455.1). Taxonomy (GTDB): domain Bacteria; phylum Gemmatimonadota; class Gemmatimonadetes; order Gemmatimonadales; family GWC2-71-9; genus JADFNB01. The sequence goes on along the minus strand of DASWIX010000062.1, from coordinate 72,603 downwards.
CACCCCGTACCGCGAACGGCGTCAGGCGCAGTCGGGAGGTCCGAAGCGACTTGGCGAACAGGCTCCGGCTGATGAACGGGGGCAATCCCCCCACGATCCCGTCGAGGAATCCGGGCGACGCTTTGACGCTCACGTCGGCGGGAACATTGATGTAGTCGACACGAAGCTGCTTGTTGCTCACCTCCGCATCCGACAGTTGTGTCGTGCTTTGGCCCGACTGGAGGGAGCCCGTCACGGCGAACGGGTCGACGAACAGCTTCTCCGCCAGCGACGATCCGCGCGACAATCGGCGGTACGAAAGGGCATAGCTGGTCGACGCGGTGCGAGACTGGCGGAGATCTCGAATGCCGTCGGCTCGGATGTCCGATCGGTTCAGGTAGAACGGATCGGCCGTGCTCCGCGTCCGTTGAATCGAGAGCGGGAGACTGAACTTCCCCGTGGCGCCGGGAACGAACTTCTCCAGCCGAATCGTCCCGCCGAGCTGAATCAGCCCGTCGGTCACGTAGCTGGGGTCTTCCCCGAGTTGCTGGAAACGGTCGTCCTTGGTCGAGTAGCCGAAGTTCGCGTTGAACACGTCGCCCGCTTGCAGCTGCGCATCGATGGCGCCGGCAACGCCCATGTCATCGACGACGTCGCCCAGCCGAATGTCGTCGACCCACAACTCCGCCTGCGCGATGAACACCCGTTCCGCAACCCGCCGCATCCCGACCGCGACCTCCGAAACGCGCGCCAGGTTGGGCGGCGAGACCGCCGGATCGCGCACCTGCACGATGTACCGGCCGTCGCAGGCGACAAACGCCTCGGGATCGCCGCCGCACTCGACGCTCCCCGACGGTGGCTCCCCGCGCAGCCACGCGGATTCGATCTTCGCACGCAGGATCAGCCAACGCTCGATGTCGACCACGACCTCCGGCTCCCAATCGAACGACCGGATCGGGGTCTGATACATGTAGAAGTTGTGCTCGTCCCGTCCGACCTTGACGAAGAACTCCAGGTCGCCGTCCTCCCATCCCGGCCCGCGACCCCGCGCCCATAACCGCAGTTCCCGGTAGCGGAGGAAGTTCTTGTCGGCTTCGTCGGTAAAGCGCCGGAACGCTTCCGCGCGCTCGTCGGTTCGCAGGTCCGACGCCAACAGGCGCAGCGATTTCTCATTGATCTGCTGGGAGGCAAAATCGAATCCGGCACCGAGCCGGTCGGCCTGGTCGATCACGCCCGGCGGTGGGGTGTAGCCAAGATCCTGGTTCTCGGTCGTCACGACGGACGCCACCACCTCGCCGTGGGACTCGCCGCGGCTCCCACCGAGGCCGGCGATCGGGCTGGCGGCGCGCTTGAGCCAGGGAGCTCCGACGAGTCGCATCCGCGCCAGGGCGACGAAAAACTCCGCTTCCTGACTGCCGCGATCGGGAGCGACCACCGTGAGTCGGAGCGACTCGATCTGGCGGATGTTCGGTGTCCCGATCTGGATCGTGTCCTCCCGAAACGGGATGCGGTATAACCGCCATACCACCGCCCGCCCGCGCGAGTCCGCGAGCGATACGCCGCTCCGGACGAAGAAACGGTCATCCCCGATCGGGAACACGTAGCGGAACACGTCCTCCCGCGCGGCCCCCACCGTCACATCGAGCCGGCCGTCGCCATTGAGATCCTCGCTATCGGGCGACCCGTTCCGCCGCGTGCAACGAGCCCCGAGATCTCCCTGGGGGAACACCGGCAGCCCGGCGCCCGGGGTCAACAGGCAGGTGGGCAGGTCGCTAATGGTTTCGCCGGTCGCGGCGTCGACGATGCTGGGCAGGAGGTCGCCATGAATACCCACGTCGTGCACCGCGGCGTTGAACACGTTGGTGAGGGTGTCGCGTTCCGTGTCGAGGCGCCCGCGGCCGAGGAACTGGAAACCCGTGAACACCGTATCGCCACCCGTGGCGCGCAGCGTGTCCGGCCCGAACGCCACCGCGTCCTCGAACACGGTCCCGAAATCGAGTACCAACGTCGCCCCTTGTTGGCGGGCGGAGCGGTCGGCGTCTTCCAGCACCCAGAATTCGAGGAATTCGGTGCGGGACAAGTCGATCCCGATGCCCGATCCACCGAGCGGCTGGGAGAGGCTGCGCCAGCGGGGGCCGGGGCTGTGGGGACGGAACCAGCGCGGTGTACCGCTCACCGGATCGGGGACACCACCGACCGTGTCGGGCTTCATGGTCAGCCAGAGCACGGTTTCGAATTCGATGGCGGCGCCCGTCAGCCGGATCGTCGAATCGATGTCGCGCGGCTCGAACCGCAGGACCTCGTTCCCGACCTGGATCGCGTTCTGCCACACCATCGGCACCGCATCCGCGTCGTCGAAGCCCCCGGTCGACCCGAGGTGGGTGGCCGGAAGGCCCAATCCCGATTCCGGGCGGCTGCCGAGCTGGAAGGCCCGTTCGACCAGGGCGACGGGCCGGAACGCCGCCCCTTCGAATTCCTCGATAAACGCCTCGCCCGCCTGATTGGGGTTCGGGCGCGAGAACGCGATCTCCCCATCGAGCGTGAGGCGCGACGGGACGCTGGTACTCACCAGCGGCAGGGCGTCGAGCATGTCGGTCAGGACATCGGGACGGAACGTCAGCTGCGTGCTCAGGCCGCCGACGAAGTTCGAGTTGGGCTCGAAACCCAACTGCGGCCGCGTGAGCAGACTGCTTTCGCGCTGCAGCATGCCGATGGCGTTGATCTGGCCGCGTGCGCCCAGGTCATACGTGGTGGACAGACCCATGATGCTCGTGGGGGCGATATCGAAGAACTCGTTCTCTTCGAACTGCGCCCGCACCTGCGTGGCCCCGCGAAACAGCGAGTCGGGATTCAGGAAGGTGACGAGTCCGATGGTGTAGTCGATTTCATACTCGCCGCCTCGCCGCAGTTCGGTGTTCCCGATGAACAGCTTCTCGCTTCCCTCCCGTACGCCGAGCGCGCCAAGGGACAGCGTGGCGCGGTCGCCGGCCCCGAGTGCTTCGAAGTGCATCCGCATGCGGAATCGCGGCGGCGGTCCCTGTGTGTTCAACAGGTAGGTCGGGGTCCGGTACAGCGAGTCGTTCCGTTCACCCGGGGAGAGCCTGGTGGCGTCCGCAAACGGACGGAGATGCGGAAAGATGAGGAACAGGTCGCGAATCGGCGCCCCGCCGCTGGGGTCGCGGGTGCGCGGGAACACCCGATTGAACTGATCGATAGCCGATGGATCGTTCTGCTCGGCGAGGCCCAACAGCGAGAGGTAGGTGCTTTGACCACCCAACGGCTGTTCGGACTCGTTCACGACCAGGGACACCGCCATGGTCTCGCGCTGGATGTCGTTGGCGCCCACACGATACACGTTGCGCATCTCGTAATCGAACGTGGCCACTTCGGGGCCGCGCCGCGGCTCGTAGATCAGTTCCAGCGTGTCGATCCGCCCGTTGACGGCGGGAAACGTGCCGATCGTGTCGCCGGCGGCGGTAATGTAGGAGACCGCCAGGAAATCCTGCTCGCCGACGCGGTTCGAGAGGGCGAACCACGACCCGGTCGGATCGATAAAGTAATCCCGGCCCTCCTCCAGCAGTTCCCACGGGAACGGCCCAACCCGTTGCGGGCCGTCCGGGCGCAACGCGATCGCATCGATGCCACCGAGATTGGGGTTCGCGCCGGACGTGGTTTGGGCACGCAACCGATAGACCCGCACTTCGACAGGCCTGATCGTGGGGCTCAGGGCGACATCGCCCAGCGTGAGGATGTCGGCGTCGGGGAATCCCGGCAGGCTCCGCGGATTGACGACGAAGAAGAACCGCCCCGCCTCGAAATCGAGATCTCGGATCTCCAGATCGACCGGCTGCGTGGTCTGGTCGCCGACGGAGTACACCCGCGAACGAAGCTGCGACCCTTTCTGTTGCGCCAGGATGGACCGGAACGCGAACGCCCCCACTTGGGCCTCAGCCTGCACGCCAAACGAGTTGGCCGGGATGTTGGCGGTGATGAACCGGGATGGTGGCGCCGCGAACGAGACGTTCCCAACCTCCACCCGTTGAAGGATCTCGTCCTCGAGTCCCTCGTAGTACACGTGGATGTTATTGTTCGCACTGAATTCCCGTTCGCTGTCGAAGTCGACATTCATGTGGAATCGGTCGCCGATGACACCACCCGCCCGCACATTGAATTGCTGGTCGAGCGCGGGGGTGGGAAAGCCGCCCTGGCAGCCCGACAGCGGATTCACGGCGTCGGCGGCGGTACAACGCTGATTCCGCAGCTGATCGACCTTCATCTCGAAACGGGCACGGAGCTGGAGCCCGATGTCGGCATATTGTGAGATCGCGTCGAGTCCGCTCGGCGCGTCCGCGACGGGTGGCTCGACCCCCGGCGGCGGGAACCCGGGCGGAGGCTCCACGAACGCCGGCGTCGAATCGGCGGCGGCGGGTTCCGGCGGCGCGAGCCCGGGCTGGCGGCGCGCCGCGCGCGCGGCAACGATCGCGGCCCGCACGGCTGCTTCCCAGCGCGCGCCGACGACCGACGGCGTCGTCCGTGCGCCGATCCGTCCGCCCGGACGAAGCGAGGGCATCGGGGACGGGACGAGCGAATCGTACGGCAGGCGAAGCCGGAACCGCGGTAGCGAATCGGGCGGCGCAGCTTGCGCCGCGAGTCGGCCGCCGACCAGGCACAGGAGGGCGGCGGCCAGCGCGGTTACCTTGCCGGACACTTTCAGGTTCGGATCGGGGTACGCCCTGGGAGTGGAGTGGTGGCGCAATATAGCGGAGCACCCAACCCCTTACAAGTCCATGAGTTACGACCATCGATGTCGATTCTCAGTCGCTACCTCCTGAAGTTGCACCTGGGCCCGTTTCTCTTCGCCCTGGGGGCATGGACCGGGTTTCTGCTGATTAATCAGGTCGCGCGCCGGTTCAGTGATCTGGCGGGGAAAGGCCTCCCCTGGTCGGTGATCACCGAAGTCTTCCTGCTGTCCATTCCGTTTATCGTCGCCATGACGTTGCCGATGGCGGTCCTGATCGCCGTGCTGTACGCGGTCAGCCGGCTGGCCGGCGACGCGGAGGTCACCGCCATGCGGGCGGGCGGTATCTCCCTCGGCCGCATCATGCGCCCGTTGCTCGTGTCCGGATCGATCCTGGCCATCCTGGCGTTCCTCTTCAGCGATCACGTCCTGCCGCGATCCAACCACCGGCTCCGCACACTCTATACCGACATCGGCCAGAAGAAACCGACGTTTTCGATCAAAGAACAGGTGATCAACGAAATCCGCCGGAATCAACTGTTCCTGCGGGCGGCATCGATCGATCCGGCGACGTACCTCCTGCGTGACGTCACCATCTACGATCTGACCGACCAGGAGCGGAAACGGATCATCTATGCTGATAGTGGCTATCTGGCAATCACCGCCAACCAGGAGGACGCCCAACTCACCCTGTTCGACGGCACCATGCATGAATTTGACCGATCCGACCCGAGGATGTTCCAACATGTCGGTTTCGCGCGGGACGTGATTCTCGTCGAAGGCGTCGGGAACGAGCTGAAACGCACCCTGACCGACACGTACAAGGGCGACCGCGAGATGGGGATCTGCGAAATGGAGGAGCAGGTCCGGACCGCGCGGCGCGAGCAGCACCTGTCGCGAGTCCGGGCGGACGCGGTTCGACGCAACGGGCTGCGGTCGCTCGTGGGTCTGGCGACGATCGAGGCCGACACCACCGCGGCTGAAACCCGCCCGAGCATGTATTGTCGCGCGTTGCGTCAGCGGGCCGCCTGGCTCTTGCCGGAGCAACTGCGCGCCGAACAGCCCCCGCGGCAGGAGCAGGTACCGGCCCGGCGGGTCCCCTCGGTCACCGGCCGGCGGTTCACGTCAGCCAGGCCCCGCGCGGCAACGACGCCCCCACCGATTCGGGCGGCGGAATTGCGCGCCTTCGAGGATCGGGCTCGGCAGGCCGCGATCCGCAGTTCGCATTTCCTGGTTGAGGTGCACAAGAAATACACGATCGCCGCCGCCTGCCTGGTGTTCGTCGTGCTGGGCGTGCCCGTGGCGTTGCGGTTCCCTCACGGGGGCGTCGGGGCGGTCATCGGCTGGAGTCTGGGCATCTTCGGCATCTACTACGTCGGGCTCATCGGCGGCGAGACGCTCGCCGACCGACTCATTGTCCCGGCGGCGTTCCTGTGGGCACCGAATATCCTGTTCACGGTGGTTGGGACCTGGATGCTGTACCGGACCCGCGCCGAAATGGCGCCAAAACACGGCGGCCTGCGCGCGCTGTTGCGGGGCGGGCGGGCGTCATGATGCGGCGGTTCATCCTCGACCGTTATCTCCTGTCGGAGTGGCTCCGGATCCTCATCGCGACGGCGCTCGGATTTCCGATCATCGTCACGGCCATCGAATTGACCGACAATCTGGGCCGGCACTTGAGTCGCGGGATCGAGCCCGGTGCCATCGCGCTCGGGTACGTGTACGGGATGCCGGACAAGGTCTTCCTCATCCTCCCGGCGGCGGTGTTGTTTGCCACCGTGTTCAGCCTCGGACGCATGAGCCGCCATTCCGAGTTGACCGCCACCAAGGCAAGCGGCCGCAGTTTGCGGCGCACGATCGTCCCGGTGATGGCGGCGGCGGTGGTCACCACCGCAGCGGCGGCAGCCTTGGGCGAGTGGGCGCCCACGGCCACCTCCCACCAGCTGGAGCTGTTGGGCGAAAAGAAGGTTCGGTCACAGACCTCACGGTTCCGATTCGTGTATCGCGCCGATCAGGGCTGGGTGTACGCCATTCACACGCTCGACGTGCGTCAGCGCGTCATGCGGAACATCGTGCTGGAGCGTGAGGGCTCGGGACCGGCCTATCCGACACTGGTCGTGCAGAGCCCGACGGTCGCGTTCAACGAGAGCGCGGGCCGGTGGGCGATGCGCGCCGCCCGCTTCCGCGTGCTTCCCGATCTGGATACGGAGCAGCATTTCCTGTTCGATTCGCTGTTTCAGCGTAGCCTCGTGGAGCGCCCCGCGGAACTGTTGAACGAGCCGAAAGAACCGAAGGAAATGCGCTATGCCGAACTGGGGCGATACATCGACGATCTCGAGCGCTCCGGCGGCGATGGTCGCAAGCTGCGGGTCCGCCAGGCGCTCAAGATCGCCATTCCCTTCACCTGTCTGGTGATCGCGCTGTTCGCCGCGCCGCTGGCGCTCACGACGCCGCGCGGCAGCGGTGCCGTGGGCATTGGCATCAGCCTCATCACGACCATCATCTTTCTGATGTTCATCCAGCTTTCCGAAGCGGTCGGCGCGAGTGGCATCGTCTCGCCCGCTGTGGCGGCGTGGGCTCCCAACGCGCTGTTCCTCGCAGCGGGGCTCCTGCTGTTGCGGCGCGCGCCGACGTAGTCCCGCTCGCGCCGTGCGGTCGCGCCGAATAGACTTCCGCTCGCTTCGTCCTTTCGTGTTCTGATCGAGGTCGTCCCGCGTGCAAGATTACGGTTGGTGGTCGATCGTCCCTCCGGTCGTTGCGATCGGACTTGCCATCAAGACCAAGCAGGTGTTCCTGTCGCTCGGCCTGTTCGTGTGGCTGGGCTGGACCATCATGAGCGGCGGCAACCCGGTTGAGGGGCTGGTGCAGTCGGTCGAGACGTTTCTCACCGCGGTCACGAGCCCCGACAACGCGCGGGTGCTGCTGTTCAGTGCGCTGATCGGCGCCATGATCACGTTTACGCAGGCCTCGGGGGGAATGGAGGGATTCGTTGCCTGGGCGGAGACGCGAGGACTCGCCCGATCCCGCCGTTCCGTGGGGCTGTTCACGGTGTTGGTGAGCATGGCGGTGTTCCTCGAGTCGAATTTCGGGCTGCTGGTTTCCGGCTCGGTGGCGCGGCCGCTGTTCGACAAGGGGCGCGTGTCACGCGAGAAGCTCAGCTATCTTATCGACGCGACGTGCTCGCCCAAGTGCATCCTGATTCCGCTGAACGCCTGGGGCGCCTACGTCATCAGCCTGCTGGCGCAACAGGATGTCGACGAACCGGTCGCGGTGATGGTCGCGGCCATTCCGCTCAACTTCTATCCGATTCTCGCGATCCTGATGGCCGTCACGCTGGTGATCAGCGACCGCGATTTCGGGCCGATGCGCGTCGCCGAGCGTCGGGTACGGGAGGAAGGGAAGCTGCTGCGGGACGGCGCCCGCCCGATGGTCTCCGCCGATGTCGCCACCGTTGCCGCCAAGGCCGGCGTGCCGCGGCGCGCCTTCAACATGATCGCGCCGATCACGACCATGGTCCTGACGGTGCCGATCGTGCTGTGGCTCACCGGCGAGGGCAACGTCATGGCGGGGAGTGGCTCGAAAGCGGTGCTGTGGGGCGTGATCATCGGCCTGATGGTCGGCGCGGCGGCGTACAAGATTCAGGGAATCATGACGATCGAGGAAACGACCGAACGGGCGATCGCGGGCATCCAGGGGCTGGTGCCGTTGGTGATCGTGCTCTCGCTCGCCTTCACCATCGGGGCGACGACCACCGCACTCGGGACCGGGCGGTTCGTCGCGGGCGCGGCCCAGGCGACGCTCAACGTCGGTCTCGTCCCGGCCGTCATTTTTCTGCTCGCCTGCTTCATCGCGTTTTCGACCGGTACCTCCTGGGGGACGTTCGCGATCATGATCCCGATCGTGATGCCGATGGTGGAAATCCTCGGATTGCATCCGAGTCTCGCACTGGCGGCGGCGCTCGGCGGCGGGATCTTCGGCGACCATTGCTCTCCCATATCCGACAGCACCATCGTCGCATCGATGGCCTCGGCGACCGATCATATCGACCATGTCCGGACGCAGTTGCCGTACGCCCTCGTTTCCGCGGGCGGCGCGCTGGCGCTGTTCCTGGTGTTCGGGTTCATCCTGTAGCAGGGAAGGGGACGGGCCGCCGCCGCCCCGGCGTAACGCGGTGGCGGCGCCCTTCCATCCGCCGGCCGTTCTGATCACGTTTCGCGCACCATGAAACCACTCCGCGTACTCTCCATCGCGACCGTCGTGTCCGCGTTCGTCCTCGTGGCGCTTTCGCCTATCGTGCGCATCACCGGATCGGGACTGGGCTGCGGCGACCACTGGCCGTTGTGCAACGGTCGCCTCATCCCCCCGCTCGACAACCCCGAAGTCCTGATCGAATGGGGCCACCGGCTCGCCGCGGCGACCGTGAGCATTCTCGTTATCCTGCAAGCGACGATGGCATGGGTGAAGCGCCGGGAGCCGGGGATCGGCGGCGCGGGAGGCATAACGGGTCCAGCCTACCTCGCGGTGTTGCTCCTCGTGACGCAGGTGATGCTGGGTGCGGTCACCGTGTGGTTCGAATTGCCGCCGTGGGTCGTCGTGCTGCACATGAGTAATGCGCTTGCATTACTGGCGGTCGTCCTCGTCGTCGCACTGAGGTGTTCGTATGGCCCCGCGAGGCGAGGCGGTACACCGGCCCGCGCGTTTCGCGGCGTGGTGGTCGCGCTCGCGATGTCAGGCGTGGCGCTGTTGCTCGGAGCGCTCACGGCGAATCTCGGCGCCGGGCTCGCCTGCCTCGGGTTCCCGCTGTGTAGCGGATCCATCTGGCCCGCGAGTGGACAGGGATACGCGCATCTCCACTGGATGCATCGGCTCGTCGCCTACGGCCTCGTCGTGCACATGATCGGTATCGTCGCCGCGACCACGAAACGCGGTGACCCGGCACCGATCCGGCGCGCGGCGTGGGGGACGACCGCACTGCTCGCCTTCCATGTGGCGGTCGCGGCCCTGATGATCGTGCATCTGCTTCCGATGCCGCTACGCACCGTCCATGCGGCGCTCGGCACCGGGGTGTGGACGGTCCTGGTCTACTTCAGCTGGCTGACCGCTTCCGGACCCGCGGCGGGCGCGGCCGGCGCGGCGGGCGACGAGTCACCGTAGCGCCGGCTAGGTTCGCACGATCAAGTCGATCTGCGGCGTGGCGGGCGTCACCACGGGCCCTTCGGCGGTCACCATCACGTTGACTTCGCTCCGCACGCCGAACCGGCCGGTGAGGTAGACGCCCGGCTCCACCGAAAACCCGACACCGGGCAACAGGATGCGGCGGTCATCGGTCTCATAGCTGTCGAGATGCGGCCCGGACCCGTGCAGGTCGATATCGATGGAGTGGCCCGTCCGGTGGACGAAGGCGTCGCCATATCCGCGTTCGGTGATCAGCCCGCGCGCCGCGATGTCCAGGTCCGCTCCGCTCACCTGCTCGCCGGCCTCGATCCCCGACCGCAACCGATCGATCGCCGCATCGCGCGCGTCGCGCACGGTCTCCCACACCCGGACGACCTCGTCGGGAGGTTGCCCGCCGGCGAAACCCATCCAGGTCTGGTCGGCAAACACGGTCTGGAGTGACCGCCCCCCCCACAAGTCCAGCAGGACGACGGCATCCTCCTCCAGCAGCGCGTCGGCTCCGTCCCGCGGTTCGTAGTGGGGATTGGCCGCATTGGGCCCAAACCCCACGATAGGCGGGTGATCCATGGTCAGACCCTTCGCCTGCATCTGACGGACCACGGCCTGTTGGACCGCATACTCCCGCGCGGAGCCGACCTGCGTGATCACCTCAGCCATCGTGGAGCGGGCGATGCCCGCCAACGCCTCAGCCGCGTACCTGTGATCGGCCGTCTCCTGCTGGCTCCAGCGCGCGGCGAACATCGTCACGAGATCCGCCGAGCCGATGACCTCGCCGCCGAAGCGGCGAATCAACTCCACGACCCCCGCCGGTACACGGTCGAGATAGGGCACGCCGTCCTCCGGGGAGACTTCCATCGCCAGACGCTTGCCGCGAACCAGGTTCTCCAGCAGCCCGTGCAGTTCCTCCCACCGCGCGTATGGGTGGACGGTGCCCGGGAACCCGTCGAGCGGTTGCAGCTCGATCCGGTGCGCCACCGCGACCGGATCTCCGGTGGCCGGCAGGAGCACGAACAGGCGCCGTGTGGCCATCCCCCCGATGCCGAGCACCCGCGCGGTCACCGGATTGACGCCGTGGAAATCGTACAGCAACCAGCCGTCGAGCCCTCGCTCGCGCAGCGCCTGGCGTACTTCTTCGAGATCGATCCGATCAAGCACCGCCATGTCGTGCTCCTTGCTTACCCGGGAACGGATGCGAGCGGACTCGACTGCCACACACACGCGCCACCACCGTGCGCGAGGCATTCGACATGAAGCATCGCCCCATCGAAGTCGCTGTACAACCGGCACAACTCCGCGAGCGCGGAGCCGAAAAAGGCACACGCCGCATCGCTGCCGATCACGGACACCCAGGGCGCCTCCGAGATCGTCGCCGCGATCTGCCCGTCGCCGGTCCGAAGCACCGTGCCGATCACGTGCGCCGCCTGACGCCGAATCAGGGCGCGACCCAACCGGCGGCCCATCCCACCGGGAAGGAGACGCACCCCCACGCGCGCCACCGGGGACGCGTGCGCACCGGCAAGCCGACCGGCGCGCCGTCCGGCGTGCGTGAACACCAGGTCGGCGTCCGGTCGCCGCGCGACGAGCCGGAGCAGCGCCACCAACTCATCGACCCCGACCCGCCGGTTGGCTCGCGCCGCCGAACCGAACCGTTCGATCTGGGCCGCGACCGTGCGACTCAGACCGAGTCGCTTGGTGGAAAGGTCCCCGTGAAACTCGTCCAGGCCGTCCGCGTGTGGCGCATCGAGGATGCGGACGGTTTCGAGCAACGCGAGGGGCAGCGCCGCGTGGGGCGCGAGGATGGCTGATGGAGACATGCGTGTCGGGTCGTTGCGACGGACCGCGCAACTTAGCGACGGCCCTGCCCGCCGGCCAGTGGGCATTGCGCTCGCTGGAGCGCCACGCGATCCTACGTATTGCACATCGATCGGAGTCGTTGGTGCCAGACACGCAGGACGATCCCCGCCGCACATTCGAACGCGAAGCGCTTCCCCACCTCGACGCGGTATATCGGGTCGCGCTCCGCTTGTCCGGTGAGGCCGCCGAGGCGGAAGACCTCACCCAGGAAACGATGCTGAAGGCGTTTCGTGCCTGGCACCAGTTTCAGCAGGGAACTAACGCGCGCGCGTGGCTGTTGACCATACTGCGTCACACGTTCATCAACCAATATCGTCGCGGGAAGCACCAGGAACGCCAGATTGATATCGCCCACGTCGAGCAATTCACGGTGTTCCAGGACGTGCAGGATGCGGATCCCGAGGGGACCTTCTTCGACAGGATCGTGGACGATGAGGTCGTGCGGGCTATCGACGCGCTGCCCGAGGAGTTCCGCGAGACGGTCGTCCTCTCGGATGTCGAGGGACTCGCCTATGCCGAAATCGCCGACGTGATCGGCGTGCCGGTCGGCACGGTGAAATCGCGTTTGTACCGTGGGAGGCAACTCCTGCAAAAGGCGTTATACGATTACGCGGTCGAGATGGGGTATATCACCCGAAAGACGGCGCCATGAGGTCCACGGTCCCTCCCATCGATTGTCACGCGGCGCTCGATCGCCTGTATGAGTACCTCGACGACGAACTCACCCCGGAAATCGAGGCTGCGGTGCGCGATCATCTCGCGCGGTGCACCCGATGCTTCGGACGATTCGATTTCGAACGATCGTACCTGGTGTTTCTCGAGACACGCGCCCGAACGCGGGGCGCGCCGGCGGACCTCAAACGACGGATTCTCGCCGAGCTGTTCACGCCCAACGGCCGGTGAGTCCACTCGCCGCGGCTGGTGCGGCGCTCGTGGCCGCCCTCGTGGGGCGCACCGCGGGCTGGTTGACCGCACCGGGGACGGCGTGGGCAGCGGTCATCGGCACGGCGGTGCTCGTCGGCGCGGGGCTCCGCGGGGGTGCGTTGCTGGCGCTGTTCTTCCTGTCCGGCAGCCTGCTCACGCGACGTAACGAGGGTGGGGTTACCCGAAGCGGCGTCCAGCGCGGGAGCGGGCAGGTACTGGCGAACGGATGGGTCGCCGCGGTGGGCGGACTACTCGTACCCGCGGCGCCCGGCGTCGGGCATGCGCTCCTCGCGGGAGGGTTGGCCGCCGCGCAAGCCGACACGTGGGCGACCGAACTCGGCGCGCGATCCGCTCGGCCCCCGGTCCTCATCACGTCCGGCATGCCCGTGTCGCCGGGGACGTCCGGCGGCGTCACCTTCGTGGGGACCATGGGTGGTGTTGTCGGCGCGGCCGTGCTGGCCGGCATGGCGATGCTGGTCGGCGTCCCGGCGCGCGTCGCCATCAGCGCCGGCGTGGGCGGCGTGTTCGGCATGGTGCTTGATTCCGTCCTCGGCGCCACCGTGCAAGCGGGGTTTCGCTGCGCCGCCTGCGGCCGCCTTTCCGAGTCGGCGAACCCGGGATGCGATCACGGGGCACCGATGCCCACCGGATGGGGCTGGGTCAGTAACGATGTCGTCAACGGCGTGGCGACCGCGTGCGGGGCCGTGGTGTCGGTCGCCCTGTTTCTTGGGATCCGGTAGCGGGTGCGCGACCGGGACGTGTTGGTGGTCGGGGCGGGCCCCGCCGGGAGTGCCTGCGCCACGCTCCTGGCCCGCGCGGGCCTGGACGTCGCGCTGCTCGATCGCGCCGCGTTCCCGCGCGGCAAGCCCTGCGCGGAGTACCTCAGTCCCGAATGCGCGCGGGTGCTCCAGCGGCTCGGTGTGCTCGAGGCGCTGGAACAGGAGGGTCCGGCCCATCTCCACGGGATGCGCGTCGTGAGCCCCAACGGCACGACGTTCACCGGCCGGTTCGGTGCATCACGGGGAGTCCACCCCCCTGCCGACTACGGATTGGCGCTCCCGCGCGAACGACTGGACCTCCACCTGGTACACGCGGCGACCGCCGCGGGCGCGGACTTGCACGAATCCCATGCGCTGGAAGCGATCGAACGCGCGTCGGGCGGGTGCGTGACCGTGGTCGCCCGCGCCGGGAAGACGCGCGCACGATTCCGCGGTCGGATGCTCGTCGGGGCGGATGGGCTCAATTCCCGCGTGGCGGCGTCGCTCGGGGTGGTGCGCCATGGGCGACGCCAACGCATCGCGCTCGTCACGCATTATGCCGGAATCGCCGGCATGAGCGATGTGGGAGAGATGCACGTCGGCACTGACGGGTACCTCGGGCTCGCTCCCGTGGGCCATGGCATCACCAATGTCAGCGCGATTGCCGATCCCCGCGGCCGCGTTCATGGCGAATCCATCGACCGCTGGTTTGCCCGTCTCGTCACCCGCACCCCCGAGGTCGCGGCACGTCTCGCCGCCGCTTCGCGCGTGTCGCCCGTCCGCGCGGTGGGACCGTTCGACCGACGCACGACGCGGGCGACCGCCGATCACACGGTGCTCGTCGGCGACGCGGCCGATTTCTTCGATCCGTTCACCGGCGAAGGGATCTACGCGGCGTTGCGCGGGGCGGAGTTGGCGGCGCGCTGCCTGGAGCACGCCTTTGCGGTCGGGCGGTTCCACGCCGCCGAACTGCGCGCGTACGACCGCGAACGTCGCAAGACCTTTGGCGGCAAATGGATCGTTGAACGACTGATCGATCGGGTGCTCCGCGTCCCCAGCCTGTTCAATCACGTCGCCGCCAGGCTGGCGCGCCGTCCCCACCTGGCGGACGTGCTGGTGGGCGTCACCGGAGATTTCGTTCCCGCTGCGCGCGTGCTATCCCCAACGTTCCTGAGCCGACTCCTATGGTGAACCCCACGTTCCGCGCCGTCGACGCCGGCGCGTTTCGCGAGCTGATGGGCTCCTTCGCAACCGGCGTGACCGTCGTGACGGCTATGGACCCGGCGGGCAAGCCCGCCGGGATGACCGCGAGCGCCGTGGCGGCGCTCTCCCTCGTCCCGCCGCTCCTGCTGGTGTGTGTCGATCATGCCGCGGACTTTCACCAGGTGGCCACCACGGCATCCGTCTTCGGCGTGAACGTGCTCTCGGAGGGACAGGAAGCGCTCTCCGTCCGGTTCGCCGAAAAGGGGAACGACAAGTTCGACCAGGTTCGGCACCTGGTGCGCGACGGCGTGCCGCTGCTCGACGGCGCACTGGCCCAGATCGTGTGTCGACGGATCGATCGGATCGATCAGGGGGATCATACGATCCTGATCGGCGAGGTCACGGGCGGCACGGTGGTGGGCGGGAATCCCCTGGTGCACTTTCGCGGCGCCTATCGGACGACGGTGTGATCGCGCTTACGCCGTCACCGCTCGGACGGGAGGCACTCGACGACCTGACATGCGAGCCGGCGGTCGTCCGAGCGACCCTGGCCGACATCGCCCGGGCGAACGACTGGTTTGGCGCGCGCCGCGCGGCGGCGTTTGCCCTCCGGAGGCTGCTCGCGGACGTCACCCCACCACCGACGCCGTTGCTCCTGCTCGATCTCGCGGCCGGTAGCGGGGACATTGCGCAGCACCTGGCAGCCGCGGCCGCGGCCGACGGTGTCACGCTCCGCCCCGTGGCGCTCGACCGGCTCCGCACCGCGGCCCATCGCTGCCGTGACGCCGGTCTGCCGGCGATCGTCGCCGATGCCGCCGCGATACCGATTCCGGACCGTTCGGTGGACATCGTCCTCGTGAGTCAGTTTCTGCATCACCTGGATCGGGACGCGGCGGTCGCGGTGCTGCGCCGCCTGAATCGTCTCGCCCGGCTCGGCGTGATCGTGCTCGACGAACGGCGTTCGTTCGTGGCGGTGGTGGGATTCTGGATCGGCGCGACGCTGCTGCGGTTTCATCCGGTGTCACGCCACGACGGCGTCCTCTCGATCCGGCGGAGCTTCGATGCGCCGGAACTCGCATCGGTCATCGCGCGCGCCGGTGTCGCCGCCGCCGTCCATCGTCGTCCGGGCTTCCGCCTGGTGGCCGCGTGGAAGTCGGGCCATGCGCACCATCGACCGGACTGACGTCGCCGCCCCGCTGTCGCGGGTCTTCGCGCTGGCCGCCGATGTCGAGCAGTGGCCGACGTTTCTGGAACACTACCGTTGGGTGCGCTTTCTCGAACGGTCGCCCGCGGGCGGGGTAGTGGAAATGGCGGCATGGAGACGATTTGGCTCCGTCCCCTACCCAACGTGGTGGGTGTCCGAGATGCACATCGATGCGGAGACCCGAACCGTGCGTTACCGTCATATTCGGGGCATCACCCGCGGCATGGACGTCGCGTGGACTATCCGCGGGCGGGACGGTGCGGTCGACCTGCAGATCGTGCATGATTGGGCCGGCCCGCGATGGCCTCTCGTCGGCGGGGCGGCGGCGCGCCTTGTCATAGGACCCGTGTTCATTCACGCGATCGCCGCGCGGACCCTGGCGGGCGTCAAACGTCGCGCGGAGACCTCATGCGTTCAGTCGTAATCACGGGCATCGGCTGCGTGACGCCGATTGGAACCGGCGTCGCCCAGCTGTGGCGCGGACTCGAGGCACGCCGGTCGGCCGTCGCAGGCATCACGCGGTTCGATCCGGCCCCGTTTCGCAGTCGTATCGCCGCCGAGATACCTGATTTCCGACCAGGAGACCATCTGACGGCCAAACGAGCGCGCCGGCTTGACCGTTTCTCGCAGCTCGGGCTCACGGCCGCACGCCTCGCGCTCGAAGACGCGGAACTGAATGGCGAATGCCGGCCGGAACGGGTCGGGGTCATGATGGGTTCGGCACTCGGTGGGGTGGCGCATGCCGAACACCAGGCCGCGATCTACCAACGGGAGGGATTGCGCGCCGTCGACATGAACCTGGCGCTCACGGTGTTCGGCGGGGCCGTCTCCTGCAACATCGCCATCGAGTTCGGCTATACCGGACCCAATTCCACGAACGCGATGTCGTGCGCGTCGGGAACCATCGCCGTCGGTGATGCGTTCCGCCTGATTCGCGACGATCGCGCGGACGCCATGCTCGCCGGCGGCGCGGAAGCCCCGCTCGCCCCCCTCTGCTTCGGTGCGTTCTCGATGATCCGGGCGATGTCGACGCGCAATGACGATCCCCGGACCGCGAGCCGTCCCTTCGACCGCGACCGCGACGGGTTCGTGATGGGCGAAGGTGCCGCGGTCCTCGTGCTCGAGGCGCGGGATCGCGCGGAGGCGCGCGGCGCCCGGATCTACGCCGAAGTCCTCGGTTATGCGTTGACCAACGACGCCCACCATATGACCGCGCCCCGCCCCGACGGACGCGAAGCCGCCCGGGCGATGCGCCTGGCGCTGGATGACGCGCACGTCCAACCTGAAGAAATCGGATACGTCAACGCCCACGGCTCGTCGACCCCGCTCAACGACGTGACCGAAACGACGGCGATGAAGCTGGTCTTCGGGTCGCATGCGTACCGGCTCACCGTGAGTGGCACGAAGGGCTACTACGGCCACGCGCTCGGAGCGAGCGGCGCCATCGAGGCGGCGATCACCGCCCTCGCGTGCCAGCGAGGCTGGTACCCCCCAACGCTGAACCTCGAGCACGCGGACGGGTCGTGCGATCTCGATTACCTCCCCGAGGGCGGATCAGCCGGTACCCTGGAGGTTGCCCTCAGCAATTCGTTCGGCTTCGGCGGCGTCAACGCCAGCCTGGTCATCAAGCGGGCCTGATGCACCGGGGTTAATTTGGTCTCCGTCCACTAGCCGGTCTTTGGGATCAAACGAGGAGCACGCCTGATGCGATCGACGGTGCGGCCAATGGCCGCCGAATTTCTGGGAACCTTCGCCCTGGTCTTCATCGGTGGTGGTGCGGTGGTCGTGAACGCAGCCCATCAGGGGCTCGGCCTCACCGGCATCGCCCTGGCGCACGCCGTGGTGCTCGCGGTGATGGTGACGGTCACGATGCGGATCTCAGGCGGCCACCTCAATCCCGCCGTGACATTCGGCGTGTGGATGGCCGGCAAGATCTCGCTCAGGCGATCCCTTTTCCACATCGCGTCGCAGATCGCCGCCGGCATCGTCGCCGCACTGGCCGTGAGGTGGCTGCTACCGGCGGCTCCGGGCGCCGCCATGGGGTATGGCGTCCCGCGGGTGGCGGCCGGGGTGTCGCTGACGGAGGCCATATTGCTGGAGGGCGTGCTGACGTTGTTCCTGGTGAGCGCGGTGTTCGGCACCGCGGTGTCACGCGATGCGCCGCAGGTCGGCGGTTTCGCCATCGGCCTGGTTCTGCTGTTCGACATCATGATCGGCGGCAATCTCACGGGGGCGGCCATGAACCCGGCGAGAGCATTCGGGCCCGCACTCGTGGCGAACGAATGGACCGGCCACCTGATCTACTGGATCGGCCCGCTGTTTGGTGCCGCGGTAGCCGGATTCCTCTGGTCCAAGTTGCTGCTGCCGATCGAGGGCGACGAGCCGGCGTAAGCCACGCGGCGGCCCCGGGGAATACGCTCCCGGGGCCGCCGGCATCTCTGCTCATCGCATCAGCGTTTCCTGGCGCCCTGCACCCTCACGAACAGCGAGAGGGCGTAGACGATCAAAATCACGGCGGCTACCACATAGCCGGCGACCATGAACGCTCCGTTGTCAGGCGTCACCGGCGGCCTCCCGTTCGCGTAAGTCTCGGATCAATCCCAACGCATATCGCTGGGTCAGGAATCCAAGGTACACCACCGTAAAGACGGCGACCGATGTCAGCAACGTGACGAGCATCTCCCCGGGCAGCGACGGCTTGCTCGGCTTCAGCACGATCGGGGCGGGGTGCAGGGTCCGGAACATGTACACGGTCAGGTGAATGAAGGGGATGAGCACCAACCCCATCACGCCGATCACCGCCGAGAAGCGGCTGCGTAACCCCGGATCGACCACCACGCCGCGCATCACCAGGTAGCCCACAAACAGCAGGAACAGGAACAGCGTCGACGTGAGCCGCGCGTCCCAGGTCCACCACGTTCCCCAGATCGGCTTCCCCCAGATCGGGCCGGTCGTGAGCAGCACGACCGAGAGCGCCACGCCCACCTCGGCGGAGGCCGCGGCGGCGATGTCGATCCGGCGGTCCTTGACCCACAGGTACAGGATGCTGAGCACGCCGGTCACCGCGAATCCCAGCAACGCCCCCCAAGCGGACGGGACGTGGATGTAGAAGATCTTCTGGGCCGGCCCCTGGAACCGCTCCACCGGCGTGTAGACCAGTGCGCGCACGTACACGCCCGCCACGCCGAGGAGTGCCGCGCCGGTGACCACGCCGCCCCATCGAGCCAGGCGGAACGCGCGATCGATTGGGGTCATCAGTCCTCGAGTACCACGGGGAACAGGAGCGCCGCGAGCGTGACGAACGCCAGGTCAAAGCCGCCGATCAACCTAAGCCAGCCCCCGAGGTCGCTCAAGGGTCGACCGTCGAGGACGCGAGCGGTCAGTTGGACGCCGCCTACCAGCGGTGGTACGAGAAACGGCAGCAGCAGCAGCGGCAACATCATTTCGGCGTACTGGGTGCGGACCGCGATCGCGCTGAACAGCGTGCCGACCGCCACGAACGCCACGGTCGCCAGCGCGATCACGAGCAGCAAACTCGGCAGGTACGGCCACACCGCCACGTCGTAGAACACCACGAACAACGGAATACTCACCGCCTCGATCGTGCCGACGAAGACGAGGTTGCCGGCGAATTTCCCCCAGAAGATGGCCGACCGCGGAATGGGCGCGAGCAGGATCGCGTCCATCGCGCGCTGTTCGTGCTCGAGCACGAACGCCCGGTTCAACCCGAGGATGGACGCGAAGGTGAACGTCACCCACAGCGCCCCGGGCGCAATGTCCCGCGAGGCCACGGCCGTGGGATCGCGAGAGAAGAACAGGATCGCCAGCACGAGCACCGCGAAGACCAGCCCCGACGCGAACGCCGTCTTGGTGCGCAACTCGAGCGACAGATCCTTGAGCGCGATCACGGTCGCGGCCCGGACGAGTCCCACCATGCGCTACGCTCCCAACTCGCGGAACACCGCGGATGGATCGCGGCCGTCCAGGGCCACCACCGGACCGAGTTTGGTATCCGCCAACCGCGCCATGTGGGACGCGACCCCGGCGAACCCTTCCAGTTGATGGCTGACCACGAGCAGCGCCGCCCCGTCGTCGCGCAGCGCGGTCAGGAGCGCCAGCACCAACTGGCGGTTCTTGTCGTCGAGACCGCTGAGCGGTTCGTCGAGCAGGAGCAGGGTCGGGGCATGCAGCAGGGCGCGGGCGATGCCCAGCCGTTGGGTCATCCCGCGACTGAACGTCGCGACGCGGTCATGGGCCCGGTCCGCGAGCCCGATCCGCTCGAGCAACGGTTCCACCCGCGACAGACAGTCACCACCGTACAGCCGTGCGAAGAACCGCAGGTTTTCGGCGGCGGTCAATACCGGGTAGAGCATCGCATCATGCCCGACCAGACCCGCCGGCGCATGCCGCTCGACCGTCCCGGCGGACGGCCGCAGGAGTCCGGCCAACACGCGGATCAGGGTCGTCTTGCCCGCTCCGTTCGGACCAACCAGCAGCAGCGCCTGGCCCGCGTACAGCTCGAGCGACACGTCACGCAGCACCGGGCGGTATCCGTACCGGCGCGCGAGGCCCCGCGTCGCAACTACCGGAACCGGCACGCGACGAGCGACGACAACGTGAGAACGATTGGACCAGCGTGTGACACGCGTCTGCATCCGACTGAGGCAGGACGCAATATAGCGTCACGCCGCGAAACGCGGTTCCCCACTCGACGTCTCCATCCGGCCGGTACACATTGTCACGGCCCGGCAGTTCGACGCGGATGCCCCAACGGAGAAGACGAATGACCGATCGCATCGACACGCTGCTCAAAGAGACCCGATCATTCGAGCCCGCCACGGAGTTCACGCGGCAAGCCAACGTCAGCAAGAAGAGCGTGCACCGCGACGCGGTGAAACAACGCCTGCAGTTCTGGGCGGCCCAGGCGCGCGAGTTGGACTGGTTCAAGCCGTGGACCAAGGTACTCCAGTGGAAGCCGCCGCATGCCAAATGGTTCGTCGGCGGTAAACTCAACGCCTCGGTGAATTGTCTCGACCGGCACGTCGAGTCGGGCCGCAGGAACAAGGTCGCGATCTTCTGGGAAGGCGAGCCGGGGGACCGGCGCACGTTCACGTATTTCCAGTTGTACCAGGAAGTGAACCGGTTCGCCGGCGCGCTGCGGGCCCTCGGTCTCAAGAAGGGCGACCGGGTGGCGATCTACCTCCCGATGATCCCCGAGGCTGTCGTCGCCATGCTCGCGTGCGCGCGGATTGGCGCACCGCACTCGGTCGTGTTCGGCGGGTTCTCGGCCGAGTCGCTGCGCGATCGGATCATCGACGCGGAAGCCCGCATCCTCATCACGGCAAACTACGGCTACCGCCGCGGACAACGGGTGCCGCTCAAGCAGAGCGCCGACGACGCCCTCGAAGGATGCGCGTCGATCGAGCACGTCGTGGTCGTTCGCCGCGACGCCGACGAGCCCGACGGACCGACTCCCATGCAGGCGGGGCGGGATCACTGGTATCACGACGTGATGCGAGATGCGAAGGCGTACGCCAAGCCGGCGGTGATGGATGCCGAAGACCTGCTTTTCATCCTGTATACGTCCGGGACCACCGGCAAACCGAAGGGCATCGTGCACACGACCGGCGGGTACCTGACGCAGGCGCTCGCGACGACGCGCTGGGTCTTCGACCTGCGCGACGAGGATGTTTTCTGGTGTACGGCAGACGTCGGCTGGGTGACGGGACACACCTACCTGACCTACGGACCGCTTGCGGCCGGGGCGACGCAGGTGATGTACGAAGGAACACCCGACTGGCCCGACAAGGCTCGATTCTGGAGTCTGGTGGAACGCTACGGGATAAGCGTGTTCTACACGGCGCCCACGGCGATCCGGGCGTTCATGAAGTGGGGCCACGAATTCCCGCAGCGGCACGATCTCTCCAGCCTGCGCTTGTTGGGAACGGTTGGCGAGCCGATCAATCCGGAAGCGTGGATCTGGTATCACAAGACGATTGGACGCGGGAAGTGTCCCATCGTCGATACGTGGTGGCAGACCGAAACCGGCGGCATCATGATTACCCCACTCCCGGGGATCACCAGGACGAAGCCCGGCTCGGCGACCGTGGCGTTTCCGGGCATCGAGGCCGACCTGCTCGACGGAGACGGCCGGCGCATCAAGACCGGCGGCGGGTTCCTGGCCATCACGTCACCGTGGCCCGGGATGCTGCGTACGATCTACGGAGACGACAAACGCTACCGCGAGACGTATTGGACCAAATGGCCCAATGTCTACTTCCCCGGCGACGGGGCGAAACGTGATGACGACGGGTATTTCTGGATCCTCGGTCGGGTCGACGACGTGCTCAACGTGTCAGGACATCGTATTGGCACGATGGAGGTCGAGAGCGCGCTGGTGTCCCATCCGGCGGTCGCCGAGGCGGCGGTTGTCGGCCGCCCCGACGACATGAAGGGCCAGGCGCTCGCCGCATTCGTCATCCTCCGCGGCGGGTTCGATCCGAGCAACGGCCTCGCAACCGAGCTGAAACAGCATGTCGCCACCAAGATTGGCGCCATCGCGCGTCCCGACGACATCCTGTTCAGTGCCGACCTCCCCAAGACACGCAGTGGGAAGATCATGCGTCGACTCTTGAAGGACATCGCGTCCGGCCGGGCGCTCGGGGACGTCACCACCTTGGCCGACCCAACGGTCGTGGCGGCCCTTAAGGACCGCTATGAAGAACAGGAGGGTTAGCGGCTACCGGCAGGCGGGGACACGGTCCGGGTAGACCACAAGCCCGCAACCGCGCTGGCGAAGATGGCCACGATGATGGCCGCCGATATCAGGCACCAGCGGCACCAGGCGTGAAGCACCGCGGCTTCGAGATAGGTGAGATAGGCGGTAAACGCGACACCCAAACCCGAGAGGACCGCGAGCACGACGGTCGGCTCGCGGCGTGCGACCCAACGACCCTGCAGTCCCCACAATCCGGTAGCGAACAGACCCAGGTACCCGATGACGCCGTACAGCGCCACCGGCTGACCGAACAGCTCGCCGTACTCGCTGAGTTGTACGAAGTCACAGGACCCGGAACCGCAGGCGAGCGTCCCGAGAACGCCCGTCTTCCACAGCCACAGGTACAGCGAAAGGAAGAAGCCGATGAGGGCCAACATCGCCCCCGCCATCCGATGCCTCACCGATTGGCGCCCGCGACCCGGTTGACCAGCACCTGAATGCTGTCAAAGCTCAGCGACCCGCTCACACGGAGGTTGCCGATGATGAACGTCGGGGTCGACGACACGCCGACCGTCTCTCCGGTCCGCCGCGTCGCTTCAATCCGACCAAGATACCGGCGGCTATCCACGCAATCCTCGAACTGCTTGACGTCCAGACCGATCACCCGGGCGTAGTCCCTGAACATGCGGGCCGGCCGTCGCTCCGGCGCCCATTCGCCGAGCCGGAAATAGAGCTGATCGTGCATGTTCCAGAACTGTCCCTGCTCGTCCGCACATGCGGCCGCGAGATGAGCGACCAAGGCGTTGGGATGAATGCCCAACGGGAAGTCGCGGAAGGTCCAGCGCACCTGCCCGGTCTCGACAAGCCGCCGCTTGACGTCCGGGCCGGTCAGCACGGCGAATTGGCCGCATGCCGGGCACTGAAAGTCGCCGTACTCGATGATCTGAACCGGCGCGGAATCCGATCCCATCGAATAGCCCGGAAACGCCTCGGTGGAAACCGGAATCGGCCCAATCTCCTCCACTCCTCCGGCGGCGTTGGACCGCGCCCACAGAATGGCAGCCACACCGATCACCGCCACGGCCGCCAGCCCGAGGTAGAACCCCTTCATTCTCCGTGCTTCCGCCATGGTGCGTCATCCTCGTTCAGGAAACTCTCGCCTTGCCGTTGGGCATCTTCGACGATTCGACGGCTTTGGGCCACCTCGGGCGTGTCAAAGGTGGACCGAACCTCATAGTGGAACAACTCGCTGCGTGCATCACCCATCAACTTCAGAAGCTCGGATCCCGCCGCAAGCAGTTGGCCGTCATCGCGGAGCTGTTGAATGCGTGCGGCCAACACCCGCAGGGCCTCGACCAGGCCGCGTTCTCGCTCGTTTCCGTACGTTTCGTCGCTCATGGTCTCCGTGGGGCACCGGGAATCTGGCGCACCGGCCGGTTTGCGCGACGGCCGGCAGGCGCTTAATTTTACACACTCTATCGCAATATACGTAAAGGAGTTCCAACCGTATGGCCAAAGGCAAACCCTCGAAACGCGACATTCCAGCCAGCTACTTCGAACAGGCGCGGGATGAACTCTTCAGTCACATCCTGCGGTGTGGAGTCCTCCAAGCCGCTGTCGAAGACCAAAAGGAATGGTTCGACGACACGATGGACTACCTCGCCGAGCGTTACGAAGGAATGAGCGACGCCGATCTCGATGAACTACGTAGACTGGGTGAGCGTTACTGCCAGCCCGTCATTCGAAGCGAGACCGTAGGGGCTCCCAGTTGATCGCGCCTCGACGGCACGACTGAGAAGAAACGCGTGGTTGGCGGCGGTCTCTGAATGGAGCCGCCGTTTTTCTCGTCAGGGCATCCGGTTTCGCACGGCGCGCCAGCGCGCTCCCACGACCAGCCGGGCCCCCCCACCGATCCCGACTTCCGCGAACCAGCCAACCCGCGAGGCCGGGGTCGTTTCCACCCCAACGAGGACGGCGAGGTAGGTCTCCGGGCGCCCCACCCCTGCGGTACCCGGCTGCGTCAGGATCGCCGCCCCACCCCCGGCATAGGGCGCGAGCCCTCGGTGTCCCAGCGGGCTCAAGTGAAATGATGCGAGCAGTTCGCCACGGAAGGCTGCCGCCTTCCCCCGCGTCCCGAACGACCCGGTCGCGGACAACTGGAATCGTCCGCCGGGCCTGACGGCAATGCCCAGACCGCCGGCCACCAGGCTCGGGTCGGCGATCGTGGCCATGACATGGATCTGGGCGGTGCGAACGACCTGCGCGACACCAACCTTCCAGGGACAGGCGAATAGTCCCAGGAAGACCAGGCACCTACCCAAGTCGAACCTCATGCGTAAGGACCACGTCGGGCGCCAAGGTGTGAACCACCGAGCAGTACTTCTCGAGTGATAACGCCACCGCGCGCTCCGCCTGAGGCAACGTCACGCCGTCGCCGGCCACCAGGTATCGAAACCCAATCGACATGTAACGCCGCGGCTCGTCGGTTCGCCGGATCCCGTCGACTTCCAGCCTGAGACCCCGCAACTTGACCCGCATCTTCTGGAGGATGTGGACCACATCGGACGCCGAGCAGGCTGCCGCGGCCATCAACAGGGTCAGCATTGGGCTCGGCCCAGTTTCACCATCACCATCAATCGTAATGGCCGGCGCCACGGGATCCGTCCCCTCGGCGCTGAACTGCATCCCCTTCCCAAGCCATTCGAGCGCTACGGCCCGCCGGTGAGACATCGGTTATTCCTCCGGACCGGGCCGAAACCCAACCCGCATATAGTCCGCGATGGCGTAAACGGACACCGCCCCGGTGGCCCAGGCGAGCGGCCGCAGGAGGTCGGACTGCGCCAGGAACGCCACCAGCGTCAGGAGTTGCACCACGGTGACCGCTTTACCCCCCGCGCGGGCCGGGAGCGGCGTCGCCCGCCCGACGAGCGCCGCGATCAGGAGGGCGATGAACGCGACAATGTCGCGGGACAAGACCGCCAGAATCTCGAGCGGATGCAGCCTGCCGCTGGTGAGGACGACGACGAACGCGGCGGCCATGAACAGCTTGTCGGCCACGGGATCGAGCACCGCGCCCACGCGCGATCCGCCGATACGCCGGGCCCACATGCCGTCCCCCAGGTCACTGGCCGCCGCCATCACCACGATCGCCAATCGGACCGTGATATCGGGGAATACCAGGAACGCGACCGCGAGCGGCACCCGGATCGCGGTGAGCACATCCGGGGCACGCCAAAGCGGTTTCGCTTGCCGCCCATCCGGGCGGGCGGTACCTTGGGGTGACGGAGCCCGGCTCGGGTCGGGAGAATGCATGGATTTGGAACTCATCAAGCAAGCCGCCATCTTCGCCGATCTCACCGACGACGAAATCAGTCACATCGCCGAGATCTGCAAGGAACAGGTATTCAAGTCCGCCAAGACCATCTTCAAGGAAGGTGAGCCCGGCAACCGGCTGTATATCATCGCCGAGGGGGAGGTCCGTATCTCCCGCGACGTGCCCGGGTCCGGCGAGGAAGCGCTCACCGTGCTCAAGAAGGGCGCGTGTTTCGGCGAAATGTCGGTGTTCGATCGGTCGGAACGATCCACGGACGCGATCGCCAACAAGGACTGTACCCTCCTGACGATCACGCGATCGGACTTCGAGATCATGCTCGATTTCAATCGCGATATCGCCTACAAGATTCTCTGGTCGGTGGTCCGTCTGCTGTCCGAACGGCTGCGGGTGACCAACGACAACCTGCGGTCGTTCCTGGCGATGTCGATGTTCTAGGGGAACTTCCGCCGGCCCCGTAGTGTCCCACCCCGTCGTCACTACCGATCAGCACATCATATTGCGTCGTCGTCCGGAAGGTATGACCCATGCGTGCCGCGTACAATAGCGCCCTGACGGCCGTCGGGTTGTCGGGCGCACTGGTGTTCGCCGCGTGCGAAGACACCTCCGTGATCGCCGACGTCGTCGTGCGGGTCGAAGTCGCTCCCGACCGGGATACCGTGTTCGTCGGCGAGGTGGCCCAGCGGGTTTCAGCCGAAGCGTTCAACGCCCGTGGCGACGTGGTGACCACCGCACCGGTCACGTGGCGCAGCGATCAGCCGTTCGTCGCGTCGGTTGATTCGGTCACGGGGGCCATCACCGGCGTCTCGATCGGGTCTGCGGCGGTCACCGCCAAGTCCGGCCCGGTTTCCGATACCGCGCAGATCTTCGTGGTCGACCGCCTCGCCCTGCGTCTGCCGATCGACACGCTGCTGCTCGTCCCCGGCGACACCATGACCGTTCCGGTCAGCTTGACGTCCCGCGATGGCGAGACCCCGCCGGCCGTCACGTTCAGCGGAGGCAATCCGGCGGTCGCCACGATCGACGCCGTGACCGGTCTGGTGACCGCGATCGGGCCCGGGGTTGTCGCCTATGGCGTTCAGGCCGATTCCCTCTCGTCGTCGGGCGGGATCCAGGTCCTGGTCATCACGGATTCGATGACGACCGGCTTCGCGTACGTCGGCCTGCATGGGTACTCGAAGCGGCTCGGCAGGATGGGAGCCGAGGGATTCAACCATCCGACGACCGATGCGCGCTCCGTCTTCCAGTTGAGCGCGGCAACGCTGAATAGCGACCTCACCCTGCGCGAGCAGTTCGGGGTGCTCCTGCTGGACAGCTTGACCGCCCCGAGGATTCAGGACGTCGATGAACTCCCTCCATCGGGGGTCACTGCGGGTTCAGACCCCGTCTGTGAACCGCCGGGTTCATGGGTGTTCTATCGTGACGAGCGCGGTTCGGCCACCGTGCGGGCGTTGTCGGTCGCGGGCGGGACGGTCAGCATCACCAGCGTGACGCCGATCCCCGGCGGTCGGGTGGTAAGCGGCCGAGTCAGCGCCACGCTGCAGCAGGCCGATCTGATTGGCGCGCTCACGACAGCCATGGCGACGTTCGTGGTGCCACTGACGGTGCTGCCCACCTGCCCCACCTAGCCACCTAGCGTCAGCGCGCCTTCGCGACGCCGCGCACGACGTACTCCGCCCGGCGCGATGGATCGAAGGTAGCCCGACAGACGGCGATCACGTCTTCTCGCCCGACCGCCCGCAACTGGTCTTCCTCGCGGTGCAGCTCCGCGATGGTCCCGGCCAGCCACGCATCCGCGATTTCCACGACGACCGTCCGCGCGTGCTGGCGCCGAATCGCGACCAGTCCGGCCGCGTAGTTGACCGCCCGCTCCAGTTCGCCGGCCGCGGGTGGGTCTTCGGTGAGGCGGGCCAGCTCCGCCAGCATCGCGTCGCGCGCCTCCTCCTCGCGCTCAGGCGAGGTCGCGATATAGGTCAGCATGGCACCAGCCCGGTGCCTGGCCCACGGACCGGCATGCACGGTGTACGCGAGGGACCGGCGCTCGCGCAGTTCCTCAAACAGGCGGCCCGCCATCCCGCTGAGTACCGCGCCGGCCACGCGAGCCGCGAACCGCGCCGGGTCGGAGACGGTGGGCGCGGGGAACGCCATCGCGAGCGCGCTCTGCGCCTTCTCCCGCCTCTCCGCACTGCGTCCGGCAACCCAGGCGGGTACGGCCCATTCGCCGTTGGCAACGGCCGTCGGCCACGTACCGAACTGCGCGACCCCGTCGAGCAGCGCGGCGCGATCGAGATCCCCCACCGCAACCACGACGGGGCGGGCACGCCGCAGGTGTCGGCCCCACTGGCGCACGCGCTCGGGCGTCACCGCGAGCAACCCCTCCGGGTCTCCCAGTCGCGGCAGGCCGTACGCGTCTTCCGGAAAGGCCTGCCCCAATACCTGCGAGAGCGGGTGGTCGAACATGTCGTCCCGCGCCCGTGCCGCGTCGTCGGCTTGTTGGCTCCGCTCGATGAGCATCTCGTCGGTCTCGAGCGTCGGCGCGGCCACAACCGCTCTGAGGAGCGCGATCGCCTCGCCGATCGCGTCGGCGCGCACGGTGATTCCCCACCCCAGCGTTTCGCTGCCGACCGCCGCCCGGATTCCGCCACCGAGTCGCTCCGCCGCCGCTGCAAGCTCATCCGCGGAGAGGCCGGCGGCGCCCCGCAGAGAGGATCGGGCGAGCAGCCACGAAATGCCCGCATCGCCACGGGTTTCCCTGCCGACCACACCCGGGAGGTAGACGCCAACCGCCACCAGACCGGAGCCCCGCTTCGCGCTGACGAGCAGGTCCACACCATCGGCGGCGAGATGATGGACCCCCTCGCCGACTTCGTGTTGCTCCCCACCAGCCACCGCAACGCCGGCGAGCGCCGCGGGGACAACGGACCGAGGCACGCCGTTGCCGGCAGCCCGCGGCGGCCACGTCGTGGCGAGAGCGGGTGTAGCGGCGCTCGACGGCAGGTACAGGGCGGCGCATGCGTGCTCGCGCCGCAAATGCCGTTCGGCGGCGTCACGGATCTCGCCCGCGGTCACCGCCATCAGCCGATCGAAGTAGGCGTCGGCCAGCTCCACGCTGCCCAGCGCTTCGAATTCGGCGAGGGACGTGGCGCGCCCGTCGACCGACTCGAAACGTCTTGCCCATTGCGTCGCCATGAGTGCCCGGGCCCGCTCGAGCTGCGTCGCATCAGGCGGCGTTTCCCCAAGTCCGCCAACCACGTCGAGCGAGCGCGCTACGGCATCACCGAGCTTCCCCACGTCGCCCGCCATCGATACCTCGAACACCCCGACCTCGGTGGGGGTGAAGTGCGAGCTGCCGATCGCGCCGGCCAGACCGGGTCGACGGACCTGCTGCGCGAGCCATGACGCCCGCCCCGCGCCCAGAATCGTGGCGGCCATTTCGAGTGCCGGTGCGTCCGCGTGCATGGTCCCGACGGTCCGCCACCCCAACGCGGCGATCGGTCGCTCGATGTCGCCGCGCAACACCCGGACGGCGCCCTCCGCGCGGTGCGACGGCTCCTCGGGCGATCCCTCGACCTCCTCTCGGTCCACGGTCCAGTCACCGTACATGCTCCGGGCGAGGTTCAGCGCCCGGTCCGGATCGAGATCTCCGGCGAGCGAGACGATGACGCGATCCGGCGCGTAGCGCGTGCGGTAGTAGCGCCGGAGGTCTTCCGCCGTGAGCTGGCGCAGGCCCTCCTCCGTACCGATGCGCCAGCGGCGCATGCGGTGGACCGCAAACAACAACGCGTACAGCGTTTCGTGCGTGACGGCCGCGGGAGTATCGAGTTTCCGTTTGGCCTCCTGCACGATCACCTCGATTTCGCGCGACAGGTCGTCACGATCGAGCGTGGCATGCATCAACGCGTCCGCCTGCAAGTCGACTGCCCGCGCCAGGCCGTCGCCGGCCGAGGGCACGACCGTGTAGTAGACCGTCTTGTCATAGATCGTGCCGGCATTGAGATAGCCGCCGAGCAGCTGCGTGGCCCGCGCCAGTTCACCTGGTCCGCGGGTCGCGGTCCCCTTGAAGAACATGTGTTCGAGCACGTGCGCGATGCCAACCCACTCGTCGGGCTCGTCGAAATATCCCGCCCGGACGTGGGTCACCACCGCGACGACCGCCGCCGAGGGCGCTCGCTGCACCAGCACGGTGAGACCGTTCGGCAGCACGTCTCGCACGACGGATTGAGTCCAGGCCATGATGCGCATTCTGTCAGGGAAAGGTGACGGTCGGCAGGTGGGTAATCTAACGACGCCATCGGCGCGGCGCGGGAGCCGCGTTGCGCGGTCCTACCGGACGATGCTCAGCAGTCCCGCGGCCGCACTGCCGAGGACGAACGCCTCCGCATCGTTGGAGGGAATCATCACGCCGGTCTCCGCAACGCTACGCCGGGCGACATGTTCCATGTAGCCGGCGGTGGTCAGGTCGGCCCATAGCGGATCGTCGCGCTGCATTTGGAGCACGATCTCCTCCCACGTACCGATGTAGCTCAGGCCCCCGCGCGTCGTAATCCGGTGGGATCCCGTCGAGGTCCGATGCATCCCCTCGAGGTCCATCAGCAGCGTGGAAAAGAGTTCGAGTTGCAGCGGGTCGCGGATCGTGCCGTCGGGCTGCGTGGCTTCGATTTCGTCCAGCAGGACGTCGATCGCGTCAGCCCCGGACGCCAGCTGAACCAGGCGCTCGGCCCACGGGCCGATCTCCACGTCCTTCGGCGACACGTGGTAGATCGACTTCTTCAGTTCGATCAGGCGCCAGACCGCCAGCTCATCGACATGGTCGTCGGGCTCGGTCCGCGCGAAGTGGAACAGCGCCGCTTCGAACTCGCCGCGGTCGTACAGGAGATTGCCGAGATAGATCCGCGCTTCGACATGGCTCTCGTCGAGCTCCAATGCGTGGCGAAGCCAGCGGATGGCCGCGGCCTCATCACCCAATCGGTGGTCGGCGTAGCCGCGACAGGCCGCCGCTTCGGATGAATCGGGGTGGGACTCAGCCGCCACCGTGAAAAATCGGCGTGCCGCCTCCACGGCCCCTTCCCGGAACAAGGCCCGGCCGGCCTGCAACACGAGGTCGTGGTCTTCGCGATACCCGAGTACCAGCATCGTCTCGAAACACTCGACGGCACGGGCATGCTCACCGAACTTCAGGAGCGTTTCGCCATACCCGACGAGCGCGTCCTCGTGCTCGGGATCCAGTTCGAGCACACGCTCGAAGCTTCGGCGCGCCCACGCGAACTGCTCGCGCGCCAACTGCGCATAGGCTATACCCACGTGCAGTTCGGCGGCAAATGGATACACGTCGACTCCACGACGCAACAGCTCGATCGCGTCGTCATACAAACCTTGGTTGTAGAGCTGATGTGCCTCGTCCGCAAATTCCTCTGAACTGAGGAAGGCGTCCGACATTCGCCGGGCTCCGGTGGAGGTTTCGCTACAATAAAGCGCCCTGTGATTTCGCACAAGGCCGTATCACGTTCACCCATCGCCGCGTGCGCGCGGCGGCGGCGGTCTACGACGGGCTACGCGACAGTTGGGCGGTGTGAATGCGCCACTCCCCGGCTTCGTCGGTGGTCCAGACGATCGTGCCCTGACCCGTGTAGATGTCCCGGTCGGTACTCGAGAGGACGACATCGGCCGAGAACCGGAAGGTCGCGACGCAGGCACCGGCCGACAGGATTTCGACGTTCGTGTCTTGCAGGGAGAAATTCAGTCGCGCGACGCCGCGGAAAAAATCGCCGATGGCCAGGGTGGCATCGTCCCAGCCCTGCGTGCGGCGTCCATTCGGCCACGCAAGCGAAACGCCCTGCACCTGGTGATAGAACGACGCGATCTCGTTCTGGTCGCGGTTGCTCATCGCTCGTTCCCAGCCCGCGACCCGCTCGTTCATGACCTGTTCGAGAACGGCGCGATCCTGCCGGGAAAGCTGCGGGGTACAGGCCACCAAGAACCCGAGCAGACCTACCAGCAATACGCTACGCACCATGGCCACTCCCTCCATCGATGGTCGACGAACTACGAATCGAAAAATACCAGCGGTCGGGCTTGCGTCAATCTCGCGCAGCGGATAGCGTTGCCTGCGCCAACCATTCCGCTCATGAGGGCCGACACGATGACCCAGCCACGCTCGTCGCTTGCCATTGCACTCCAGGACTACAAGGGTATTCGTCCCGGGGTGGCGCTGACCATCGCCGCTGTGGCGTTGATCGCCGCGATCCTCGTTGGACTGCTGCATGTCGTGGGATTGGGCCGTGCCGCGTCCCAGGTCCGTGAAGGCCAGCACATGGTTCGGACCCTCAATCGGTACACCGCGGCGCTCGAGGTCTGGCGCCAGATGGCGACCGGCGAGATCGAGTTCGAGGCGCAGCGCACGCTGCGTGACTCGATCGGTGAGGCGCTGCGCGGTGAACTGGCCGCCCTGCGTGACGGGCTCGCGGACTCGACGGACAAAAGCCTGGTGCTCACGGTGATGCAGGATCTCCGGCGCCCGACCGGAAGTGACTTGCTCGACCTCGGCGTTGCCGGACGTGAAGCGATGATCGTCCTCGCCAGTCGGCGAGACTCCGCGCTGTTCGAGGCCGCGGAGCAAAGCCAGCGGGCGCAGATCGTCGGTGGCGTGCTGATCGCCCTGACCATTCTGGCCGCGGGCATTCTGATCGTCCCGATCTCGTGGGTCTACGTGCGATACAAGGCGGGCGTCCCGCCGGGGATGTAGTCTTGGACGGGCATAGACGGTCCAAGGCGGTCGCGGGCGGTGACAGGTCAGGGGGAAGACCTCATGCGTAGTATCATTCTGAGCGCCGTACTCACGTCACCGCTGTTGGCACAGGCACCGCCGCAGCGGGAAGATCCGCGCATTCATGAAATCGTGGCGGCGGTATCGGCCGACCGGATCCGGGCGGACATCGAGCAGCTCGTGAGCTTCGGTACCCGGAATACGATGTCCGACACGCTGTCCGCGACACGCGGAATCGGCGCCGCGCGGCGCTGGATCAAGGCCGAGTTCGATCGGATCAGTGCGGCGTGCGGGGGGTGTCTCGAGGTGTTCTACCTGTCCGAGGAGTTCCCCGCCGGATCCTCGCGGCTGCGACGCGACGAGCCCACCAACATCGTCAACGTGGTCGCGATCCAACGGGGCACGACCGACCCCAATCGCATGGTCATCATGAGCGGCGACATCGACAGCCGCATCACACAGGGCGGTAACGCGGTCGATTCGGCCCCCGGCGCCAACGACAACGCCAGCGGCATGGCCGGCACGATCGAGGCGGCACGCGTCCTCACCAACTATCGGTTCAACGGATCGATCGTGTACCTGGGCCTTGCGGGAGAAGAACAAGGGCTCTGGGGCGGGCAGACCGTCGCGCGGGTCGCGGCGGAACGCGGCTGGGACATCACCGCGGTGCTCAACAATGACATGATCGGGAATGTCGAGGGGGTCAACGGCGTCGTCGATAACGGGACGGCACGGGTATTTTCGGACGGGAACCCGCCAATTCTCATCGATTTCGACCCGGACACGGCCGACCGGGAGGTGCTGCTCGGTGCGTTGCAGCAGTTCACCCGGACCATCGGCGCGAGGCGATCGGTGGGCAGCGACGTCGACGGCGTCTCTCGCCAGCTGGCACGCTACGTGGACCGGATCGCCGATCAATACGTGCGGAATCTGGACATCATCATGGTGTACCGACTCGACCGGTTCGGCCGCGGCGGCCACCACACCCCGTTCGCCAACCGCGGGTATCCGGCCGTCCGGATCATGGAGACCAACGAGAATTACGACCGCCAGCATCAGGACATTCGGATCGAGGACGGCATCGCGTATGGTGACGTGCTCGAGGGGGTGGACTTCGACTACGCCCGCAAGCTCACGGCGCTCAACGCGGCTACGCTCGCGTCATTGGCCTGGGCGCCGGCCGCGCCCGGCGACGTGCGCGTCGGCGGGATCGTGCGGGCCGACGCCCGGCTTTCCTGGTCGGCACCCACAGACACCACGGCGTTTGCCGGATACCGCGTCTACTGGCGTCTGACGGATTCTCCCACATGGGACCACAGCCGTTGGATGGGGCTGGCCACCGACCACGTGTTCGACGGGCTTGTGATCGACAACTACTACTTCGGTGTGGCGGCAGTCGGGCGGAACGGCACCGAGAGCCCGGTCGCGTTCCCCTCGGGCATCATGAGACCGTAAGTGGCGCCGCCGCTGTCGCCGTATCAGCGGCGGCTGTTCATCTTTCTCTCGGTCGCGACCTTCTTCGAAGGTTACGACTTCATGGCCCTGAGCCAGATCCTCCCCAATCTCCGAGCCGACATGGGGCTGTCCGAAGCCCAGGGTGGCTGGCTGGTGTCCGTCATCGGCATCGGGACCGTCGCGGCATACGGTCTCGTGCGGCTGGCCGATCGCCTGGGACGCCGCCGTGTCCTGATGATCACGATCCTCGGTTACGCCTCGTTCACGTTTCTCAGCGGGCTCTCGCGGGGCCCGTACGATTTCGCGGCCTTTCAGCTCATCGCGCGGATATTCCTCATAGCCGAGTGGGCATTGGCGATGGTGATCGCGGCGGAGGAATTCCCCGCCGACCGCCGCGGGTTCGCGATCGGGATCATCCAGGCATGCACCGCGCTGGGCTCCATCGTCTGCGCCGCAGTAGTGCCGCTGCTGCTCGTCACGCCGTTCGGCTGGCGGTCGGTCTACTTCGTCGGCGTGTTGCCGTTGCTGGTGTTGGCGTACGCGCGCCGCAACCTCAAGGAGACCGGCCGTTTCGCCGCGCACCGGGAACACGCGGCGACCACGCGAGCGAAGCTGTTCGACACGCTGCGATCGCCGCGCCGCAACCGCGTGTTCCAGCTCGCGGTGATCTGGGGACTCACGTACATGTGCACGCAGAACGCTGTCGTGTTCTGGAAGGAGTTCGCCGTGGCCGAGCGTGGGTTCACGGACGGGCAGGTCGGGTCGGCGATCGCGATTGCGTCGCTCGTCAGCCTCCCATTGGTGTTCATGGTCGGCAAGCTGCTCGACGGCTGGGGGAGGAAAGCGGGGGCCGCGCTGATCTACCTCGTGTTGGCGGGCTGCGTCTTCGGCGCGTATCAGCTGCATGGCTATTGGCCGCTCACCGCGGCGCTCACCGGGGCCATCTTCGGCGTCGCCGCATTGCCGGCAGTGCTCAATACCTTCACCACGGAGTTGTTCCCCACGGCGATGCGCGGCGACGCGTACGCGTGGTCGAACAACCTGCTCGGCCGGATCGGCTACATCGTCGCGCCGGTGATCGTGGCGGCGGCGGCGGAGACCATCGGCTGGGGCGCGGCCGTGTCGGGGACCGCCGTGTTTGCCGTCGCGGCCCTGGGGCTCGTGCTCTGGCTGCTGCCCGAAACGCGGGGCCGCGAGTTGGAGGAGACGGCCACCGCCTGAACGCTGGCCTGATGCGAGCCCAGCGGGTAACGTAGGGATGGCTCAACCGGGAGCGGGTCGTGGCGGTGACGGTGGAGCAGCTGCAGGAGGCGCTGGACGCGCGCTACCGCGTCGGGCACAAGATCGGCCGCGGCGCGATGGCGACGGTCTTCCTCGCGTGGGCGGTCGAGGACGACCGACAGGTGGCGATCAAGGTGCTGCGCCCCGAGTTCGCGATGACGATGGGGAGCGAGCGGTTCCATCGCGAGATCGAGATCCTCCATCAGCTCGATCACCCCAACATCCTGCCGCTCATCGAATCGAACGAAGCCGGTTCCCTCCTCTACTACGTCACGCCCTACGCCACAGGCGACCTCGAGGGAAGACTGGCGGACGCGCCGCAACTGCCGTTGGACGACGCCCTGGAGATCACGCGCCAGGTGGCCGCGGCGCTCGATTACGCGCACGAGCACAACGTGCTGCATCGTGACGTCAAGCCGGGGAACATCCTGTTCGACGGCAACCGGGTCATGGTCTGCGACTTCGGGATCGCGCGGGCGATCGCGTCGGCAGGGGGGGACTCGTTGTCGTCGAGCGGGCTGATCATCGGGACACCGCAGTACATGAGTCCGGAGCAGGCACAACACGACAAGGAGATCGACGGTCGCGCCGATATCTATTCGCTCGCGTCGGTTCTCTACGAAATGCTGGTGGGGCAGCCGCCGTTCACCGGACCAACTGTACAGGCGGTACTCAGCCGGATCACGAAGGAACGCCCGCCGGCGATCCGGGTAGTCCGCCCCGACGTGCCCGAGCACGTCGAGGCGGCGATCTACGCGGCGTTGGCGAAGCGACCCGAGGAGCGTCCTGCCCGTGGACGCGATTTCACGCGCCGGCTTCAAGCACGCGGCTGACCGACTACCCGCCAAACGGGGGCGGTGGGGGCGGCGTGGTGCCGGGATCACCCGGCGAACCCGTCCCGGGCGGGCAGATTCGATTCGGCGTGGGTTGCGACCGGTCGATTTCGATGTCGCAGACCGCCGTCGCCATCTGCAACTGCCAGTCCTGGAGCCTGCCACGAGACCAGCCGAGAATCACGAACGACACCACCACCGCCACAAGCGCCAGCACAAGCGCAGAGACGGCGAGGATGGTGTTGGTTTGCTGCGATGCCATCTAGCCCTCACTTTCTCGGAGGCCCTCACCTCCGGTCGAGAAGATCCTCCCGCCCTAGCAGGCGGAGCCGGTCACGATAGTCGGAGGCCAGCTCGCTACGGCCCATGTGGTGCGCGGCGCGGTAGCGAACCGCGAGACTCAGCGGCACGAACTCGATGAAGGCCGCCGGTTCGGGATGATCGAAGGCGGTCGCCACGTCGTGCGCGCCGGCGAAGTCGCCCGTTGCAAAGAGGAGTTCGCTCAAGCGGAGTCGCTCGACGGCGAGCGGCTCGCCCAGGTCCCAGGAAAGCGAATCCCTGCGCGCGGTAGCTCGGAGAGCTTCGAACCGACTCAGTGCCGCGGCCGTGTCATCTTGGGAAAGCGTCCAGTGCGCGCGTGCTGCCTCCGCGTAGAGGCGCGTGTGCCGCTCGTTGCTGTCCTCCGCTCTGCGCTCCAGTTGAGTGACAACACCCCCGAGCCGCTCGGTCAGTCCACTCCGCGCGAGCCAAAGGCCCATGAGCCACGTGGCCTGTGGGCTCAATCCGGCGTAGTCGGCACCGTAGGCTTGGCGAACCATCGTTTCCAACTCGGCCGCCTTGTTCCCCATCTTCGCGCCCGCGAGCGTATTGAGCACGTAGAATGACATCGCCTGCGAGGTGCCGGCCGCGACGGTCGAGTCCAGAAGCGCGGCGGCTTCGTCATCTCGCCTGAGCGCAACGAGCAGGCTCTGCCATCCGACCAACGCGCCCCAGCGCTCACCCGGGTCCGCGGCCGGGGACCGCAGCAACGCGCGGAAGGCCGCGGCGGCGCAGTCCGGCTGTCGCGCGCCCGCGGACAGCGACTTGCCGGCGAACAACACCGCGGAACGGTCTTGCAAAACCGCGGCATCCCAATCGACGTTGGACACGCCGTTCTGGACGCAGGTCAACATCCACTCGAGCTGCCGAACCAGCTGGGGCTCCGGATCGAACCGTCGAAACCGATCGAGCCGGCGCTCGGCAGTACGGCGATCGCCGTCGCGAATCGCGATCTCGGCCAGATGAAAGAGCGGTGGGAGGAACCCGCTGTCCCGCGCGGCCCCTTCGAACGAAGATCTGGCGAGGGAATCGAGTTGCGGGACATTGGGCAGAAGGTGGTAGTAGACCTCGCCGAGCGCCATTACGGCCTCGGACCACGGGCGGCTGTCGACCAATTCACGCAGGATGGTCACGGCATCGTCGGCACGTCCGGTGAGGTACGCGTCCAAGCCGCGTGCGAACAGCGCGAACCGACGCGGCAGGACCGAGTCACGCGCCAGCGCCGCGCGGACGAACGCCAGCGCTTCGTCGTGCTGATTGCGCCAACTCGCCGCCTGAGCTCCCTTGATGGCGGCGAACGCGAGCGACGAGTCGGCCTCGAGTGCCCGCCGGTAGAGATCGCGCGCGTTGTCGAAGCGCGACTCCCGGTAGAGCCGCTCACCCTGGAGCCAGAGCGCGAACGCACGGTGTGACGGCTCGCTCAGGGGCCGCAGGTCGATGGGCGTGCGGCCGGGGTCCACCAGCGCCGGTAACACACGACGAACCGCATCCAGCCCGAGCTGATACAGCGGTCCTCCTATCGCGGCGGTTGCGGTTTCCTGCGCGAGGATGGAGTCACCTTCCACGTCGTGCAACCAGACCGTCACCATGTTCGAGGCCGGGAGCCGCGCCACCGCACCTGCGAGGTAGTAGCGCGCGCCCTCGGCCCGGGCAATGGCGCGCGCGCGCGTTGGAGCGATCCCACGCTGGTCGAGCCGCTCATCCGCGTCGAGGCGTTGCCATCCGTAGATCCAGCGCAAGGGCTCGGTATGGTCGAATGCGGCGCCGATCGCCAGCGCCACCAACTCGCCCTCCCCCGCGCTCGCCCCATCCAGGTTGCGCTCCGCGAGCGGGAACACCACGACCTTGCCGTCGTCCAGTGGCGGCGGGTCCGGCCTACTCCATAGGTAGAAGGCCACCCCGACCGCGACGACCCCAATCACACCGGCCGTCGCCTGGCGAACCGAGACCGTCACGCGCCGGGGCGGTGCCGCGACCGGCGTCGTGTCGACGAGAGCCGACAGAAACTCAGAGACGGTCCGGAACCGGTCAGCCGGGACCTTGGCCAAGGCACGTTCGATCGCGCGGATGATGTGCGGTGGCGCGTTAGGCCGCACGACCTCGATCGAGGGCGGCCGCTCCTGCAGATGCCGGGCGATGACGGCCTGCGGAGTCCGGCCCCCGAACGGTGGTTCGCCCACGAGCATCTCGTAGAGCACGCAGCCCAGTGCGTAAATGTCGCTGCGCCCATCGACCCGCTCGTCGCCGCCGGCCTGCTCCGGGCTCATGTATGCCGGCGTGCCAACCGCGAATCCGGTTCCCGTGAGCTTACTCCCGCCGGCTTCGCAGACGGCCCTGGCGATCCCGAAGTCGGCGAGCAACGCGTGACCTGCGGAGAGCAGGATGTTCTCCGGCTTGATATCGCGGTGTACGAAGCCGAGACTGTGGGCGTAGCTCAGCGCCTCCCCCACGTCCCGCACGATTGCGAGTGCATCCTCGACCGGGAGTTGCCCCTCGCGGTGGACGCGGTCTCTGAGTGACTCCCCCTCCACCAAGGGCATGACGTAGTACGGCAGCCCGCCGGCCCTCCCCGAGTCATGCAGCGGGATGATGTGAGGGTGCTGCAGGCGCGCTTCGATCTGGATCTCGCGCAGGAACCGATCGGCGCCGACGGCCTGCGCGAGTTCAGGCTTCATGACCTTGACGGCAACGTCGCGCCCGTGCCGCGTGTCATGTGCCCGCAGGACAACCGCCATCCCACCACGCCCGATCTCCGAATGGAGCACGTAGCGGTCACCCAGGCTCTCGACGAGCCCGTCGAAGCCTTCGGGCAGCGCTAACACACCGCGCGATTCGGGAGAAAGGCCGGTTGACATGGCATCACTGAGGTTTGGCGACGGGCCTCGGTTCGCTGGAATTCGCGGGGCTCCCCGTACCCAAACGCCCGCCTCCGAGTCCCCAGCAGAACGCCTCCCCCATCCGTGTCACGCCGCAGGTGTGATTCACACCGGCGCTCACCACCGCAAAGACATGCCCACCTACGACGGCGGTGGGGACTGGGCGGTCGGTCGTGGTCCCGTCGCCGAGCTGGCCCTCCTGGTTGCGGCCCCAGCAGTATGCCGCACCGGTCCCCGTGACTGCGCAGGTGTGATACCCTCCCGCCGAGATTCCCGAGAACGTGATGCCGCCGCTCACGAGCGTGGCTCTGTTGCGGTCGCCGGACGCACCGATGCCGAGCTGCCCAGCGCCGTTTGACCCCCAGCAGAGCGCATCGCCGTTGGGAGACAAGGCACACGAATGCGTCTGCCCGGCACTCAGCGCCGACACGGTGAGTGCCGCTCCAGAGGACACCAGTACCGATACCGGGGCCGACCGCGAATCGATGCTGCCGTCGCCGAGTTGCCCGTTGCCGTTGTCCCCCCAACAGAACGCCGTTCCGCCAATCACGCTGTCGGCGCACGTGTGGTTCGAGCCAGTGGACACCGAACGGAACACGAGTGGTCCCTGCACGCGCACCGCGCTGTCGGAATCCACGCCCGTACCATCACCCAGCTGTCCCCGACGGTTCCAGCCCCAGCACCACGTGCCACCGCTCGCGGCCGCGACCCCGCAGCTGTGCTGCCCACCGGCACTCAAACTCACCCAGCGGCGCGTGCCGGCGACGCGGCCCGGCCGCGGCTTGTCATCGCGCGACCCGTCGCCAAGCTGGCCCGAGGAATTCAGACCCCAGCAGAACGCTTCGCGGCCATAGAGCATGCCACAGGTATGCAGTTGGCCGGCCTCGACCGAATCGGCTCGGTACCCCGCTACGACTCGGACCGGGGCCAACGCGGGCGGGCCGGGCGCGTATTGTCCGAGTTGCCCGCTCAGGTTCAGGCCCCAGCAATACGTGTCGCCCGACGCGAGGACACCGCAGGTATGGTGAAGGCCGGCACTCACCAGCTTCCACGTCACGACGCCCGTCGCGTCGGCGATCGCGCGATGAATGACCGGAAGCACGTCCGCACGGTAGGCGACCCGCCCCGAAGCCTGATCGGACAGAGCGAGCTGCAGGGCTGCCACCGCGCCCGGAGTTGCAATCACGGCGAGCGCCTGGGCAGCGCGCTTCTGGTACTGTGCACGCGCATTGGACAGAAGCCGGTTCACGTACAATGCCGAATCAGAGCCGGTGGCGGCGATCCGGGCAGATTGGGCCGAGAACTGGTAGCGCAGATTCTCGAGTTGATCCGCCGTGGGACCCCGTAACGCGTGCGTCAGGGGGCCGACCGCGTCGTCACCCAGCCTGCGCAATGCCGTCGTATCCCGCTCGTTCGCCAGACAATGATCGCACTCCAACGCCGACGTGATGACCGGATCGACCGGAGACGAACACCCGCCGGCAAACGCGATCGCCGTGACGCAGACGGTCCGAACCCTTGCGAATCGGGTGGTCACGGGCATGGGTTCGACGGTCCGAGGGCGCGCGGGATCAAGTCCTTGGAGAGGACCGGACACGCCGGTGGCCCGACATCGTCGTAGGGATTGCACGGACACGCGCCGCGTGTGCCGCCGGACCGTACGCCTCGATAGTTCAGGAACGAATTGTCATCGAAGTGCATCCGGTACACTTGCCCTATCGAGAAATGGTCCCGCGCCTCCGCAATGTCCAACGAGATACGTCCCCACATCAGATTCTGCTGGTCAAACCCATGGAGCATGTTGGTGTGGCCCTGATACGCCGGCGGCAGGAGGAGTGACAGCAGGTGGCCGACCTCGTGGGCCAGTGTCGTTGCCGCCCGTCCCTCAACCGCGATGAACATGAGCCCGTCAGCCCGAGCGGCGTCGTCGCGAAGGCAGGTAAACCCGCGGTCTTCGCCTTCGATGGCAGTCACATAGATCACGTGAACCGCGGCCGAGACGCTCATCCCGTCGAAATCGCGATTGAACAGCGTTTCCGCGTCGCTGCAATACAGGTCGGCGATGTCGACCGTCGTCTCGTCGAGCTGCGACGCGGTAACCACCTGTCGCACGATCGTGATCCCGACACGATTCTCGGAGAAGAGCCGGTTGGCCAGGTCGATGTCCTTGTCCGCGTCATTCGAAACCTCGGAAGCCTGGTCGACCGGGACGGCCGTCCAGA
The DNA here is from genome assembly GCA_036397455.1 of Gemmatimonadales bacterium. Lineage (GTDB taxonomy): Bacteria > Gemmatimonadota > Gemmatimonadetes > Gemmatimonadales > GWC2-71-9 > JADFNB01. The sequence continues at coordinate 30,971 of DASWIX010000062.1, read as the reverse complement.
CGTAAACCGAGAGTTGTACGAGCGCCGCGGTCGGTTGCTGCAGTACGTCCCCTGCATTGTCTGTCCACGGAACCTGGTTCGGTGCGAGCCGCAGGACCGGGGCCTGGCTTGCCGAGAACACCGCGCTCTCGTTCGGGCACGGGGTCCTGTCCGTGAGATTGTCTCCGATGGGCCCCTCTTCGGTCACCGCGACCACCATGTCCGTCACGCAGGCCGTTCCCACGTGCGCTGCGTCCATCAACACGGCGGCGGGGACCTCGCCGGTGCCCGTTTTCACTCTCGCCCAGTCCTCCCCCGGCGTCGCCGCACTCGCAACAACCGTCACGGACGCAGGCGGACTTTCCTTGCCCTTGACCTTCGCCCAAACGCTGATCGGGCCCGCGGCCGGTGGAAGCTCCATCTCCACCCAGAGCCCTCGGATGTTGCTGAACGCCACCCCGACGGGGTCCGACCGCCAACTCGCGACCTCCCCGCCCACGTTCACGACCTCGCGGTTCTCGTCGAGGGCACGCGCGTAAAGGCGAAGCGAGGCCTCAGGGGTGGCGACGACGGAGGTGGGCACGATCTCCACGTAGCCGACCGAAGGACCGTGGGGTTTCAGACACAAGAGGTAGATGACCACGGCGACGACCAACCCCACCGCAACGATGACGAGCACTGCTACCAGGGTGAACCCGTCATGCGACCGGAGGCGATGGGGCCGGGCTCCGGACACGGGGAGATCACGCCGGACAAGAGCAGGTCCGGTGATGAATCCAGCTTGAGGCGCGGAGCGGTGCATTCCGGTCACCCCCTCCTCGACGTGGTCCGGTTGCACCCGGCCGATAATACCGTGCGGTCCAAGGGGGCGCCAGCACAGGCCGAGTGGCATCATTCACATGGCAGTGCCGACGATACGCCTGGGGAGTCAAGTAACGGTCAAGAACCGCCCCGGCGACGTCAACTCCCAGAACACAGGCTCGCCCCGGCCACCACATCCTGCACCGCCAACCCCACCGACTTGAACAGCGTGACGGCCCGATCGTGGTCGCGCCCGACAGCTGCGCCGTTCACGAGATCGCCCAACTCGATCAGCGCCTCCGCCGGCACGAGCCCACCCTCCACAGCGGCGATCACCTCCCCCGCCTCCGCCAGGGCCGCCTCCCGCTGATCCACGATCACGCGGGCATCCCTCAGGATTCCCGGTTCGAACTCGCACATCCCGCGGGTGAACGATCCCACGGCATTGATGTGCATGCCGGGTCGCACGTGCCCGGCGACCAGGATGGGTCTGGCCGCCGGCGTCGCGGTGCACACGATGTCGGCCCCGTCCACGGCGGCGGCGACCGACCGCGCCACCGCGATGCCTCTCGGTACGCCGCCGACACCGGCCATCTCCGCAGCGAATTGCCCCGCGTTGCTCGCCGAGCGCGACCAGACCGTGACGGCATCGACCGCCCGGACGGCGCACACCGCCTCGAGCTGAGTCCGCGCCTGGCGGCCGGACCCGAGGATCGCCACGCGACGCGCGTCCGGCCGCGCGAGGAGATCGGTCGCGAGGCCGCTGACCGCTCCGGTGCGAATCGCGGTGAGCGCGTCGCCGTCGATCAGCGCCGCCGGCGCCCCGCTCTCGGAATCGAACATCACCACCATGGCCTGCACCGCCGGAAGCCTGCGGGCGGGGTTATGCGGCAGCACGGCCACCAGCTTGGCTCCAAAGGCGCTGCCCGCCCGGGCCGACATCGTGAGAAACGTCCCGCCGCCCGGCAGCGACACCGCCGTCCGCAACGGCATCTCTACCTCGCCGCGCGCGAGCAACGTGAACGCCTCGCGCATGACATCGATTGCCCGCGTCATGGGCAGCGCGGCGCGGACCTCCCCGGCGGTGATGGTTCGCATACACCCCTTTGGCTGGCGTGGCTCGGCGACCCGCGTAACATTCCCTCCCTCTTCAACCCGCGCAACGATGCAAGAAACCGTCACCGTCACCGCCAACGGCTATGCCGTCGCCGCGTTCGTCGGCTATCTCCTCGTCGTGATCGGGATCGGTGTCTACGCCACACGCTTTTCGTCCGCCGGGGTGAGCGAGTTCTTCGTGGGTGGGCGGCGGATGCACCGTTTCGTGGTGGCGGTGTCGGCCGTGGTGTCGGGCCGCAGCGCGTGGCTGCTCCTGGGGGTGACCGGGATGGCGTACATGCGTGGCGCCGGCGCCATCTGGGCCGTCACCGGATACACGGTGGTCGAGCTGTTCCTCTTCCTTTCCTATGGGCCCCGCTTGCGGCGATTCAGCGAGCGGCACGATTGCGTCACGCTGCCGGACTTCTTCGATGCCAGGTTCGGCGGATCGCCGGTGCTGCGCCTCGCGCTGATCACGGTGATTCTCGTCTTCATGGTCGGCTATGTCGCCGCGCAGTTCGTAGGCGGCGGCAAGGCGTTCGCGGGGAGTTTCGGGCTGAATCACACCACCGGACTGCTGGTGACGGCAGGCATCGTTCTCGTGTACACGGTACTGGGTGGATTCCTCGCCGTGAGCCTGACCGACATGGTCCAGGGACTGGTGATGATCTTCGCACTCGTACTCCTCCCGGTGATCGCGGTGCTGCACGCCGGTGGGCTCGACCCGGTCCTGAGCCAGTTGCGCGCGTTCGATCCCACGTTTGTCGACCCCACCGCCATCGCCGCCGGTGCCGGCATCGGATTCATCGGCATTGGGCTTGGCTCGCCAGGCAACCCGCATATCGTCGTGCGCTTCATGGCGATCGACGACCCGGCGCAGCTCCGGTTCGCCGCCGCCGTCGGGACGGTCTGGAACGTGGTGATGGGTGTCGGGGCGGTCATGATCGGCCTCGCCGGCAGGATCTCCTTCCCGACCCCGGACATGCTACCCGGGAGCGACACCGAGACCCTGTACCCCATGCTGGCGCAGCAGCACTTGCATCCCGTCCTGTTTGGGGTGGTCGTCGCCTCGATCTTTGCCGCCATCATGTCTACCGCCGACTCCCAGCTGCTCGTCGCCGCCTCCGCCCTCGTGCGGGATCTCTACGAGAAGATTCTGCATCGAGGTGAGACGCTCCCCCAGGCCCGCCTCGTGCTGTTGAGCCGCGTGAGTGTCGTTGTCCTGGTGGCAGCCGCACTCGGATTCGGGATCATCGCGAATCAGGTCGTGTTCTGGCTGGTCCTGTTCGCGTGGGCAGGTCTGGGCGCCGCGCTGGGCCCGACCTCGCTGCTGGCCATCTACTGGAGGGGAACGACCAGCGCCGGTGTGCTCGCGGGTATGGTGACCGGCACCGCCACGGTCGTGATCTGGTACTACACACCTGCGCTGAAGGCCACGCTGTACGAGTTGATCCCCGCGTTCGCCGCCGCGCTCTTCGCCACGGTTATCGTCAGCCGATTCACGCGCCCCCCGGACGACACCACGGCGATGTTCGACGCGATGCGTGCGTCACACGGTTCGGACCGGCCGCCGGTGGGAGGGCATCGCCCTCCCACCGCAGCACCGGACTAGCTGCCGATCTGCGGCGCGGGCCCGAGCACGTCCTCGACCGAAAGGATGCGCAGCGGGCCGAGGTTCAACGCTCTGACACCCTGCTCGATCACGGCCCGGTCGCCCACCACAATGACGGCAACGCGTGCCGGATCGATGTACGCCCGCGCCACGCGCATGACGTCGTCTTTCGTGACGCGCAGGATAGTGGGCACGTAGGTGTTGAAGTAGTCGGCGGGGAGATCGTACTGGTACAACAGCTCCAGTCCGCCGGCGATCTGTGATACCGCCTCGAGTCCCTGAGGGAAGCGGAGCGCCACATAGTTCCGGGCGCGGGTCATCTCCTCGTCGGTCACCGACTCGATGATGCCGTTGAGCTCACGCATGAACTCGACCAGTGAACTGTCGGTCACGGCGGTCTGAACGCCCGCACCGGCGGTGAACGGACCCGCTGATGGCCGGAACGAAAACGACGACCGCGCTCCGTAGGTGTATTGCTTCTCCTCACGAAGCTTCTGGTTCAGCCGTGACGCGAACGACCCGCCGAGGATCGTGTTCATGACGATCAGCGCGTAGTAGTCCTCCGTGTTGCGCGGGGCGCCGATCCGCCCGATGCGGATTTCGGATTGGGCGGCACCGGGCTTGTCCACCAGAATCACTTCTCGTCGGGCGACCTGCCGCGCTTCGGGCACCCGCTGCTCGGCCACCTCGCCCGGGCGCCACTGACCGAAGGCCCGCTGGGTCCGGGCCATCGCGTCTTCGCGACCGATGTCACCGACGACCACGATGGCGGCGTTGCTGGAAACGAAATACCGCTCGTGAAAGCGCCGCAGGTCGTCCACTCGCATCGCTTGCAGCGCCTGCGCCGTCCCGAAGCTGGAGCGGCCGTAGGGGTGCCGGTCGCCGTACAGCGTTCGGTCGTAGATCACCTGCGCCAGGGCCCGGGGCTCGTCACGCCATTGCACGAGTGCGGTCAACCGCTGCCGGCGCTGCCGATCGAGTTCCTCCGCCGCAAAGGCCGGACGGAGTACGACATCAGCCAGCAACGCGAGCGATTCGTCCAGCTTTGCGACCGGCGTGTGCAGCGAAATCGTGGTCGAATGCAGGTCACCGCTGACGCGGATGCTCGCGCCGAGGTACTCGATCGCATCCGCGAACGCCAGCGCATCCCGATCACCTGCACCCTCATCCAGCATGGCCGCCGTCATCGATGCCAGTCCGAGACGGTCCGGCGGATCGAGTATCGAACCCGCTTTCACTACCACGTTGACCTGGACCAGTGGGACGCCCGGCTTGGCCATATGAATGAATTGCAGGCCGTTGGACAGCGACTGCCGGGCGATCGCCGGGAGGTTGAGGGTCGGCGGAGGTCCCAGTTCCGGCGGCTTGCTACGGTCGAGCGCCTGGGCGCCCGCCGGCGCCGACCCGATCGCGAGCAGGGTGCCGATGGCAAGACTGGGGACCACCGCGGTCCGCATCCGCTTTTCGCGAGTCATGGGGTCGTCCTCCTCAATCGGTGGTCGGCTTGGTAGCAGCCAATTCGGGTTTGCCGTTGGGAACGACACTCAGAACCACGCGGCGGTCGTTCAGAATCGTCTGGATCACGGCCTGGATATCGGTCGGAGCGAGCCCCTTGTAGCGCGACAGGTCTTCGTTGAAGAAATCGGGGTTGCCTGTCCGGGTGTAATACGCGTTGAGCTGGTCTGCCTTGCCGCCGAACCCGCCAATGCGCTCCAACCGGTCGAGGAACGACGCCTCCGTCTGATTGATCACCCGCTGCACTTCGCGCGCCGTCGGCGGCTCGCGTTTGAGTCGCTCGATTTCCTCATTGATCACTTCTTCGATTTCCGACAGCCCGTGACCCTGGCGCGCGGTGGAGACGATGCAGAACTGGGAAGACAGTGCGCCGGACCCCTGGTAGGCATTGACGTCCTGCGCGATCTGCATGTCATACACGAGGCGGCGGTACAGCCGGGACGTTTTGCCCCCGCCCAGGACCCCCGACACGACATCCAGTTCCGCGTCACCGGGGGCGTAGAGCGCCGGACTCAACCAGCACAGGTAGACGCGGGGCAGCTGAACCCGGTCCTCGATCATCATGCGTTTCTCCCGGGCCAGGTGGGCGACCGGCGCATCGATCGGTGCCGGGGCCTGACCCCCGGCGACATCGCTGAACCAGTGCTCGACCATCCGGCGGGCCTCCGGCACGTCGATGTCGCCCGCGATGGAGAGGCTCGCATTCCCGGGTATGTAGTACCGGCGGAAGAACTCGACGACGTCCTCGAAGCTGGCGGCCGACAGGTCCTCCATCGAGCCGATCGTCGGCCAACTATACGGGTGCGAGGCGGGGTACATCGCGGAATCGAGCATGAGCGACGCCATCCCGTACGGCCGGTTTTCGTAGGACTGGCGGCGCTCGTTCTTCACCACATCGCGCTGACCGTCCACGGTCGCTTGCGACATCGAGCCGAGCAGGTGTCCCATGCGATCCGACTCGAGGAACAACGCTAATGCAAGGGCATTGCTCGGCACGTTCTCCCAGTAGTTGGTTCGATCGGTGTTCGTCGAGCCGTTATTGCTCCCGCCGGCCGCTTCGAGCCATTCGTCGAACTTCCCTTCGGGCACGTTCTCCGACCCCTCGAACAGGATGTGCTCGAACAAGTGGGCAAAGCCGGTCCGGCCGGGTTTCTCCCGCCCCGACCCGACGTTGTACCACAGGTTCACGCTCACCGTCGGCGTCGTGTGATCTTCGTGCAGGATGACATTGAGCCCATTGGGGAGCACGAAGCGCGTGTATGGCACCGTGATCTGGTCTTCCTGGGCACTCGCCGCGCACGGCCACGCGGCCAGCAAAGCGAGTACCACGACGAGCCGCTTCATCAAACGACCTCCGTCTCCGTAATCTCCGTGGCTTCCTCCCGCGCGAACCACCGGAAGAACATCACCGACATCGTCCCGAACAGAATGAACCCGCCGCCCAGCTTCATGATGAGACCGGCAACCTGCTGGTCGGCCACGGCGGGGATATCGTAGACGCGCGGCGCCAGCTCATACAATCCATAGATCGGGTACCGCGCGAAGGTGTAAAACGCGCCCGGCACCGTCGGAACGAACACACTCAGCAACAAGTAACCGATACGCCCGCCATACCCCATCGGTTCCAGTTCGGGCAGTCGCCCCAGCGCCGGCCACCAGAAGACCAGCCCCGACACGATCATCGACAGATCGAGCGCGAACGCCCCCCATGGCGATCCCCCCAACCCGTCGATCACGCTCGGGAGGTGCGCCGCCACCAGCACCGCGTTGTACACGATGAGCGGGATCAACGGGCGGACCAGGAGCCGTGCCAGCCAGGCCGCCGCCGGCCGCCGCAGGATCCGCCGCCACATCCAGCGCGGTATCCCGAGCAGGATGAGCGGCGGCGCGACCAGCACGAACAGGACGTACTGCACGATCCGCGCGCTGAGCAGGTACCCGGCCGCAAGGGTCCCCAACGGCCAGTCCGCCCCGAGCCACAGCACGCCGAGCCCGGTCGCGAACAGCGCAATGTCGCGGCGCGCTATGGCCTCCCCCGCGGATCGGCCACGCACCGCGCCCGCGCCGTACGCCGCCGCGATACCGAAGATGAACAACCATACGCCGGGATACGCCCGCCACGTCCAGCTCCACGGCTCGCCGAGCGCGGCGCACCACCAGGTCACCGCGGGTGGTCCTTTCCCATCCGTTCCTCGACCTGGGCGTACCCCACAACGGTGAACGACACGCTGTCGGAGCCGGCCAGGCGAAACGTGAGGAAGACCGCGGCCTGCTCGCCTCGTGCGGGCACACGGGTCAGGTTCATGAGCATGACATGCAGGCCACCCGGCCGCAGTCGCACCGAGGCACCCGGTGGAATCGGAACACCGGCCACCGGGGTCATGCGCATCTGGTCGCCGTCGCGCACCACATCGTGAATCGCCCCACCGCTCGCAAACGGTGCCGACACACTCAGCAGCGTATCCTCGACCACAGCGTGATTGGTTACGGTGAAGTACATCGATGCGGCATCGGGCGTGACCGGCTCAACCAACAGCGGGTGCGAGATGGCCAGGTCCCCGATCAACTGCGGGGAGTCCGAGCCCTCGGCGCACGCCGCAGCGACGGCGACGAACAGGAAGGCTAGGAACCTTCCCATTCTTCGCCGAGCAGCTTGGGGAGGTCATGAGCCCAGTCCGCCTGGCGGATACCAAACGGGTAGAACGCCCGCGCGAGGTTGTCCGGCGTAAACGCGACCACGAACGCCGCATGCCCCACCAGGTACGCGCCGCTCACGCTGTCCGGTGTGCCAAGCTGAGACGGCTGCAGTCCCATGGAGACCTGGATCTCGTTGACGCGGTCGAGCGTCCCCGTCAAACCAATGAAATCTCGATGAAAATTGTCGAGCCACTTCCGGACGCGCTCGGGCGTATCACGGGCAGGGTCGGTACTCACAAACACCACCTTGATGCGCCCGGATACCGACGGCGGAAACTGCGTCATCACGGCGCCGAGATTGGCCATGTGCAGCGGACAGACGTCCGGGCAGTACGTGTAACCGAAGAACACCAGGGCCAGATACCCATCGGTCTGTTCCCGGAACGCGAACGCGCGGCCCTCGGTGTCGGTCAGTGTGAAGTCAGGCTTCGGGCGTGGTTCTTCCAGCATGAACCCGCGGTACCCGTCCGCACCCCCAGCCAGATCGACCCGCTCGCCGGAACCGCCGCATCCCAACGCCAGGAACAGCAACAGCGGAATCCCCCGCGGGATCAGGCGCGTCTGCTCGTCTCGTGTCATCGCCTCGCTCTCGATTTCTTGCGTCCCGGAATGATAGCCGTCTGGTTCAACCCGGGTCATGGACCAGCCGCAGGATCGCCGCCACCATGCGCTCGACCGCGGACGCGGCGTGGCGAAAGAACAGATCGGGCTCGACGAACTCGGCCTCCATCACGGCGAGCCGGCCCGCGTTGTCGCGAACCAGGTCGATCCGCGCGTACAGCAGCGGCGAACCGGAGGCCGCGAGGGCGGCCTGCGCCACCTCGATCGCTTCCCGGTTCGGCCGTTCGATTGCTTCCGTCCCACCGTAATCGAGGTGTACCCGCGCGTCGCCGGCCGCCGCCCGTTTGCGGATGGCGTGGGTGAGTTCGCCGTCAATGAACACCAGCGACAACTCGCCCTCATGACCGATCGACGTGAGAAACGGCTGGATGAGCATGTCTTCGTGGGGCAACAGGCGGTCGAGATGGGCCTGCCCCAGGGCGTGATCGGCGGGGCCGACCTGGATGAAGTAGCGCCCCGTTTGCGCGACCGCCGCCTTGATCACCACGTCCGTCCACCCGCGCGCGGCGAGGGTCACGTCCAGCCGCACGCGGGCTCCGGCGGGCAGCACGACCGTCGGAACCACCCGGACCCCACGCGCGGCGAGGTCGCACAGGTACTGCTTGTGGGTGTTCCATTCGACGATGGCCACGGGGTTGACGAGCGTGGTCACGTCGGCGACTCGGCGGGACCACTCGATGAACGCGTCGCGACGGTACGCGTAGTCCCAGGCCGAGCGGATGACGCACGCATCATGCGCGGCCCAATCGTGGTAGCGGTCTTCCCAGACGACCGGCTCCGCCTCGACCCCGGCATGGCGAAGCGCGGCGAGCAGGCGCCGGTCATCGGAAGACAGGCCGGGCAACGCGGCGCACGTGGCAACAGCAACCCGCATCGCCGGAAGATAGCCGGTTGCCGCCGGTCGCCCGTCACGCGACTTTCGAACCATGCCTATACTCCTCGCGCTGGTTGCACTCGCCGGGCGCCCCGACGCCGACACCACCTACCTGTACCGGACGCTGCTGCTGCGCGCCGCGCCGGGGCACTTGCTCGAAGTCATCGACCTCACCCGCGGACGGATCCCCGTGCTCACGGCCGGGGGAGACGCGGCTCCGTGGATCATGCGCCATCGCCAGGGGGATGCATGGGACCTGCTGTTGCTGTATCCCATGGGGAGCTACCCCCGGTTCTACTCGCCTGATCGGGTGATGCGGCGCGAGCAGGCGTCGGCGCGCTCGGGAACATCGGGCCCGGGGTTCGAGGCGTCGCTCGCGGCGCTCGTTTCGGAGCGCGAGGAGGTGTTCGTCCTCGGTCCGCCTCCCGCGGTGGTCGGTGCAACCCTCGATGGGGCCGGGTTGTACCACATTGAGATGTTCGTGGCGCTTCCCGACCGGCGGGCCGACCTGTTCCATGAACGGGAGATGGAGAACGCCTACCTCGCAACACTCGGTCGCCCGACGAACCTCATCTTCACCCGCGTTGGCGGTGCGTCGTGGGACGCCTTCACCATTGGTGCGTATCGGGACATGACCCATTTCGCCGCCAGCGATACGATCGCGGTCGACCGGCAGGATAGCGCGGCGCGACGCGCCGGGTTCGAGAGCGCCTCAACCATCGGCACGGACCTGCGCGCGCTGATCCAGCGACACCATGACACGCTGGCCGGAGCGGTCCGCTGACATGACCGGCGGCGGCGGCGATGCGGTGCGCCTCGACAAGTGGTGTTGGGCGGCCCGGTTCTACAAGACCCGGGCGGGGGCGGCGCAGGCAATTGACGCGGGTCGCGTTCACCTCAACGGCGAGCGCAGTAAACGCGCCCGCCTCGTTCACGCCGGTGACCGGGTACGGATCAGAAAGGGCCCATACGAGTATCATCTGACCGTGCAGGCCGTTTGCGAACGACGGGGGTCGCCGGCGGTGGCCGCGACCCTCTTTGAGGAGGACATGATGAGCCGTCGTGTGCGGGAAGAGCGGGCGGAACAGATCCGGGCGATGCCCAAACCCGCATTCGACGGGAAAGGACGTCCGTCGAAGAAGCAGCGGCGGGACCTCGATCGGTTCAGGCGCGCGCTGCTGATCGTCGCCCTGCTCGCATCCCCGCGGGCGGCCCTGGCACAGGTGTCGCTCGACGATCCGCTGATCCCCGACGCGCGCGTGCAGACCGGCGTGCTCGATAACGGGCTGCGCTACTACATCCGGGAGAACCGCCGGCCGGAACAGCGGGCCGAGCTGCGATTGGTGGTCAAAGCGGGTTCCGTACTCGAGGATGACGATCAGCAGGGATTGGCCCATTTCGTCGAGCACATGGCGTTCAACGGAACTCGCAACTTCGCACACCAGGACCTGGTGAATTACCTCGAGTTGGTCGGCATGCGGTTCGGGCCCGATCTGAACGCCTATACCAGCTTCGATGAAACGGTGTACATGCTGCAGGTGCCCACCGACAGCGATTCCGTGTTCCACACCGCATGGCAGATTCTCGAGGATTGGGCGTCGGCCGTATCGTTCGAACCCGAAGAAACCGACAAGGAACGCGGCGTGGTCATCGAGGAATGGCGCCTTGGCCAAGGGGCGTCGGCACGGCTGCGCGACCTGCAGTTCCCCATCATCTTCCGCGGGTCGCGTTACGCCGACCGCCTCCCGATCGGTCGTCGCGAGACCTTGGAGTCGTTCGACCACGCCGCGTTGCTCCGTTTCTATCGCGACTGGTATCGCCCCGACCTGATGGCGGTGATCGCGGTCGGCGATTTTGACGCGCCGGAGGTCGAGCGGCTGATTCGCGACCACTTCGGCCGGATCCCGCGCGCGGACCATCCGCGTCCGCGACCGACATTCGGCGTTCCCGATCACGACGAACCGCTGTTTGCGATTCATACGGACCCGGAGGCCACCGGGACGAGCGTGTCCATCCTGTACAAGCAGGACCTGCGGGACCACGGCAGCGCCCGCGCCTACCGGCAGGGTATCGTGGAAGACCTGTTCAGTTCGATGCTGAACGCGCGGTTCTACGAACTCACGCAACAGGCCGATCCGCCGTTTCTGGGTGCCGGTTCCGGACAGGGTCGGTTCATCGGTGCGACGGAGATGTTCTCGCTGGGTGCCGCCGTCCAGGCCGGCGGGATGACGCGTGGCCTGCAGGCCCTGCTGACGGAGGCGGAGCGCGTCGCCCAGCATGGATTCACCGCATCGGAACTCGAGCGACATAAGGCGCAGCGCCTCCGCTTCTTCGAACGCATGTTCGACGAGCGCGAGAAAACGAACTCGGACCGCTACGCGGCGGAGTACATCCGTCACTTCCTCACCGGGGAGGCGTTTCCCGGCATCGAGGCCGAGCTGGCGATGCAGCGACAGTTCTTGCCGACCATCGGCGTGGACGAGATCAATCGTCTTGCGCGCGCATGGATCGTGCGGCGCAATCGCGTTGTGGTGGCCAGCGCGCCGGACAAACCCGACACCCCCGTTCCGACGGCTGACGATTTGCTGCGCGTATTTGACGTGGTGGCTGGGGAGGCTGTCGACGCCTATGTGGACGAGGTGACGGACGCGCCGCTGGTCGATACCCCGCCGACCCCCTCTCCGGTCGTCGACGAACGGCAGATTGCCGAGTTGGGAGTGACGATCTGGCGGTTGGCGAACGGGATCGAAGTGTACCTCAAACCGACCGACTTCAAGGACGACGAAATCCTGTTCGAGGGGACCAGTCCCGGCGGGTACTCGTTGGCCTCCGATTCGGACTTCGTGTCGGCGTACTTCTCGGACCTCATCGTCGGCCAGTCGGGCGTCGGACCGTTCAGCGCCATCGACCTCGACAAGGCCCTGACGGGCAAAGCCGTCCGCGTTCGGCCGTTCGTGAGCGACATCGCCGAGGGCGTATCCGGCAGCGCCTCGCCCAAGGATCTGGAGACCATGTTCCAGCTCCTGTACCTTTTCTTCAAACAACCGCGCGAGGACAGCGCCGCGTTCATGGCCATGCGCATGCAGTTCATGTCGTTGCTGGGCGACCGCCAGGCCAGCCCCGACGCGGCATTCAACGACACGTTACAGGTGACGCTCGCGCAGCATCATCCCCGGCGCATGCCGTTCACACCCGAGACCATCGGGGCGATCGATCTCGACGATGCCATGGCGTTCTATCGGGATCGTTTCGCCGACGCGGGCGACTTCGCGTTTTTCTTCGTGGGCAACCTCGACCTCCCGGCGCTGCGGCCACTGGTGGAGACCTACATTGGAGGCCTCCCCGTGATTGGCCGGCAGGAGAGCTGGCGCGACGTGGGCGTCGACCCGCCAACCGGCGTCGTGACGCGAACGGTGCATCGGGGACTCGAGCCGCAAAGCCGGACCCAGATCGTGTTCACCGGTCCGTTCGAAGACAGTCGTCAGAATCGCTACGCCCTGCGATCGATGGCGGACGCGCTCGAGATTCGGCTGCGCGAAGTGCTCCGCGAAGATCTCGGCGGCACGTACAGCGTGGCGGTGCGGTCGCGCAGTGAGGTGGCCCCCGACACGTCCTATTCGGTTGGCATTTCATTCGGCGCCTCGCCGGAACGGCTCGAGGAGCTGACCGAGGTCGTCTGGAACGAGATACGCGCGCTGCAGGCCTCGGGGCCGTCCGACTCCACCATGCTGAAGATCCAGGAGGCGCAGCGCCGCACGCGCGAAATGGACCTCAAGCAGAACAGATACTGGCTGGGACAACTGGAGGCGGCGCACCGCGCGGGCACCGACCCGCGCGAGATCCTCACCTATGAGCGCCTCATTGACGGATTGAACCGCACGATGGTGCGCGCCGCCGCGGAGCGCTACCTGCGGTTGGACAACTACGTTCGGGTCTCGCTCTATCCTGAGCGGCCGCTTCCCTGAATCCCAGACCTCCCGGAGCCATGCATGACGAGTCGCCTCGAAATCGCACAAGCCTACGAACGCGCGCTGTTCGCGGGCAAGATGGACCTCGTCGAGGCCTTCTTCACCCGCGACGTGGTGTATTGGGTTGCCGGCGCTCCCTCGCTTGGCGGTGAGTGGCACGGGCCAGCGGCCGTGGTACGCGCGTTCGAAAACCGGGAATTCGGTCTTGGCGCGGCGGCCTGGGAGTATCAAGAAGTGTGGCGCGACTGGTACGAAGCCGAAGACCGTGTGATCGTGGAAATCCGCGAGCGCAGTTGGCTGAAATCAAGCCCCGACGATGTCCTCGACCAACGCACTGCCGTCGTCATCAAGTTCCGCGGCGACAAGATCTGCGACATGCGTGACTACACCGACACCCATCTCTACGAAGACTTCCTCAGCCGACACCGGAGCGAGCTGCCGAAATTTGCCGGCGGCTAACCCCGTTTCAAGCCACTGCCATCGGCGGCCGCGCAAAGTGCTTCAGCATGCGGTAGTGTGAGGCGACCGCCTGGCCGATCGTATCGTGTTGATGGTACGGCACCCCGTGCTTCGTCGCGACGGCTTCGACGATCGGGCTGATGGCGGGATAGTGGATGCTGCAGACCTTCGGGAACAGGTGGTGCTCGACCTGGAAATTCAGGCCGCCGACGTACCAGCACACCACCCGACTGCGCCGCGCGAAGTCGGAAGTGGTCCGCATCTCATGGATCAGCCACGTGTCCTCCATGTTGCCGTCGAGATCCGGAGCGGGGTAGTCGACGCCCTCGACGACGTGCGCCAGCTGGAACACGACACCGAGGATGAAACCCGCCGTGAAGTGCATGGCGAGGAACCCGATCGCAAACTGCCACAGCGGCACATCGACCACCAGCAGTGGAATCACGACCACCCAGCCGTAGTAGACGAGTTTGGTCACCACCAGCTTGACGATTTCGCTTCTCGGGTGGCGCCGGTTCTTGTAGGGGCCGATATCCTTTTGCAGGAAGTATTTGTAGTCCTTGGCAAAAACCCAGAACAACGTCGAGAGGGCGTAAGCCGCAAAGCCGAACAGATGCTGGAATCGGTGGAACCAGTAATACTCCGCCGAAGGCGACAGTCGGATGAGCGGCGAGACCGCCAGGTCCTCGTCGATGCCCTCGATGTTGGTGTACGTGTGGTGAATCACGTTGTGCGTGATCTTCCACATGTAGCCGTTCGCGCCGATCAGATCGAAGCTCAAACCGAGCAGCGCATTGACCCGGGGGCTAGGCGAGTAGGCCCCGTGGAGCGCGTCGTGGGATACGCAAAACCCGGTACCGGCCATGCCGACGCCCATGACCACGCACAGACCGAGCATCTGCAGTGGCGTGAACCAGTTCGTCAGCATCAATCCGTAGGCGCCGAACATCGTCCCGAGCACCAGGAACGTCTTGAGGACCATCGCCCTGTTCGCTTTGTCCGAAACGCCGCGCGACGTGAAATACTCGTCCACACGTTGCCGGACCTCGGTGACGAAATCCGTCCCGACCCGATGAGGGAACGTGACCGGAGCGAGCGACATCCAGACCCTTTCCACCAGAATGATCGCCGCCGCCCGTACGGCGGCCGCGACTGGATAAGTTGCACGTGTGCGCGCAGATCCGAAAGATCCTGCCAGCCAAACGCGTCAGGTCATCGGACCAGGAGTACCAGGTAGACGACCGCCGTGCCACCAAGCAATACGAGGCCGACGTACGATGTGATCAGCAGGGCGCCGCGCGGGCGATGTTCCGGCGGGACGTGATCGGCCTGTACCACGCGAAGGTTCAGGTACCCGAGCACGGGCGCCGTGAGAAAGGACACGATCGTCGCGAAATCGACCATGGTGGTGAGATTGCCGATGAACGCGCCGATGACGACGACGGTCAGCAAGGCGAGCATCACCAGCGACACCCAGTAGATGCGTCCATCCCGCTCATCACCCGCGGGGGCCCGCGACACGAATACACGGATCGACCGCGCGAGCGCTCGGGGAAATCCATCAACCACCGTCAACGACGTCGAGAACATGGTCGTGACGACGGCCACGAGCACCATGGGCCGCGTCCACGACCCCAGCGTGGCGACATACAGATCGACGAGCTGCACCGAGAACTGGGTCCCTTGCGGGCTGAAGGCGGCGCCCGATCCATGCATGACGCCCGCCCCGAGGGCCGCAAAGGCGAACGCGAGGATGGCCGTCCCAACGTACCCCACCCGAAAATCGAGCAGGGCCGTCGCCACGCTGGCGCGCGTCCCAACCGTCCGGTCTTTCGCCAGCGTCCAGAGCGAACTCCACACGGAGATGTCGATCGCCGAGGGCATCCAGCCAACCAGCGCCAGCAGAAACGGGAACGCCACACCGTCAACCCCGCCCAGCGGCCACGGCACGAGGGTCTTTAGCGGGATACGGGGCACCGTAAACGCGGCCGCGAACATCGTGGACACGGCCAGCAGCACCAACACCAGCTTGATGGTCAGATCGAGCGCCTTGAATCGCCCGATCGCGATCAATGTCGCGCACGCGGCGAGCACGATCGCCGCCACGGTCGTCACCGAAGCCTGCAGCGCGAACACATAACGAAACAGAAAGGCGGTGAAGAGAACGACCGCACCCTGGATGATCAGGGCCGTGGCGACCGTGATGGTGAGATACAGTCCCAGCGCCCATCGCCCAATCCGCATGTACCCTTCGACCAGACTCTCACCGGTCGCGGCGGCGTATCGCGGACCGTACTCGAAGAACGGATACTTGAGCACGAGCGCCAGCAGGATGACCCACCACAGCGCCATCCCCGCCACCGCGCCGGCCCGCGTCGATTGCACCAGATGCGATACCCCGATGGCGGCGGCGGCCCAGAGCAGTCCGGGGCCGAAACTCTTCCCATACGCGGTTTGCATGCTGTGGAGACTCCTCGACGGCCGCCGGTCAGCAGTATGGGCCCGCACCCCGCGAAGTCAATGACCTCGCGCGCGCGGCGCTAGCCACGGCGGGGCGAGCGCGCATACTTTACGAGTCGAAACCAACCCCGCCGGGAGGCATCGTTGCCGGTTGACATCCTCACCCAGCTGACGCGCGCGCTCGCCGATCGCTACACGGTCGAACGGGAGTTGGGCCACGGTGGGATGTCGACGGTCTTTCTCGCCCAGGATCGCAAACACGGCCGCGCGGTCGCGATCAAGGTGCTTCGGCCCGACCTGGCCCAGGTGCTCGGGACCGATCGTTTCCTGCAGGAGATCCAGATCGCCGCGCGGTTGGTGCATCCTCACATCTTGCCGCTGCACGATTCCGGCGAGGCCGACGGCCTGGTGTACTACGTCATGCCGTTCGTGCCGGGCGAATCGTTGCGGGATTCGCTGGACCGTGAGAAGCAGCTGCCGATCGAGGAAGCGTTCAAGATCACGCGGCAGGTTCTGAGCGCCCTGACCCACGCCCATTCCCATGGAGTCATTCATCGAGACATCAAGCCCGACAACGTGCTGCTGTCGGGTGGCGAAGCGGTCGTGGCCGATTTTGGCATCGCGCGGGCGATTGGCGTGGCTGGTGACGAACGTCTCACGATTTCCGGGATGTCGTTCGGCACACCGACCTACATGAGTCCGGAGCAAGCCGCCGGCAGCCTGGATGTGGATGCGCGCGCGGATCTCTACAGCGTGGCCTGCATGCTCCACGAGATGCTCGCCGGGCAGCCGCCGTTCACGGGATCACTGGAGACCGTGATCGAGCAGCACCTCACCGCCGAACCGCCCGACGTCGCGGCGCTCCGCCGCACCGTGCCGCCCGCGGCCGCCGCGGCCGTCCGCAAGGGACTCGCCAAGGCCCCGGCCGACCGGTTCGCCACCGCCGCGCAGTTCGCGGATGCGTTGGGCGGCCCGCTCGTGGTCACAGCCGGTTCGCGAACGCGGCGGGGCGGACGGGCCGCGGCGGCGGTCGGCGCGGGGTTGGCGTTGGTGGCAGTCGCCGCCGGCGCGTGGATGCTCTACCCGGCTGGGAACGTCCCGTTCGAGAACCGCGATTGGGTCGTCGTGGCGGCGTTCGAGAACCTCACGGGCGATACCGTGTTCGACCGTGCGCTGGACGCCGCGCTCTCGACAAGCATCAGTCAGTCTCGCCACGTCAACGTGTTTCCGGTGTCACGCGTCCGCGAGACGCTTCAGCGGATGCAGCGCGGCGACGTCAGTGCCGTCGATCGAACGCTCGCCACGGAGGTGGCAGCCCGCGAGGGAGTGGCGATCGTGCTCGCGCCGAGTATCTCGCAAGTCGGCGAGACGTTTTCCATCTCGGCGCGCATCGTGGACGCCCGGACGGACGCGGACCTCGGCGCGGCGTCCGAGCGGGCCGATGGACGCGATGACGTCCTGCTCGCCATCGATCGGCTCGGTCGCAGCCTCCGCCGCCAACTCGGCGAAACGCGCTACGAACTCGTCCGGGCCGGCGGATGGATGCCGCGGGCCACGACGTCGTCGCTGGAGGCGCTCCGCGCGTTCACCGATGCGGCCCAGGCGTGGGGTCGCGGACAGTACGATGTCGCGCGCGAGTTATGGCAGGAGGCGCTGCGACGCGACTCGAGCTTCGCCTGGGCCCACGCCTCGATGGGCATGATGTACTACTGGTTCAACGACGCCCCGGCAGCCGAGGAGCATTTTGGCAAGGCGCTCGAGGGCCTCAATCGTTTGACGGAACGCGAGCGATTGTGGATTCGCTCCCTGATTGCCGGCAGCCGGGGCGACCGCGAGGGAGCGATCACCAGCCTTGAGATCTACCTCCGCGCGTTCCCGGATGACCGCGATGGGTGGTTCAACCTCGGGTCGGAATTCATGCGGTTGGGACGATGTGAGGAGGCCGTTCCGGCGCTCGAGCATGCGTTACAGATCGATTCGACCCTGACCAACGCCTACATCCAGATGGCCACCTGTTACAACTCGACCAATCGCCCCGCGGACGCCATCGCACTGTACCAACGGGCGTTCGCGCGGGACTCCGAGGCGGTGGTGGGGGGGTTCATCAACCACGAATACGGATCGGCCCTCGTCAGAGCGGGACGACTCGACGAAGCCGAAGCGAATTTCCGTCTGATGCTCGACCGGGAACCGTGGCAACGGGCGCGAGGACGGCGCTCGCTCGCCCTGTTGGCCATGTATCGCGGGCAGTACGACTCGGCCAGTCGTCTCCTGCGGGACGCCATCACCATCGACGTGTCGACGCGGCAAGGGCTCACCGAACTGCGTGACCGCCTGTTCCTGGCCGCCGCCGCGCGGACGTTGAATGACACGATCATGGTCACCAGGCAACTCGCCGAGGTCGAGCGATTGCGGGACGGGGGAGGGTTCTTCATCGGCGCGTACTACTTGCTGCTCGTCGGCAAGCTGTACGCGCGCGCCGGCGACGTTGGGCCGGCGGAGCGCATCGCGACGGCGATCGACGCGGCGATGGGCGACAACGACGGCGATCGCGCGGCGCGAGACCTGCTGCTGGGTGAGATCGCGCTGGCACGCGGCGAGACCGAGGACGCGGTGCGGTTGATGGAACTCGCGCACGCTCGTCGTGACGACAGTTACTTCCGCGAGTCACTCGCCCGAGCCTATCGGACCGCCGGGGAGACCGACCGCGCGCTCGAGACCTACCGCGCCATGACCGAGCACCCGACGTTCGGCACCGAAGGCCAGGAGCCGGCGATCCTGGCGTATTACGCGTTGGGCCAGTTGTACGAATCGCGCGGGGACTTCGTCGAAGCCGTGCGGTCCTACGAACGATTCGTCGAGCAGTGGCGCGACGCCGATCCGCGGGTGTCGGCCGCGGTCGACGCCGTTCGTGTACGCATCGCCACGCTCCGCCGTACGCACGGCATCGGGTGATTCCCGAATGGCGGCAACCGTCACCACCCGCTGCGGCTGGTCGGAGGTCAACGACCTGATGCGGGCCTACCACGATACGGAGTGGGGCGTCCCGGTCCACGACGATCGGCGACTGTTCGAGTTCCTCGTGTTGGACGCGTTTCAGGCCGGCCTGAGCTGGGCCATCATCCTGAACAAGCGGGAGCGATTCCGCCGCGCGTTCGACGGGTTCGACGCCGCGCGTATCGCCCGGTACTCGTCCCGGCGGATCGAGCGACTCATGGTCGATCCGGGGATCGTGCGGAACCGTCTGAAGGTCACCTCGACGATCGGCAACGCCCGGGCCTTCTTGGATGTGCAGGCCGAGCACGGGACGTTCGACACCTTCATCTGGCAGTTCGTCGGCGGCCAACCGAAGCAACATGCGTGGAGATCGATGAAGCGCATCCCGGTGACCACGAAGCAATCCGACGCGATGAGCAAGGCCCTCAAGGCACGTGGATTCCGCTTTGTGGGTTCGACCATCTGCTATGCGTTCATGCAGGCAGCCGGGATGGTGAATGACCATCTCACGACGTGCTTTCGCCACGAGGTCATCCGCGGGTTAGGTACGGTTCGCTGACCCACCCCGCGTTCCCCAGGGGTCCCGCTCGGCACGCCACCGCTACATCTTGTCGTGTCGACAATCAACGGAGTGCCCCATGTCCAAGCTTCCAGTGCTCGCCGCCGGCGCGGTCGCCGTGTTGGCCTTCGGGTCGGTGCCGCAGGACCCGATCGACATCGAAGAGTGGCAGGTTCCGTGGGCGCAGAGCCGGCCGCGGGATCCCTCCGTCGGCCCGGATGGGCGCGTCTGGTTCGTCGGGCAGGTCGCCCACTATGTTGCGGCCTTCGATCCCGCGTCCGAGACATTCAAGCGGTACGACCTCGACGAGGGAACGGGGCCGCACAACCTGATCGTGGCGGATGACGGAACGGTGTGGTACGCCGGTAACCGGGCGCAGCACATCGGTCGGCTCGACCCGGCCACCGGCGCGATCCGCAAGGTCCCGACGCCCGATCCGGTCCGCGATCCGCACACCCTCGTGTTCAACGGACGCGGCGACATCTGGTTCACCGCCCAGACGAGCAACTACGTCGGACGACTCACGCTGGCAACGGAGGCGGTGCGGGTCGTCGCGGTCCCGGCGCCTCGCGCCCGTCCGTACGGCATCTGGCTCACCGCCGGTGGCACCCCATGGGTCGCGCTTTTCGGGACGAACAAGCTCGCGACCGTTGATCCGCTCACCATGACGCTCAGCGAGGTCGCGTTGCCGCAACCCGACGCCCGGCCGCGCCGACTCGTCATCACGCCCGATCAGATGGTGTGGTACGGCGACTACGCCCGCGGGTACCTCGGCCGATACGACCCGGCCAGCGGCGCGTTTGCGGAATGGCAACTCCCCGGAGGGCCATCGTCGTTGCCGTACGCCATGACGTTGGACGATCGCGGCCGCATCTGGATCGTCGAAACCGGCGTTCGGCCGAATCGTTTCGTCGGGTTCGACCCGGCGACCGAAACGTTCTTGGGCATCACCCCGATCGGCAGCGGCGCGGGGAGCGTCCGCCACATGGTGTTCGACCGCCGCACCCGAGCCATATGGTTTGGAACGGACGCGAACACGATCGGACGCGCGCGCATTCCCTGACGGCCCGTCGCCACGGAAACCGCGCGTCACAGCGGGTATTGTTCGGTGAGGGGGTTAGACTACGCAAGATGGGGTTCTTTCTGACACCGTGGGTGACGCGGCTGCTCTTTGCCAACGCCGCCATGTTCCTGGTCACGCTGACGCTCGGACGCATTCCGCAGTCGCTCCTGCTCGTTCCGGCGCTCATTCTCCAGCGACCGTGGTCGCTGGTGACGTACATGTTTCTCCACGCGGGGCTGGGGCACATCTTCTTTAACATGCTGATGCTGGCGATCTTCGGTCCGCGGGTCGAGGAACGCCTGGGCGCTACGCGGTTCGTACGCCTGTACTTCGCGAGCGGGTTCGCGGCTGCGCTGCTCTCGATTCTCACGCCCTTCGCCGCGATCCTCGGCGCGTCGGGCGCGGTCTTCGGGGTGATGTATGCGTTCGTCCGATTCTGGCCACGGGCGCAAATCTGGATCTGGGGCGTGATCCCGGTCGAGGCACGCGTGCTGTTCGGCATCTCACTCGTGTTCGCCGTCCTCGGGATCTTCGGATATGGCGGCCAGGGCGTCGCGCACTTTGCACACCTCGGCGGGTTCCTTGGTGGCTTCGTCTACCTCAAGTGGTCCGAGGCCACCTCGCCGGCCGCCCGCTTCAAGGCGAAGGCGGCGGCCGCCGCCGCGCCGGCAGTTCGGCCGGGTGGCGACCACCGCGACCTCGACCGGTGGCGGCGGATCCCCGGGGACGAACTCCACCCGCTCAATCGCGAAGAGCTCAACCGGATTCTCGACAAGATCTCCGCAACGGGCGTGCCGAGCCTCTCGAACGCCGAACGGGCGTTCCTCGAGCGATTCAGCGCCACGCACTAGGCGGCCGTCACCACATCAACGCAAGGCGCACTTTCCATGACCACCACGCTGCTCCGCGCGACCGTTCGGCTCCCCGGCCTGCTCGGGCTCGCCGCGATCTCCGCGTTCACCGCCCCGCCCGCGGGCGCGCAGAACGCCTCGACCACCACGATCATCCTGATGCGACACGCCGAGAAACTGGATGGCTCGCGTGATCCGTCACTGAACCCGGCCGGGGAAGCTCGGGCGGCGACACTGGCATACATGCTCGGAGAGGTGCCGATCGACGCCATCTACTCGACGCCGTTCGCGCGAACCCGCGAGACCGTGCGCCCGCTCGCGGCGGCCCGCCGCTTGGCGGTGATCGAGGTGGCACCGACCCGATCGTTCGCGGACGATCTCGCCACCCGTATTCGAGCCGAACACTCCGGCGGCGTCGTGGTGGTGGTCGGTCACAGCAACACGACCCCCGACGTCATGCGCGCGCTCGGCATTGTGGAGCCGTCGCCGATCGCCGAGGACGAGTATGACAACCTGTACGTGGTGACGATTGCGCCCGATGGAAGCGCCACCCTCCTGGCGCTACGCTACGGCACACCCACTCCGTGAGCGTTTTGACACCGGCCGGCGTAGCCACTACCCTTATCCGGCGTACGCCCAGTCAAAGGAGGCATCCGAACTCGGAGGATTATGGCTAAGGAAGATGGCATCGTACTCGAAGGCACCGTTTCGGAGGTACTGCCCAACGCAACGTTCCGCGTCGAACTCGAAAACGGCCACACCGTCCTCGCGACCATCGCCGGCAAGATGCGCCGCTTCCGGATTCGCGTTCTGCAAGGCGACCGCGTCACCGTTGAAGTCTCCCCGTATGACCTGAGCCGCGGCCGCATCACCTTCCGACACAAGAACTGAACCGCCGCCCGTCCCACGCGGGCGACCGACCGCCTATTTCGTTCCCTCCCGTTCCGCGATCGTCTCTCGTACGAGGGTCATGATCGACTCCATCACGCGCTCCCGCGCGCGAGCGACGTCCTGTCGCTGCAGCACGTCCGATCCGAGGAGTTTCTTCTGATGAACCCGCACGGCCTCTTCGAACTCGCGCAGCGCCTCCCGCACGGGATCCAGCGAATGCTGCTTGATCTTCATCATGCCCCCTTCGGTTTGGTCAGGACGACCACCATTATACTCCGGCTCACGCCCGGAAACCACGGTCGCTCCCGGCGGGCGGCACCCGTATCTTCTTTCCGTCCGATGCGGGGTGGTCCATGCGCACCGAAGTGGAACTCGACGAGCTCCTCTCCCGTCCCACGGCCGAAGACGTAGCAGCGGCGGCGGCGTTGGCCGGCGACCTGCTGATTGTGGGCGTGTCGGGCAAGATGGGACCGAGCCTCGCCCGCCTCGCCCGGCGGGCGTCGGACCAGTGCGGCGTGGCGCGGCGGGTGATCGGCGTCGCGCGGTTTCGTGACGCCGAGACACGAGAGGCGTTGGAAGCGACCGGGATCGAGACGCTCGCGTGCGACCTGCTCGACGACGGGACCGTCGCCGAACTCCCCGACTGCCCGCACGTCGTCTACATGGCCGGCCACAAGTTCGGGACGGCAACCGACTCGGCCGGTACGTGGGCGACCAACGTGATCGCGCCGGCCGCGATCGCTCGCCGGTTCAGGCGGTCGCGCATCGTCGCTTTTTCGACCGGCAACGTCTACCCGCTGACGGCCCTCGGGAGTGCGGCCAGCGAGTCGCACCCGCTCGGTCCGGTAGGGGAATACGCCCAGTCAGCCGTCGGACGGGAGCGCGTTTTCGAGTTCTATTCGCGACGGTTCGACATCCCGATGGCGTTGCTTCGGCTCAACTACGCGGTCGAGCCGCGCTACGGCGTGCTCCGCGACGTGGCCGACAGCGTGGTGCGCCGGCGCCCCATCGACCTCACCACCGGCTATGTCAATGTGATATGGCAACGAGATGCCAACGCGGTCGCGCTGCGCGCCCTGGCGCACTGTGCGACACCGCCGCTCGTCCTGAACGTGACCGGCGCTCCCCCCGTCTCGATTCGCGATCTCGCGCTGCGATTCGGTGCGGCGTTGGGGATGGAGCCGCTGTTCCGGGGAACGGAGGCGCACACCGCGCTCCTGAGCGACCCTGCACGTTGTTACGAACTGTTTGGCACACCGCCGGTCACGCTCGAGGAAATGATCGGGCACGTCGCTGACTGGATAACCGCCGGTGGGGCTTCGCTGGGAAAACCCACCCACTATGAGGAGCGGGAGGGCCGATTTTGACCGTGGACTCGGGCACCGACTCGACACCATGGCGCACGACATTGCGCCACGGAGTCGTGATCCCCGCCCACCCGCTGGCACTCACCGACGCCAAGCGCCTCGACGAGCGCCGGCAGCGCGCACTCACGCGTTACTACGTGGCCGCCGGTGCCGGCGGCATTGCCGTGGGCGTACACACGACCCAGTTCGCCATTCGGCGACGCGATGTCGGATTGTACCAGCCGGTGCTCGAACTGGCCGCGGCCGCACTGGACGAGCGCGGCATGCATCGCGAATCGCCGTTCGTGCGAGTCGCGGGCATCTGTGGTGACACCGCGCAGGCGGTGGGCGAGGCCTCCGTCGCCGCGGCGCTCGGCTACCACGTGGGGTTGGTGAGTCTCGCAGGAATGGAACGCGCAACCGATGACACGCTGCTCGATCATCTCCGCCAGGTCGGCCAGGTCATCCCCGTCATGGGGTTCTACCTGCAACCCGCCGTCGGCGGGCGAGTGCTGTCGTCGGCATTCTGGCACCGAGCCGTCGAGATCGAGACCTTGGTCGCCATCAAGATCGCCCCGTTCGACCGCTACCGAACGCTCGACGTGATACGGGCGGTGGCCGACTCCGGCAGGCATGATGACCTGGCGCTCTACACGGGAAACGACGACCACATCGTCCTCGATCTTCTGACCGCGTTCCAGCTCGCCGCCGACATGCCGGTCCTGCACATCGTCGGCGGGCTGCTGGGGCAGTGGGCGGTATGGACAACGCGCGCCGTCGAGACGCACGCCGAGTGTCGGGCACTCGTCCGGTCACGGTCCGCGGTTCCGGCCGAGTTGCTCACGCGAGCCGCGCAGATCACCGACGCCAACGCGGCCATCTTCGATGCCGCGCACGGATTCGCCGGGGTCATCCCCGGCATCCACGAGGTGCTGAGGCGACAGGGCATGCTGTGCGGAACCTGGTGCCTGGATGACGGCGAGCGCCTCGCACCCGCTCAGGCCGAGTCGATCACGCGCGCCATCGACCGGTACCCCCACCTCACCGACGACGACTTCGTGACAGCGCATTTGGATGAATGGATGCGATAGCGCTACCGCTTCCTGGTTCCACGCGCCTGAATCCGGAAGAAACCGCGATGCATTCCGGATGGACCACATGCGTATTGTGACATTGAAGCGGCGTCGTTTTCCGGAGGTTCATACAAAATGAGAACTCAAAACGGACCATCGGACTTTCCCGGTCTCACGGGGGAAATCCTCGAACAATACCGAACCGAAGCCGTTTACCTCTTTTGCGGGACGCTCGCGCTCTTGGTGGCGGGTCTCTTTCTCGGGGTCATGTTGGAAAGTGAAGACCTCGACATTGCCCTGCTCCGGATCACGCTCCCGATCATTGTCATGGCCACAACGTTGGTCTTCGTCCGGATCGATGGCCATTCGCGGCGCGCGGGCGGGGCACTGATCTACTTGGGCGGTTTCACGATGATCGTGAATCGCGCGCTCGCTTCCCCCGATTTTCTCACGCCATTCATTTTCCTCCCCATTTACATGGCGGCGGCGGTGCTTTTTCTGGGACCCAAACGGGGCATCAAGGTGAGCATTGTCGTCTCCGCATTGATCGCGGCGTCCTACCTCGTCAGCGTGTACTATCAGCCTTTTCCGATCCTTTTTCCCGGCGATCCCGGATTGGCCCTGTTGCCTGTTCCACTCCTCATGCTCGCTTTGCTCGTCGTCGTCACCCGGCTGGTCAATGCGCTCGTCCGTGAAGCCTCCCTCGCGAACCGCGTTCTTACCCAGCATCTGGAAAACTACCGTCATCTGTTTTCAGTAGTCGTCCACGACATGGCGAACCTCACGACCGTGATCGGGCTCAGCGCCGAGGCGAACAGAGCGGAGCGGATGACTTCGGCGATCCACCAGATGGAGGATCTCATCAGCGCCGTCCGGCAACTGCGTGCCGGAGATTTCGAAACCGAACCCTCCAAAACAGCCGTGAAGCTCGGTGACGCGATCGATACATGTCGTTTTGTCTTTGAGAATCACCTGGAAGCCAAAGGCGTGGAGATGACCGTGGAGACGCCGCAGGAAGAGATGCCTCGGATCTGGACCTCCGGCCCCATATTCACGCACGTCATCTTGAATAACCTCGTGTCCAACGCCATCAAGTTCTCGCACCCGGGCGGAACGATCAGGATCAGGGTCCGCACGAAGGACGGCAGCGGAGTCTTGGAGGTGCTCGACGAAGGGACTGGATTGCCCGAGGGCGTACTGGAGGCACTGGCCGCGGGAACGAACATCCGCAGCCGCTTGGGCACCTCGGGGGAAACAGGCACGGGAAGGGGGCTCACCAATGCTCGATCCGTCGCGCACCGCCTGGGCCTCAAACTCGAGTTCTCGGGCAATCATCCGCGCGGAACCGTCGCGCGCGTCTGGTGTCCCATGGCCGATCCCGAATCGCAACGTCATCTTGAAGCGTTCCCCGCTCCGTGAACGGAACAGCCATCAATCGACCCCCCAACAGTACGGGAAAAATGGTCTCCGACTTCTGCTCTGGCAGTATTGCCACTGTGACACCAACGTGACGGCGCTCGGGCAGTTGCTGTCGACCAGTCGTGTCGCGAAGGTTGCCGAACTCGTCGTCGTGCTCGCGGTTGCGTTGGCGGCGATCACGATCGCCCTGCCGCTGGTCGGCAATAACGCGCTCGCGCGTCAGGCTGTTGCATGGGTGGCCAATGTCGTGATGCTCTGCGTTGTGTGGCTCGGATTGCGGGTGCGCGGCCAGAGTTGGGAGTATTTTGGACTGGGATTGCGCTTTGCGGGCTGGCGGTCAGTGGGGAAGGCCGTTCTGCAATCTTTCCTCGTATTGATCGCCGCAGCCGCCGCGTTCGTGCTCGGCTCGATCGTGATGGCGAACATCACCGGTGTGCCCGAAAGCGCCGACATGACCCGGTATGAGTATCTGCGCGGGAATCTGCCGATGCTGATCCTCGCACTGATCGGAGTCTATCTCGTGTCGTCGCTCGGCGAGGAGGTCATCTACCGCGCCTTTCTGATCACACGCGTGGCCGAGCTGGGAGCACACAGCAGCTGGGCGGTGCGTTCGGCGGTTGCGATCAGCGCTTTGGTATTCGGCCTTGTGCACTTCGACTGGGGCCCCATGGGAATCGTGCAGACCGGCTTCATGGGCCTGGCGCTTGGGATTTCCTATCTTGTGTTGCGCCGCCGCTTATGGGTGCTCGTGCTTGCTCACGCGTATATGGACACGCTCCTGCTGGTGCCGCTGTATCTGCCCCGTGGGTGAAGCGTCGATTGACGCGCACACAACACGCGACGGTCAGCTCGCATAGCCACCGATCAGCGAACGACGTGGTGAGACTCAGTGTCGAGCGTCCGCCGGACCGAATCCCCGGCACCGGGCTGCGCCATGTCGCCGATCATCAGCGACAAAACCCAAGACCAACACCCGCCGTCCTTGATTCTCCGCGTCAACCCGGCGAGCGGCGCCGGCTCCGCCGGCGGCACAACCTGAAGGACGTCGCCTTCGCGTTGCGCTTCAGCGCCCGTCGCGCGAAGCGCGCCCAGCCGCGGTTTCAACCGCGGAACACCGACCGGGACGCCGGGCCACTTTCCTCGACCCATCAGCCGCGCGTCACCGACCGGCGCTCGGCGATCGGCGCCAAGATCCGCGGGTAAACCCGCGGCTCGGCTCTGTCGGTTAAACCGAGGGCGCGTGCCCTTGCCGCTTCACGCGGCTGAGCCGCGCGGCGGCTTCATGCCGCCGATCATCGCGCGCATCGGGTCGGGACCATGTGCGGATCTCAGCAATGGCGGCTTCAGGCCGCCGATCATCGCGCGTCGGCTCGGTACCCGGCGCGTGACCGACCGGCGCTCGGCGATCGGCGCCAAGATCCGCGGGTAAACCCGCGGCTCGGCTCTGTCGGTTAAACCGACGGCGCGTGCCCTTGCCGCTTCATGCGGCTGAGCCGCGCGGCGGCACCTCGAGGGGCCGAGTGGATCGAGGCGTATCGGTACTGGGCCAGGGGTGCGTGAGCCGGTGTGATTCCGATGCCCGGAGCCTCACCTCCCAGAATGGGAGGCTTGCTCCCAGCATGGGAGGTCGCCATAATTCGTCATGCGGGTGATCGCGAAACGCACGCTCCGGCAGTTCTGGGAGCATCACCCGCGCGGAAAGGGCGCCAAGGCCGCGCTCCAAGCGTGGTACGCCCAAACGGCGGATGCCGACTGGGCCCGGCCGACGGACGTCAAGCGGGAGTTTGGCAACGCGAGCATCCTCAAGGCCGGACGGGTGGTGTTCAACATCGCGGGGAACCGGTACCGCCTGGTGGTCAGGATCAACTACCCGTACCGGGTCGTGTACGTGCGGTTCATCGGCACGCATGCCGAATACGACCAGATCGGCGCGGAGACGATATGAACGCGACGGGCAACATCCGGCCGATCAAGACCGAAGCGGACTACGAGCGGGCCCTGGCGGTTGTCGAGCGTCTCATGGACGCGCAGCCGGACACCCCGGAGGGCGATGCCCTCGACGTGCTGGCGACCCTGATCGAGGCGTACGAGGCAAAGCGCTGGCCGATCGATCCTCCGGACCCGGTCGAGGCCATCCGCTTCCGCATGGAGCAGCAGGGCCTCCGCGCCAAGGACCTCGAGCCCTTTCTCGGTTCGAGCGGGCGCGTCTCCGAAGTGCTGAACCGGCGTCGGGCGCTCACGCTTCCGATGATCCGTCGGCTCGAACGCGGACTGGGGATCCCGGCCCGCGTGCTGATCCGGGAGACCCCGAGGCGTTCGGCTGCGCGGCGGCGCGGACCCCGCGGCACCGCTGGTGGGCAAAGGCGATGATCCGCGGCAGATCGTAGTCTGAGCACGCTGACCGACGATAATGGACGACCATTCCGGTGGCGTCGGTGCACCAACGCGAACTCGCCAAGCTCCTTGGTTCATCGCAAGACCGGAGTTCCCTATTGGGAACTGATTGCCCCATATCGGAGCAGACGAGTCGCTCCGGCGACTCAGTGGGGAGCGTGAGGCGGCTCGCCCGGACGTTGGCAGCTTCCGTCCGCAAAGGCCACTCCGGGGAACTTCGCACTCCTGAGCTCGCCCAGCGACACGGCGGCTCTAGCGCCGCTCCTTCGACCATTGCCACAACGCACGGTCGAGCGTCCTCATCTCGGCGCCGTGCTTATCGGCGAGCTGCCGGCAGGCCTGCACGTACGCCCACCAGAACTCGAAGCTGTATTGCGACGGTTGCTCCACGCCGAGGGACTCGAGGGCGCGGAAGTCGAGGATGGGATAGCGGTCTCGGTGGCCGAAGTGCAGGAGCACGGACGC
Source organism: Gemmatimonadales bacterium (assembly GCA_036397455.1). Lineage (GTDB taxonomy): Bacteria > Gemmatimonadota > Gemmatimonadetes > Gemmatimonadales > GWC2-71-9 > JADFNB01. The sequence continues at coordinate 1,832 of DASWIX010000062.1, read as the reverse complement.
GACAGGCCAGCTCACACCGCGGAGAATCATGAGATTGCCGATTCGGAGGGCCTCGTGCCGGGCGGCGAAGGCGATGGCTGTGGCTTCTTCGACGAGATCGGCTCCGTTCTCCATGGCACGGGGTAGTACACGAGGACTCTTCCAGCGACAAAGGGCCAGGAACTGGCCCTTCTGAATGCAACCGGCTTCGCGGATTGCCGGTCCAACCGTTTCGACCAGGACCCGCTCCGCCGCTTGAGCCTTCGGCGCGTCGGCGGTGGTGTAGCGCTCGGCGAGGGCGGAGATGAGGCGGGGCGGAAACTGTAGGTGGAATCGCGTCATGGCAGCCGGTGAATCGGGATAGTGGAGGGCGTTCGGGGCGCCTGGTAGCGCGGATGCCCACACGTCCTAATATTGGGGATGGCATCCCGCCCGAACGGAGGCATCTTGCATCGCCCGCCTGTCCCCCTCGGGATCGGAATCTACAGTCGCGCCGACGCTGCCCGCCTGCTCAAGTTAGGCCCGCAACGGTTGAGCCGTTGGGTGCGCGGCTACACCTACTGGCTCAAGTCCGGAGCGCAGCCCCGCCGCACGCGTCAGCCACCCGTCGTTCGAACCGACCTCCCGACGATTGACGGAACAGTTGCCCTGTCGTTCCTCGAGCTGATGGAATTGCGAGTCGTCCGAGGCTTCGTAGAGAAGGGTGTTCCCTTGCAGCGGGTTCGAGTAGCAGCCCGCCGCATTGCGGAGATGTTCGACACACCGCATCCGTTCGCGCACCGGCGCGTCTTCACCGACCACGAAGAGATCTTCGTCGGGCTGTCGGAGTCGGGACCCCAGCCAGACCTCCTCCAGGTTACCGGCAGGCAGGCGAGCTTCCAACTCATAGCCGGCAGCCTGTTCGAGCACTACGTGGAGCAGATCGACTTCGACGCCACGACGTCCTTAGCGCATCGCTGGTTTCCGATGGGGCGGGACGTACCGGTCGTGCTCGACCCACGGATCGCGTTTGGAGCACCGGTCATCCTCGGCACACGGATCCGGACCGACATCCTGTGCCTGTATGCATCGGGTAACCCGGAACCGGCCGTCGCTCGGGCCTTCGAGATCTCCCCCAAGGAGTTGGCCGCGGCGATGGCGTTCGAGGCCCAGTTGGCCCTCGCCGCTTGATCTTCCTCCTCGACGCCAACTTCCCACCACAGCTTGCAAGGGCACTTCAGGACCTCGACCAAGAAGACTGCCAGTTCCGCCATTCGCCCGCGGAGTTCGGGCCGGACGCTGCCGATTCAGTGATCTTCGTGGGAATCAGGGATCGAGGCTGGTTCCTGGTGACACTCGACGCCAGGATGTCCCGCCACCCCGCTCAGCGGCAATCCATCCACGATGCCGGGCTTGGGGTATTCGTGTTCACAGGACGCGCGCTCGCACAGCGGTCATTCCGACAGATCGCTGCATTCGTGCTCTCGGTGGCGGATGAGATGTTAGCGAAAGCGGGGTCCACGCGGCCACCGTTCATCTGGGGGATCTCAGACAAGCGTGTGTTCGAGCGCCTGGACCGCTAAGTCTTCGTTTTCAGGCGCACTCGTCAGGCCACGTGGCAGGGAGTCGCAGCACGTCACGCGGGCTAACCACGTCATCGGAATGTCCATGCATCGTCAACGACACGACGAATGCGGAAGGACAGGGAAGCCACCACGAGATGGAGGGGCCTTTGGACCCTGTCAGGGCTCTGCGTGACCGGGGGGGGTGTTACTTGCTGGACGTCTTGCTAGGCCGAAGTTCCCGGATGTGAAATAAGGATAACCTGTGAATGGAGTGTGGCTTACCTATGGAGCAAGGGTACGGCGCACTGG
>DASWIX010000061.1:0-64585 GCA_036397455.1 Gemmatimonadales bacterium | reverse complement strand
GGTGGTCGCCGTATCACCGGCAGCCGGTACCGCGTCGACGATCGGTCCGCTTCCCTCCAACCGGACCCGAAACCCCGCGGCGTGCAGGCGCCGAACCGCCTCACGCGGCGCGAGGCCAAGCACGTCCGGTACCGCGCGGGTCAGGCGCGCCGGGCGCGCGGTGTCGGGCAAATCGATCACGGCCCGCGGCATGTCCGCTCCGGTCGAGGGCGCGCGACGCGGCACCGGCGCCGCGTTTCGCGTCATACGCGTCCGGTCGAGCGCATTGGTCTGCGCCGCGAGCACCTGTTCCAACACCGCACGCGTGAGCGGTGCGGCACTGACTCTGGCGTAGGTCCCCCGCGGATTATCGAGCTTCACCACCATCACGAGCTGCGGATCGCCGGCCGGGAAGATCGACGCGAACACCGCAATGTGCGACCCGGCCACGTAGCCGCCGGGGCCCGCCACCCGAGCGGTGCCCGTCTTGCCGGCGACTTCGAAGGTGCTGAGGGCGGCGGTGGCGCCAGTCCCACCGGCACTCGTCACGCCGCGCAGCATCTCCCGGAGTTCCCGGGCAATCTCGATCGGCACGACGCGACGGACCGGTTCCGGCACGTGCTCGACGATCACGTCCCGTCCCGGCGCAATGATGCGCTTGATCAGCGCCGGTCGCATCAGCACGCCATCATTGGCGATCGCTCCATAGGCGAGCGCGAGCTGCAAGGGCGTCACCGCGATCTCATACCCGATCGCCAACGCCTGCGGCGTGGTCCCGCTCCACTGGTACGGAAGCCGAAGGGTGCCGCGCGATTCCGCCGGATACTCGATGCCCGTCGCCGTTCCGAAACCAAAGGCGCGCAGCATCATGAATTGCTCGGCCGGATCGAGCAGGGCCGCGAACTTGACGGCGGCGATGTTGCTGGAGATCCGGATGGCCTGCTCCAGTGTCATCCAGGGGGTTTCGGATTCGTGCTCGTCTTCGAGCGTACGGGAGGGCGTCACCCATCGGCCACCCTCACCAAACACCGAGTCGTCCGGCTCCACCCGGTTCCGCGCCAATAACGCGGCCGCCGCGAAGATCTTCGCGGTTGAGCCGGGTTCGAAAGCCGACGTGAACGCACTCGACGGCGTCGATCCGTCGGCACGGCGGGATGATACCGCCAGCACCTCTCCCGTCCGCGGGTCAATCACGACGACGTCGCCACCGGCGGCGTCGAATCGATCGATGGCTTCGGCGAGTGCGTTCTCGACGATTTCCTGCACACCGGCATCGATCGTCAGATGGACGTCGTGCCCCGGAACGGGGAACGCGCTCAAACGGGAAGGGGATTCGTAGGCGCGCCCTTTGCCGTCCCGAATCACGACCCCGTGGCCGGCGTGACCGGTCAGCAGGGAATCCAACACGCGTTCGATTCCGCCCGCCGGCGAGCCGTCGCCGGCGGGCCGGCCGAGCAGCTGTCGGGCCAGGTCCGGATCGGGATAGAATCGCGCAAACGACGCCGTGAGGTGGACCCCACGCACGGCCCGTAATGGATAGACTTGGGCAGACGAGAAGGGGCCGCGGAACTCGATCCACCGATCCGAGAGCCGCGTCCGGATCTGGCGCTCCGACAACCCGAGTTGCGCGGCGATGAGTCGCACCTCGCGCGGGGGGTCACGCAACTCATTGGGCGCGATTCCGACCTGATAGCTTTCGAGCGTGGCGGCAAGCGGCACGCCGGTCCGATCGAACAGACTGCCGCGGCGGGCCGGCAATTCGACCGTCTCGGTACGCTGGCTATCGGCTGCCGCGGCGAATTCGGCACCCCGCACCAGTTGGACCTGGCCAACGCGCACCAGGAGCACCGTCAGGCCGAGCACAAAGGCCACCTCGACCGCACTCAGCCGGACCTCCGCTTTTGCCACTAGCGTCCTCCCGAATCGGGCATCTGCAGGATGACGATCTCCGAGTCGGCGGGCAAGCGCAGGCCGAGGGATTCCGCACGCGGGATGAGCGCCGCGCGGCTGCCGGCGGCGCGAATCCGCCGCAGCAACTCGGCCTTCTCCGCTTCCGCCGCCGAGCGTTCCGAGCGGGTATCGTCGAGTTCCCGCGCGAGGAGGTGGCTGGCCGTTTGGCGAGCCACGACCCACGTCAGGACCCCGAGCACGGCGATGAGCCAGGCAATCAACCAGTGGCGCCCTCTAGCTGCCATCGTCCCTCACAAACGCCCGCAGCTTGGCGCTCCGCGCGCGCGGGTTGGCACCGACCTCGCTGTCCGCCGCGACCAGCGGTTTGCGAAACGGGAGCCGTCCCAGCGCCCTCGCCCGACAGGTACACAGCGGGGACTTGGGTGGGCAGACGCAGCGACGAACCCACTCGGCGAATTGGTGCTTGACCAGCCGATCTTCCCCCGAATGGTAGGTGATGACGACCAGGATACCCTCAGCCACCAGCGCGTCCCGGAATCCCGGTAGGGCGCGTTCCAGTTGGGGAATCTCATGATTCACCGCCATGCGCACCGCCTGGAACAACCGCGCAAAGTCGCCGGGCCCGGTCCGCGGGCCGAGGGCCCGTCGAATGGCATTCACCAAGTCGTCACTCGTCGCGAACCGGGCATCCGCACGCCGTCGGACAACGGTCTCCGCCAGCCGCCGCGCCCGCCGTTCGTCACCAAACCGGTGAAACAGGTCCGCCAGCTCCGCCAGCGTGCCCGTATTCAGGAGATCGGCCGCCGACCGTCCGGTCGCGGACATGCGCATGTCGAGCGGAACGTCGCGCCGAAATGAAAAGCCGCGCGCGTCCGCATCGAGCTGGTGCGAGGAAACCCCGAGATCGAGCAGCACGAAATCCGGCCTGAACCGCCGGACCCGATTGAGCACCCGCTCATCGGCGAATGCACCGGTCACCCAGGTGACATCCCCCGCCGGGAGGCGGGCTTGCGCAGCCGCGATCGCGTTCGGATCCCGGTCGATCGCCAGCACACGGGCGCCGGCCTCGAGCAGGATGGCGGTGTGCCCGCCACCTCCGGTCGTGCCATCGACCGCGCGGCGTCGTCCGGCCGCGAGACGTGCCACGTCCCCGGCGAGGACCGGGACGTGGTAAACAGATTCGGACACTGTATGTAAAGAAAGAGGCCCCGTGCAGATGGCAACCGGGGCCTGCAACCTGACCGACGCTGTGCTGAGGCGAGAACGGGGCTGACGGGACTTGAACCCGCGGCCTCCGGTGTGACAGACCGGCACTCTAACCAGCTGAGCTACAGCCCCTCATGCAGCGAGCCAAGGAAGCTAGGTACCCAACGCCCTACTTTCAAGGCGTGTGGCTCAGGGACACTCAAACACCGGCTTGTACGTCTTGACCGCTTCATCGTATTGGCGGAGGTACTGCAGAATCGTCGTCGCCGTCTGCTGACTGATCGAGGCACCAGTGGTCATGGCGGCAATGCCCCTGGTGATCAAGTTCATTTCCACGTCAACCATCTCACACGACTTGGACTCTCGCACCTCGGTATCCAAATCCGGCACCTGGAAGAAGTACGCGAGCCCGAGAAAGAAGTTCGCTTGCGTGCTGAGTCGCCCGTTGAGCAGATCGTGAGCGACCGCCTGTTCGAGAAACCGCGCCGCGAGCGGATAATGGATCTTGTGCTGGACCATACGCGCGCCGGGCCCGAAGTAGGATAGCGCCACGTTCATCACGGTGGTCGTGTCCTGCCGGCCGCGCAGGACGAGTTGCAGCAGCGAATCCGCACGGGCCAACCGCATCGTATCGAGCGGCACGGTCGAATCGATCACCAACGTGCTGTCGAGCAGCAATTGCACCGCTGCCAAGGCACTCGAAAGCTGCGTGGTATCCAGCGCGATGATGCGATCGTACGCCTCGAGCGCGCGATCGCGCTCCCCGGCGTCCTTGAGTGCCGCCGCCCGCGCACGCCACAGGGCGACCGAGGTGGGAATCTGGCTGACCGCCTCTTCGGACCACTGCAACATGGCGGCGGTGTCGGGGATCGATTGGGCGGCACCGAAGATCTTGCCGTAGAACTCCCCGTTGCCGATCAAGGCCGAGTCCACTTCGTACTGCGCCGCCAACGCATCGAGCGCGCACGGCCAGATTTCGCCGTCGACGCACGCCCGGGCCTTGAACTGGAGCGTTGGTAGATCCAGTGGATTGCGATCGAGCGCGTACTGGAGAATCTCGACGGCGGCTTCAAAGTCTCCCTGCTGCATCCGGGCAACCGCGACGCCGTGGCGGAGGGTGAGGTTGTTGGGGTCGGCCCGCAGCTGGGACTCAAAGGCGTTGATCGCCTTGACGGTGTCATGGTTGGCCAGGTAGCGACGTCCCAACATCTCCCACGCCCGGGCATTGAGCGAATCTCCCCGCACCGCCTTCTCGAGGACGAAGATGAGGCTGTCCTCCGGCTGCTGTTGCACCTCGAAGATCAGGGCGACGCACATCGCGGCCGATGGGTGATTGGGAGAGAAACCGAACGCCCGCTGAGCCCGGTCGCGCGCGCCTCCGAAGTCGCTGCGCTCGCGCCGTGAGTCGCACTCCCTGGCCTGCTCGGCGGCTTTGACCTGGTCGTCCAGCCCGTCCGACACATCCCGCGCGATGTCCTGCACTGAACGTGCGGCCGGCGCGGAGAACGTATTCCACCCAGACAGCCCCGACCGTGCCCGATCCACCAGACGCACGGAGACCCGCGTGCTGTCCCGGCCGTGATCGACCCACCCCACGATGTACCCGCTCGCCTGGAGAAAGCGGGCCAGCGGGTCGGCGTTCTGCGGGTCGAGGATCCCGTCACAATCGAACCCCGACGCCTGCAGGGCCTCGCAAATGGTCTCGCTCGGGATCACACTGAGGCGAAACCGATACTTGGCCGCCATGCGGTTGCGCAACTCGGACGCGAACGTGATCGCGTACGAGGTGTCGGTACCGTCCATGGGCAGGGGTGGCAACACGAGCACACGCTCGTTGGCCGACCGGCCCGACTGGGCCTCGAGTATCGACGGAAGCGCCAGCCCTACCGCAAGCATCACGATGGGCACCACCGTTGATCGCGTTGTCAGGCTCGCCTTCTCCACGCTACCGTCCTCCGAATGAGTCTCCAAACGATTGCTCGCGTCGCGATGGGCGAAGAGGGATTCGAACCCCCGACATCCTGCGTGTAAGGCAGGCGCTCTGAACCGGCTGAGCTATTCGCCCGGACCGGGCCGCTACAGCGCAAGCCCGAGCGGAAACAGCACGCAGTAGCCAAGCACCAGCAGAATCGGGGCCACCGTGGTGGATCCGCCGGCCAGCAGCACGTAGCCAAGCACCAGCGCCACGACCGCGGCCGAAAGCAGGGTCACGTTCTTCACCCCGAACTGCAAGTTGGCCGCCGACACGCCCTTATCTGACATAGACACTGACGCTAACGGGAAGTTCCGATGGCGTCAAGCAACGTCAGGCGGCTCGTCGGACGGAAGCTCCCACCCCACATCCAACGCAGCCTTGCGCACACGGTCGCGCCGCCGTCGTCGCCACCACACCAAGCCGACGAGTACGGCGGTGAGCCCCCAAAACAGCGTCAGCGACGACGTCAACAGCAGCCACCCGTATCGACGACGGACGTCGCGCTGCCACAACGCTTCGACGTGACTCAGCGTGAGGAGATGGGTCCGCCGGAAGGCCCGATCCAGATCGCCCGTCTCCCCCAGATTCGCCAGCAGCGGCGCGAGGCCGCGTTCTCCTCCCAAGCGTTCCAGGAACAGTATCGCGGTCGTCGACAAGGCGTACGCCGCCCGCGCGTTCGTCGGCCCACTGCGCAATGCACGGTTGATCGCGCCAAAGCTCGGGATCGTCCCGCGCAGCAGCGCCCAGTTGACATCAAGCACGCTGAGCCGGCCCCACTCACCGGCGGCGCGCGCCGCGTAGCCTTCGGCAAACCAGCGCGGGACGCCGCGTGGCGCCACCCGGTTGAGCGCGAGGTGGGCCATCTCGTGCGATAACGTCTGAAATGGGTCGGGCCCAACCTTGATGACGATCGTGTTGGCGGCCGGCAGCGCCGCCGCGCCCGACCAACCCGGCACCCGCCCGGCGGTCAGCGAATCGAACCGCCGTGCCGACCGCGTCACGATCAGCCGGATCGGAAACGGCTCCAGGTAGCCAATGCCGGGCCACTCGTGGATGCCATCCGCATGCTCGGCCAGCGCCGTCGCCACCACACCATCGTCACCCCAATACACCGCACGCACCGAGCCAACCTGCACGGTCTGAGGCTGCTGCAGCAGGAGCGGAACGAGCAGCCTGGCTAGGTGCGAGGCGGCTCCTCTCCCTTGGCCACGAGTTCGAGGGTCTCCTGGCAGCGCTTGCCCCAGGGATTGAACTTGTTGGCTTTGAATCCCTGTTCCCACGTCTCCTTCGCGGCGTCCGTATCACCGGCATACCATTGGGCGCGCCCGCGCTCGTAATACGCCTCGATCAGATTGGGTCCCAAGGCAATCGTCTTCTCGAAGAACGTCACCGCGTCTTCATACATCTCGCGCTCGAGGTACACGAGTCCAAGGTAGAAATGGGCGTACAGGGTGGCTTTCTTGTCGTTGTCCAGGCGGATGGCCTTGGAGAGATGCTCAATGGCCTCGCCGAAGATCTCCTTCTTGAGACAGATATAGCCCACGTTGATGCGCGCCAGGGCGTTCGCGGGTTCCTTCATCAGGACCTTCTGGAAGGTCGACAGGGCGTCATCGTAATCCTCGTGCTTCATCTGTGCCCAGCCGAGCAGCGACTCGGCCTGCGCGTCACCCGGGGAGTACTGGAGCGCTTTCTGCAGTGATTGGATCGCACCCTCGAAGTCCCCGAGCGAAATGAGGTTCCACCCCTTCTCGATCAACGTGGACGCATCGATGTGACTGACGTGAACCGCCGGGACCTGAGCCGTGAACTGGGGGCCAAGTTCGCCGGCGTGGCTCGCCTGCAGTTGTTTGTACTTATCCACGAGGACCCGAATGTCCTCTTTCAGGTTCGTGAGGTCTACGATGGCCTCATCCACGGTCTTGAACAGCGCGATGATCTCACGTTTGACGGCCTCGCGCTGCTCGGACGCGGACGCGTCATCGAGGCGCCGGGAAATCGACGCGTACAGTGCCCGGAGGGGCGTCACGATGTCGTCACTCATGGACCACTTCCACGATCAGTTCCTCGAGCGCGATACGCTCGGTTGATGACAGCAGGGTCGCCACCGCCAGAATGATGACGGGCTGAGTCCCGATGCGCACGATCCCGCTGATGCACTCCGCCGCCAGCTTGCGGACGATGTCAGGCGGCCTCTCGATGCGGTCCGCATCGACGCTCACGACGTCTTGCACCGCATCGACCACGATCCCGATGCGCCCTTGATCCAGTTCCAACACGATGGTCCTCGTCTCGTCCTGGACAGGGGCCGCGACCCCAAACCGCTTGCGCATGTCGACGAGCGGGATCGACGCGTCGCCGTAGCTCACCATCCCTTCGAGGAAATCGGGCGCCTGGGGCAGCGGGCTCGGCGCTTCGTACAGGAGAATGCGCTCCGCCTGAAACACGTTGAGCGCGAAGTGCTGCGCCCCGATCCGGAACACCACCAGCTGGATTTCGTCTCCGGCATGGGTCATCGTCACGACGCCTCCCGTATCTGTATCGACCGCAATCGCTCCACCAACGAGGCGACATCGAGTATCGGAATCAGCGTGTCGCCGACGCGGGCCACACCTACCGCCCACGGGAACTCCCAGCCAGACGGGAGGGGACCCGGCGCGGCGCGTTGCAGTTCCTCCGCCTCGTCGACCTCGAACGCCACCGGATCTCCGTCGACCGACATCACCACGGCCGCGTGCCCGATGGTCGCGTCCGGCGTCCGGCCACGCACCAGGGCATCGAGGTGCGCCAGGGGTATCAGTCGGCCCCGCACCGGCATGACCCCTCGCACCGCGGGCGACGTCCCGGGTGCCGCGGTCAGGCCTTCGGTGGGGACCACCTCAACCACGTGCGCGAGCGGCAAGCCAAAGCGCGTCGCCCCACTGCGCACCACCAGATAGCCCGTCATGGCGCGGTCCGGCGCCGAAGTTCCGTTTCCACCGCCCCGGCAAGGTCCCCCAACGACACGATGAACTCGGCACCCCCGCCCTGCACCGCCGCCTGCGGCATGCCGTAGATGACCGCCGACGAACGGTCCTGCGCGAAACCGGCCCCGCCGGCATCGCGAATGGCCCGGAGGCCTTCCGCGCCGTCACGTCCCATGCCGGTCAGCACCACGCCGAGCGCGCGGGGACCGAAGCGCGCGGCCACCGATCGAAACAACGGATCGGCCGCCGGTCGGACCCCCCAGACCGCGGGCTCGGAGCTGAGCTGGAGATACGGTCCATCATGCCCCGTCGCAACACGTATGTGATAGTCTCCGGGCGCGACATAGGCGGTGTTCTCGAGAAACGGTACGCCATCGTCGGCCTCCACCACCCGAATCGCGCTGTTCTGGTCGAGCCGTTCGGCCAGACTCCGGGTGAATTTGGGTGGCATGTGCTGCACGATCAGCACGCCGGCGCCAAGCCGGCGAGGCAACCGGGGGACGACCTCGGCAAGGGCCCGCGGCCCACCGGTGCTCGCGGCGATGGCGATGGCGTACGCCGCTCGCCCCTGTACCCCAATTTCGGAAGAGACGGGCGGTGCCGCCAGCGCACGCGCGAGCACGGGCACCCGGGTCACATCGGCGCTGGCGGCGGCGTTCAGTGCATCGAGCAGCGCGGGCCCCAACCCCGCCAGGGCTGCGGTCGTCTGCCCTCCCGGCTTGGCCACGATCTCCACCGCCCCAAGCTCGAGCGACCGAATGGCCGCGGCCGTTCCCGGACCGGCATAGGCGCTGACGAGCACGATCGGTCGCGGCAGTTCGCTCATGACGTACCCGATGACCCCCAGCCCGTCCAGCTCCGGCATCTCCAAATCCACCGTCAGCAGGTCCGGATCAAAGCGATGCACCTTTTCGATCGCATCCATCCCGTCGCGGGCCGTCGCGACCACGCGGAACCGATCGGACGCATTGATCACGTCGCTCAAGACGCGCCGCATCAGGGCGCTGTCGTCAGCGACGAGCACCGTGCGCCGGGTGTCAGACGATTTCAGGCTCACGCCCTACCGACCTGACCACGACTTCGCCAGTCGCCACATCGAACCAGACGGAGCGTCCCACCTCTCCACCAACCACCTCGGTCGTGAGCGCGATACCCGCGGTCCGCAGCGCCAGCCGGCACGCGATGACGTTGCGTTGGCCGATGTGCGTCGCCCCCTGCGGCGTCAACAACGCAAACATGCTCGCCCCACCCACCAAGCGCGCCGTAACCCGCAGCCGATCCGCGCCGGCACCTTCCATCCGGTTCACCAGAAACAAGGCGGCCGATTCCGCGAACCGCGCCGGGTTCGAACGATCCCGCGCGAGGGACGCCGATGGCAGCACGACGTGCACGAGTCCGCCCACCGCCGCGACAGGGTCGTGCAGGATGACGGCCACACAGCTGCCGAGGCCGAGGGCCGTAAGCGTCCCGTCGCGCCGCATCACGGCGGCTTGGCCGAGTCCGACCACTTGCTTTGGCGCCGTCACGAACGCCGGAAGATCCGCTCACGGGTGTCGTCCAACCGCAGAGAAGTGCGCGCTGCTCCGAACAGTGTTTCGACCTTCCCGAGCACGAGAACGCCACCGGGGGTCAGCGCGTCGGCAAACGCCGAGAACAGACGATCCTGGTTTGGTCGATCAAAGTAGATCACCACGTTGCGACACACGATGAGGTCGTAGGGCGGGTCGGGCGGCGGGTCGCGCAGCAAGTCATGCTGGCGAAACCGCACGAGCTCCCGCACCGCCGGGTTCACCGCGCATTCCCCCTCGCCACTGAAGTGACGGCGGAGCAGTTCGTCCGGCAGTTCCTCCAACGCCGCGGCGGCGTACACGCCTCGGCGGGCACGTTCCAGACTGTGCCGATCGAAATCGGTCGCGTCGACACGAGCGCGCAGCGGTCCGTCACTTCCGAGCCGGCGCGCAACCTCGAGGAACAGGATCGCGATCGTGTAGGGCTCCTCGCCCGACGCGCACCCGGCCGACCAGGCCCGCAGGCGACCGCCCCGGGCGCGCCAGAGGTCGGGGACGTAGCGATCGGCAAGGGCGTCCCAGGTCTCCCGGTTCCGGTAGAACTTGGTGACGTTGATGGTGAGCGTATCGAGCAGATGCTCGTATTCCGCCGCATTCCCCTCGAGCACGCGGGCGTACTCTGCGTAGGTCGACACCCCGCAGGCGCGCATCCGAACGGCGAGCCGCCGTCGCAGGCAACTCTCCTTATACGCCCCGCACCCGAATCCGCGCGCCCGCGCGATTTGCGCCACGAGCGACGCCAACCCGGCGGCGCCGTCATCGTCGCTCACGTCAACGCGCTCAACGTCTCGAGATTCGTGCGTACCAGTTCATGCCCCGGATTCAGTTCGAGCGCCTGTTTCCAATAGGCCGTGGCCTGCTCCCGCTCACCCCGCTTGTACGCGATGTTCCCCAGTTTGAAGAACACATCATCACCAAGTTCCGGTTCGAGCTTGATGGCCCGATGGTACGCCACCGCCGCATCATCGTACTGGCCCCCGCGGTAGAGAATGTCACCTAAGTTCTTCGAGAGCTGCGGCACCGATGGTTCCTCGGCGAGGGTGCCGCGCAGCACGCTCTCGGCTTCCTCGACGGCTCCGAGCACGTCGAGCAAGGCCGCGAGGTTGTTGCTCAGGACGACGTGCCCCGGATACCATTCCAGACCTTCCCGCAGCACGCTCTCGGCCTGTTCGTAGTCCTCTTCCCCCGCCGCCGCGAGCCCCCGAGCCCAGAACCAGATCGGCGGCATCCTGGTGTCGCCACCGATCTCCCGCGCCCGGTCGAGCCGCCCGGCGGCCACGGTGAACTCGCCGCGATGCAACGCGGCGATTCCCCATCCGGTCATGATCCGCGGATCGTAGCGGTTCCGCGCCGCCGCGTCCCCGTACGCCGAATCGGCCCGGTCGAGCTGTCCGAGCTGCTCGTAGGCGAGCGCCAGATTGTGGAGCACGGCCGGTTTGCCGCCGACCTGTTCGGCCGAGTGGCGCAAGAAGCTCGTCGCGTCCCGCCACCGCGCCTGCTTCAACGCCACCAGGCCCAGGTAGAAATGCGCATCGCCGTCGTTGGCCCGTAACTCGACCACACGGCGAAACTCGCGGGCGGCTTCATCCAGCATCCCGGTCTTGTAGAAGGCGAAGCCGAGATTGCGGTGCTCCTGCATGCGCGCGTCGTTCACCTCCGCGGGCCTGGAGAACTGGCTGCGGCCCGTGCGATGGGCGAACCCGGCCGACAACAGCCCGTACAGCGCTTTGCCAACGTCGAATTCAACCAGGCCCGAGTCTTCAACGATGCCGGCAACGTCGCGGATGCCGTCGAGCAACGGGACGATCTGGCGTTGCGCGTCGGTGAGTTCTACATCGGACGATTCGATCCGGCCGCGCTCCACCTCGAAAATGAGGTCGAACGACGGGATCTTCTTTTCGATCAGACTCCATTCATCGACGCGCCGCGCCCCCTCGAGCAGCAGCGACTCCGGATTGATCGATACCCGAAACTCCTCGCGGTCCGGCACCACGTCGCTCTCGAAATTGAACGTCCCCTGCATCCAGGTGAACAGGAAATAGACCGCCTCCTCGATCTGGACACGGATATAATGTTCGAGGTCTTCCCGTGAGATGACCTCCTGGGCGACCAGGATCTCGCCCAGCCGCTTGTCGCGCTGGTGGGTCTGTTGGTCGATGGCCTCGTTCAGTTGATCCTGGCTGATCTTGGCGTGCTTCACGAGAATGTCGCCCAACCGATCGCGACGATTCACGATCGACGCATAGGTGATGCGCCCCCGATCGAAGTAGACGTAGCCGAAGTTGCTGCGATCCGCGATCGACAGGCACCCGGTCTTTTGCCCCAGCGCCAGCAACTGCAGCACGTCCGGTAGTGACGCTTCCTTGAGACTCCCTTTGATCGCCATTACGACAGTTCCTCGATGATCCGGTCCGTGGCGTCAGGCCAGCGCCAGATCATCTTCTCGCGGCTCCGCACGCCACCCGACGGCGACACGATGATCCCACTGGTGCGGACACCGCTCGACCGGCGTCGCCGGACGGCGGGACCCTCCATGAGTTCGCGGGCGAACGCCACCGATGGCGTCGCGCCCTGCGTCTCGGCCGACTCAACCACCCGTTGCACGATCCCGATCACGGTTCGGAGGGAATCGGCCTGCCGATCCGCCAGGTAGGCCGCCAGGTCCGAATCGACCGCTCCCAAACGTTGCTGGAGTTCTCGCTGGACCAGGGCCGCTCGCAACGCACGATCGGGTGGTGACAGGTCCGCCACCAACCCGCCCTCCATACGTGAAATCAAGCGCTCGTTGATCCCATCGAGTTCCCGGGGAGGCCCGTTGACGGTGAACACGACTTGCCGATCGTGTTCGATCAGAGCGTTGAAGAGGTGGAACAGTTCCTCTTGCGACCGCTCTTTGCCCCCCAGGAGGTGGACGTCGTCGAGCAAGAGGGCGGTGGCGCGGCGGTAGCGCGAACGCCAGGCATCGAGCCGATCCCGCTCGATCGCTTCCACCAGCTCGTCGAGAAAATCCTGGGCCGAATGGCACGCCACCAGTGAGTCGGTCCCGGTCGAGAGCGCATGACCGATCCCGTGCATCAGATGGGTCTTGCCCACCCCCGTAGGGCCGGCAATCACCAGCGGGTTGTAGCGCGTGCCCGGCGCTTCCGCGACCGCGCGCGCCGCGGTCAGGGCCAGTTCGTTGCACGGGGATTGCACAAAATCGTCGAACGCCCATGCGGCCGATGGACCGGCCGGAGCGCCCAGTCCATCACGGGCCTGTTGGACCAGCGCTTCCGCGTCCGCCATGCGGTCCGGGTCGTGGAACGCGGCGTCCCCCGCCCGCCCCGCGTCAAGCGTGGACATCTCCGCCTCGAGCGCCTTGAGACGATCGACGTCCCGTTCGAATTCGCGCACCACCGTATCGGCGCCAACCGGCGCGTCCTGCTCGAGCAGGTCCTTGATGCGGGCGGTACGGTATCCCTGTCCTTCCCAAAACGCGGCCGCTTCATGCAACCGGCGCCGCCATTCCTCCATCTGCTGTGCGAGCGCGGATCCGACGGTCGACAGGAACTGGTCGAATTCCCCGGCGCGCGCCATGCTGTCGTCCGCCTCCGCGCCCGCCACCTCCGGCGCCAGCCGCTCTTCATGGTTGTCCAGCCCGAGCAGTGTGCGGGCCCCATCGGCCGTCAGTGCGCCTTCGTTGACCGCCTGGAACGCGATCAACCGGTTCAGCAGTCCCAGCAACTCGCGCACGTTCCGAGCATCGAAGTCGGCGATGGCGGCGAGCACCGCCTGCTCGAAATCGACGCCGCGCTCCTCCGCCTTGCGCTTGAGGATAGCGAGACGGGTCTCGAATTCCGGGGGGGCGATGTCAACCACGAGGCCCCCGGCGAACCGGGAGATAAGACGTTCATCGAGTTGTTCGATCTCGCTGGGCGGCCGGTCGCTGGACAGCACGATCTGCTGTCCACCCTCCAGGAAGCTCGAGACGAAGCGCAGCAGTTCGGCCTGCGTCTCCAGCCGGTTCGCCAGAAACTGCACATCGTCGAGCAATACGATATCGACGCCCTGAAAGCGATTGCGAAACGCGGCGCTTTGGCCCGCCGCCACCGCGGCGTGAAACGCGTCGACGAACTCCTCCAGCGTGAGGTACTCGACCGCGACGTTCGGCGACACGACTTTGGCGAGATGCCCGATGGCCATCAGGAGGTGGGTCTTCCCCAGACCGCTGGCGCTGTAGATGAACAGCGGGTCGTACGCCGCCCCGGGGCTCTCGGCCACGGTGCGCGCCGCCGCCACCGCAAGCCGGTTGCTGGGCCCCGCGACGAACGAGTCGAACGTGAATCGGGGATTGAGTTCCACCGTCACCGGGGTGGTTCCTCGCTCAGTTTGCGTAAGACGCCCGCGGAGATCGCCTTGAGGGTCTCGAACACGCCCTCGCCGCTCACGGCCGCCGCCGGCACGCTGGGCGCGTCGCGGAAATTGAGCTGCTCGTCGAGTTCCTCCATCGTGAGGATCAGATCGCGCGGAAGATCCTGCTTGTTGTATTGCAGCACCAGCGGGACCGTCCGTACGTCGATGCCCTGTTCCAGCAGGTTCGCCTGGAGATTCTGCAAACTCGCGATGTTCTCATCGAGCTGGCGCGCCTGACTGTCTCCGACGAAGACCACCCCGTCGGCGCCCTGGAGGACGAGCTTCCGCGTGGCATTGTAGTACACCTGGCCCGGCACCGTGTACAACTGGAAGCGGGTCTTGAAGCCGGAAATCGTCCCAAGGTCGATTGGCAGAAAATCGAAAAACAGCGTGCGATCGGTGTGGGTCGCCAGCGACACCATGCGTCCGCGCCGGTCGTCGGGAACCCGTCCGTAGACGTACTGCAGGTTCGTCGTCTTGCCGGACCGGCCCGGTCCGTAGTAGACGATCTTGCAGGTGATTTCCCGGGTTGTGAAGTTGACGAGCGACATGGCTGCCTACTGGAATAGAGTGGCCAGGCTCTGATTCAAATCAGCCTCGAAATCCGCGGCGAGTACCGCTTTGGGCGCCGGCATCACCGGCGTCACCTCCCCGATCTCCGCTATCAGTTCCTCGAAGAATAATTGCACCAATCCCACCGAGGAGTCCGTGCCGTATACCACCAACGCCAGCAGACGGCCGCGCGGCGACTCGAACCCCGCGAGGAAGATCCCGTGCCGCCTGCCCTGGTGATTGAGCGCCTGAAACCCCGGTTCCTTGAGCATGGTAGCGATCTCACCGGTCGAAGCCACGATGCCGGCACCGAGCGCGGCGGCGGACATGACGTCGACCGCCCGGGTAAAGCCATGCTGCGCGAGCACCTGACCGGACGGCGTCATGACCAGCGTGAGGCGCGCGGCGCTCTCGGTCACGAATCGCTCGAGTGGCGCCAGAATCCAGGGTTCCACTGCCCTGGTGGGCTTCACGTCAGTCCCCGGACGGCCTGCAGCATCTCAAGACGCGCCAACCCGACGTTGACGTCCGCTTCGCCAACCGCCACCAACACCATTTCCTCGGGCGCGGGCATCACGAGCATGGCGCCTTCCGCCCCCTGCAGGTGCAGGAACCGGACCTCGCCAATCCCGGTGGCGACGCCGGCCAACCCAAGGCGTTTGACCATCGAGGCGGCCAGCGCCGCGAGGGCATTCCCGCGGATCCCCTCCATCAGCGCCTCCGCGACCACCAGGCCATCGTCGGCCGCCACCAACATCGCGCCGCGCATGCCGCGCACCCGCGTGATGCCTTCGAGGATCCGCCGATGTCGTAAGGTCACAGGTTCCCCGCCTCCAGCCACTGCCGCGCGGTCGCGGCCGCGCGCTGGGCCAGGAGAGCCACGCGCCCGGGCGGTACGCTGCGATCACGCTTCACCAGCAACACTGATTCCACCGTGGGCCGCGACAGGTGCAGATGCCCGTCAGGCCCCTCCACCGCGATCGAAACCCAATCGCCCAGACCAATCAGTCGTGCCGTCCGTTCGGCCTCGCGCGCCGCGCCCGCCACGTGCGCGGCCACCGCATCGGAGGTCCGGGCACCCGAGGCATCCTGCGCGGTCCCGGCCAGTACCAGGCCGCGTTCGTCCGCCAACAACACTCCGGCTCCGCCCCCGTCGAATCCGGCGAAGACCCTTTCCTGTGGCGGCGGACTGTCAGCCAACGCCTCAGCCGCCGCGCGAACCGTCTGCAGGGCCTGCACGATCGTCGCGTCCGTTGGGTCGGCGGACAAGGCGGTTTCGAGATGGTCGAGCGCGCCGTCCAGGTCCCCCGCCTGAAAGAGCAGGAACCCCATGCCCTTGTGCGCGCCGGCGTGGCGCGGCTCGAGCCGCAGCGCCATGCGCCACGCGTCTTCGGCGGCGGCGGGGTTGCCGGCATCGATGAGAACGCGTGCGTACAGGTCCCGCGCATCGGCTACGTTTGGGTGACGCTCGATCCCGCTCGCCGCCACCTTCGCCGCCATATCCAGCTGTCCGCGGCGGCGCAGCTCCTCCCCCAGGGGAATGAAGACCAGGCTGTCGGGATCGCGCGCCAGTTCGCGGGTCATGGCACGGACGTCATCGGCCATCGCCACCTCGCAAGTGCTCGTCCAGGATGCGGGCGGCATCCGCCGCCGCCGCCACGCGGCCGCGATCCGAGGCGGTCGCCCCCTCGTGCCGTTGCACCGCCACCCAACGATCCCACCACTCCGCCGCATCCGCAAAGTGCCCTTGGAGGACCATCGCGTCCCCGAGGATCCGGTGGGCGCTTGCCAGCATCGGATCCAGTTCGAGCGCGCGGCGCGCGGCCGCTTCAGCCTGCGACGCTCGCCGGGCGGCCAGATGCATCCGTGCCGAGGCCAGATGGACCGCCGGGTCCCGCGCATGCGCGGCCAGCAACCCCTCGATTTCGACCCGCGCCGATTCGAGTTCGCCCTGTCTCACCAACGTGTCGACGCGCGCCAAACTCCCCTCCACATCCGCGTCATCTGCCCGCTCCGCCATACCACGCTGAGGATCGCGCAGCGACACGACATCCGCGCTATGGAGACCGAACACCGTCTTCGCCACGTCGAACTCCGATCGGCCGAGGTCTCCGGCGATCTCGCGTATCGTGCGCTCACCGTCGATCATCGCCAGCAGTTCCCATTCGGCGGGCAGCAGATCCAGCTCGCCCCGGTGTCCGATGGCCGTCGGTGACAGCGCCGGCATCACGCCAAGATGTGGGATCTGGCGCTCGATGCGTGACCACTCGTCGATCCGTCGTGCACCCTCCATGAGCAGTGCTTCCGTGGGAATACGCACGGATGCCGCCCCACCCGCGGCGTCCAACGGCCCTTCGGTAAAGGAAAAGTAGCCCTCGCGCCACCCCATGACCTCGAAGATCACCTCTTCGACCTGCGAGCGAACCTGGCGCTCGAGTTCGCGTTGGGAGATCGCGTTCATCGCCACCAGAATCTCGCCCAGCAAACGCTTGTCCCCACGTCCCTGCCGTTCCTTGGCCAACTCGAGGTCGGATTCGGCGATCTTGCCACCCCGCACCAGCAACTCCCCCAACCGGTGCGGATTGCTCCGCACCTCGGCGGAAACGACCGCGCCCGCCGCGAAGCGAATCGTGCCCTGATTCCGTCGCAGTTGCGAGGTGACGCGCAGGACCCCCGTCTTCCGGCTCAGGTCGAGGAGCTGGAACACGTCATGGATGCCGAGTTCCTTGAGCGGGCCTTCAATCGCCACCGGGGGCGCCCTCGAGTTGGAAGATGCGTTTCAGGTCGATCGCGGAACGCGCATGTCGCCGTGCCTTCTGGGCCAGCGGACCCGACGGATCCAGACGCACGACTCGCTCCCAGCACTTCACGGCTTCGGCATACCGACGGAGCCGCGCTAACGCCACCCCGGCGTAGAAATGCGCCGCGACATGCTCCGGGTCGAACGCCGCCAGCCGGCGGAACGCCTCGAGCGCGTGCTCCAACCGCCCGTCGTCGACCAGCGCCTGCGCCAGGGCCAACAGGGCGTCGACGTCCGACGGGTCGGTGGACAAGACGTCCACCAGGAGGTTGACCGCCTGCGCGGCCCGGTCCGTCTTGCGGAACACCCGCGCCAAGGGAATGGCCGCCTCAGCATAGGTCGGTAACACGTCGAGCGCCGCGCGATAGGCCGCTTCCGCCGCGCCGAGATCGTCGCGGGCCTCCAGCACCGCTCCCAACGCAACCTGGGCATGCACCAAGCGCGGGTCGAGATCCAGCGCCGAGTGATACGCGGCGCGGGCGGCGTCGAGATCACCGGTGCCCGCCGCGATGTCCCCTTCGAGCTTGAGCAGGTCGGCCCGTTGCGGCGCGCGACCGCGCGCCGCCCGCACCGCGTCCAGCGCGCCCGCGGAGTCCCCGGCAGCCCGGCGGACGTCGGCCAGCAGCAACAGGACATCGAGGTCGTCATGCGTTTCGGCGCCAAGCCGCTCCGCCTCGTCGCGCGCCTCGCCCCCGCGACCAAGCGCCACAAGCGCCCGGAGTTCACCCAGACGCGCGTCGGGGCGCCGTGGCTCGAGTTCCCGAGCGGCGCGGAATCGTTCCAGCGCCTCGCCGTGGAGCCCCCGCCGGGCGAAAATCTGTCCCCCCAGGACCAGCGCGTCTCCCTCATCCGCCCCACGACCGACCGCGCGATTCGACTCCGCCGCGGCCAGTTCGAGCAGGCCCTTCGACAGGTAGTCGCGCGCCAGGGCCAACGGGTCGTCGGTGCGGCGCGACGGGCGGGGCGCGGGCTTGTCCAATTCGTTGAAAATCTGGTCCAGCATCCCCGGGTCGAAGTGAATCGCCTCGGGTGCCACGTCGGCTCGAATGTCCGCGGAGATTTCCGGCGCAATGGAGATGGTCGGATCCTCGTACTGCAGGTCGATCGAGAGGCGAAACTTCTGCGGCACGTAGTATGGATCGAGCGTCTGCGCGCGGTTCACCGCGCGGAGCGCGCCGTCGTAGTCGCCCAACGACGACAACGCGAAGCTCAGATTGTAATGCGCCTCGGCGGAATCGGGATCGGCCTCGACGGCGCGGGCGAAGGCGTTGCGCGCGTCCTCGGTGCGACCGAGGTGTGAGAGGATCAACCCGATACCGTTCCAGGCGGATGCCGCGGTCGGGTCGAGATCGAGCACGCGGCGGTAGACCTGTAGCGCCAACTGGAACCGTCCCACCTGGGCCAGAAGCAGTCCAAGATTGAGTCGGGGCACCGTGAGGCTGTCATCGGCCCGCATGGCATCGTGGAGCGCCTCGATCGCTTCGTCGACCTTCCCCTGGTGGGCCAACGTCACGGCGAGATTGTTGCGCGCGAGGGCGTAGCTGGGCGCGATTTCGACGGCGCGTCCGTAGGAGGCCAACGCGTCAATCGGACGTCCGAGCTGATGTAACACCACGCCGCGTTCATTCCAGAGCTTGGGAGACGTCGGGACCTCCCGCGTGAGCGTGTCATACAACTCGAGGGCGGCCGTATGATCCCGTTTCAACAGATACACCTCGGCCATCGCCTGCAGCGCCATGATGCGATCCTCACCCCGCTCCAGCCCGAGTCGGTACTCGCGCAGCGCCTCGGAATAGTATCCTTTTTGCCGAAAGGCCAAGCCAAGGTTGTAGTGGGCGAGCGCGCTGCCCTCCGCGATCTGCGGCAACGCATCGTCCGATACCCGCCCGGCCGGCGAGCGTCGATCGGCATCGTAGCGCTCGAGGGACAGGTTCGCTTGCGCGCGCGCAAACGTCGGATTGAGCCCAATGGCCCGCTTGGTGGCGGCGCGGGCCTCCTCGTGCCGTCGCACGTCACCGTACACGAACGCGATCAGGTAGTGGGCGTCGGCGTTTTCGGGGTTCAGCGCGATGGATCGCTCGAGGGCTGCCAGGGCGTCACCGTTCAACCCCCGGTTGTACAGCACCTCGCCGAGGTAGAAGTGCACCACGCTGCTCTCGGGATCGCGATCCCGCGCCCGTTCGAACCAGGCCGAGGCCGCCTCGAGGTTTCCGCGGTGCTTCTCCGCCAGCCCAAGCTGGATCAACGCGGGCAGGTCGTCGGCATCCGCGGTGACCAGCACCTCGAATTCCTGCACCGCCGCGTCGTATTGTCCCAGCACCGCAAAGGCACGAGCCAGTTCGCGGCGAGTCTCCCGATCTTCCGGCGCGAGGCGGAGCCGCTCGTGCAACTCGGCCACGCGCCGGTCGTAGAATCCCGTCTGCTGGTATGCGATCTCGAGGTTGCGTTGGGCGACCAGCATCTTCGGATCGAGCTCGAGCGCCGCGGAAAACGACTGGATCGCCTCGTCGACGAGGCCCTTCTTGTAGTACAGGACGCCGAGGTTGTTGTGCGCGCCGGAATCCGAGGGGTCGATCCGGCGGCCGAAGGAGCGCAGAACCTCGCGGTCCTGTTCCGAAACGACCGGAACCGCCATCGCTCAGGTCAGTCGGATCGCGTCGAAGATGGCCTTCAAGGAGGCGAGATCGGGAAGCAGCAGGAAGTGGCCCTCCAGGCCGCGGTTCGCCTCCTCGAACTGAAAGTTCGTCTCAACGCAGAACACGAAATCCCTGTCATGGCCGAAGTTCAGATAGGCCGTCGTGATGACGGCCGCGGAAAGATCGAGCACGAAACTCGGTACCGACGGCAGCAACATCATACCCATGAATTCCGACAGCGCGTTCATGTAGGCACCGCCGAGGATGTTGCCCGCTTCTTTGAGGCTGGAGCGTTCCAATTCGTCAAAGGACGTCGTCGTGCCGGGCGTCCGCCGCAGCAGGAGGTCGCACAACAACCGCGCGTTATCCTCGGGGAGGAGCAGCAGCGTGCGACCCGTGAGATCGCCGAGCATGTGCATCAGCACGGCCGCCACGACCCCTTCGGGATCGCCCACCGTTTCGGCCACGTCCTCCAGTCGGCTGATGTTGATCTCCGGCACGCTGATCATGATGCGCCGGTCGGTCATCTGCGATAGTGCCGTCGCCGCGTGCCCGGCGCCGATGTTGGCCACCTCGCGCAGCGCATCGAGTTGCAGTTCCTTCAGATCTCGAACGTCGTCCATGAGACTCCTAGACCAGACCGCCGGGGTCGAGAATCAGCACCGGGTCACCGTTGCCGAGAATGGTCGCTCCGCTGAAGATCGGCAGCGTATCACGCGGTGGCTGAAAGGATTTCACCACGATTTCCTGCTGCCCTTCCATCCGATCGACCACCAACCCGGAGCGGCGGTCGCCGATCTGCAGCACGATGACCGGTCGGGTGGGCGGCGGGTCGCCCGCGACCGCGAGGACGTGGCGGAGGTGGACCAGCGGCAGCGTATGATCGCGCACGACCATCGCGTCCCGCCCCTCGAAGGTCGTGACCGCCCCGGCCCGCAATTCGACGGTCTCCGACACGTGCGTCAGCGGCAGCGCGTACCGCTCCTCGCCGACCCGCGCCAGCAGCGCCCGGACAATGGCCAACGTCACCGGCAACCGCAGCGTAAACGTCGTCCCCTCGCCGGGCACGCTCTTCACTTCCACCGATCCGCCGAGACTACGCACGCGCGTGGCGACGATATCGACTCCCACTCCGCGACCGGACACGTCCGAGACCTCGGACGCCATGCTGAAACCCGAAGCGGACAGCACACGCAAGAGCACGTCATCGGAGAGTTCCTCGACATCCCACTCGACGACGCCACGCTCCTTCGCTTCCGCCAGCACCTTGGCGCGATCGATGCCACGGCCATCGTCCTGCACCATGATCGCAACCGTCGAACGCTCCCGCAACGCGGCCAGCACGAGGCTCCCCTTCTCGGGCTTGCCCGCCGCCACCCGCTCACCGGGGGGCTCGATCCCGTGGTCGATCGCATTGCGGAGCAGGTGCACCAACGGATCGCCAATCTCGTCGAGAATCGCCCGATCGAGTTCGATTTCCTTCCCATCGACGCGGAAGTCGACCTGCTTGTCCAGCTGCCGGCTCACATCGCGCACCAGTCGCGGGAATCGATCGAACACCTGCCATACCGGCGTCATCCGAGCCTGAATGATCTCCGACTGCAGGCCGGCGGTCAGGCGCGAAACGTCGACGACCGTCTCCTCGAGCGCCTGATCGGCGGCCGCGCCGGCGATGTGTGCAAGCCGGCTGCGCACGGTGACCAACTCGCCGATCAGGTTCATCAAGGCATCGAGCTTGCGCAGATCCACCCGGATGTGGCGCGAACGGCCGGGCGCCTCACGATCGGGCGCGGCGGCCGGCAGCATGTCGTCGGCGTCGACCGTCACCGACTCGATCTCGCCGGCCAGGCGGATCACCTCCTCGATACGCTCGCTGCCCACATCGGTCTCGATCCGGAACACGAAGTCGCCGTCGAACTCATCGCTCTCGAGGGCGGCGGGGGCCGGCTCCACCCCGTGCACCGCCCCGAGTTCCTGGACGCGGGTGAGCGCGAGGATGGCGCGAGCCCCCTTGAGCGGCGAATCGGATTGCACGACCACATGGACCCGGCGTCCGCCGCCGGCGGGTACGTTCACGAAGGAAATCCGCCGCCGCTTCCCCTTGTGTTCGGCGGGCTCCAATTGCCCGGTGATCTCGTCGAGGGCCTCAAGCAGCGCCGCCACTTCGGCATCGGCCACGTTCCCGCTTACCGACGCTTCGACGAGCTCCTCCAAGCCGTCCGCCGTTCGGAACAGCACCTCGAGCACATCCGAGCCGACCGGACGCTCCTCCCGCCGGAACAGGTCGAGCAGGTTCTCCGCCCGGTGCGCCAGATCAGCCACCGCGGCGTAGCCCATCGTCGCGGCCATCCCCTTGATGGTGTGGACCGCGCGGAAGATGCCGGATACCGGCTGCGGATCGCTGGGGGTTCGCTCCCACTCGAGCAGGAGTTGGTTGAGGGCGCTGAGGTGTTCGCGAGTTTCAGCCCGGAACAGCTCGGCGTACTGAGAAAGATCCATGCCTACCCGAGGACCCGTTGCACCGCCTCGAGCACGCGGGATGGCTGGAAGGGTTTCACGACGAAGTCCTTGGCCCCCGCCTGAATGGCTTCGACCACCAGCGCCTGCTGCCCCATGGCGCTGCACATCAGGATTCTCGCATTCGGATCTGACTTGACGATTTCGCGCACCGCGTCGATCCCGCCCATGTCCGGCATGACGATGTCCATGGTGACGAGGTCGGGTTTCAGTTGGCTATAGCGTTCGACGGCTTGTACCCCCGTTTCCGCTTCGCCCACCACCTCGAATCCCGCCTGGGTCAGGATGTCGCTGATCATCGTGCGCATGAAGATCGCATCGTCGCACACCAACACCGAGTGGCTCACGCATTCCTCCTAAGAACTCAGAACGGGCCCAAGCAGGGCCTCGAGATCGAGCACGATGAACGAACGCCCCGCCAGTTGCCCGACGGCGCGGACGAGGCGTCGGTCGATCCCGGGGAGTTCGCTTCCCTGCGCCAAGTCATCTTCGGACACCGCAATCAGGTCGAGTACCTCATCGACGGCCATGCCGACCTCCTGCGCGCCCACGGTGCACAGCAGGGTCACCCCATCGCTGGTGTGCACGTTCCGACCGAGCAGTTGTGACCCATGCACCAGGGTGATGAGGTCGCCACGAACATTGATGAGGCCGGTCACGGTCGACGGCGCGCCGGGTATGCGCGTCGCGCGTTGTGTCGGCAGAATCTCGCGAACCGAGGTGACATCGGCCGCACAGATGACATCGCCCACACGGAAGACGACCAGTCGGAGTCCGGCGAAGTCGGCCATGTTATTCGAAGAAGCCAAGATACTCCAGCGGGTTAGGCCGAGCAAGCAAACTCGCGTCCCCGCTGGCGCAGCCCAGGGCGGCCTGGAGATCGGGTGGCCATTCCGACCGCAGGACCATCGGGACGCCGCTCACCGGATGGATCAGCCCGAGACGGGCCGCATGGAGTGCGTGCCGCGGCGTGGCCCGTTCGATCGTCTCGGCCAGTGGTCGATCAGACCCGGTGATCCGGCGGCTTCCCCCCCCGCCGTAGACGGCGTCCCCCACCACCGGATGGCCGATGTGCGCCAAATGGACCCGGATCTGGTGTGTCCGACCGGTGGCCAAGCGGACCCGCACGAGGTCGCACACCGCGAACCGCGCCAACGGCTCAACCGTCGTCTGGGCGGCTCGACCCGTCGCGACCACGGCCATCCGCTTGCGGTCCGTGGGATGGCGCGCAATGGCCCCTTCAATCTCCACCGGCGCCCGGATGTGTCCCCAGACCAACGCCGCATAATGTCGCTCGACCTTCCTGGCGCCGATCGCCCGGCTGAGTCGCCGGTGGGCCACCTCCTGTTTGGCGACGATCATGAGTCCGGAGGTATCCCGGTCGAGCCGGTGCACGATGCCCGGCCGGCCGGAGCCTCCGCCTGAAAGCCGCGTCCCCCGGGCGACCAACGCGTTCAGCAGCGTGTCATCCCAGTGTCCCGGCGCCGGGTGGACGACGAGCCCGGCCGGCTTGTCGAGCACCAGCATGGCGTCGTCCTCGTAGACCACGTCGAGCGTGATCGGGTGCGGCACCAGGGTGCGCGGACGCTCGTCCGGCGCAAAGCGCACTTCGACGGTATCGGCGTGCTTCAACGCCCGACCCGCACGACCGGGCTGACCGTTGACGCGAACGGCCTTGGTGCCGATCAGCCGACTGGCTTGGGTACGAGATACCGCGAGTTGGTCGGCGAGAAACCGATCGAGGCGCTCGGTGCCTGGTACGGCCACCTGGAACGTGACCGTCCAGGTCGCGTCGTCGTGACTAGGGAGAGACTTCTGCGACGTCGGCCTGTTCGGCCACGGCGGATTCGTCGTGGCGTCCCTCATTCCACAAGACCACGGCGAGCGCAATCGCCCCGCAGCTCACGGCCATGTCGGCCACGTTGAAGGTCGGCCAATGAAACGACCCAATCCACACATCGATGAAATCCACGACCCCGCGCGCACTGCGGAAACGATCGACCAGGTTGCCGACCGCCCCACCACACACCAGCGCAAGCGCTACCAGCCGAAAATGCTCGCCTGGTTTCGTCTTCCGCACCATTTCGCCAAGGACGACCAAGGCGATGAGCGCGAGGGCGGTGAAGATCCATCGCGAATACGCGCCCAGATAGATGCCGAACGCCGCACCGGGATTGTACACGAGTCGCAGGGACAACCAGTCCCCAAGCACCGGCACGGGCACGCGCGAGAGCCCGGCGACCGCCAAGAGCTTGGTGGCGTAGTCGAGCACGACGACGCCCACCAGAATCCACCAGAACGACGACCGTCTAGCGCCGCCGATCACCGTCTTCCTCCTTGGCCTTGCACTTGATGCAGAGGCGCGCGTGCGGGAGCGCATCGAGGCGGTCGAAGTCGATCATGTCGCCGCACTCGTGGCACTTGCCGAATTCGCTGGGGCTCTGGTAGAGGCGCCTGAGCGCCTCGTTCACGTGCCACAGGTAGCGACCTTCCTTGGACGCGAACAGGAATTCCTTTTCGCGCTCCATGGCGTCGGTCCCCTGGTCGGCCATGTGAAACGAATACGACGAAAGATCACCGTCGGCGGACTGCAACGTGCCGCTGAAGGACTTGTCGTAGACACCGAGTTCCTTCAGTACCCGTTGGCGTTCGTCGAGCAGACGGCTCTCCAAGTGGGCAAGCTGTTTCTTGTTCATCCGGTTCACTCACAGTTCGACAGCGCCGCGGCCCCCATGACCGCGGTCAGTACCGCTTCAGCGCGATCGTGACGTGCCGACCGTCAATGTCCACCGCCTCCGAAACATCGGGGGCGTCGAGTCCGTTCCCCGTCGTCAGCTGCTTCGCGAGCGTCTCACCGGCAATGAACCCGCCGAACGCTTCGGTGGCGCCGAGGACATCCGGGTCACCGGAAACATGCAAGGTAATACGTGTAGTGTAATCGTACCCCGCCTCTTTGCGGAGGCGCTGGACCCGATTGACCACCTCGCGGGCGAGCCCTTCCCGCTTGAGATCGTCCGTGACGGTCGGATCGAGCGCCACCACGTACGCCCCGTCGCTCTGCACGAGCCAGTCGGTGGCGACCTCGCGCTCGACGGTCACATCCCCGGGCTCGAACCGGAAGGTACGGCCATCGACCTGCACGGTCGCCGGCAGGCCGGCCTCGATCCCCCGCAACGCTTCGGGATCCAGCCGGTCGACGGCCACCGCCGCCGCCGGCGTATCCTTGCCGTATACCTTACCGAGCGTGCGGTAGTTCGGTCTACCCCGGAGCCGAACCAACTCTTCATCCGAGGCGACCGGCGAGACGCGCTTCACGTTCACTTCCTCCGCGAGCAGATCGAGCAAGCTCTCGAAGATCGCCCCCCGAGCCGCCGCGGGCACGGCGACCCGCATCTCCCCAAGGGGCTGGCGCACCCGCAGGGCCGCGCCGTCGCGCGCCGCTCGAGCGAGGGTCGCGAGCCGGCGCACCGCATCCATCGCCGTATCCAACCCGTCGTCCCACCCACCTTCCGCCACCGGGAACGACGCCAGATGCACCGATGCCCCCACCAGGCGACGATGCAACGCGTCGCTCAGGAACGGGGCGGCGGGCGCGAGCAGCCGGACCGTCGTCACGAGCGCCTCGTACAACGTCGCCAGCGCGGCGGGGTCGGCGGCCGCATCCGGCGCCCAGAACCGAGCGCGGTTGATGCGCACGTACCAGTTCGAGAGATCGTTGTCGCAGAAGTCGAGCAGCGCGCGCACGCCCCCGGTGACATCGTATGCGTCCCAGGCCCCGTGCACGCTGCGAACGACCGCATCCAGCCGCCCGAGCAACCACCGGTCGACCAACGGGCGCTCGGCCACCGGCGGCGACTGCGCGGGAGACCAGTCGGCGGCGTACAGCGCGAGAAACCCGTACGTGTTCCGGAGTCGCGTGAGCGACGCCGCGGCGACATCGGGGATCGCGTTGGCATCGAAGGGCTTCGGCAACCACACCTTGGACGATGCCAGCAGGTACAGGCGAACCGTGTCGGCGCCAAACCGGTCCACGACCTCCCCGGGGTCGACCACATTGCCGATCCGTTTGGACATCTTGCGACCGTCGGCGTCGAGGACCAGCCCATTGACGATCACGTTGCGATAGGCGGGCGAGTCAAACACCCCGACCGCGATCGCCAGCAGCGAATAGAACCATCCACGGGTCTGGTCGAGCCCTTCACAGATGAAATCAGCCGGAAAGTGCCGCGCGAACTCGCCGGCGTGCTCGAAGGGATAGTGCCACTGCGCCGCGAACATGGCCCCGGAATCGAACCACGCGTCGATGACCTCCGGCACGCGCCGCATCGTGGCGCCGCACGTGGGGCACGGGAACACCACCGCATCCACCGATGGCTTGTGCGGATCGAAATCCGCCGGCAGGGGCGCACCGACGCGGGTGGCCAGGTCGGCGAACGACCCGACGACGATCACGTGCGATGCGTCGGCCTCACAACGCCACACCGGCAGCGGGCTGCCCCAATAGCGGTCCCGTGACAGCGCCCAATCGATGTTGTGCTCGAGCCATTCGCCAAAGCGCCCGACGCCCACCTCGGGCGGCGACCAGTGGACCGCCGCGTTGACGGCGAGCATTCGGTCGCGAAACGCCGTGGTGCGGATGAACCAGGAACGGCGCGCATAGTAGATCAGCGGCGAGTCGCAGCGCCAGCAAAACGGATACGTGTGCTCGTGCCCGTCCGGCTGGTAGCGCCCGAACAGCTTCCCCTCATCGGCCAGGCGCTCGGCGATGAGCGGGTTGGCGTCGAACACCGTCCGACCGTTGATCGCGGGCCAGGCGGTGTCGTGGAATTGGCCGGACTGGTCGACCGGATTGACGAACGCGAGTCCTTCGCGCTGGATCGTCGCGTAGTCGTCCGCACCGAAGGCCGGGGCCATATGCACCAGCCCGGTGCCCTCGTCGGCGGTCACGAAGTCGCCGGCCACGATGCGAAACGCGATCGTCGGGTCGATGGCGACGACGTCAAGCAACTGACGATACCCCCACCCCAGCATCGCCCGCCCGTCGTACTCGGCGCGTTGCGGGAAGCTCGCCAGCGGCGCTCCGTGTGTCGCGCCGGGCACAGCCAGCGACGCCGCGATCGCCTTCTCCACCACCACGATGGTGCCGTCGACGTCGAGTTCGACGTAGCGAAACGCGGGGTGCACGGCCACCGCGACATTGGATGGCAACGTCCATGGTGTGGTCGTCCAGACCAGCAGGTGGCGCGGCCGGCCGTCCTCGGCGTCGGCCGCCAGGCGTATCAAGACGTAGATCGACGGACTCTTGTGGGTCGCGTACCCCATCGCCAGCTCGTGACTCGACAGGGACGTGCCGCAGCGGGTGCAGTAGGGCAGGACCTTGTGTCCTTCGAAAAGCAGACCCCGCTCGTGGAGTCGGGACAGCAGCCACCAGACCGATTCGATATAGTCGTTCGTGTACGTGACGTACGGCCGGTCGTAGTCCAACCAGTATCCGATCCGATTCGACAACGCCTCCCAGTCCCCCTTGTAGCGAAACACGCTCTCCTTGCACCGCTGATTGAACGCGTCCACGCCAAATCGCTCGATGTCACTCTTGCCGCTGAGCCCGAGCGCCTTTTCCACCTCGATTTCCACCGCAAGACCGTGGGTATCCCATCCGGCGATCCGGGTGACCTGCCGCCCCAGCATCGTCCGATGACGGCACACGAGGTCTTTGATCGTGCGCGCGAACACATGATGGATGCCGGGACGCCCATTGGCGGTAGGCGGACCTTCGAAGAACACGAACGGTTCGCCACCGCGCGTTCGCTCGACGGTCTGACGGAACAGGCCCTCGCGTTTCCAGGTCTCGAGCAACTCGCGCTCAAGGGCATCGGGCGTGTCGTAGACGAGCGGTGCGAAACTCATCGCGGCAGCCGTTCCAGTACGCGCTCGATCAGACGGGTGAGGCCGGGCTCCGCTTCCATTGCCGTGGCGATGATCTGTTGCACATTGACCGGCTCCAACGTGTCGGCAACACAGTGGTCGGTGATGATCGAGACTCCCAAGACCCGCATCCCGCTGTGGACGGCCACGATGACCTCGGGTACCGTCGACATCCCGACGACGTCCGCACCCAACGCGCGCAGCATGCGGTACTCGGCCGCGGTACCGAGACTCGGACCGCTGACCGCGACGTACACGCCCTCGCGCAGCACGAGTTGCAGCTCCGCCGCGACCGCGCGGGTGAGGGCGCGCAACGCCGGATCGTACGCGGTGGACATGTCGGGAAACCGCGGCCCCAACGTCTCGTCGTTCGGCCCGATCAGCGGATTGTCACCCAGGAAGTTGATATGGTCGGCGATGAGCACGAGGTCGCCGGGACGCCACAACGGATGCATCCCGCCGCAGGCATTCGAGATCACCAGACTCCCCGCGCCGAGCAGCCGCATGACCTGGACGGGAAAGCCGATTTCCTGGAGCGAGTACCCCTCGTAGCTGTGAAACCGTCCCTGCATGGCGACGACGCGACGACCCGCGAGCGTCCCCAACAGGAGCCGCCCGCGATGCGGCTCGACCGTGGACAGGGGGAATCCGGGAATCTGGTCGTACGGGAGTTCCGCGTCGATCGCGATCTGATTCGCGAGCCCACGAAGACCCGTCCCGAGGATCATCGCGACTTCCGGTGCAAACGCGGTTTGCCGCCGGACCGCCGCCACCGCGTCGTTGGTCGTCATCCGGCGTCCGGCGGGCTCCCATCGCGTTCATGGGCTTCGAGCGCATCGACTTCGGCGAGATGGCGCTCCAACAGGGCGCGAAACGACGTGATGTACGCGGTGAAATGGCGCTGCGACGTCTCGGTATCGCGCCGCACGTCCAGCTCCGACTCCCGCGCCTCGGCCAGGAGTTCATCCGCCTGGTTTCGTGCCTCCCGGAGGATCAGCTCGGCCTCGCGTCGGGCCGCGTCTTCCGTATCGTTCCGCAGCTGCTGTGCGGCGACCAGGGCGTCATTCAACGCTTTTTCGCGTTCGCGGAAGGCTTTGAGCTGCTCGCGCAGATTGCGGACGCGCTCTTCCAAGGTGGCCCGATCGCGCAGCAGGCGTTCCATCTCGTTCGCGACCCGTTCCCGGAAATCCTCGACACCCGCGCGGTCGTACCCGAACGTCACGCGCTTGAACTCCTGCGCACGGACATCGATCGGGGTCAGGTGGAATTCGTCGTTCATCCGCCACGGGCTCCAAAGAGTACCGTTCCCAGCCGCAGGATGGTCGCACCCTCAGCGACCGCCGCCGGAAAATCATCCGACATGCCCATCGACAACTCCCGGAGCGGCCGGTCCGTGGTCGCGAGGCGATCCCGCAGCCGGCGCAACGAGCCGAACACCTGCCGCTGCAGCCGCTCGTCCGCGGTGAACGGCGCCATCGTCATCAACCCGGTCACCGCCAGCGAGGACATCGTGCCGATGTGCGCGAGCACCTCGTCGGCGATCTCCGGAGGGCAACCGCTCTTCTGCGCCTCGCCGGCCACGTTGACCTGCAGCAACACCGGCAACCGCGACCCCTGGGCCGCGCGATCGAGTGCCGCCGCCAGCCGCACCGAATCGACCGAATGCACCATCGCGAACCTCCCCGGGACGAGCCTGGCCTTGTTGGTCTGCACGTGCCCGATGAGGTGCCATCGGAGGTCCGGTGGAGCCTCGTCCTGTTTGGCCAGGGCCTCCTGGACGCGGTTCTCACCGACGTCCATCACGCCCGCGGCCCGCGCAGCCTCCACGGCCGCCACGGCATGGCCCTTGGTGACCGCCACGATCCGAACGTCACCCGAGATCCCTTCGGCGACCTGCACACTGCCAATACGCGCGCGCACCCGCGCCAGGTTTTCGGGCAGGGACGCAACAATCATAACCTTGAAAGGTATCGAGCCCTACGATGCGCTACAAGGTTAGGGATCGTCCGGAATGCGTACGGCGGTATCGCCGAAGATCGCGCCGGGCGCGGGTTCGGAGAGGAGTCGGATGAGACCGGCCAAATCGGAGTTCGGCGTGAGGTGATAGCCCTTCTGGAGCGCTTCGATGCTGCGCTGTCGTTCGCCGCGCACCTCGTATGCCTGCCCGAGCGTGAGGAACGCCAGCGACAGGTTCGTCGCGATGTTGCGGGTGGTTGGATCCAGATCGAGCGTATCGGCTTCGAACAGGCCCGCGTAGCGGTAGATGTGATTCGCCAGCGAATCCGTGCGGGCGACGTCAACCGGAATGCCCATCAACGTTCCCGTCACCAACCGCGTGGAGTCCGGGGCCTCCATGACGTTGACCCGAATCACCAGCGCCTCGTTCGTGAGGTAGTCCTCCAGCCCAAGCCAGTTCCCGCTTCCGGCCGTCACCGAGTAGTAGACCGCACGCCGTCCGGCGTTCTCCTGGATGAGCCCGAGCATGAGCACATCCTTGACGTAGAACGGCATGCCCGCGGGAAAGGTGCGCGAGATCCGACCGGTGTTGAACGTGAACGCCTTGCCGAGAATTTGAGGAAACAGCGCATCGATTTGTGCATCCGTCCAGCGAAGCAACGGCGGCGGGGGGGAGTCCGGCGCGAGATGTGCGAACCAGGGCGCCTGCTCCGGATCGAACGGCCGTACCGGATTGTCGCGCAGTTGACGCAGGTACCAATCGGTATTCCCGAGCGACAAGTTCACCACCGACACGTCCTGCCGAACGCCCTCCACTTCCTGGAGATACCAGAGCGGGAACGTATCGTTGTCCCCGTTGGTGAACACGATGCCATACGGTTCGACCGACTGGAGCAGGTCGTACGCAAAGTCACGCGCCAGCGTATCGACCGGCGTGTGGGCGCGACTCGCGGCGCGGAAGTTCAGCGCGAACGGCAGCAGGGAAAGCGACAGTATGCCGAGGGTGATGCCCCGGGCCGCACGCGGCGCGGCCCGGACACGCGTCACCACGTTGCGCCCGAGCGCCACGAGCCCCAGCCCGGCGAGCAGTCCCCATACCTGAAACGACACCGTGAAGAAATAGTCCCGCTCCCGCACCTCGTGTTGCGGCCCTTCCGGAAACTGCGCCCAGCCGAGCGAGAACCCGGGCTTGAAGTTCATGTAGCCCATCAACGCCGGCCCGGTCGTCAGGAAGAGCAATCCCAGCAGCCAGAACACCGATTGGTCGCGACGATACAGGTACCGCGCCCCGACGAGCCCGAGGGAGGTGAACGCCAGGGTGAACGGAAGCCGGATACCGATGACCGCCGGCCCGCTCGAGAACGGGACCATCCAGGCCGGGAACGTGAGCAATGGCGTGTGCTGCGCGAACACCGGATCGTTCGGTGCCAGCCCGTTCGCCCACTGCCAATCGAAATACTGGATGTAATTCAGGATCTGCAGCCCGATAATGGTGAGGCTGCGGCCCGGATTGTCCGGCCCGGATGGATACAGCGGGTTATCGATCGGGGAGCGGGCGGGATACTGCTCCCGCCGGATGACCGACAGCAATGAGTCGAACGTCGACGGATGCGCCTCGTTAATGAAGGGATCGAGGCCCGCGCGGAAGTACAGGAACAGATACGTTGAGACGCCGACCGCGGCGATGGCGAGCGCCGTCAGCGCGAACGGGAACGCTCCCGCCCGCACGGCGTAGACGGAGGCGCCCACGAAGGCCAGTCCCCCCAGCATCATCAGGGTCGTACTGCCCAGCCCCGCGCCGATGAGCAGCGCCCACATCCCCGCGACCACCGTCCATTGGGCCCACTCGGCTGCGCGGCCGCGCGCATCCGGCAGGGGATCGGTCCGGAGCACGTGCCACATGAAGCCCACGAGCGCCGGTCCAACAAGCAGCGTCAGCAGGTGGTTCCCGATCGAGACCGCGCCGATGTAGAGGATCAGGAGGAGGATGTGCGGCGCTCGCTGCGTTCCGCGCGCGGCCCGCCACAACCATGCGAGCCAACAAATGGCGGCGATACTGAAGGTCGCCACCATGTAGACTTCGGTCTCGTTGGAGTTCTGCCAGACCGTGAACACGAACGCGGAGAGAATGGCGGCCGCCGCGGCGCCCCCGAGTTGGGTCCACAGGTCGGTGGACGTTTCGCCGTGGGGCCCCGTCTTCCATCCCCGCAGCACCTGTGTGATCAACAGGAACAAACAGGCCGCCGCGCCGGCGCTGAACAGCGCGGTCATGAAGTTCGTCCGATAGGCGAAGCTACCGAACGGGAGCAACGTCCCGAAGAAATGGCCGATCAACACGAACAGCGGGGTGCCGGGCGGGTGCGGGACACCCAGGATTTTGGCCGCGGCGATGAACTCACCCGCGTCCCAGAACGTCACCGTCGGCGCGAGCGTCCAGGTGTATCCGGCGAGGACGACGGCAAACACGGCGACCGCGGCGAGATAGGGCGGGCGCTCAACGTGGGGCGCTAGCTGGGGGGCTGTGGGGTCGTTCCGCATTCACCAACGACTGGCTGTGGTCAGGACGCTGAAGGCTCGCCAGCCGAGGGCTTGAGCGCAAGCGAGGGATGTCGACTATTCGACAAGGCGTCCCGCACCTGCTGTGCCGTGACGTGTTGGTGCAACAAACCGCCGACGGCAATCGAAATGCGCGAGGTTTCCTCCGACACGACGATGACGACCGCGTCGGATTCCTCGGAGAGGCCGAGGGCGGCACGGTGCCGGGTCCCGAGCGACTTATCCGTGACCGGAAACTGCGTCAACGGCAACACGCACCCCGCTCCAACGATTTGATCGGCGCGCACGATGACGGCGCCATCGTGCAGAGGGGAGTAGGGTGTGAAGATGGTGGTGAGCAGGTCGCCCGAGACGGCCGCGCGCATGTCGGTGCCCGTTTCGAGGTAGTCGTCGAGCGAGACTTCGCCTTCCACCGCGATGATGGCCCCGGTCCCCGACCGCGACAACCGATCGACCGCTTCCGCAATCTCCTCCACCACGAGTTTGCCGCTCCCGGCACTGATGAAGGTCAGGGCCCGCGAGCGGCCGAGTTGGGCGAGCGCGTGGCGCAGTTCCGGCTGGAACACGACGATGGCCGCGAACGTGCCGTAGGTGAACACCACGCCGAGCAGCGTGGCGATCATGTTCAGCTTGAGCACCAGCGCCGCAAAATACACGACGCCCAGCGAGATCAGGCCGACCAGGATCTGGAGCGCGCGCGTCCCGGCCAGAAACAGCAGCCCGCGGTAGATCACGTAGGCGACGATCAGCATCTCGACGACGTCGCGCGGGCTGGGGATGAGAAAACGGAACTGTTCGACCGGCATCAGGCGGCCCGGATGGCATGCGCGACCGCGAGCGCCTGCCGTGTGGGGGCCACGGCGTGGACGCGGAACAGACGCGCCCCCCGTTCGTACGCGGCGACGCACGCGGCAGCGGTCGCCACATCCCGATCTTCGGGATGATCGGTCGCCGTCACAACGCCAAGGAACCGCTTGCGTGACGGTCCGACCATGATCGGGCGACCACACGCGCCGAGCACCGTCAGCCGCTGGAGCACGGCGAGGTTATGCTCGGGCCGCTTGGCAAATCCAAGTCCGGGATCGATCACGATGCGGGCGGCCCCGACCCCCCATCGCTCGGCGTGCGCGATCGATTCGTTGAGCTCGGTCAGAACCTCCAGCGACAGATCGTCGTACGTCGCGTGCTCATACGAGGCGATACTCGACAGGTCACCGCGCGAGTGCATCAGCACCAGTCCCATCCCCGTCCGGGCACACACGTCGGCCAGCGCCGGATCGTGTCGGAGCCCCGTCACGTCGTTCACCGCCCAGACACCGGCGTCCGCGGCGCGGCGCGCGGTCTCCGCTTTCACCGTGTCGACGCTAATCGGGATCTGCGGGAATCGCGCGACCAACGCCGGCAGCACCGGCGCCAGGCGACCCCATTCCTCCTCGACCGAGACCGGGTCCGGTTGTCCCGGTCGGGTCGATTCGGCTCCCACGTCGAGCAAGTCGGCACCGGCATCGACCATCCGCGCAGCGTGGTCGATGGCATCGCCGGCCGCCACGTAGTGCCCGCCGTCGCTGAACGAGTCGGGGGTCACATTGAGGATGCCCACGACGCGCGGGCGGTCGAGCAGCACGGTGCCGCGAGCCATCTCCCACTCGACGGGCGGCTCCGCCAGACGGCTCAGCGTGCGCCCCAACTCACTGGCAAGCGAATCGTCGAGATCGGCGGAACCTCCGGCGCGGGTGAGGCCGGCCAACTGCGCCAGCGTGCCGGTGAGTAGCGCCCAGTCAGCGCCGGTGAGACACGCCAGACCTTGCTCATGGGCCGCCAAGGCTACCGCGTCGCGCACACCACCCTTCAGGGCATCGAACATGACCGCAGCCGGCTGGATCCCGCATGCCGCCGCGTCGGCGCGTGCGGCATCCATCCCCCGCCGCTCGAGAGCCTCACGGACGGCTGCGGGAGTGAGCGCGACCGGACTGAGCGTCACGCCCCGGCGGGTTCCGCCGGTGGCGTTCCGAGCACCGGCGCCTTGCCGGGCAGCTTTGCTTTTTCCGGGGGCGAAAGCGTGAGCGGCGTGAGCGGCAGGGTCGGCGCTTTCGGCGGCAGTTCCTTTCCCTCCACCAGCAGCTTGATTTCCGCCCGATCGAGCGTTTCGCGGTCGAGCAGTGCCCGCGCCATGATGTGCAGCAGGTCCATGTTCTCTTCGAGAATGGCGCGCGCGCGTTGCAAGGCGGCGTCCAGCAGCCGTTTGATTTCCGCGTCCACCAACTCGGCCGTCTTTTCGGACACCTCGTGCCGCTGGGAGATCTCTCGCCCGAGGAAGATCTGCTGGTCGCGCTCGCCCACCGCAATCGGGCCGATGGCGTCACTCATCCCGAACAGCGTCACCATCCGGCGCGCGAGTTGGGTGGCGTGCTGGATGTCCTGTGCCGCTCCGGTGGTGACCTTCTCGGGCCCGAAGATCAACTCTTCCGCGATACGTCCGCCGTAGGCCATCGCCAGCTGCCCGACGATGAACTCCTTGGTGTGCGAATGCCGATCTTCTTCCGGCAGGGAAAAGGTGATGCCCAAGGCGCGCCCGCGCGGCACGATCGTCACCTTGTGAACCGGATCGAGGCCGGGCACGCGGACGCTCACGATCGCGTGGCCCGCTTCGTGATACGCGGTCAGCTTGCGCTCCTCGTCGGACAGGACCAGGCTCTTCCGTTCGACGCCAAGCATCACCTTGTCCTTCGCGTCCTCGAAATCGACCATTTCGATCTGCTGCTTGAGGCGACGGGCGGCGAGCAACGCCGCCTCGTTGACGATATTCGCGAGGTCCGCACCGGCCAGGCCCGGCGTGGCACGCGCAACGACCTCGAGGGCGACATCGCGAGACAGCGGTTTCTCCCGCGCATGGACCTTGAGGATCATCTCGCGACCGCGCACATCGGGCATATCCACGACGACCTGGCGATCGAATCGGCCAGGCCGCAGCAGGGCCGGATCGAGCACGTCAGGCCGGTTGGTGGCGGCGATCAGGATCACGCCCTCGTTCGACTCGAACCCGTCCATCTCCACCAGGAGCTGGTTGAGCGTTTGTTCGCGCTCGTCATGTCCACCGCCGAGACCGGCCCCGCGGTGTCGCCCCACCGCGTCGATTTCGTCGATGAAGATGATGCACGGTGCGTGTGACTTCCCCTGTTCGAACAGATCGCGCACGCGCGACGCGCCGACGCCGACGAACATCTCCACGAAGTCCGACCCCGACATCGAGAAGAACGGGCGCGCCGCCTCGCCGGCGACCGCGCGCGCGAGCAGGGTCTTACCCGTCCCCGGCGGCCCGACCAGCAGGACGCCCTTTGGCAGCCGTCCCCCCAGCCGCTGGAACTTCTGCGGGTCCTTGAGGAACTCGATGATCTCTTCCAGCTCGACTTTCGCTTCGTCGGCACCCGCCACGTCCGCGAAGGTGACCTTCGGCGTATCCCCGGTGAGGAGTTTCGCCTTGGACTTCCCGAACGCAAATGCGCGATTCCCGCCCGCCTGCACCTGGCGGAAGAAGAACAGCCAGAGTCCGATGAGGATCACCCACGGCAGCAGGTTGATCAGCAGGCTCCCGAACGGTGTCTTCGGTTCCTTGGCGCGAATCGGAACGCCCGCGTCCTCGATCCGCTGGATCAGGATCTCGGAGTCCTTGATCGGCAACAGCACCGTGAACTTCGTGACCCGGCTCCCTTCCAGCGACACCGCGCGGCGGAACTCGCCACGAATCAACTGGCCGTTCTCGATCTCCACATCGAGGATATTGGACGCCTCGAGCTGTTGATTGAACTGGGAGTAGGGCACTTCGACCGAGTCTTCCCGGCCGGAATCCAGCATCTGGTAGAACGCCACGGGCAACAACACGACGAGCAGCCAGAACACCGCCGTCTTGCTGGTCTGTCCCCAGTTGATCTTCTTTTGTGGCTCTCGATCGTTCATCACTGACTCCAGCACATCCTACGTGGCGCGATCGGTCGGCCGCGCTTCGATTCGTACCGCCGGTTCGCCGGGAACCGGCACATGAGCTTCCCCGCGACAGATGCCCGGAATCCACCAGACGTCGCCTGCACGCGCGACGACCGGGTACCCATTCCGTTCGGAACGGGGAACGCGGGCCTCCATGAGCAGGCGCCGTACCTTCCGCCGCCCGACACCGCCAAGCGGGAAGAGGCGATCACCGGGCAACACCGAGCGGATCACCCCGCTCCCCGGGGTCGCCCACGTCGCATACCCGCCGCGTTCCACCCGTTCCGCCGCTCCGGTATGCCAGGTGATACACCACCCGCCCCACCGTGCCATTCCTTCCGCTTCCGCCCCCCAGCGGGTGGCCGGCGGACGCTCCGATTCGACGGTCGTATCCATCCGCCGAATGCGCACGCGGTCAAACACCACCTCGGTCATCCACGCGTCGCCCAGCTGCAGCGTTCGTCCACTTTCTGCGTGGGTCACGAAGTCGAACAACCGGGCCGAGCGGGACGCACCAAGCGGGCAACCGGCTTCGCGGGCCAATGTGCGCAAAAGCGCCATCGACAACACTTTATCATACCGTTGCAGGGAAGCACGAGCAACCTCGATACCTCCTGCCACCGGACGGTATTCGAGGTCGCCGAGCGCTCCGACCACCGCCGACCACGCTGCGCGATCCGCGGCCGCCTGGTCGGCAAGCGAGATCACGTGGGCGTCCACCGCATCGCCCATGCGACCGCGCAACAGCGGTCGCAACGCGGCCCGGACCCACGAGCGATCGTGGACGGTATCGCCGTTGGCCGGATCGGACACCGGACACGCCGCGGGCACGTCGCGGCGCAACCAGTCATGGATCTCGCGTCGGGAAAACACGAGGAGGGGACGCACCAATCCGTCCGCACCCCGTTCGGGAATTCCGGCAAGGCCCGCCGGTCCCGATCCCCGCAACACGCGCAACAGCACCGTCTCGATCTGATCGTCGCGATGATGGGCGGTCACGAGGAACCTGGCCCCAAGCGCATGCTGCATGGATCGCAGCGCGGCATAACGGGCCTCGCGGGCACGGGTTTCACTCGTTGCCGGACCGAGTCCCAATCGCGCCAGCCGGCAGGGCAGGGTCAACTCCGCCGCCAGGGCCGCGACACGGTCAGCCCATTCGCCGCTTCGGGACGCGATGCCGTGGTCAACGTGCCCGACGGTCATCTCGAGGCCGAGCCTCGGAGCGACGCGAACCAACAGGTGCAGTAACGCCGTCGAATCCGGTCCGCCGCTGACCGCGATCACGGCTTTGCCAGGCTCGGGGAACAGGCCGCGATCGGCCACGTGGGTCGCGAACCGGAGCGGGAGATCGGGGGAAGCGGCCATCGTCTTCTCCGCGTCCGGCCGCTTCACTCCTCCGCCGGTCGCGCGGCGCGACGCTGCGCCTCCGCGAGGTATCCGGGTCGGAGTTCCAGCAGTGTGGACAGCCGGCGCATCAAATAGCTCTCGTGTTTGGCCAACTCCCCATCGGCGTAGACGATCCGCCACATCAACTCGGCGAGCACCATGCGCTGGCCTTCATCGTAGTTCGCGTTGATCAACGACGTGAATTGATACAGATCGACCGACGCTTCCCGTGCCCGCTCAGCCAACGCGATCAGTTCACGCGCCGTCGCGTCGTCCAACCCGAAGTGCCGGTGGAGGGCCTCCTCGATATGCTCGCGTTCATCTTGCGTGAACTCGTTGTCGGCGTGGGCCAATTCGAGCAGCAGCGCACACGCCGCGACGTGCACCGGGTCGTGCGCCGGGCCACGTGCCGGATCCGCCGGCACCGCGGCGTCGGCCTCGAGCGGAGCCATCTTGTCTTTGAAGAACGTGCGTAGCGCATCCAGCATGTCAGCTCCGACTCCAATCGTTATGACCCGGCCACGTCCGCCTCGCCCAGGTTCCACTGCACCAGTTCATCGAGCGTCATGCGGACGAGATCCGGCACCTCGGCGCCGTCGGCCGGGAACCCGATCGGGAAGAGCATGTAAGGCTTCTCATTCGCGGGTCGCTTCAGCAAGCGGGAGAGAAACCCCATCGGGCTCGGCGTGTGCGTGAGCGTGACCAAACCCATCGCGTGCAACGCCGCGATGAAGAGTCCGCAGGCCAGACCGACACTCTCGTTGACGTAGTAGTTGGTCACCTTCCGGCCCTTGGCATCGAGCCCATA
The DNA here is from genome assembly GCA_036397455.1 of Gemmatimonadales bacterium. Classification (GTDB taxonomy): domain Bacteria; phylum Gemmatimonadota; class Gemmatimonadetes; order Gemmatimonadales; family GWC2-71-9; genus JADFNB01. The sequence continues at coordinate 25,474 of DASWIX010000061.1, read as the reverse complement.
CCCCTGCTTGAACACGACAACCAGATACGGCGCCGTCTCCAGAAACGGCTTGCGCCAATCGGTCCCGAGCGGGGCCAGCGCGTCTTTCCATTGCTGAGGGAAGCGGTGCTCGTAGTTCTCCCGCTCTTCGTCTTCGGCCGCCACCCGAATGCGCCGTTTGAGGTCGGGATCATCGATGACGACGAAGCGCCACGGTTGTCGGTGCGCGCCGGACGGCGCGCTACTCGCCGCGCGCAGCGCCAACTCCACGCACTCGCGTGGAACGGGATCGTCGGCGAAGTGACGCACTGAGCGGCGCCGCCAGAGGTGGTCCACGAACGTCCGGCCTCGACGCAGGATTTCGTCTGCCGGGAGGCGGTGGAATTCGAACGGAACGAAACGCGGCTCGGTGGTCGTCATACGGCCGAGTCTAGTCGTCCGTTCACCGAGACCGCAACGGCGCGTGGCTCACGGGCCTCTTGACACGGGAGGCGACAAGTTTTAGTGTATCGTTACACTGATACACCAACGAGGCTCCTGCGGTCATGTCGTCTGAAACCGTAAACCGTTCAGTGATAGTGCTTTCCACGCTTTCGCTTGGGGCCTGCGGGGAGACCGGATTGCGTGCGGCGAACGGCGGGACCTGGCAACTCGCCTCGGCTGAGGTCGAGCGATGGGTGGCCTCCGAGCCGATTGTCGAAATCGGGGTGATTGAAGGCAATCCCGATCTGGAGCTGTTTGAGGCGACGAGCTCGATTCGGCTGAGCGACGGTCGAATCGTCGTGGCGAATACGGGGACGAGCGAACTGCGGTTTTTCGACCGTTCCGGGCGTTTTGAGCGGGCGGCCGGGGGACGGGGCGGCGGGCCGGGCGAGTTCCGATTCCTGCGACGCATCGCCCGTCTCCCGGGAGACTCGATCCTCGCACTCGACTGGATTCGTGCGTCGGTATTCGATCCCGCGGGTGCATTCGTTCGCACGCAGCCGATCGACCAATTGAGTGACATAGAGCGTCTCGACCTCTGGGTCCACGGGGCGTTCTGGGTTACGGCGTCCTCCGAGCGGTATTCCTCCCTCGTGATCACGCGGGCACTCGATCGTCTGCCGCCGCCCACCGGCGAGCCTCCCTATCGCGTCGTCGTGCCGACCGGCTCGGGCGACGTGTGGATCCGGGAACAAGCGGTCGACGCCGACGGGACGCGCATGTGGATCGTGATCGACTCAACCGGGCTTGCGGCGGCCACCATCCAACTGCCCCACCGCTTCGACGTCCACAGTATTGGGCCGGACTGGGTACTTGGTCGATGGCGCAACGCCGACGACGTGAATTTCATCAGGCTGCACAGGATCACGCGCGGAGAGGCGCCGGGAAGCGTTCCCGCGTGGATGCGGACCGCTCCGCTCCCAACGGCGCGTGTGGCCATGACGGACGCCCAGCGCGAATCGATGAGAGGCGCCGTGCATGCGCTCGTGTTCGCCCAGGAGATCCACTTCGCCCGCCATGCCAGGTATGCCGAAGACGGTGATGCCCTTGAAGTAGAGCTTCCCGAGGGGGTCGGCGCGAACATCGTCACGGGCCATCGAGTGGGGTGGCTTGCGGCCGTGTGGCTGGCCGGCGCGCGGATCGTCTGTGGGGTCGCGGTCGGCGCGGTGACCCCGGTCGATTGGAACGAAGGTGAACTCAATTGCCAACCATGACCGAACGGGTGGTGGGACGCACATGTTCGACGAAATAGATCCGCGCAGCCCCACGCCGCTGTACGACCAGATCGCGAGCCGCGTGCGGGTGGCGGTGGCATCGGGCGATTTCCGGCCGGGCGAGTCGCTGCCGTCGGTTCGCGGGCTCGCCACTCGGCTCCGCGTCAACCCCGCGACGGTGGTTCAGGCGTATCGGGCGCTGGAGCAGGAGGGCTTCGTGGAGATGCGGCAGGGTGCGGGGACGTATGTGCGGGAGGTCGCCGAGGAGCGGCGCGGCCGCGAGCGAGACGAGCAGGCGTTGCGAATGGTCCGGGATCTGCTCGCCGACGCCGCCCGATTCGGCATCGGCGCGGACGCCATCGCCTCCGCGCTCCGGCAAGAACTTCGAAGCGAGGCGCCATGAGCAACGCGATCGAGACACGCGACCTGGTCTACCGTGCGGGGACGACGTTCGAGATCACCGATCTCGCGCTGAACGTCCCGACCGGATCCATCTATGGATTCCTCGGCCCGAACGGCTCCGGCAAGACCACGACGATCCGGCTGCTGTTGGGTTTATTGCGCCCGGTGCGGGGCCGTATCCAGGTGGTGGGTCGCCAGGTTCCCCGCGAGGCGCATCTGATGCTTGCGCGGACCGGGTATGTGCCCGAGCGACCACACCTCTACCCCACGCTCACGATCGACGAGGCGATGCGGTTTCACGCGGCGTTTTATCCGACGTGGGACACCAAGTGGGCGGACGAGCTGCTCGTGACGTTTCGGCTGGATCGATCGCGTCGAGTGGGAAAGATGTCCAAGGGTGAGACCGGCAAGTTCATGATGCTGCTCGCGCTGGCGCAACGGCCGGAACTGCTGATCCTGGATGAACCGACCGATGGGCTCGACCCCGTGGTGCGGCGCGAAGTACTGATGGCCCTCATCGAGTACGTCGCCGAACGCCAGGCGACGGTGTTCATCTCGAGTCACCTGGTGCACGAGCTCGAGCGGTTCTGCAATTGGGTCGGCGTGCTCGATAACGGCCGGCTGGTTGCGGAGTTGCCCATGCATGCGTTCAAGAACGGCATCAAGCGGCTGCGGGTGCATCATCCGCCGTCAACGCCCGGCGACACGCCGTTCGTGTTGCTCTCGCGCGAAGCGGGGGATGGCCTGAGCGCGGGCGAAGTGTGGGTGGTACGCGGGTGGCAGGCAACGATGTCGCAGTACTTCGATGGGATCGGCGCGCAGTTGCGGGAAGTGGTTGACCTGGATCTCGAGGAAGGATTCGTGGAGATGCTCCGCACGTTCCGGCACCCGGTGGAGGTGCACTCATGATGTTTCGACAGGTGCTTTACACCCAATGGAAGTGGTCGGCGTGGGCGGTGGTCACGACCGCGGTCGCGGCATTCACGCTTCCGTTGGTCAGCGTACAGCGAGCGGGAGCAAACACCGAGGCGACGGACGTGCTGTACCTGCTCGGTGACGTGGCGGGCGTGGGCTACATGTATCCGTTCCTGGCGGTCGCCGCCGGTATCACGATCGCCCTGCTGACGTGGGCACCCGATCATGCCGGGCGGCACGTCTATGCACTTTCGCTGCCCGTGCCCCGTTGGTACTACGCGCTGTTGCGCTACGGCGCGGGCACGTTGTTGCTCGTGCCGACCATGCTGGCCCTCTGGATCGGAGCGCTCGTCGCGACGTCGTCCGCCACCATTCCCCAGGGGCTCGATGCCTATCCGACCGCGATCGCGTTCCGGTTCGCGCTGGCGACGTTGTTTGGCTTCTCGATGTTCTTCGCGCTCGCGGCGGGCACGGTCCGAACGGCGATCATTGCGCTGGGCGTCGCCCCGACCGCCATCATCGTGACGAATCAGATCATCATCAGCTTCGGCGGTCCGAATCTCGTGTGGACGGCGTTGGAATACCTCATCCGACTACCGGGACCGATGGAACTGCTGTTTGAGCCCTGGATGCTCATCAATGTCTAGGCCTCTTGGGCTGGCACTCGTGTATGTCGTCGCGATGGCAACGCCCGTCGACGCACAGGATGTGACGGCGCAGCGCGAGCGAGTCGCTGCACTGGCCGCGCGGTGGGCCGTCCTGCGCGACAGCCTGGCCGCAATGGACCGGGACGTCCGCCCCGACACCGTGATCGCCGGGAGACTCCACCTGCTGGTTGATCCGGCCATGCAGGAGCATTTGGCGCCGGCGGCGCTCATCGCGTGGAGCCACCTCGAAGCCGCCCTCGGCAAGACGGACAGCGAACTGCTCGACGCGTGGTGGCCCGCGGTGCGGTACCGTGGTATGGATCGGTGGGCATGGAGTCGTGCGGGTCCCGGCATCCTCGCGGACTCGGCGCGCTCCGCAGAGGCCCTGGCGCGGGTCATCGAGGACGCCGCGTGGAGCTGGCTGTTGGTCCTGGGCGGCAACACGGTGGTGCGCTGGACGAGTGGGTTGCACCCGCGGCCGGGGAGGGATTACCTCCGGCGGGCATACCTGGAACTGGTCGACCGTCCGAGCCAGGCGACGCGGTTTTGCTACCAGGGTGACTTGCAATGGTGCGCCAAGGCACTCGGCTTGGTCGAGGTAGCCGACCGATGGCGCGAACTGACCACGCCGGCCGACCGGAGGATTTTGCTGAGGCGGAGGCGATGGGAACGAAGCGACGTGTTCCAGCAATGCCAGGCCGGCGCGGATGCGGCGTGTCTGCGGCTCACCGACGGCTACCCGTTGGCCCGACCGCTGTCGAGCGACGCCACGACGGGTCTCGTGATCGAGGCCCGCTCTCTGGGCGGCGACGGTGCACTCTCGCGCCTGCTGTCCGATTCGACATTGCCACTTGCGGACCGCCTGGAAGCGACCGCCAGGGCACCGCTGGATTCTCTCCTCTCGGCATGGCATACCAGCGTCATGGCGGCACGTCCCTATCCGTCCCGCCTGGCCGGCGCCACGGCTTGGGTTACGCTGTTCGTGACCGGGGTCCTTGCCACCTTCGCGCTACGGAGTTCACGATGGCGATTGGACTGAAGCGAGCGGCGCTCATCGCGGGCGTCGGGTGCGCCGGCTTGGCGGTGGTTCTGCTTCCCCCTCCCGCCAGCACACGCGCCAGGGCTCCGCGCCCGGCGCGCACCGAGTTCTCGCGGCGAGCCGGGCAGGTTCGGGACTCGCTGCGGCGCGCGACGGAGACGCTCATCATCCTCGAGCGGCGAGACTCGCTTGCGGCGCCTGATGCGGGACAAGCGCAACTGGTGGTGGCGGACGACGTTCCTGACGCCTGGCGCGACTGGGCCCAGCGGACACTCGACGCCGATCCCCGCTTGCGCACCGATGCGCTGCGCGTGCCGGTCATCCTTCACCTCAGCGTCGATTCCACGCAGGGCCGCGTTCGAATCAAGTCCTCCTTCTGGAGCGGGATGTACCACGTCCTGCCACGGGATTCCACGCAGGCGTGCTACGCGATCGTCGGGCTCGGAGCGGCGGACCTCCGAAGGGACAACCGCGACGCCCCTCGAAGTCGCTGGTTGCCCCGTCCCGATTTGCTGGATGTTCTCGGGCTGTGCGGCTTCTACGCCGAATTCGGGTTGCCCGGCCCGACGGTGGACCGCTGGTTGCATGCGGGAGCCTGGGAGCTTTCGGGCTCGATACCGCCGAAGGAGCCGGACCCGTCGGTCCTCACCTGGCAACTGAGGGATCTGCTCGAGAATGACCAACTGGCGTTGGTGGCGTGCGTGGCCGGGAGGCGGGCTCGCTGCCGAGACTACATCGTCGATTACCGGGAGCGCTACGCTCACGCGCTCGATGCCGACCATGTCTCGTTCCACTTCCTCGAATCCAACGGACTGGGCGACTACCTGTATGGCCTGCTGCTCGACCAGGGTCCCGCCGCCTTCACCCCTTTTTGGACGGCGACGGTTCCGCTGGACAGTGCGTTCGTTCTGGCCTTTGGCACGGATGTCGGTCAGTGGACTCGTCGGTGGATGGCCGAGCGGGTCACGTTGCCGCCGAACGAGGTCGTCCGCAGGGTGTCGATACCCCTCACCATGCTGTTCACCATCCTGTTCGCGGCGGTCGGCGTTGGCCGCATCATGCGGAGGAGCGCTTAACCGGCGGGGCGTTGTTTGACAATGTCGACGGCCTCGCGCACCGCGGGCGCCGCCACCGTGAGCCCGTCGTGACCCACGCGGCGCAGCGCGGCACGAATGCGTCCGATCGCCTCGACGGCACTCTCCATCTCGCCCGAGATTTCGGCGCGCCGCGCATCCGCCTCGGCCCGGCGATCCGCGTCGATGCCGCCACGGACCGCTCGTTCGATGGAGGTCAGCGTCCGCGCGTTGTCGGCGCTCTGGACGAGCAGACCGTCGACGAGTGGCAACACGTCGTGCAACACCTCGCGCTCCGAATTCGGCAATTGCGCCAGCAAACCCACCAACGCCGCGCGGTCACGGCGCGCCTGGCGCACCCGGCCCGCGTACGGTCCGAATTCGACCTCATCGGACGACGCCGCACCGGCACCCGTCGCCGGCGTCACGGAACCCGGGGACCCGATGGCGCCGCCACGCGGAATCGCGTCCCGCCAATCGTGACCGGCCACGCGAAGCCGGCCGTAGGCGGCCGCGCCGGCGAAGAGCGATACGAACAGCACGAGCGGCGCGAATTGAAGACCGGCAATCACGGCCATGTCAACGGCAAACGCCACCGACACGGTCACGAGCGCGGCGACGATCGTCCGTCGAAAACGTCCGACAGCATCCGTGGCACCCGGCGTCTCCGGAACCTCGTCCGGCGGGCGATCGACCGCGAGCGACGTGCGCTCCGCCGCGAGCGCGTCCCGGAGCTCGGAAGCCGACTGCCAGCGTTGTTCGGGCGCCTTCGCCAGGCAACGGCGGATGGCCCGTTCGAGATCGGTGGGGCAGTCCGGACGGGCTTCGAGCATCGATGGAGGATCAGCGGTCGCATGCTGCATGAGCAGCGCGATCACCGATCCGCCGGTGAACGGCAACTGACCGGTGATCAGCTGGTAGCCCACCACGCCCAGGGAGTAGATGTCCGACCGGTGATCGACGGTGTCGCCACTTCCCTGCTCCGGACTCATGTATTGCGGCGTGCCGATGATCATCCCGGTGGCGGTGAGCGAGACGTCCTGCACGCTGAGCGGCTTGGCAATGCCGAAGTCCATGACCAGGACGCGCCGCTCGTCGCCCTCGAGCATGATGTTGTCGGGCTTGATGTCGCGGTGCACCAGGCCGGCGCCGTGCGCCGCGGAGAGGGCGCCGCCGATTTCCATCAGGATCCGGCGGATCTCGCGAAACGGCGGCCTCCGGTCGCATTCGAGCCACTCGCCCAGCGAAACGCCGCGCACGAGCGGCATGATGAAAAAGACGATGCCCTCACCTTCGCCGACCTGATAGATGGGAACGATGTTGGGGTGGCGGAGTCCCGCCACGGTTTCCGCTTCACGGCGGAACCGCGCCACGAGGGTCGCCTCGGGGGCGAGATCCTGGCGCAGCACTTTCACCGCGACCTCACGCTTGAGGCCGGCATCCCACGCCGCGTACACTTCGGCGAAGCCGCCGCTGCCAAGCAATCCGCGCAGCTCGTACGCCGGTCCGAGTGCGGCTTCAACCCGCTCCCGGTAAGGGTCTCCCGTCGCCGTCAGCGTCACCGTTCCTTCAGTGCCCGCGCAGATACCGGGCCGGAATCTCACCGGCAGTCGTCACGTCGGCCCACATGATCGAGACGACCCACCAACGCGTGCCGTCGTTCAACAACTGGATGCTGTTGATGCCGCGGACGAACGGTTCCCCCTCCGCCGTCCGGCGCGAATCGTACGCGCTGAAGGCATGCACGAGCTGGCCGTATTCCTCGACCGTGCGCCCGATTTCCCGCTCGAAGAACCCGTTGTTGCTGAAGTAGGGCCCCGCCCGCTCGGCGTATTCCTCGGGTGTCGAGACACGCATCCCGATGTTGCCGTCCTGCCCGAAGGTGGGAATCAGGCGTGCGCCGTCTTTGAACAGCGACCGAAACCGATCCCAGTCGCGCGGACCGGCGGGCCCGGAGATGACGTCGTACAGGGCGCCGATGATCGCATCGAGACTGTGCACGTCGGCCGCGGCCGCTTCCGGTCGTGCCGATCCACTCCCGCCGGCCTGCGCCGTGAGCGATGGGGCGGACAAGAGCGACGACACCAGCAGCGCCAAGAGTATTCGCACCGAACCTCCTCTGTGGATGACGAGGCTGCAAGTTCGCTTGACGGGAAGCGCCCCGCTAGATTCCCGCCGTGCTGGACATCACCTACGAACGGCACGAGCGTTCCTGTCGCCTGCGCGGATACGCCCCCACCGAGACGGACGCGACGGTCGAGTTGGTCACCTTCAATCGCGCGCAACGAATGCGGCGGGCGTGGTTGGGCCTGGCGACGTGGTGGGCCGCCGCGGTCGCATCCGTGTTCATCCCCATCGCGCATTTCGCGCTCGTGCCTGGGTTTTTCCTCTTCGGGATCTACAGTTTTTCGAGTCGGGTGCGCACGAGCACGGTGGCGGTATCGGCGCGCGGGATCTGCCCGGACTGTGGAGAGGAGCAGGAGTTCGATCTGCCCCCGAGATGGCGCGAAACGATCGAGGTGGCATGTGGCGGCTGCAGCCGGGCACTCAGGCTGAGTGCCCGGTAGACGCCCGCGGAGAGGATTTCAGTTCGACGCACTCCGCGGCCTCGGCCTGAAAACGCCGCTCACATGTCTCCCATTCCCCCTGGCAACATTCCTCGGCCTTGCACTCGAATTCGCAGGCCGAGAGCGACGGGGGCACGGCTTGCACTTGCTGGCGGAGCCAGGTAACGATTCGTCGAATCACGACTTAATCTATCGACTTTCGTCCCGTTCGAACATCGCACGCCGCCCGATGCGGGCACCAACCTAGGTGTCGGAAGGCGGCTCGGCCGGGCGGGTCACGGGTTTGGTGCGGCGGGCCAGGCGCTGCGGTGGATCCGCCGCCGCGCGCGCGGCCGGCGTGGCCCGAAGTCCCAGCATGGCGTACCACCCCATCCCCGCCGCAACAACGAAGTACTTGAGGATCGCCTTCAACGCGCCGACGGTCTGAATCGGAACCGCTTCCGGCGGCGTATTGCGACGCATCTGCAGCCAGTCAAGCACGAATGACAGGGCGATGATCACCAGCACCGCGGCGGCGACCCCATTCACGAACGACAGTATCCGGATCACGTGCCGGTGTTCCATGACGGCGGCCGTCCCGACGACGATCATCATGCCGATCAGCGGCGTGAGGAGGAAACCGGCAAAGAGGCCCGCCGTGCCGTACCGCCACTGCACGTCGCCGAACCGCAACGGCCATACGTTGGCGCCAAGATCGATGAGTGGCAGCAGAATCAGCAGCGCGCCAAAGAAATAGGTCGGCGCCCAGAATCTGCGGAGCAGGTCAAGTCCTCGATCGTATGACGACATCGGTTCGTCCAGAAACGCGGGTGGCCGCTGAAACAAAGCGGGCTGAACTCTCCCAGAATTCAGCCCGCATAGTTCCGCGTCAAGTCCGAGGGGTCTACACGGCCCTGCGTCGGACAAACGTCAGGAACGCCAGACCAACCAATCCCGTGCCGAAAAGGAACAGGGTCTCCGGCTCCGGCACAACTGTGCGCATGAGGTATTCCTGGCGGTTGCCCGCAACGTCGGAAACGACGGTCCACTCGGCGAGGTTGATCGACTGGTAGTTGCCCTGGGCCCCCGCGAGCCACGTCGAATTGGCCGGAATCGGGTTGCCATTGTACATGGCGGTTCCACCGCTCATAACGTTCCAGATGGTTCCGTGAATGGCTCCCCACTGGCTCTTGTTGTCCATCGTAAACTGCGACGAAAGCCAGGCGGCCATCTGGTAGCGCATTAGCGCGTCTGACTGGCTGAGCCCAAAATCGGTCATCTGCCGAGTGGCGCTCATGTTCAGTGTGGCCAGATTGGTGAACGCGGCCGTCCAACTCTGATTGGTCGAGACCGAATGGAAGTAGTCGACGCAGAAAACATCGACGATGGGCTGACCGGGCTCAGCGAGGAGCTGGGCCCGATAGGGACCCACGCGCGCGCCAAACGCCGACGGGTTGTTGTAGTACGAACCGCTCTTGAACTGGAAGTTCTGGGCCGCGGCCGGCGTACTCAGGCCGCCCAGCACACCGAGAATGAGGGCCGAACGCAAAAGCTTCATGGACGCTCTCGAACAGGTTGAGCCGTCGCCGGCGGCGAACATCGGCGATATTCCACTATCCTCTCCCGCAGGACCCGTGCCGAAGACCGTTTCCCGAACCGAGCGCGGCGCGGGAGAATCAGAATGTGCTCTAACATTATATTACACAATGTCTTACGCGGTAGACGAATCCGCTCCGGGCTTCCCCGCAGCATGTTGAGTCCGCGTTACACCGTTGCGGTACACCTTTGGCGACGTCGCGGCGCGGATGCAATCGTGCAACAATCTAAACTTCGGTATATGTTCGGCAACCGCGGATGGTAAACCGTGGTGACCATTGCTTCGTGGCTCTGGCGGTGACCGTCGAGTTCGCGTTGCTCGCGCTCGCCGTCGGGGCCGGCCTGCTGCTGGGCGTGTCGCCACTGGAGGTGCTGGATTTCGGCTGGGCGGACCTGGCGCTCGGCTTTGGAGCGACGGTTCCACTCGTGGTGATCCTGCTGGGGATGACGCGACTCCGGTGGCGGCCGATCGAACGGCTGGTACGGTCGGTCGAGACGTTCGCCCTCCCGCTATTCAGCGGGTGCGGGGTACCGCAACTCGTCCTGGTGGCGGTCGCCGCTGGAGTCGGAGAGGAGGCGCTCTTTCGCGGCCTGCTGCAAGGCGGACTGGCGGCCATCGGTCCGACGCCGGTTGCCGTTGTGATGACCGCGGCCTTGTTTGGCCTGGTCCATTTCGTCAGCGTGGGATACGCGGTCGCGGCGGGCCTGGTGGGTCTCTATCTCGGCGTTCTGGTCACCTGGACCGGCGGATTGGTTTCGGCGATGGTCGCGCACGCCACCTACGACTTCGTGGCACTCCTGTTCATCAGCGGGCGGCTCGCCCCGCTCCTCCCGGCACCATTCGACGGTCCCGTTAGAACTTGAACCCCACACTGAACCGGATGGAGTTCGCTTTCTGGCCGTCGCCGGTGGTCACGTCGACGCCTCCGACAGCGAACTGTTTTTCGGTGAGGCCGGAAAGTCCGAACGTGTATCGCAACTCCCCCAGGATCGGGCCGAACTGCACGCCGACGCCAATACCAGCGTTCATGACGGTCGACTTGAGATCATCCTCGAAGTCCGCGGGCGCGCCGGATGACAGCAAGTAGGAGAACTCCGGTCCGACCAAGCCGTAGACCACGGGCAGCCCGATCTTGAGATCGATGGGGACCGCGAGGTAATTGAGGCGGAACTGGTCTTGCACGAGGTAGCTCGACCCCTCGAACAACGAGCCGGCATTCACGTAGGTGAGTCCCGGGCGGACCGATATCAGGCCAAGTCCCACGTCCGCGAACGCGCCAACATGGAACCCCGTTCGGTTCTTCAGCGTCTCGGTGAGCGAATTGACCCGTATGTCGCCGATCGAGGCGAGATTCACTCCTCCACGGATGCCGAGGCTGATCTGCGCGGTCGCCGGGGCGGCGAACGCGATTGCGAGAATCAGCAAGCCGGCGAATGCTCGAGTTGCGGTCGTCACGGGAGTCTCGTCGATGAAGTATGGTGGAATATGACCCCGGTGGGTGCGATCGGGTAACGCCCGCTGCCGGGGCCGGGCCGGCTTGCGGCCCCCGGCGAATCGACTCAGCATTGGGGTTATGTCTTCGCACATTCTCGTGGTCGGCGCGGGTGTCTTCGGCGCGTCCGCGGCGGTCGCCCTGCGTGGGCGCGGGCATGCCGTGACCCTCATCGACCAAGGGCCGATCCCCCACCCGCTCGCCGCCAGCACGGACGCCAGCAAGGTGGTGCGGATCGCTTATGGCGGCGCCGTGGAGTACGTGGGGCTGGCCGAGCAGGCTTACGAGGGTTGGCTCAGGTGGAACCAGGAGTGGGTCGCCGGTGGCGGGGAAGCGCTCTACCACCCAACCGGCGTCCTGATGGTGTGCCAGGATCCGATGCAGGCGGGCGGTTTCGAGCATGAGAGCTGGCGCGTGCTCGTGGAGCGGGGACACTCCCCGGAGCGGCTGGACGCGGCCGCCATCCGCGCGCGGGCTCCGGCGTGGGCCAGCGGTGCGTTCGTCGACGGGTTCTACCACGAGAAGGGAGGCTATGCCGAGAGCAGCCGGGTCGTCGAGGCGTTGGTTCGCAAGGCCGAAGGTCGCGGGGTCGTGGTGACGCCCGACCAACGGGTCGCCGGCGTCCTCGAGCGCGACCGACGCGTCGTCGGAATCACGTTGTCCGGCGGGGACGAACTGCGCGCCGACCATGTGGTCGTGGCGGCCGGCGCCTGGACCGGAAAGTTGCTCGGCCTGGAACCGAGCATCCGACCGTCAGGTCATCCGGTGTTCTACCTGCGACCGCGCGACCCGGACCCGTTCCGGCCCGAACGATTTCCCGTGTTCACCGCCGACGTTGCCCGAACAGGCTATTACGGGTTCCCGTTGAACCGGGACGGCCTCGTCAAGATTGCCAACCACGGCCGAGGCGTCTCGCTGGATCCGGACGCGCCGCGGGAGGTCAGCACCCGCGATCGCGAGCGCCTGTGGGACTTCCTCGCCGGCACGTTCCCCGATCTTGACGGCGCGGAGTTGGTATCGACGCGCCTCTGTTTGTATGCGGACACGCAGGATGAGGACTTCTGGATAGCACGCGACCCCGACCGCGATGGGCTCACCGTTGCGAGCGGCGGCAGCGGTCACGGTTTCAAATTCGCGCCGGTGCTCGGCCCGATCATTGCTGATGTGGTGGAAGGACGGGCAACACCGTGGTCTCACACGTTCCGTTGGCGGCCGGAGCTGCGGCTCGACCGGGGTCGCGAGGCGGCGCGCGCCCACGACGTGGAGTGAGACCTACGGGTCCGAGCGATTCTGGCGTTCCTCTTCGAACGCCTCGGCCAGCCGGACTCCACGATCGAGGCGACGTTCGAACTCGCCGAGCACGTCGCAGCGGCTCGCCTCGAGCAGTGCCTTCAGGCGTGAGACGAGCGTGTGCGCATCGAGCGGCGGATTCGTGGCAATGGAGTCACGCCACAGTGCCTCGGCCTGATCGTGAAACGCGACCACGGTCCTGAGTTCCTCGTCCGTGAATTTCCTGTGCACCGCCTCTTCGCGCAGGTCCGACACGATCCGTCCCAGCAGGACCTGAATCGACTCGCGTGTCCCCCACCCAACGCTGGAGATGCGCTTTCGGAAATCGGACTGACCTTCTTCAGTCACATATACCTCCCCGTGTGACCGGGCTGTCACCCACACGCTACGTCCGAACGGGTGAGGAGCGCAACCGAGGGAGTCATGCGTCTTCCTCCGGGTCCGTCTGCTCCGGCTTCACGCCGGTCGGCCGGTGCCGCTCGATGAACGCTTCGTGTTCGGATGGGACGAACATGTCGTCGGCGATCTTCGCGATCTCCTCCGCCGCCTGCCATGCCAACTCCAGGTCGACCAGCTCCCCGGCGAGTGCGACGCGTTCCTGCTCTTCGTGGAGCGCCATCTCGAACGCCAAGCGCGAGTCCTTGGGCAGGTATCGAATGAGCCCGACCTTCTTCGATGACAACGCCGGCCGACCGACCTGGTATTCCCCCATCCACCGTACCTGTTGGCCGATCTGTTCCAGGAAGGCCTCGGGATCGCCGGCCGACTCGATGTGGTCGACCGCATCGCGCACGACTTTGGGGGATCCTGCCATGTAGTTGACCTGTGGCAGAAGGATGCCCGCGACGCGCGCGGCCTCCTCCCCATGAAAGCTCTCACCACCCCGGCTGTGTTTGACGAACAGCGACCATCCGCTTCCCAAGGGGTCAGGAACGATCTTCGCCTTGGCGAGATGGGCGTGTTTGACCTTGAGTACCCGCCCATCCGCGGTCCGGATACGGGCTCGAACCGGGATGTTCATGACGAGGTTGGGGACCTGACCGATGAAGCCGGCGCCCACCCCGGCGGCCACGGCCCCGGCGGCGAGCGCGCCGGTGACAGCCACGCCGGCGGCCGTCCACCACAGAGCCCGCTTGCGGCGTCGCCCGAACTGGTCGCCGTAGCGCCAGGCGGCGAACTCCGGCCGCAACGCCGGACCGATGCGCACGAGTTCGAGTCCCTCGCGCAACCGCGCCAGGCCGACATTGTCGGTCGACATCCGCGTGCGCGCGCCGCGAAACAGCCGCTCACATTCTTCGAACGCTTCCCACCGTTCCTCGAGGGGCGTCAGGTTCCAGCGTTCGCACTGCTTGCACACGACCCACAGGCGCCCCTTGGCCGCGTCGAACGCGAGGCGGCGCCCGACCGGAAAAACGGCCACGAGCTCGTTGGCCCCGAGGGGACGATTGCAGTACAGACAGGTGGAGTACATGGCGTGCGGGTCATGCTATCCGTTCGCGGCCTCTCCCCCAAGACTGGCGGTGCTCAGCGGTAGCCACAAGCGGCCGAGCGGCGTGTCGGCGCGTCGATCGTGCCCGGTGGCAGACCGGATAGCACACGCGGCCACACATACCGCAACGCTTTCACCGCGTCGTCTTCACCGCAGAGCACGCTGAAACCGCAGAGAGGCGGTCGGTCGAACGTGCGGTGGAGGGTGGTTTCTCTGCGATCTCCGCGGTCTCTGCGGTGGATAACGTGACCGTAATTGAGAACGATACACTAGCGCGCCGCCCAGGCGCTGAGGATGGCCGCCTCTCGCTCGGCCGTCAGCGGGAAGCGCGCACTCGCGCGACGCTCCGCCGTCACCGCACCGGACAGCCACCACGCCATGGTATCGACCGCGGTGACCGCCAAAGGCCGGAAGGTGAGACCGGCGGCAATGGCCCGCTCAGCATTGATGCTCGCGACACCGAAGTAGTCGCCGGCCTGCATGACCCAGGGTATCGCGTAGGTGAGGCGCTGTGATTCGAGGAACGCGTAGTCCTCGATCCACGTCCACGAGAGATCGGCGGTGAACGCGGCGCGGACGCCGTAGATGAATTCCTCCATCGACAAGTGGGCCGACGGTCCGGCCGCGTTGAACACGCCGGTGACCTCGCCCTCCAGCAGGCGGATCATCCACTCGGTCAGGTCACGAACATCGATCAACATCACGGGGTCGTGCTTGCGACCTGGCACCAACACCTCCCCGCCCCGAGTGATGCGCAGCGGCCAATACGTGAATCGGTCCTGCTGATCCGCCGGCCCGACGATATACTGCGGGCGTATCACGAGGCTCCGGCCCGGAAAGGCCTGCTGGACCTCCCGTTCCGAGAGCGACTTCATCACGCCGTAGCTCGGCGGATCCTCCGGCGGATCGTCGGCAAGGACCAGCGGGATGTCCTCCCGGATGTCTTGCGTGCGATACGGCAGATAGACCCCCGTCGACGACACGTAGAGGTATCGGTCGACCGAGTCCTTCAGCAGTTGTGCGGTATCGCGCGCCCACTCGACCCGCCGCCCCGAATTGTCGATGACCGCGTCCCACGTCCGACCACGCAGCGCTTCCAGCTCGCCGTTGCGGTCGCCGATCAGGTGCTCCACCTGTTGGAACGCCTCGGGGAACAGGCTTGGCTCGGTTTGGCCGCGCGTGAAGATCGAGACGGTATGCCCGCGCTCAAGCGCGTACCGCACCTGGTGCGGACCGAGGAAACTCGTGCCACCAAGTACCAGGATGCGCAGCGATCGCGGGGACCTGTCCTGGGCCATCCGCGGGAGGGCTTGTCGACGTCGGCGCGGATCCACACCCAATGCAATCGCCCCGCTCGCTCCCATGCTCGCGTGCAGGAAGTCGCGACGGTCCCATGCCATAGAGTGCTCCGGATCACTGTTTCGGGTGATATGTTTGGGGAAACTTGGTATGTGGGGACACGTAAGGATAGCAACCTCGACCACAGGAGGGCGCATCATGGAGACGTGGATCGTCGCGATCGTGCTGGCCGGCATGGGCTGCGGCACGGCCCTGCTGTGGCGCATCATCGGGCTCTTCGGGAAGCGGGGGGTCCTCACGATGCACGACTCGTCGCGCCTGGAGCGCATCGAGGAGCAGCTCGCGCTGCTCGTCGAGCGCCAGGACGAAGTCGGAGCCGGGTCACGGGTGGCCGAACTCGAAGAACGGCTGGATTTCGCGGAACGCATGCTGGTCCGGGACCGGGCCCCCGGCATGGACGAACGACCGGTCACACCCGTGTAGGCAGCGGGCCACCGGTTGCCGCCTTGGGTGGGCGGCGCGCAACCAGCCAAATCCCCACAAACAGAAAGGCGGCCGACAGCGCCATCAACGGCGTTGGCCGTTCACGGAAGAACACCCAACTTGCAATCCCGGTAATGAGCGGCTGGACGTACACGTAGACGGCTGTGGTCGAGGCCCGCACCCTCGCCAGCGCGAAGGTGTTCAGCAGATAGGCGAGGACCGTCGGGAACACGATCACGTACGCCAGCAGCCACCATCCCCGTGCGAATCCGCTACTTGGCGCCAGTTTGGCTCCCGCGACGAAGACCGGAAGGCAGACCGCCGCAGCCACGTACATCCAGGCGGTGATGCTCAGCGCCGAGTACTTGCGCGTGAGCGGTTTCGAGATCACGAGATACAGGGAGAAGAGACACGCATTCATCGCCATGAGGAGGTTGCCGAGCCCGTGGCGCCCGAGGACGCCGACCCCCTGACTGAAGAGCAGGGGCGCCACGCCGACCAGGGCGACGAAGACGCCGAGCGCCCGCATCGCGGAGAATTTTTCCTGTCGCATCACCACGGCCGCGGCGAAGGTGAACACGGGAATGAGCGAGAGGACCAGGCCGGCGTTCATCGGCGTTGACCGCGCAAGCCCAATGACGAAGGTCCCTTGGTTCAGCACCACCCCGAAGGCCGCGCACACGAGCACGCGCGGGACATCGGCGCGCGCCGGCAGGCAGCGCCGTCCTTCCCGGAGCAGCGCGAAACCGCCGAGCACGATGGCGCCACCGGCGATCCGCCAGGCGCCCAGGCCGAGCGGCGACACGCCATCGGGCACGAAGAGCATGGCGGCGACGACGGGGAAGAGTCCGAACGCGAGTTGCACGCCGCTCAGGGCCGCGTGGCCCGCGACGATCCGCCCGCGCGGCGTTTGGAACCACTCGCGTTCGATCATGCGTCGCGGAATCTAGCGACGGGGCGGTGCGCCGGCGGGCGGGACTACGCCGCGGGGGTCGTCGCCTCCTCGTACGCGGCGGCGCCACGGGCGAATGCCGCCTCGTTGATCGGCAGAAGTGCGCGTCGCGTTTGCAGCGCCTCGCGCAGGGTGCGCAGGAAGCTCTCCGCCGGGAACAGTTCCGTGGCCGCCTGGAATGCGCCGAGCGCGACGACGTTCTTCACGACCACCGCGCCGAGCTCCATGGCGATGCTGGTAAAGGGGATGCCGACCACGATGACCGCGGGATCCAACACGGGGGGCGTGCGGATCACCGTGGAGTCGTACATCACGATACCGCCCGCGCGCACGGTCGGCCCGAATTCCTCGAGGCTCTGCGGATTGAACACGACCAGCACGTGCGGATCGGGCGCGGCGGGCGACAGCACCTCCCCGCGCGACACGTGGACGTCCGCATACGACGTGCCGCCACGCGATTCCGGTCCGTAACTCGGGATGTGCGTGGCGTCGAATCCCTCGTCAATGGCCGTGCGTGTGGTCAGCATCGCGACGGTTTGCGCACCGTCCCCGCCGGCCCCCGCGAACTTGATCGACACGTCTTCGGGATCGACATGCGCCGGGAACCGACCACTGAACTGTTCCTTCGGCTCGGCCGAAGCGCCGATGACCCGCACGATGTCATCGGCCTCGAAACTCGGCGTTCCGATATCGAACCACGGCTCGACCTCGAGGTCCTTTTTCACCCCGAGCGGGAAGATCGGCAACATGTTCGCCTTCACCCACCGTTCGGCTTCGGCCGGGGTGACACGCCAGTGCGTCGGGCATTCGGACAGAATCTCGACAAACGCCAAGCCACGATTCTCCACCTGGAGGCGAATCGCCTTGGCGATGGCCTTGCGCGCCCGTGTGCGCTGTTTGTTGTCGAACAGCGCGACCCGTTCGACATAGATCGAACCATCGAGTTGGGCGATGATCTCGGCCATCTTCATCGGCTCACCGAAGAACCGCGTGCGCCCCTCCGGGGTGGTGCTGGTCCGTTGCTGCATGAGGCTGGTAGGCGCGAGTTGGCCGCCGGTCATCCCGTAGATGGCGTTGTTCACGAACACGAACGTCATGGGCAGACCGACCTGGGCTGCCTGCATGACCTCCGCCAGCCCAATCGAGGCCAGATCGCCGTCGCCCTGATAGCTGATGACGACCGCGTTTGGATTGGCCAGCTTGTGCCCGAGCCCGACCGCCGGCGCTCGACCGTGCGCCGCCTGGGTGTTCCCCACGTCGAGGTAGTAGTACATGAACACGGCGCACCCCACCGGGGAGATCGCCACCGTTCGATCCTGGATGCCGAGCTCGGCGATGGCCTCGGCGACGTACTTGTGGATCAGGCCGTGACCGCAGCCGGCGCAGTAGTGGGTGCTGAGACCCTTGAGACCGTCGCCGTGCGCGTGACGTTCGAAGCGTTTGTAGAACACGCTATCCATGGTCGGCCTCCCCGAGTGCGATCACCGCGTCAATGACTTCCCGCTGTTGGGGCAAAACGCCCCCGAAGTGCCGAACCCGTGCCAGACGCGGCGTGCGCAGGTCCGCGTGGCTCAGCGCAAGCCGCAATTCGTCTTCGAGCTGCCCCGGACCCGCCTCGACGACCAGGAGTCCGCGTGCGCGCTCGAGCAACGGACGCAGCGCATCGATCGGAAACGGCCACAAGGTGACGGGCCGGAAGAGCCCGACCGGCACCCCTCGCGCGCGCAGCATCCGCACAGCACCCTTGGCCACCCGCGCCGGCGTATTGCAGGCCACGATCAGCCATTCCGCGTCGGCGCACTCGTACAGATCGGCCCGCTGCTCGTGGGCGGCGATCGTGTCGTATTTCGCGTTGAGGTGCACGTTGTGCTTCTCGAGATCGGGCTCGTGCAGCAGAATCGACGTGTGGAGGTTACGCCGGTGACCGCGATCCCCGTACACCGCCCATGCGGGAATACCCGGAACGGTGGTCGTCGCAGGGAGCGTGACGCGACCGGATACCTGGCCGAGGTCACCGTCGCCGGCAATGATCACAGGATTGCGATAGCGAAAGGCCAGATCGAACGCCTCGCGGGTCAGGTCGAGCATCTCCTGCGGCGACGCGGGTGCGAGGACGATCGCGTGGGTGTTACCGTGCCCCAGCCCGCGGCACACGAGCTTCACATCGCCCTGCTCCGGGCCGATGTTGCCGAGGCCCGGACCACCTCGCATCACGTTCACGAAGACCGCGGGCAGCTCCGCACCGATCATGTAGGAGATACCTTCGAGCATCAGCGAGAACCCGGGCGACGAGGTGAACGTCGTGCAGCGGAGACCGGCTCCGGCGCACCCGTACATCATGTTGACCGTCGCGACCTCGCTCACGGCTTGATAGAAAACGCCGTGCAGCGGTGGGAGGAGGCGGGCCATCAACTCGGCACCTTCCGTCGATGGTGTGATCGGGTATCCAAAGAAATGGCGACACCCGGCCAGCACCGCACCGATGGCGGCGGCGTAGGTCCCCTTGAGCACCAACGGCTCGACCGCCGGCAGCGGGATGACCCGGTCGGGAATGTCCACCGGCTCGGGCGCGGTCGAGGCACGCGGGCCGAAGAACGTCGCCGGATCGGTCACCATGTCGTCTGCGACTTGCGAGATCGGCAACAGTCCGTATGGTTCCGGGCACGCGTCGAAACACAGCCCGCATCCGTTGCATCGCTCGACATCCACTACGACGGGCCGTAGTCCGGAGTGCGGATCGATTCCGTCACTCAGCCGGATGCAATCGGTCGGACAGGCCTCGATGCACCGCCCGCAGGACTTGCAGAACCGCGGGAAGAGAAACGGCTTCGGACGCGGTCGTTTTGCCGGGGTCGTCACCATGGCGGTCTTCCTCGAAACGGCGAGGGGCACGGGGATGCGATGGGCACCCGGAATGTGCCGATTGGCAGATTATCCGATCGTGATCCCCCGGTTAAGGACCTCTTCATCGGCGGGGGGCGCGAAAACCGAATCGATTGTGTCGGAAATACCTCGCACGCGTCTCCGGGGGGGATGTCCCCCAAATGCGTGAGGCCGCCAGAACCGTGTAGATTGAGTGGATGCCCCTCATTCGGTGTCCGGCGTGCGGGCATTCCGTGCTCAGCGTGGCCTCGTCGTGCCCCAACTGTTCGCACCTGCTCGCGCAAAACCCGATGCAGGCCGGGGAGGCGAGCGCGCTACGCGAGTGTCCGCGATGCGGCAAGTTCATCGATCGCGCGGCGCCCGTGTGCGTGTATTGCGACTATCCGGTTCGCCGCCGAGGCTTCATGCGGTCCGCCACCGTCGCGGTGATTGGCGCGGCGGTGGTGACGGCGGTTGCCGTGGTCGCGGTGCGACAACGGGCGTCTGACGGATCGGCCGTGACACCCCCGCCGACGGTGGCGGCGGCACCGATTCAGGCAGCCCCACCGGCCGCCCACCGACCCGCCGAGGCGCCAGCCACCACTCCGCCCGACAGCAACCCGGTCTCGCGGCCGCCTGCCGCTCCGAGAGCGGTACCCTCGGGCCGGCCGATGCGCTGGGCGGCAACGTGGGTCAATGTCCGCGAACGCCGGGGGACGACGTCCCCCATCGTCCTGGTGCTGACGCCGGGAACCCGGGTCGAGGTTGCCGATTCGTTTTCGGGGTGGTGGGCCGTGTACGCGAATGACGCGCGAGTCGGGTATGCCTCAGCCGCCCTCCTTGCTACCGACTCGACGGTACGACTGAGCCCGGACTCCCTCGACTGATGGGAACGCGCTTCCGGGCGTACGCCCAGCGCCGCTAGTTGGGGGAGAAGCTGAGACCCGCGGTGAGCGCGGCCATCCGTGCGGGCGGGGGGAACCGGAGTGGTCCTCGATCGGACGGCGGGTGGTCCATCGGCCGCGCGGCGCCGTCGGTCGCCGGAATGAACTCGAGGCCCAGCAGGTTGAAGACGGCGACCAATGCCGCGCCCGATGCCAACCAGACGGCCAGCACGATGAGCGCGGACCACCAACTCACCGACACGGGCACTCCAACGCCAGACGCACGACCCAGGTCATTCGTCACTTCACCGGCTGAGTTACGAGAATATTGGAGTCGCGCGCGCAAAGGTCAACCCGGATCGGCATGATGGCCTTGGACTTGACCTCGGGATGCAGTTTGCCGAACGTGAGGCTGGTTCACGCCACCGACAATCAAGGAGTTCGCACGTGAAGGGAATCTGGAAAGTGGGTGTGGTTGGGCTGGCGGTGGTCGCGGTTGGCGCGGCGGGTATCGTGTCGCTGTCGAGCCCGGCGGCCGCCAGCGCGACCATTACGGTGTATAAGGCGCCTACGTGAGGCTGCTGCTCCGCGTGGGTGGTTCACCTACAAGAAGCAGGGTTCACTGTCGTGACGAAGGACATCCCGACCTTCGAGGACCTCGCCGAAATCCGCGCGGCGCACGGGATACCCGAGAGCGCGGCCGGATGTCACACCGCCGAAGTGGACGGATTCGCGGTCGAGGGCCATGTGCCGGCCGACCTCATCAACCAGATGTTGCGGGACCGGCCCGCCATCACCGGCCTCGCCGTCCCCGGCATGCCCCAGGGATCACCGGGAATGGATAGCGATACACCCGAGCCGTACACGGTGCTCGCCATCGACCGTGAGGGCCGTCCCACCGTCTACGCGCGCCGCTAGTACAGCAGTTCGCCATTGGCGGTTACATATTTCACCGCGGAGACCCCGGAGACCGCGTCGGACCCCCCCCTGAACGCGCCGACGTTGACCGCCAGAAACAGGTCGTCGGTGACCGGGTCAGCGCAGTCCCAGCACCAGCGTGAGGTGTTCGATCGATTCGCGCCTCGTGTCGTTCGCGAGCTGAGCACGTTCGGCGCGGTAGCGAAGCGAAAGCCCCAGCGGGAATGACGGCAACGTCACGGTCAACACGCCGTCGAGTCCGTAGCCGCTGTCAAATGCCTCTGGCACGTTCACATTCGACCCGACGACCCGCCACACGTCCAGCCTCCCGCGGACCGGACCCACCAACACGGCTTCGCCCCGCACACGACCTTCGTACAACAGCCACCGTTCGGTTCCCAGCCGACTCACCAAGGCCCGCGCGTGCGGCCCGAACAGGAACGCGAGGTTGCGCACCGGCCGCAGCGACACCATGAGTTCTCCCTCGACGAGATCCTGGTCTGGCGTCGTCCCGCCGCGCAACGAACCTTGCGCGTACTGGAACCCCAGCCCCACGACCGATACGCCGATCGCCCCCTCCACACCGACGCTCGTCGCCGAAAGCAGCACCTTCCCGGCTTGGTTCTCGCGCGTGAGCCGTACCGCCCCGACCGAGGCGCCGAACGCGACCTGCTGAGCGTCGAGTGGCCCGGCGAGGCCGAGGATGCACCAGGCGAGTACGAGCGGCGCGCGCACAGGCATGCCGGTCACTGCCCCCGGTCGATGACTTGCGCAGCGGCCGCACGGATCGTGAACGCGACGTTGCTGAGTCGACCGGCGTTCTCTCGCTCGATCGCCAGGCGTTCGGCACGCCATCGGGCTCGCAGGCGGTCGTTGGCCTCGATATTCGCCACCAACGGTCGTCCCGGTCGTTGCTGCAGGAAGCCGAATATGCCGGCAATCCCGATGGACAGCCCGACCGTATAGCGACCGATCGCAAGCTCGGACGCCGGGACGAGCGCGGACGAAAGCCCGATCACCGCCGCTCCCAGGACCACGCCGCCCGCCAGCGCCTCGATCCCCGGCCCGCCCATCCGCCGCTCGGGCAGGAGCAACGAGTCGGCGGGGGGATCGGGCAGGGGCAACGTGTCCTCCCGCGCCACCTCCACGTCGAGCGGCACGCGCACCGCGCGCGCCACCGTCCCGTTCGCGTCCAGGGACGCCGTGCTGAGGAGGTATCGGCCGGGTGGCACGATGGCGCCCCCGTTTGCCCGGCCATCCCAGTCGACCATCAACGAGTCGCCAATGGGACCGGCGTAGAGCGTGCGCACGAGGGTCCCGTCGCGGCGGAGTACCTCGGCCGAAAGGGTATGAACGGAGCTGGAGTAGACCCGTACGTGGAGACCGGCCGCGCCGATGCTGAAGGAGGTCGAGGACGGCACCTCCACGACGGTCGCGATCGTCCGGCGCCTCACGGTCTCGAACACCGTCGCCACTTCGGGCGGGAACACGAACTGGTCAATGCGGTGACGCGGATCGAGCCGGACAAGCCTCCCGAACACCGCTTGGGCCGTGTCGCTATTCCCGCGGAAGATCTCCGACGCGCCAAGATACACGAGGCCCTGCGCGCGCATCGCGGTCGTCAGCGAGTCGCCGGACGGCACGGCGAACGCGCGGCGCAGCAGGCGCGCTGCCGCGTCGAAGTCCAGGTTTTCGTACGCTTGGACTCCGGACGTGATGAGGGTCTCGGCGGTCTGCGCCGAGGCGGGGACCGCCACGAACCCTAACGAGAGCGCGGCGGCGACAACGCGATTCGGGATCACGGTCGAATCGGCTGGAGCACCACGTCGGTGATCCTCAACGGTTCACCGGACCGAATCTGGATGACGCGCTCGAACGGCGTGAAGCCTTCACGCTCGATGCGGAGCGTGTGTTGTCCGGCGGCCACGGCGAGATTGGCTTTCGGGGTGTTACCAATCTCGGTGCCGTCGAGGAAGATCACACCCCAGGGACGGGCATTGACGAAAAGGGCTCCCGGGGGCGGCGGCGGTGCCGGTCTGGGTGCCGCTCGTCGCGGTGCGGGCACGACCGCCGGGGCCGCGGCAACCGCGGCTGACACGGAATCGGGTCGCGCTGGTGACGCCACGTCGCCGCCGGCAGGCCCGCCGGGTGCTCGCCGGGTCGTCACCGCCGTGGACGGCGGAATCATGATCCACTCGTCGGGAGGCGCGCGGCGGGTCGCGAACAAGAAGGCGAGCGCCGAGGCCGCCAGCGCGAATACGACCGCGACCGCCCGGAAATGGAATCGACGGATCGGCTCGTCGGGGAGCAACAGCACCGCGCTCGACTGCAGGCTCGGTCGACGGGTCGGGGCGAGGAAGGCGTTCACGCCCTCCTGTCCGCCGCTGAGCACCGCGATGAAGTCCAGGACGGTGGCAAACCGCGCCTTCGGATCCGACGCACCGGCTCGTTCGATTGCCGTCACGACGTGGGCGGGAACGCCTTCGAGACGCCGCGGGCTCCGGACGGACTCGACAGGTCTATCCTGCTTCTCATCCGGCGATTCGACGGTCTGCGTGACCGGGCGTGCAAGGCAATCGAAGGTGACTCGCGCCAACGAGAACTGATCGACCCGCGGACCCGGGGCGTGACGGTCAAACTGCTCGGGAGCCGCGTAGTACGGCGTCAGCAACGCCCGCCATCCGGTTCCCTCGCCGGCCGCGCGGGCGACCGCGGAGACGACCGCCACGTCACTCAGCCGCGCCCAGCCGTCGGCATCGATGTGGACGTTCCGGGGTGTGACGGCCCCATGGACCAGGCCGCGGCGGTGAATGAACTCCAGCCCGCTTACGAGCTGCTCGAGCAAATCGAGGCACGCGCCGATCGCGAGCGGGCCGGATTCCTGAAGGATCGTGGAGAGCGGGCGGCCCTTGATCGCGTCCATCGTGTACCACAGCAACGAACCCGACAGCCCGAAGTCCCGAATCGGGATCACGTGGGGGTGCCGGAGCGTGATGGCCGCGGTGGCCGCTTGTTCAAACCGCTGGACGATGTCGACGTCGAGCGGACCCTGGTGCGGGAGCAGTTGCAACGTAACGAGCTCGTCGACCTCGAGGTCCCGCGCGACGTAGCGCAAGGACGACGGGCGGCGTTCCAGCTGCATCTGCAGGTTGAACCGGCTGGCGAGTTCTTGCTGGACGGTTTCCTGGACTTCGTCCGTTACCCCCTCGCCGACCACAACCACGCCGTACGGCGAGTATCCACAGAGCGTGCACTCTTGCGCGTCGTCGGATATCTCAGCGACCGAACAGCGGGGACAGATCATGACAGTAAGATCACCGTGGGTCGCCGGTTAGGCAATCGGAAGAGGGACGCCATGCAGGCGCAGCACCGGAGTACCTCATGGGACGAATGTCACCATGAATGTCGGGGTTGCAACTATCGGGCCAGAGGCCTGATTCAGGGCGCTCGCGGGGATCGTCACGGTAATCGTCTCGTCCGCGGTGATGTCGTACGAGGGGAACGGTTGCAGCGTGATCGTCACGACCGTCGCACTCGTCCGCTCCACATCCCCAAACGCCAGGCCCGATTTCACCACCGCGTCCCACCCGGTCGCTTCGGCAGCGTCCGCATCCAGCCCGTCAAGCAACATCTGGGTGGTGTCATTCTCCGCGCCAATGTTCGCGTGCCAGGTGTCGCCCGTGAGCGTGAGAATGATCGTCTGCCCGCCCGTTACAATATCTCCCTCGGTTGCGGTCGGAATCGTGCCCGAGAGGGCGATTGTCGGCTCGACCGTGATCTCCGCCTGCGTCCCCGTGATCGTCCCCGTCACGTCGTCGGTCGCCGTCACCGTCTGCTCCCCCGCCGTCACCAGCGTCACCCCGCCGCTGAACGTGTGCACCCCCGCATCCCCGCCCGTGAACGTGTAGTC
>DASWIX010000060.1:0-54667 GCA_036397455.1 Gemmatimonadales bacterium | reverse complement strand
TGGAAGCCCACGCCGCTGCTGAACCGCCCGTCCGCGACGCCGACGTTGGCGCGGACCGCCGAGGGGTTGCGGGTTACCCTCACTGCCCGCACCCGCATTCCCGATGGCCGGCTGCGCGGAGCGATCCACGTGGGCCTGCCGGACTGGGACCGGACGGACTGGGCCGATGTGGTCATCCGTGCTCGCACCGACAGTACAAGCTCCGTCGGCCTCGTTCGCCTCGGATTCAACCTGCCGGAAGGTCGGGGGACTGGCGTGCCCTTCCAGTTCACGGGCCAGCAGAGCCCCATCGTGGGGGACGGCGCCATCCACACGTACCAGCTGCGGTCCGACTGGTACTGGTCCGTTGGAGATCAGCCGTGGCAAGGCCCCTGGCGGCAGCTGGGTCTCTGGTTCGGAACGGACGGCGAACGCGGGAGCATCGAGCTTCTTTCGGTGAGTGTGGTGCCCAGGGAAGTGGTATACGCCGACTCGTCACACGGCGTGCGCGCGGTGACGGTCGGCGAGCGCATCCGCCGCAGGGGGATGGTGAGGTCGACACGCTGTTTGCGGCGGACCATGATCGCCGAAGTACATCTTGATCACGATGCCATAAAACCGGCTGATCTCAGGCATCAACCGTGGCCGACCGGAGGCTCGGAAATACGTCGTCCGGTGCCTTCCCTGTCAGCCGCATGTACAGCGCATCCCCGCACAAATCAATCCCGTCGGGCCACTCCAAGGCACCGCTTGCGCCCACTCGCACCGCCTCGAAGATCTTGGGGTCGTTCCATGCCTCGAAGACGCCCCGCCCAGCGAGGTCCGACAGGTCCACTGTTCCCTCTGCCTCATCCTCGTAGCGGAGCCACAGCCTGTAACCTGCCTCGGGCCTAACCTCGGTCGGTCGAATCACAGTCACGTCCTTCTAGTCACCCACGTAACCTATACGTGGCCGCCGTGCCGCGTCGAGGGAGCGAGAGGAGGCAATAAGCACCTGGACGTAGACTCGTGATCCCGCGCGCTCGGACAGGGCCTGCTCAAGAAGCCTGGTCGGTGCCTTCGCGATCGCTTCGCTCACGAATCGACCGGCGCGCGCGCGTGCGGCCCGTTCGATCGACGCCCGCTCCGGCCGTCGCTCTCCCGAGACACCAAGCTCCATCGGGAAAAGCGGTTCCGCAACAGCTGGTGCAGCTCACGCAGCGAGTTGCTGCCTCAGCCGCCTGAGGTTCGACTTCAGATGATGGGTTTCGACAGCGATACGGCAGGCGGCCGGCAGGTCGTTTGCGATGACCGGCTTCCGGACCCCCGCCGTCGTCTAATGCTAATAGCCGAATAGCCTTGCTACCGGGAGAAGCAGATACGCCGCGGTGAGTGCCACGGTGAGCAGGCCCACCGAGAACCAGAATGCGCGCCGCATCCAGCGCCCGAACGGATGCGATCGATGACAGGTGCCGCCGGGTCGGCAGGCAACGCTCGCTGAGCGGTACAGAATCCAGTAGTCCGCCGCGAGCATGACGCCGGCTAGCGAGAACACCCACGCTTTGTGCCGTGACAGGTCCGCGAGCCACGGAGCCGTTGCTATGGCGGACGCGACCACCGTTCCCGCTCCGAGGGTGACGAACGCGATGGGCAGCGCGCAGCACACCGCCGGAGCGTGACACGAATCGCTATCGCGAGTTCGGCCGCGATGCCGTCGAGGAGCTTGCCTTCATCAAGAAAGCGCAAGGCCTTGGGCTCACGCTCACCGACATCCGCCAGGTAATCGCGATCTCGGCCGGCGGTGATCCTCCGTGCGACCACATCCGGTCCGTAGTCGTCAAGCATCTGGCCGAGATCCAGGTGAAACTGCGCGAGCTCCGCACGTTGCGGCGCACCCTCCACGCGACGCTCGCCAAGCTCGACGCGGCACCGCGGGCACGCAGGGGCTGTCGATGCGCGGTGATTGAATCGACGTAGCCCGCGCGCCCTCCGGAATCAGCTCGGGAGACCGCACGCAAGAGACGCGACCGTCCTCCACGTTTCTCAACCGCGATTCAGTTGCCGCCCCCGCCACAGAGAGTACAGCACCGGAATCACCACGAGCGTGAGCGCCGTAGACGTCACCATTCCCCCGATCATGGGCGCCGCGATCCGCTGCATGACGGACGCCCCCGTACCATGCGTCCACATGATGGGGAAGAGGCCGGCCATGATTGCCGCCACCGTCATGAGCTTGGGACGGACCCGGTTCACGGCCCCGTATTCCACGGCACCGAGAAGTCCGGCGGCGGTCACCGGCCCCCCGCGAGCGACCTCTTTCCACGCGAGGTCGAGATACACGAGCATCACCACGCCCGTCTCCGCGGCGACCCCCGCCAGCGCAATGAACCCGACCGCGACCGCTACCGAGAGGTTGTACCCGAGCAGCCACATCAGCCACACGCCCCCGACCACGGCAAACGGCAGCGACAGCAGGACGATGGCGGTCTCGGCGACGGTCTGAAAGTTGAGGTAAAGCAGCAGGGCGATGATCGCGATCGTGAGCGGCACGACAATCGCCAGCCGCTGCGTCACGCGCTCCATCGCCTCGTACTGCCCGCTCCACTGGAGCCGGTATCCGGGTGGGAGCGTGATCTCCCGCTCCACCAGGTCCTGCGCCTCCGCCACATAGCCGCCCACGTCGCGCCCGCGCACGTCGATGAACACGATGCCGAGGAGCTGGGCATCCTCGCTCTTGATCATCGGGGCGCCGGCCGTGAACCGGGTGGTCACGAGTTGCGACAGCGGGACCTGCGGGCCCTGCGGCGTGGCGACAAGCAGATCGCCCAGCCGTTGCGGGTCGTCCCGGAACGATCGCCCGTAGCGTACCTGCACGGGGTAGCGCTCGCGGCCTTCAACCGTGGTGGTGATGTTCATGCCGCCCAGCGCCGTGCCGACCACTTCCTGCACTTGACCCACGGTCAGCCCATAGCGCGCGACGAGGTCGCGATCCGGCCGAACGTCCAGGTATCGCCCGCCGAACGAACGCTCGGCATAGATGCTCGCGGTGCCCGGAACCGGAGCCAGCAGGGCCTCAATCTGGCCGCCGATCCGCTCGATCGTTCGGAGGTCGGGCCCGAAGACCTTGATCCCGAGCGTCGTGCGGATACCCGTGGACAGCATTTCGGTGCGGTTCTTGATCGGCATGGTCCAGCTGTTGACGTAGCCTGTGAACCGGAGCTGCCGGTCCAGCTTGGCAATCAATTCGTCCTGCGACAGTCGCTCCGGCCAGGCGGATGGATCCTTGAGGTTCACGATGGTTTCGACCATCGAGAGCGGCGCCGGATCGGTGGCCGACCGGGCCCGGCCCGCCTTGCCCCAGACGGATTCCACTTCGGGAAACGTCATCAGGATCGAATCCTGCTTCTGGAGCATGCGGCGCTGTACGGTGACCGACACACCGGGGATCGTGTTCGGCATGTACATGAGCGAGCCCTCGTCCAGCGGGGGCATGAACTCGTTCCCCAGCCGGGACAGCGGCCACGCGGTTGCTGCCAAGAGCAGGACGCTGCCGCCGAGCACCAGCGTGCGATGGGCCAGCGCCCACCGGAGCACCGGCCGGTACAGGCGGATGGCCCAGCGGTTGATGGGGTTCTCCTCCTCCGGCCGGATCTTCCCCTTGATGAACAGGCCCATCAACACGGGAACGACCGTGACCGATAGGAACGCCGCCGCGGCCATGGCGAAGGTCTTGGTGAGCGCCAGCGGCCGGAACAGCCGGCCCTCTTGCGCCTGGAGTGAGAACACGGGAATGAACGACAGCGTGACGATCAGCAGCGAAACGAACAGCGCCGGCCCTACCTCCCGCGTGCTCGCCGCCACCAGTTCCCAGCGTGGCCGGTCGGGTTCGTGCTCGATGTGCTTGTGGAGGTTCTCGATCATCACGATCGCCGCGTCGATCATGGCCCCGATGGCGATGGCGATCCCGCCGAGCGACATGATGTTGGCATTGACGCCCATGACCCTCGTGGCTGCGAGGGCCATGAGAATGCCGAGGGGCAGCGTGGCGATCGCCACGAGTGCGCTCCGGGCGTGGAGCAGGAAGATGATGCACACCACCGCCACGATGAGCGACTCCTCAATCAGCGTCCGCCACAGCGTGCGGATCGCCCGGTTGATCAGCGACGAACGATCGTATGTCGTGACGATCTGCATCCCTGGCGGGAGGCCCCGCTGGAGTTCCACCAGCTTGCGCTTGACGCCGTCAATCACCCTGAGCGCGTTCTCCCCGTAGCGCATCACCACGACGCCGCCCACGGCCTCGCCAATGCCGTTCCGCTCGACGAATCCGAGCCGGATGTCGGGCCCGATCGTGACGGTCGCCACGTCCCGCACCCGCACCGGGACTCCGTCCGCGCCCGGCCCGACGGCCAGACCGGCGATGTCGCCGACGCCACCGAGGTACCCGAGACCACGGACCATGTAGTCACCGCCCGCGACCTCGATGGTGCGCGCCCCCACGTCGGCGTTCGACGTGCGGATGGCGCGGATCAGTTGATCGGCCGTGACGCCGAAGCCCAGCAGCTTCGCCGGGTCGAGCAGCACCTGGTACTGCTTCACGTACCCGCCCACGCTCGCCACTTCGGCCACCCCGGGCACCTGCTGGAGGCCGTAACGCAAGTACCAATCCTGGACCGAGCGGAGCTGATCGAGCGAGTAGCCTTCTCCCTCGACGGCGTACTGATAAACCCAACCCACGCCGGTGGCGTCGGGACCGAGTTGCGGCCGGACGCCCTCCGGGAGCGCCGCCCCGGCCGAGTTGAGATACTCGAGCACCCGGCTACGCGCCCAGTACAGGTCGGTGCCGTCCTCGAACAGCACGTAGACGAACGAGAGGCCGAACATGGACTGTCCGCGCACCACCTTGGCCTGCGGCACAGCCAGGAGCGCTGTCACCAGCGGATAGGTGACTTGATCCTCGATCACCTGTGGCGCCTGCCCCTGCCATTCGGTGAACACGATGACCTGGACGTCGGAGAGGTCGGGAATCGCGTCCACCGGCATGGTGCGGGCGATCCCGATCCCGCCGAGCAAGATGCCGAGCGCGGCGAGCGCCACCAGCCCGCGCCGGCGGATGCAGAGTTCGATCAGTCTGGTGATCATGGCCTGCGCTCCTTCGGCCGCGCGGAATCCATCCGCATGCCGGGCATCGTATCCGCCACGGCCGGCGCCGCCTCCGACCCGGTCATGTCCATGCCTTCCATCTGCATGCCGCCCATGTCGAGCCCCATGCCCATGTTCAGCATGATCCCGGCCATGGCGGCGGCGAGCTGCGACTCGGAGTCGAACAAGAAGGTCGCCGATGCCACCACCGTGTCGCCCGCGGCAAGGCCGTCGGCCACGAGCACGGTCGAATCGCCGCGTGTGCCCACCACGACCGCTGTGGGGACCACGCCGCCCTGCCGGACCACGAACGCGAGATCGCGCGACCCCGTCGGAAGGACCGCGCCGAGTGGTACCGTGACGCCTCGGGGAGCGCCCGCCGTGATACGCACCGCGCCGTACATCATCGGCTTGATCAGGAACCGGCGGTTCGGGACCTCGACACGCACCCTCAGGGTGCGAGTGTGCATGTCCAGCTCGGGACGGATGAACGTGACGCGCCCCTCGAACAGGTGGCCGGGGAGCGCGTCGAACGTCACCTGCGCCCGCTGGCCCACCCGCACCAGTGAGATGTCGCTCTCGAAGATCGCGGGCTCGATCCAGATGGTGGAAAGATCGGCGATCTTGAACAGGCGGTCGCCGGCCCGCACCATCTGGCCTTCGATCACATGTTTCTCGAGGATGTGACCCGGGTACGGTGAGCGAATGGTGAGGCGGCGCCGGATTTCACCGCTCGCCTCGATCGCGCCGATCTCTTCCTCGGCGATGTTCCACAGGGCGAGCCGGCGCCGCGCCGCGGCTACGAGTGACGTCCCGCCCTCCACGCCCGCCAGCCGTTTGGCGAGCAGCAATTCCTCCTGCGCCGTCACCAGCTCGGGGGCGTACAGCTCGAGCAACGGCTCGCCGGACCGCACCAAGCGGCCGGTCTCGCTGGCGTGGAGCGTCTCGACCCAGCCGCTCACCCGCGCGTTGACGATGCCGAGCGCGCGCTCGTTCGGCACCGCCATGGCCACGGCCCGCACCGTGCGCTCGACCGGCGCCTCGCGCGCCACCGCGAACGTGACCCCCGCCAGCGCAGCCTGCCGCGTGGTGATCCGTATGGGGCCGTCCCCGCCCATGGTCATGCCCTCCATCCCTGGCGTGTCCTGCGTTCCCACCATGTTCTCCATACCGCTCATCTCGGCCATCGGGGTGGCTGCGGCGGGGGTGTCCTGTTCTCGCCGCGCCGGCTCATCGCTCCCCGGTCCATTGCATGCCGCAAGGACGAGGACGAGCGAAACGAATGCCATGGATTTCATCGATACCACTCCTGTCCGATCAGCGCCGTGAGGTTACCCCAGGTAGCGCCGTAGTCCGCGATCAGCCGCGCCAGCCGGAGCTGTGCGCGGAACAAGTCATCTTGCGCGTCCAGTACCGCGCTGAACTCCAGGGTGCCGACTTGATAGCGTTGGAGCGCGGACACGCTCGCCGCCTCCGCGAGCGGGATGATCTCGTCCGCCGTCTGCAGAACTCGGTCGCGCAGGGCCTGGAGGTCCGTGACGGCGACATCGACCTCGGCGGTGAGTCGAGCGATAAGGTCCTCGTACCGCTCATCCGCGGCGTTCGCTTCCAGGCGCGCTGCCTCGGCCGCCGGGCGTTGCTTCCGCCTGGCGTAGAGCGGCAGCGAGATCCCCACGAGCGCGGTCACGAACGGTTCACGGCCGCCGAACCGCGGCGCTGCCTGAAGCCCAACCGTGAAGTCGGGTCGGCCGGCGATCGCAAAGACGCGAGCCGTACGCTCCGCCTGCTCGACTTGGGCAGCCGCGGTCCGCAGCGCCGGGCTCCGCTCCACCAGCACCTGGCGGAACACCGAGTCGGCCGGCACGGAGTCCCCGCGAAGCCGCGGAACCGCGGCGGTCGACACCAACACCGGCGTGAACACCGGCTCGTCGGGCCCGCCGCGGAGCGCGTCGAGCCGTGCCTGGCTTGCGGCGACCGCCGCACCGAGCTGCAGCCGCTCTTCGTCCAGCTCGGCCCGCCTGAGCCGCGCCCGCAGGAGATCGGTCTGCGGTGCGACGCCCGTCTCGTAGCGAACGTGGGCTACCGCGATGGCTTGATCCGCCAGTGCCGCGCGGCTGCGCCACACGTCGAGCGCGGTGCGGGCGTTGGCCAGCGTGTAGTACGCTCGTACCGCCGCGGCGACCAACCCAGCCTCAATGAGCGTGCGCCTTTCGCCGGCTATCGCGCTGTCCGCCCGGGCGACGGCGGTCG
Source organism: Gemmatimonadales bacterium (assembly GCA_036397455.1). Taxonomy (GTDB): domain Bacteria; phylum Gemmatimonadota; class Gemmatimonadetes; order Gemmatimonadales; family GWC2-71-9; genus JADFNB01. The sequence goes on along the minus strand of DASWIX010000060.1, from coordinate 47,317 downwards.
CCGCGCCCTGCTTGCCGGGAAACGGGAAGTGTTGCTGCAACATGACCGGGAATTGCGTCATCGGCTCGCGGTCCACGTCGAACGACGCAACCGGGACCGACATTGCCCCGAAGGTCACCATGGGATCGGGCAGGGCACCGGCCGGGGCGATCCGTTGCTCCGCCGCCCCGAGGCGCTCGCTCGCGGCCCGCAACCCGGCGTTACGTGCGAGGACCTGCTCGACGTAGGCCCGCAGCCCCGGCGCCTCGAACACGGCCGACTGGGCGAAGCCCGGGGACGGATAACCGGCGGTCATCACGAAGGCCGCCGATCCGGCGATCGACAGTAGTTGGAACAGTTGTCGCACGTTGTACCTCTCCTGCGCGGCCGAGGCCGCGCGTATAAGGTGTTCCACCGCGGCGCGGGCGCGACGCGGCTGGACACACTACTCCCAGGAGAGGCTACGCTATGGGCGGAGGAGTCAGCGGCGGCCGCAGATCACCGTCGAAGCCGCCGTCTGCGGAGGGATGCGGTAGCTCGACAATCGAAAGGGCCAAGGAGATCCCAGGGGGGATCAGCGGTGCGGCAATGGGGGGAGTCGCGCACTGCGCCAGGTCGCATCCGTGATGGCCCGCACCAGTCATCGGAGCGGATTGGCCCGGACACGATTCCATTTGTGACGCAGGGTGCGGTCCCAAGACCATGCACAGCATCGGCGCGGTGTATGGACCCGCCGAGCCAAGAATCAGCAGCGCGGCAGCGAGGGAGCGCAGTGTCATTATATCGAGCATAAAAACCGGTCAGCGTGCTGCATGCAAGGATAACGGCCCCGGGTTCATGAGGGTTCCCCGGGAATCGGTGGCGGCGGCTTCAGGAATTCCTGAGCCAGACTGCACGCTGGTCAACCGGTCGCTCGGATCGACCCACCACAAACGCGGTCGCCGTGTCTCTGCGCGAGCGCGGGTGTGCGCCCCTACCTTCCGATTGTCACATCGATCCGCTGGGGCTTGGCTTCCTCGGCCTTAGGCAACTCGACCGTGAGGACGCCGTGTTCGAACCGTGCCTGCACCTTGCCGGCGTCGACACCGCGCGGGAGCGTGAAGCTCCGCTCGAACCGGCCGTAGTTGCGCTCGGTGATCCGGTAGCCGCCATCGTCGCCCTCCACGGCCTCGCGGCGCTTCTCACCCGCGATCGTCAGCGTGTTGTGCTCCACGCTCACCTCGACGTCCTCCGGCTTGATCCCGGGCAACTCCGCGGCCACCTCGATCGCCTCGGCCGTCTCCTTCACATCGACCGCAGGCGCCCAGAGGGTGCCTTGCGCCGGGCTGCTCACATTGCCCACCAGGCGATCGAACATGCGGTCGATTTCCCGCCGCGTATTGAAGACATCGCTCCAAACCGACGGGGCGCTTCCACGATAGATGATTGGGTAGGTCATGGTTCCTCCTGTGTCGTGACCATTCGTGCTCGCGCGACCTCGTTAGGGGATGTTCGTCGCGCTCCACGACGGTCCCAAGCAGGAGGCGTGCCGGTCCGCTGTGCCAGGCTTGCAGGCCGCGTCTGCCGGTCCGACCTCACGCGACGCCATTTTGACCAAGAGAAACCCGCGCCAGTGTTTCCGCGACCGCCGCCCGGATATCGGCCATGCCCGCTTCCATCCGGTCGAGGTGCGTCCGGAACGACAGCACGCAGATACGGAGCACGAAATAGCCGTCCAGCGTCGTCCCGGTCAGGTAGACCCGCCGCCGCGCGTTGATCCGGTCAAGCAGCTCCCGGTTGGCCACGTTGGTCCGCTCGCGGCCTGACCCTGCCGTCGCAAGCCGAAACGCCACGATCGAGAGCTGGGGCTCCGCCACGATCACCAGCCCGGGTATCTCCCGCAACTGCTCGTGAGCCCAGGTCGTGAGGTCGAGCTTCTCATCGAGGTTCCGCCGAAACGCCTCGGCACCGGCCAACTTCATGGGCAGCCACACGCGAAGCCCGCGAAACCCACGCGACAGTTCGGGGGAGATTTGGCAGAAGTCCACGAACTCGTCCCCTTCACGCATCTCCGGCAGGTACGCCGCGTCGCGCTCGTGCGCGCGGCGTAGCGTCCGGCGTCGTTTGACAAGCAGCGATCCGCTGCCGTACGGGAGGAAGAGGCCTTTATGTGGGTCGAGCGTGATCGAGTCGGCCCGCTCGATCCCCCGCAAGGTGCCGCGCCCCCGACTGGTCATCAGAAAAAACCCACCGTACGCGGCATCCGCGTGAAACCACAGCCCCTCCCGCGCGGCGATAGCGGCAAGTCCGGCGAGATCGTCTACCGCGCCGGTGTTGGTCGTGCCGGCTCCCCCGACGACCAGGAAGGGCGTGCGACCGTCTCGACGGTCGGCGGCGATGGCTTCCTGCAACGCGTCGAGTCGCATGCGGTACTGACCGTCCACGGGAATCACCCGCACCGCGTCGCTCGGGAACCCCGCGAGCATCGCGGCCTTGTCGAGCGAATGATGGGCCTGATCCGAGACATAGAAGCGGCCGGACAGAAAGTTCTCGGGGAGTTTATCGCGCCGGGCGGCAACCACCGCCGAGAAGTTGGCCAGGGAGCCGCCGCTAGTAAGGATGCCGCCGGAGTCGGGGCCGTAGCCGACGAGGTCGCAGAACCAGCGGATCACGTTCATTTCGATCTGCACCAGGGCCGGTGCCGCGAGCCACACGCCGACGTACCGGTTGACGGCGTCCGCGATCAACGCGGCAACGGCGGACGGAAACAGACCGCCGCCCGGGATGTACGCCAGGTACCCTGGGCCGGCGGTGTTGAAGCTCTTTGGCACCGCTCGCTCGAACAGGAGGTCCAACAGGGCGTCCGGTGCCGTCCCGGTTTCCGGCAGCGGCTCCACCAGCGCCCGCGCGACGTCTGCCGCGTCCTCGAGGTCGTGCGCCGGTTGGTTCGGCAACGACTCCAGATGCGGGACCAGGCGTTCCATCGCCGCCGCGACGAGACGTTGCATCTCGTCCGCCGAGAGTTCGAGCGGTCGCTCCACCGGTGTCATGGTGGCCGAAAGATAGCGTAGCCGCTGGCGGGTAGCCCGGCTATCTTGGCGCCACGATGCGCCTCACGACCATTGGAGTCACCCCATGACCGCCTTGAGACACATGCTCCTCGTGGTCACGGCGACCGCGATCGGCGCGCCGCCGGCACAGGGTCAGCGCGCGGACGTCGAGCGACCGTTCGGCACGTTGCGCGAGCAGACCGACATCCGCCAGCAGTGGCTGCACGACCGACTCGCGTTGGTCCTGCCGGCGGTCCTGCGCGCGCACGGCGTGGACATGTGGGTCGTGTCGATGCGCGAGTACAATGAAGATCCCGTGTTCCGCGCCCTGGTTTCCCCGACGACGTTCGCGGCGCGGCGCCGCACCATCTACGTGTTCTTCGACCGCGGTCCCGCAACCGGCATCGAGCGGATCGCGCTCGGCGGCTCCTCGCAGGGCGGATTGTACGAGGCGATTCGTGGCACGGAACAGGCCCCCGACGGGCGGCCGCGCGAGCAATGGGGGCAGAGTCAGTGGGACGCCTTCGCCGCGATCGTGCGCGAGCGCGACCCCAGGACGATCGCCGTCAACATTTCGCGGGAACACGCCTTTGCCGACGGGCTCAGCGCCGGTGAATGGGAACAGATGCAACGTGCGCTCGGTCCGCCGTTGGCCGGTCGCGTGGTGCGCAACGAGCGCCTGGCTCTCGACTACCTGGCAATCCGCGTTCCGTCCATGGAGCCGGTGTATCGACGCATGCAGGAGCTCGTCCATCAGATCATCGAGACCGCGTTCTCCAGTACCGTGATCACGCCGGGTGTCACGACCACCGCCGACGTGGTCTGGTGGATGCGACAACGGGTGAACGACCTCGGACTCGGCACCTGGTTCCAGCCGTCGGTCTCCGTGCAGCGCCGCGCTACCGACATGGCCGACTCGACCGCGCCGGTGATTCGGCGCGGGGACGTGCTGCATTGCGATTTCGGGATCACCGCGTTGGGCCTCCATACGGACACGCAGCACATGGGCTACGTCCTGCGCGACGGCGAGACGCAACCGCCGGCCGGGCTGCGCGAGGCGCTCCGCAACTCCAATCGGCTGCAGGACCTCCTGCTGGCGGAGATGCGCGCCGGCCGCACCGGGAACGAGATGCTGCACGCGACCCTCACCCGCATGCAAGCGGCCGGGATCGACGGTACCGTCTACACCCATCCCATCGGCGATCACGGCCATGGTGCCGGGCCCTTGATCGGGCTCTGGGACCGGCAGGACGGCGTGCCCGGACGTGGCGATGTACCGTTGCTGCCGAGCACGTGGTACTCGATCGAGCTGCAGGCCACGACGTCCGTACCGGAATGGGACGGCCAGCGGGTTCGGTCAATGCAGGAAGAAGAGGCGGTCGTGGGCCAAGACGGACAGATCGGCTGGGCGTTGAAACGACAGGTGTCGTTTCACCTGGTGCGCTGACCGCGGCGCCATGGCCTCCACGAACCCGGGATGCCGGTTGCGTTACGTTTCACGTTCGGGGAGAGTCTTTCCGTCGTACCCTTTTCAGGAGCATGTATGCGATTCAGCCAAACCGCCGTAGCCCTTCTCGTCGTTCCGTTGGTGGGCACGACCCTCGCGTGTGGCGACACGACCGGCCCCGGCACGCCATCCCCGACCCAGTTGCGCATGGCCACGTTCGACGGCGCGGCCCAGCAGGCAGCCGCCCAGTGGTTTGCCGGCGCCCTGGCACCTGCGGCGTCGATAGATCCCGATACCATCGACACGTTTGCCATCACCGTCACGCGAATCGACTACCTGCCGGCGGGTGAGGACGACACAGACGCCGTGGAAGAGACGGACGCGCCCGGCGGCTGGGAGACGCTCACGCTCGATGCGGGAGCGACCATCGACCTCATGGCATTGCCCGCCGAGGGCGCCAGCCCGATCGTGATCGCGAGCGGCACCATCGCCGCGGGCGAATATCGCAAGGTGCGGCTGTTCATCAGCGACGCCACGATCTCGTTCAAGGGCCCGTTGACCGTCGGGCAGGCCACGTTCGACGCGGCAACGGACTATCCTGTCACCATCCCGTCGGGTGCCCAGACCGGGATCAAGACGGACGTCGGCTTCACCGTCACGGCCGGCGAGGACGCCGCGACGAACGCGGTTGACGTGTTGTTCGATCCGTCGGCGACCTTCGGTAACGTGACGGCGACGGGATCCGGGACGATCACGATGTCTCCCGTATTGCGCGCCCGCCCGTAAAGGCCCATGCCGAACGCCGGGGTCAGGGTGATACGCACGCCATGACGCGGATCGACGATCTCCCGACCCCGGCGCTGTTGCTCGATCTCGATCGGCTCGAGACGAACATCGAACACATGGCCGCCAAATGCCGTGCGCTTGGCGTCTCGTTGCGGCCGCACGTCAAGACCCACAAGTGCATCGAGGTCGCCGATCGCCAGCGCGCGGCCGGCGCGACCGGTATCACCGTCTCGACACTCGCCGAAGCGCACGTGTTCGCCGGCCGTGGCTACGATGACATCACCTGGGCCTTTCCCTTCATCCTGAATCGCGTCGCTGAAGCCGGCCGTCTCGCGCGGGACATCACCCTGCGGGTCACCATCGACTCCGAAGCCGCGTTCGAGGCGATCGAAGACTCCACGCATCCGTTCCATGTGTGGATCAAGATCGACTGTGGGTACCACCGGGCCGGTCTGGACCCGTCGACGCCGGCACCGCTCGCGCTCGCCCGGCGGATACGCGAATCCGCCACGCTGGCGTTCGACGGGTTCCTCACGCACGGCGGCCACGCCTATCATGCCGCGTCGCTGGATGCCATCCGTCACATCGCCGAGGACGAGCGCCGCGCGGTCGCCGATTTGCGCGCGCAATGCGCCGGCCGCGGAGCCGACGTGGGTGCCAGCGTGGGTTCGACGCCCACGCTGTCCGTCGTCGAGCACCTCGACGGCGTGACGGAGGCTCGACCCGGCAACTACGCGTTCTATGACGGCCAGCAAGCGGCACTCGGCGCATGCCAGATGACCGCGTGCGCGCTTTCCCTGCTTGCGAGCGCCGTATCGTCCCCGGGCCGCGGCCACAGCGTGATCGACGCCGGCGCGCTGGCGCTGTCGAAGGACGCCGGTCCGTCTCCCGCCGGTCCCGCGATGGGTCGCGTGTTCGCGGATTACGCTGCCGGCACCCTGCGTGACGACGCCGTGCTCACGTCATTGAGTCAGGAACACGGGATCGTGTCGGCGGCGCTGACCGTGGGTGAGCGGGTGCGACTGTTGCCCAATCACGCCTGCCTGGCCGCGGCCTGCTTTGACGAATACCACGTCGTGCGCGGCGACCAGGTGGTCGACCGCTGGCCTATTCACCGGCGGCGCGAGGCCTGACCGCAACCGCTCTCATCGAATGGGGTACACTGTGCGGGAAGGACACATTGCCGGAGCCGTTCCGATGTCCCGAAGGCTGTACCATGCCGTGCTCGCCCTGACCGTCTCCGCCCTGATGGCCTGCGGCGGTAACGGGAAGATCTCGACCGAACCGATCGCCAACCTGCCGCGCGCGCTGTCCGCCGCCGAGACCGACCTCATCACCGCCGACAACCAGTTCGCGTTTGCGTTGTTCGGCGCGATACTCGACGAGGCCGATCCCGACGACAACGTCTTCATCTCACCGCTCAGCGTCGCGATGGCGCTCGGGATGACGCTCAACGGGGCCGCCGGCGATACGCGCGACGCCATGCGAGCCACGCTCCGGTTCACCGGACTCAACCAGCAACAGATCAACGGCGCCTACCGCAGTCTCATCGACCTGCTCCGCGGCATCGATCCGAACGTGGAATTCCTGCTGGCCAACTCGATCTGGTATCGACAGGAGTTCACCATCGCGCCCGCGTTCCTCGAGCTGAACCGTACGTACTTCGATGCCGAGGTCCAGGCGCTGGATTTCGCGGCGTCCGGCGCGTCCGACACGATCAACGGCTGGGTCGACGAGCGGACCAACGGGCGTATTCGCGAGATCGTGCCCGCGCGGTTGCCCGATGACGCCATCATGTACCTCATCAACGCGATCTACTTCAAGGGCGCCTGGACCTATCAATTCGATCCAAAGGACACGCGGCCCTCGCCCTTCCGATTGGCCGGCGGCGGGGAAACGCAGGTCCCCATGATGTCCCAGGACGCGTTACCGGTGTTCCACTATCAGGACGCCGATGTCGAGGTCGTCGACCTGTCCTACGGGGGTGGTGCATACCGCATGACGATCGCACTGCCCGATGCACCCGGCGACATCGCGCAACTCACCGGGGGACTGAGCCAGGCACGGTGGACGAGCTGGACCGCCGCGCTGGACAGCGCGGAGTTGCTGGTCGGCATCCCCACGTTCACGCTCGAGACGACGCTTTCACTCGAAGACGTCCTCGATACGCTGGGGATGGGGGTCGCGTTCTGCGACAGCGGCACGGCCGATTTTTCCGCGCTCTATCCTGCCGCCCAGCCCGGTCAAGTGTGCATTACGAGTGTCAAGCACAAGACGTACGTCGACGTGAACGAGGAAGGGACCGAGGCGGCCGCCGTCACGGCGGTCGAGGTCGGCACGGTCAGCGCCCCACTGGCCGTGTGGGTCGACCGGCCGTTTGTCTTCGTGATCCGCGAGCGACTGTCCGGCACGATCGTCTTCATGGGTCGGGTGATGAACCCATCCACCTGAGGCCGATCAGCGGCGCTCGAACACGACCTCGCCGTTCACCATCGTGAGATCGACGCGGACCCCTTCGATCTCCGTGGGGTCGATCGCGAACAGGTCGCGCGAGAGGACGACGAGATCGGCGTACTTCCCCACCTCGAGCGTTCCCACGACGTCGTCGCGGTAATCCGCGTAGGCGCTATTGACCGTGTATCCGCGCAGGGCCTCCTCCACCGTGATCCGCTGCGCCGGCACCCAGCCGTCCGGGTTGGCGCCGTCGAGGGTGCGCCGCGTCACCGCCGCGTAAATGCCGAGGATCGGATCGAGCGGGGCGACGGTCCAGTCGCTGCCGAACGTGAGCCGCGCGCCGGCATCGAGCAAATCGCGAAACGCGTAGGTCCGCTGGATCCGCTCCCGCCCGATGCGCTTCTCCGCCCAACGCCCGTCATCGATGGCGTGGTACGGTTGCGCCGAGGGAATCACGCCCAGCTCGGCGAATCGCGCGACTGCCGCGGTGCTGAGGTGCTGCGCGTGCTCGATGCGGAATCGCTGTTCGGGATACAGGCCCTCGGCCCGGGCGTCACGGTACACGTCGAGCAACCAGTCGTTCGCGCGGTCCCCGATGGCATGCACCATGACGTGCAGTCCCGCGGCGTGCGCGCGCATGATATCCCGGCGCAACGCCGCGGTGTCCGTGACCATCAGTCCCGTGGTTGCCGGTTCGTCGTCATACGGGTCGTAGAACCACGCCGTCGTCGAGCCGAGCGACCCGTCGACGAATCCCTTCACGGCGCCCCAGGCGAGGCGATGATCGCCGCGGCCGTGTGCACGCACGTAGTCGGCCAGCCGCTTCCACGTCGCGATCGGCACCGCCGCGTACACGCGCAACGGGAGCGCCCCGCGCGCGGCGGCACGCCGGTACGTCTCGAGCCCCGCCCAACTCCCCATGTCGGTGACATGGGTAACGCCATGCTCCACGGCGTGGCGCGCGGCGGCGGCGAGCGACGCGTCGAGGTCGGCGTCGGAGGGCTCGGGGATCACGCGATACAGCAGGGCCTGGGCCGCATCCTTCAGGACGCCCGTCGGGCGCCCGTCAGGGTAACGGACGATCGTGCCTCCGGCGGGATCCGGCGTGTCGGCCGTGATCCCGGCCAGCTCGAGCGCCCGCGAGTTCGCCAGCCCCATATGGCCGTCGAGCCGCCCGACGAACACCGGGGTCTCACCGGTCACCGAATCGATCCAGTCGCGACGGGGCAGTTCGCCGCCCCATCGTTCGTGGTCCCACGTGCCGCCCTGCATCCAGGTCCCCGGGTGTTCGGCCGCGAAACGCCCAATCCGTCGCACCAACTCTCCCGGAGTGGCGGCGTCACGCAACTGGACCCCGGCCAAGCCAAAGCCACCATCGAGAAAATGCGTGTGATTGTCCATGAACCCGGGCACGACCATCCGGCCCGCGAGGTCTATCACCCGGTCGGCGTGATCGCGGTACGCCGCCAGGTCGTCGTCCATGCCCACCGCCACGATCCGGCCATGCGCCACCGCGACCGCGGTAGAGGGTACCCCGGTACCGGTCCAGACAATGCCGCCGAACAGCACCACGTCGGCTCTCGTGTCGCCGCAGGCCTGGTTCATGACCAGCAAGATTCCCATCGCAATCGAGATCGAGGGTGCACGTCTCACCGCACCTCCTTGTCCGCTGCGAAGATGGTTGCACAAACGGGTCATGACAACGTCCGGATGTTGACACGCCGGCGTCGGGCGTCACATCGTGGAGGGTCGCCCTCAACCTGCCCCGGACGGTCTCATGCGCGCTGCCCTCGCTCTGCTCACGGCTCTTTCTCTCCCATCCATGATCGCGGCCCAGGGATTCAGCGGTCGCTACACGATGCACAACCAGCAAGGCGGGATCGTCACACTCGCCCTGAGTCAGGATGCGCAGGGGAAAATCGTCGGGACATTGTCAGGCAACGGAGTCTCGTTCCAGGTGGAGGGCACGCTCGAAGGCAACTCCGCTGTCGGCGCCATCTTCAGCAACCAGGGCGGCATGTACTTCCAAGCGGATCTCCAGGGAGCCAGGTTGGTCGTCACGATCGTCGGAGTGGGCCCCGATAACGAGCCGGACTACTCTCAGACCGAAGAGTGGGCCTTCACGCGCCAGAACGGTGGCGTCGCCGCGCAACCTGAATCGGCGGGGCCCCTCGGAGGGAGCGTGAGCGGCGCTGTCGCGTCCGGTGTGGACGCCGCACTCGGCACCTTCTCCAACGGGACCATGACCATCCAACTGCAAGGCGCCAAAGGGACGTACTCCGGCATCGCCTCGCTACAGGGCCAACAGTACGCCGTGGCGGCCAAAGGAACCGGCGCCCAGCTCACAGGGACGTACACGGCGGACGGAACGTCGTATCCCTGGACCGCGGCCATCCAGGGCGACCTGATGACCATGTCCGTGGATGGCCAGACCATCCATTTGCAGCGACAGGGCGGTGGGGTGGCAGCCGGCGCGCAGCCCGCGAATGCGCGACCGGCGCAGGGCGTCCGTCCCGAGCCCCAGCATTCCCAACTCTCGGCCCAGGGTCAGCAATGGGATCAGTGGTTTCGCGGCAAGCGGTTGACCCAGATGTCGAGCTACTCGAGTTCGGGTGGCAGCGGCGGATACAGCAGCCACAATACCTGGGATCTGTGCCGCGACGGTCGGTTCTTCTTCAGCGGGTCGAGTTCGGTTTCGGTGGACGTCGGCGGGGCGTCAGGATACAACGGGGCGCAGGACGCCGGCGCCGGCCAATGGCGCATCGTCGAGCAGGGACCGGTGGGGGGGGTTGAGCTGCGGTGGGCCGGCGGACAGGTGACCCAGCATCGCCTCGAATACCAGGACCAGGCCACCTACATCGATGGAACCCGAACCTACGTCACGGAGGACAACACCTCCTGTTGACCGGCAGGCCACGCCCGGAATCAAGCAAGACGCCGCCTCTCGGGGCGGCGTTTTGGCTACCGGACCGGTGGACCGGCGTTTCATCGTTGCGCCGGGAACGGTGCGAAGCCGCCCGACGTTGAAGTCTGTCCAAGCTATTGAGTATCAGATAGTTATGCCGTTCACGCTGTTCCGAATCAGCTTGGTTGGGTAGATTGATGCCCATGGGTCTACACCCGATCTGCGGTCATCAGGATCTACTCAGCCGGCTGGAAGGCGCCATCGCCTCCGGCCGGTTCCCACAAGCAGCCCTGCTTGTGGGCCCGCCGGGTGTTGGAAAGCAGCGGATCGCCTTGTGGGTCGCCCAAGCCTTGTTGTGCGACGAGGCTGGCGGCGCGCCGTGTGAGTCTTGCCAGGGCTGCCGCCTGGCCGTTGGGCTATCGCATCCCGACCTGCATTGGTTCGTCCCGATCCCGCGCCCCAAGTCCAGCGACCCGACCAGGCAGGTCGAGGAAGCAGCCGAGTTGCTTGGCGAAGCGATGGCCGAACGGCGGGATGGGATCACCCGACCGCCCGACGGGATGCTGGGACACCCCATCGCGTCGATCCGTCGGCTCCACAGGGTGGCCGGCCTGACGCCGTTCAAGGCGAAGCGCAAGGTCCTGATCGTTGGGGACGCGGAGCGCCTCGTCCTCCAGGAATCGAGCCCGGAGGCCGCCAACGCGCTGCTCAAGGTGCTGGAAGAACCGCCGCGAGACACCACGCTGATCCTGACCGCCGCCGACCTGCAGGCGCTCTTGCCAACGATCCGGTCGCGCGTGGTGCCGATCCGGGTACGCCGCGTTTCAGACGATGCCGTCAGGGAGTTTCTAACCTCTTTCCCGACCCCACCCGTCACCGGGAGAGCCCTGGCCCGCCGGGTTGACCACGCCCAAGGCTGTATCGGCGCGGCCCTGTGGTTGGATGACGAGGGAGCAACGGCGGCTGACGCGGCTGCCGGACGCGTTCTGGCGGCCACGCGAGGCGGCGCCGCCACGTGGAGTACCCTGGCGCTCGGACAGGCGCCGTGGGCGGCGCGAGGGGCCTTCACGGACACGCTGGAGGCCATGGCGCTGTCGCTGCGACGTGACATCGAGACCCTCGCGGGCCGGAATGACACCGTGGCCGTGGCCCGGCGGCTGGCCGCCCTGCGGCGCGTGGAGGAAACGCGTGCGGAGGCGGCCGGCAACCTCAATCCGCAACTCGCGCTCGCCGCATTGGCGCATGATTTGGAGGCGCTCGCGTGACGTTGTCGCATGTCGACCGCGAGGGCCGCGCCCGGATGGTCGACGTCGGTGGCAAGCCGGCGACGTTGCGTCAGGCCGTCGCGGAGGGGACGATCGTGATGACGCCCGAGGCCTACGAGGTCGTATTGAGAAACGCCGGACCGAAGGGCGACGTGCTGTCCACGGCGGAACTTGCGGGAACGATGGGAGCGAAACGGGCGGCGGATCTCATTCCGTTGTGCCATCCGCTCCCCCTCGAGCACGTCGAGGTACGGGCCTTGCTGGAGGAATCGCTCCCGGGGGTGCGTGTTCGGGCCACCGCCAGGACGACCGGAAAAACCGGCGTGGAGATGGAGGCGTTGACCGGGGTGGCCGTCGCCCTATTGACCGTGTACGACATGGTCAAGTCGATCGGTCACGACCTCAGCATCGGCAACATACAACTCATCGAAAAGTCGGGTGGCCGGAGCGGCACCTGGAAACGGAGTTGAGCATGCATAGATCCAACGGACACCACATGTCGGTGACGCAGCGGCTGATGTTGAAGGGCCTCGGTATCTTCGTCGCGCTGGTCGCCGTCGGCGGCGCGTTGAGCTATCGACCAGGCACCGCCACGGCCGATGCAGACGCCACGCCCTATACCGGGACAGCCGCGACGGAACTGCATCGCCTGTACGAGTCGCTCGACGCGACCAGCGGGGCGCTCGAACTGACCGAGATCGAGCTGCACCGCGCGCGGGCGCTGATCGCCTATTCGGCCGCGTTCGGGATTCCCGCGGATCTCGCGGCGCAGATCTACGACGCGGCCTTGCGAACCGGCCTCGCCCCTGAACTCGCGTTTCAGATCGTCCGTATCGAGAGCAATTTCAACCCCAACGCGACGAGCCGGGTAGGTGCGGTGGGCCTCACGCAGCTCATGCTGCGCACCGCCGTCTACTACGAACCCGATCTCACCCGCGAGCAACTGTATGATCCCGTGACAAACCTGCGGATCGGGCTGCGGTTCTTCCGGGATCTGTTGGAACGGTATCACGAGGATCTCCGCCTCGCCTTGTTGGCGTACAACCGGGGACCCGGTCGCGTCGGGGAGTTGCTGGCGCAGGGTCGCGACCCGCGCAATGGCTATGCAACGTCGGTGATCGAGGGGTACCGCCGCGCCGGCCCGGTGCTGCCCTGAGCCCTACGGACTGCCGACGCGCAGCCGGGTGCCGACCCGCAGGATTTCATCCTCTGCAATCCCGTTCCAGACCCGCAGGTCGCTGGTCCGCACACCGTAGCGCTGCGCGATGACCCAGAGCGACTCGCCCCATCGCACCGCGTGGTAGCGGGACTCGACCGCTGGCGGCAGCGCCGGCGCGCGACCCGCGGTCGCATCGTGCTGCGCTCGCCCGCTCAGCGGAATCACGAGCCGTTGCCCGATCCGCAATCTCCGTGGCTCGGTGCCGGGATTGGCCGCCAGTACCAGCGAGACGCTCACGCCGTAGCGTTTGCCGATCAGGGCGAGCGTCTCGCCCCGCTCGATACGGTGGTCGATGAACGACACGCGTTCGCGCTCGGGCAGCACGGCCCAACGGGTCGCCACCTGCCCCCCACGGCCGCGCGGCACGCGCACCACGACCGCCCGGCCCGGCGGCGTCACCCGCCGGTAGAACCGCGGATTCAATTCCAGCATGGCGCGCTCGGTGGTGTCGGCCAGCCGCGCGATGACATCCATTGCCGTTGCATCGGCGATGGTCACTTCATCGAAGACGAGCGGGTCGTTCCACTCGATGTCGGTGAACCCATAGCGCGCCGGGTGCTTCGCAATCAGCGCGGCGGCGATCAGCTTCGGGACGTAGTCCCGCGTTTCCCGGCGCAGATAGCGGCGGTCGGACAACGCGAAGAAGGTCGTGTCCGAGCGGTCGTCGTAATCATGGCCTCGCGACTGGAGGCGGCGGATCCCACGTGATACGCGGCCGGCTCCGCCATTGTAGGCGGCGGCCGCCAGATACCACGACCCGAACTGGTCGTTGAGGTCGCGCAGGTGCCGGGCGGCGGCATCGGTCGCTTCGAAAGGGTCCCGTCGCTCGTCAACCCATACATCCTGAGAAAGACCATAGCTCCGGCCCGTGCGCTCGATGAATTGCCACATCCCCACGGCGCGCGCGCGGGACACGGCATTGGCCGAAAAGCCGCTCTCGATGAGGGCGAGGTAGACGAGGTCTTCCGGCACCCCGTACCCGCGGAGCGTCTCGCGGATCATCCCCTCATATCGGGACATCCGGCCGAGCCAGATCGTGAAGCGCTCGCGACCGGCGTCACGGAAGTAGTTCACGTAGTAGCGAACGCGGTCGTGATCGGCGAACGAGGCCACGTCGATGTCATAGGTCGGCGCGGACGAACCCGCCACCCCTCCGCGCGGATACGCAAAAGGCCGGGTCGGCTCGTCACTCGCGTCCGACGGCACCGCACCGGCCTGCAGTGGACCGCGCACGTGGGCCGCGCGCGGATCGAGGCTGCGGAACTCGAGAATGGCCAGCGCTTCGAGCGCGGCGAGGTCCGCGGCTGAATCGTCGAGGGCGCTCAGGTTCTCGCTCGCGGGCCGGGCCGCCGCGATCGCGACGGGCATGGTCACGTCACCCACGACGATCTCCGGTGCGGGCACCATCGGCCCGGCGACTGGTGCGCGGGCGCACCCGATCGCCGTGACGGCCATTACCACTGCCCACCGGGCATGGGTCATGCGAGCCACCATCGTTCCCCTCTTACCGGGCATCGCGACTGAAAATGTTCCCGAGCAACCGGTTCGTTGCATTGAGCACGGCGACCGCCGCTCCCCTTGCCGAATCATCAGAAGCAAGAAACGAGCCAACCAGACGGTGTGAATCATCTCCGTGGTGCGAGATGATGGACACGATAATGACGATCGCGTCGAAGGCCCGCACCGATTTGACGCCGAGCAGATCGAAATGCAGCGAGCCGTCGACGGCACGCTCGATTGCCTGGAGCGTCGCGCTGGCCGCGCAGCGCAATTCGCCCGTCTCGGAACTCAGGCCTTGTGCCGACCCGGTGTGATCCGCTCCGGGATACCACTCGAGTTTGACCGTCGCACGGCAGTGCGCGTCCGGCAGGCGTTGGAAGTCGAACGCCACGAACCGGAGCCGCTCGCGCTTCTCTCCCGAGCCGTCCGGCACGTTACTTCGCCTCGTCGAATGCTTCGAGCTGGCCCGACGGGGTTTCGGCTGTCGCGCGCAACAGATCGGCGTCGAGTCGCGGCTTGCCGTCCTGGTCGAGCGTCACCGAGATCAGGAGCACCTGACCGTCGTCCAACGTGACGCGCAACTGCCGGCAGTCGGATCGGATTACGACGTCGAGCACGAGGTGATCTCGCAGGTACGAAACTGCGTCGGCGATCCGGCGGAGGTCGTGCACCGAAGTGAGCATCACGCGGGGTTAGCGGCCGCGGCTACGGTCGATGCTGGCAGAGGAGTTCGCGCAGCGCGTCATCGGAGATCTTCTCGGCCTGCACGAACAGCGCGGACTTGGAGGTGGATTCGATCGGGTATGAGGCCCAGAAGGCCCGGGGCTCTTGAGACGTGTTGGTGGCGCGGAACGAGAGCATCAACTGCCATAGGGGTCGGTTGGCCCGGCGCTCGGCGGCCGGTTGCACATGCCACACCTCGCCCTCTCTCGAAATCACTCGCCACGCCATGACCGGTATTCCCTCGGGGTTCGAGCTCTAACGTCGGCTGGATTCCCAATTTGCCCGTCACCGCCGGACGGGTCAAGTCGGTCGCGTCACCGTATGTGGCGCACGCCGACCTATGGCTGTCGCCGTCCGGGAGGTGGTTCCTGCCACGGCGGCGGCCCACCAACCGGCGGCGGCGATGACGGCTGCGCCGTAATGGCCGCGTGCTTGTGCTCGGAGGAACTACCCTGAGCCGACAGCCCTGATAGCGGAGCGGTCACCGATATGATGGCGGGCGTCACGTAGCCGACGCCGCGTGCCAGTTTCAGGAGAAACGCTCTCCGGTCCTCGGTCTTCATCTGATTACCTCTCCCGCTGCGCGGGTCGCCACGCGACCGTGGAGCGCCGCCACGACGCGCCGCAAAAGATGAGCTTCGCTCCCTCCAGGGTACGCGGCGCGGAGCGCAGCCGCAATCTGCGCCACCGTTCGCCGGTCATCCACCAACTGCAGCACGTCGGCCCCGAACCGTCCCGCCGCCGTCAACCGCGGGATGCCGTCCGGGGAGGCGCACAGCAGATCACTCCATGATGCGGGCTCCGCGGCCAACTCGTGTCCCCGCCGCAACTCGCCCTCGGTGGTCGCTCCCCACGTGAGCCATCCCGGTCTTCCGTCGGCCATCCGATCCGGGCGGACCGTCGCGCGCACCCGCGCACCGGCGCCGACCACCAGTGCGGGCGCCAGTGGTAACACGATCGTACCCCACGAGGCGGGAAACGCGCCGGGCGCGTTCGACAGCGTGACCTCCGGCACGAGTTCCAGGTCGAACCAGTACGCGAGTCCGCCAACCGTCACGTCCCGATCGAAGACCCATTCGCCCTCCAGCGAGAGCGGGCCCAGCGACGGCGGTTCCGCCAGAGAGAGCGTGTCACCGCCAATCGGCTCGGCGACGATCGCTTCTGCCCCGAGTGCCGTGACGTGCGGTGTGTTCTCGAGATACGGCTCGGCGACGCGCCAATCGAGACCATAGGCGTCGCCGTCGCGCACACCCCAGGTGACCAGCGGGCGCACGACCGCGGCCGCAACCGGTGCCATGAACATGCGGGCCGCACGCGGAATCGTGCGCACGCCGTCGGCGGCGTGCGTCGACAGCATCGCGTCCATCAGGCCGAACGTACGCTCATCGAGCAGCCGTGGGGGAAAGTCCTCGAACAGGATCACATCCGCGGCCGCCGGCAGGTCGGCCTCGGGGAGCCACCCCCGCACGACCCGCACGCGGTCCGTGTAGTCGTTGGCGGCGGCAAGGGCGGTGGCCAGGGCCGCGACCGGTTGTCCCTCGACGGCCGTGACCCGCGCCGCGCCGGCATCGGCCGCAAAGAACGCGAATGTCCCGAGTCCCGCACCGACATCAACGACGTGATCGCCCGGTCGCACGACGGCACGGATCGCGTCTCGAAACGCCTCGATGCGGGTTCGTTGGATCAGCAAACCGTGATAGTAGGCGACGCTCACGCGAGCAGCCCCTCGGCACGGAAGCTCGCCGCCGTAGCGATCACATCGGCCAGCACGTCCACGTCCTCCCCACGCTCGGCGAACGCATCCCGCACCACCTCCGCGATTTCGCGCAACGTCCGATCGCCGTCACAGTAGTCCCAGATGAGCGCACCCGTCAGATTGAGCGCGTGCAGGCGATTGGAGGCGGGATCGAAAATCACCCACTCGTCTTCGAGCTGCCGGAATACCAGCTCGGCGCGTCCCTTGGGCTTGAAGTCAGGCGACGGATCGGGCATACCTCAAGATCGTGCTGGCTCACGCGCGGAGCAAGCGACGGCGGGCGCGAAACTTTTTCCGGCGCCGTGCCGTCGGGAAACACGACAGGAGGGCCTCATGCTCGAAACCGTGATGCAGCTGACCCTGTTCGCGGGAACCGGCGCCGCCGCCATCTTCGGCTATGTCAAGGCCCGGACATTCGTTCGCCAACGACTCCGCTTCGTGGAGGTGGCGCAAACGCCGATTGCCCCGGTCGTTGCCGGGTCGGTGGCGGCGCTTGCCAGTCTGCCCATCGTCGCGATCATCCCCCTCATCGGGGTGCCCACCGCACTGATCTTCGGCGTCAGCGTGGGAGCGGGCGTCCTGCATGGCGCGCGCGACATTCGGCGTCACCTCCCGCCCGGCTAGGCCGGCGCCACCGCATCGAGTACGTGACGGCCTCGCTGATTGGCGGGGCCGTTTTCGCGCCCGGCGTTTGCGACAACCAGGTCGACCATCTGTGATCACCAGGACCGCCCGCGACCATCTATGACCGTCCGTGACCGTCCGATAGGAGAGAGGAAGGGACGGGAGAAGCGAATGACCGGGCTGGGGCTCGAACCCAGGACCTACGGATTAAAAGTCCGTTGCTCTGCCAGCTGAGCTACCCGGCCAGCACGCGATAACTTCATCACTTGGGTGCAGTCGCACAACCGTATATTCCCCGCCATGCACATCCGCGCCCTCGGGCCCGACGCCCGATATACCACGCGCCTGCTGTCCCCCTCCGACCTCGTGAGGTTGCAGCACCTGTTCGAGGATGCCGCCGACTACTTCCTCGTCATGACGGGATCCGCTCCCGCGCCTGACGAAGCGCAACGCGCTTTTGTCGCGGGACCGCCAACCAAGTCGGTGAATGACAAACGGACCATCGGCATCTTCAACGAACGGGCATTGGTCGGCGTGCTCGATGCGATGACCGACTGGCCGGAAGACGGAACGTGGACGATGGGCATGCTGCTGCTACATCCCCGCCACCGCGGTCTCGGGCTCGGTGCCGCGGTCCTCGCCGCGTACGAGGTGTGGGCGACGTCGGAAGGCGCCCAGGTGCTGCGAACGGCCGTCGCGCTGCAACACATCGAGGGCAGTCGGTTCCTGCTCCGGCACGGATACCGGGCAGCGCGGGCGGCCCCCGCGCCCGATACCGCGGGAAGCCTGACGGCGGTAACGACCTTCACCAAGGGCCTCCTGAGAGGGGAAAAAGGCTTGTCCTAGAGGGAAAAACACTTACTTTGGGGCGCATGTAGTGGCTGGGTATCACCTACACCAACCTTTCTTGAGGTGAACATGGCTGCGAAGAAGAAGGCGAAGAAGGCCAAGAAGCGGGCTGCGAAGCGCGCGGCCAAGAAGAAACCGGCGCGCAAGAAAGCCGCCAAGCGGAAGCCCGCCAAGAAGAAGGCTGCCAAGAAGAAGAAGGCCGCCAAGCGGAAACCCGCCAAGAAGAAGAAGGCCGCCAAGAAAGCCAAGAAGGCGAAGACGAAACGCAAACCGAATCCCGCTTTCATGAAGCCCGTTTCCCCGGACGCGTTGCTCGCGGCCGTGGTCGGGGCAAGCCCGCTCCCCCGCACGGAACTCACCAAGAAGCTCTGGGCGTACATCCGGAAGAACGGTCTGCAGGACAGCAAGAACCGCCGGATGATCAACGCGGACGCGGCACTGAAGAGGGTGTTCGGTGGCAAGGGGCAGGTCAGCATGTTCGAGATGACCAAGCTGGTCTCGAGGCATGTGAAGTAAGCAGCGAACACGAGCGGAGGTACGCGAAACAAGCGAAGCGAAGGTGTAGTACCATCGTTTTGACGGAAGCCGCTTTTTCCGCAGAACCAGCCCTACAGGGGGTCGACGCGCTCGTCGGCCCCCAAGTGCTTCAGGGGCGTTCCCCCCGGTGCACAGCCGGCACGAAGAGTGAGAGCTGACTGACCGGCGTGAAGCTGGTGCGGTGGTGCGGGGTCGGTCCGATCTCGTCGATGGCGGCCAGGTGCGCCGCGGTGGCATACCCCTTGTTGCGCTCCCACTTGAACGCGGGATACCGTCGGCCCAAGGCGATCATGAGCCGGTCTCGCACGACTTTCGCGAGCACGGATGCCGCCGCGATGGACAGCGAGATGTTGTCGCCGCCGACGATGGCATCGTGCGGGCGGTCCAAATCGTACAGGGCGTTTCCATCCAGCAGGACCCGATCGACCGGGATACGCGCGCGATCGAGCGCTCGTCGCATGGCACGAACGCTGGCGCGGAGGATGTTGACCCGGTCGATCTCATGAACCGACGCAGCGCCCACTCCCCACGCCAACGCCTGGTCGCGCACGAGAACGGCGGCCCGCTCGCGCTCGGCCGCCGTCATGCGTTTGGAATCACGCAGCCCTTCGATAATGTCCTGGCCCGGAGCGAAGATGACCGCCGCCGCGACCACCGGCCCGGCCACGGGCCCCCGCCCAACTTCGTCGACCCCGGCAACGTGATGGACGCCCGCAGCCCAAAGCGCCCGTTCGCGCTCCAGCGTCGGGCCGTCCACGGTCAGCCGTCGCGCCGTTCCCGGATGCGCGCCGCCTTGCCCGACAGATTGCGCAGGTAGTACAGCTTGGCCCGGCGCACCCGGCCGCGACGGACGACGTCGATGGTCGCGAGATTCGGGGAATGCAGCGGGAAGATGCGTTCCACCCCGACACCGCCCGACAGCTTGCGCACCGTAAACGTTTCGCTGATCCCCGCTCCCCGCCGCCCGATACACACGCCCTCGAACGCCTGCAGACGCTGCTTGTCACCCTCATAGACCCGCACCTGAACCCGAACGGTGTCGCCCGGAAAGAACTCCGGCAGATCGGTACGCAAGCCGTCGCGCTCCACTGCCGTCATGAGCTTACTCATATCGCTACCCTCGTCAGTCGGTCCCGTCGGACCGCAGTTCTGTTTCGTAGCCGGCCCAGAGATCCGGCCGGCGCTCCCTCGTCAAACGTTCTGCCTCGGCTCGACGCCAGCCGGCAATCCGTTCGTGGTCTCCACTCAACAGTACTTCCGGTACCGCCAACCCGCGATACTCGGCGGGCCGGGTATAGCTCGGCGCACTCAACAGCCCGTCGTAATGCGAGTCTCCCGCCGCCGCTTCATGATCGCCGATCGCACCGGGGATCAGCCGCACCACCGCGTCCATCACGCACAGGGCCGCCGGCTCGCCGCCCGACAACACGAAATCGCCCACGGAGACTTCTTCCGTCCCCATTCCGTCAACCACCCGCTGATCGACATCCTTGTAATGCCCGCAGAGCAGCGTGAGGTCACCACCCAGCCCATAGCGCACCGCGTCCGCGTGCCGGAACAACCTCCCCCGCGCCGAGAGCAGCACCACCGGGCCGTCGGCGTGCAGCGCTTCCACCGCCTCGAAAAACGGTTCGGGCTTCATCACCATCCCCGCCCCGCCGCCAAACGCGTAGTCATCCACCGTCTGGTGCCGATCGTGCGTGTGGTCCCGCAGGTTCACGACGTGGTACTCCACCAGCCCTTGCGTCGCCGCGCGACCGAGGATGCTGGTTTCGCATGCCACCCGGAACATCTCCGGGAACAGCGTCACGACGTTGAGGCGCAGCACGTTACTCGTCCATCAAGCCCGGCGGAGGATCAAGCGTTATCCGACGGCGCGCCCGGTCGATTCCGACCAGGATCGGCGCGCGAAACGGGACCAGCACTTCCCGCCCGTCCCGATCCACCACCAGCACCGGGCCTGCGGGCGAATCGAGCAGATCGGTTGCCCGGCCGACTTCGTCCTTCCCAACAACGACCGCACACCCGGGAACCTCGTGGACGTACAACTCGTGGTCGCGAGGCGGCGCCACTTCCTCCGCGCCGACGGCCACCAGCCGGTCCCTCCAGCCATCCGCCGCGCTCCGGTCAGCCATCTCGACAAACTTGATCAGCCAACGCCGGTGATACGGGCGGGCCCGCTCGATCGTCAACTCCGGGCCGTTGGGACTCCCCTCGTCGTCGATCGGCGTGACGCGACGACCCGGCACGAACACCGCTTCCGGCGCATCGGTGAGGACGTAGACCACGACCTCACCCTGTAGCCCATGGGGCTTGGCGAAACGCGCCACCGCGAGGTAGGGCGTCTTCGCCACCGCGACCTACCCCTCTTCGGGTGCCGGTCCCGGATCGGGGGCGACGACCGGTTCGGCCGGCGGCGCCTCGGACACGACGTCCGCTGGCACCGGCGACTCCGCCTTGTCGAACACGCCGGCCTGCTTGAGCAGCGACCGCACCGTGTCGGACGGCGTGGCTCCCTTGGCGATCCAGCCACGCGCCTTTTCCGCGTCAACCGAGATCGTCGCCGGGTTTTCGCGCGGACGGTAGAAGCCGAGCGTCTCGATGAACCGCCCGTCGCGAGCCTCTCGGCGGTCCGTGACGACGATGCGGTACTCCGGTGCTTTCCGTCGGCCGACGCGCCGCAATCGAATTCGTGTAGCCATGGTGTGATACGTCCCCTGTCGTTAACGCAACCCGCGCCTGCCCATCCCCTTCATCATCGTCTTCATGTGCTTGAACTGCTTCAGCAGTTGGTTCACTTCCTGAACCGGTCGGCCCGCCCCTCTGGCAATGCGCGCCCGTCGCGACCCGTTGAGCAGTTCCGGCCGGCGCCGCTCCTGTGGCGTCATCGAGAGGATGATCGCCTCGGTGTGCTTCAACCGTTTCCCGTCGACCTGGGCCGACTTGAGCAGCTTGGGGGACAGGCCGGGCAACATGCCCAGCAGACTCTCGATCGGCCCCATGCTCTGCACCTGCTTCATGGCGCCGAGGAAATCCTCGAGATCCATGCCCTTCTTCGACGTCGCCTTGCGGGCGATTCGTTCCGCGGCGTCGGCGTCGAGCGTCTCCTGCGCCCGCTCCACCAACCCGACGACGTCCCCGCGCTGCAGAATCCGGCCAGCCATCCCGGCCGGATCGAACGGCTCGAGCGCGTCCAGCCGTTCCCCGACACCGACGAACTTGATCGGCGCCCCCGTCACCCCGCGGATCGACAGGGCGGCGCCGCCGCGGGCGTCGCCGTCGAGCTTCGTCAGGATCACGCCGGTCACCCCGAGCGCCTCGTGAAACCCCTTGGCGATCCTGACGGCATCCTGCCCCGTCATGCCATCGGCCACGAGCAGCGTCTCATGGGGCGCGATGGCGGTCTTGAGCCGGACCAACTCGCTCATCAACGCATCGTCGATCTGCAACCGCCCGGCGGTATCCACCAGCACCGTTCGCGCCCGGGCCTTCCCCGCGGCCACAATCCCGGCTTCGACCAGCGCCACGACGTCCGGGTCGGCGTCCGGCAAGTCGCCGCGCCCAAAGACCCCCACATCGGCCTGCGCACCCAACTGGCGGAGCTGCTCCTCCGCCGCCGGCCGGTAGATGTCGGCCGCAACGAGAAACGGCGCTTTCTGCTCCCGCCGCAGCCGCGCCGCCAGCTTCACGGCGGTCGTCGTCTTCCCCGACCCCTGCAGCCCAACCAGGACCATGACCGTTGGCGGCACCGAGGCGAACGCGAGCGGCGCGCGCGTTTCGCCCATCAACACGACCAGCTCGTCGTACACGATCTTGACGATTTGCTGGCCCGGGTTGACGGACTTGATCGCCGCGACCCCGACGGCCCGCTCCCGCACCCGCTCCGTGAACGTCCGCGTGAGCTCGAAACTCACATCCGCTTCCAGCAGCACGCGACGGATCTCGCGGAGGCCCTCCCTCACCGCGTCCTCGGTGAGGACCCCGCGTCCGGTGAGCGCCTTGAGCGCGGCGGTCAACCGCTCGGAAAGCGCGGTAAACATAGAGCCTTGGAATATAGGTGGTTAGCCCAGGTGGGCCAAGTAGCGAGACAGGGGGGTGGTGGGTCCGCCGGAATCGGTGTTCACGATCCCGGAATGGGTGTTCACAATGCCCGGAACGGGCGTTCAGGATGGATCGGAATCGCTAGGATTCCGTTTCGCCGTTGGGTCGTGGCGTGCGTCGCTTGAACCTGAACATGAAGGGGGCAACAACCGTGGCAACTGCGCTGAACATGAGGGCTATGCCCACAGGGTTGTTGCCAATAGAGACCAAGTACGTCCCGCAGCCGAGGGCGGCTAAGCAGACAGTTCCTCCGATGATCTGACCGAAGCGCGCCAAGCGGAGATTCGCGTCCAATGTGGGCTGGTCCATCGCGCGGCGGTGCTTCCCCTGCTCCTCAACCGCAGTCAGTAACCGGTTGGTGAACCCCGGGTGTATCTCCTCATACTGCCTGAGTAAGTGCGGAGCTGGCAACGGACCCTGAACCGTGATCCGCTGCATAGAGACACTGGCAACGGAGCGTCCTGCGGTGGGGTTCGGTACTTGCGGAGGAGTGTACGAGTAGGGGGTCGGGTTGTTTGATCTTCTTGCCCTTCTTGCCCCGTCCTCGGCTCATGCGGGCTGAAGCTCGCCTTCCGTTTCGTGGGCCAATCGGCCGAAGGCGATCTTGGTATCCTCGTTGACTTGGCTCCAATCCAAACCGACAGGGAGAAAGTCATCATCGGGCTGCCCAAGGGCCGCACCCACATAGGCCGGGTTGGCCAGTATTGGATGCAGATTGAGAACGCTGGCATAGCCCATGAGAAACGTCATCACCGACGCGCTCAGGCGATTGTTCACGATATCCAAGTCCTTGTGTGTCATCTGTTTCCCACAACACAGGCCGGCTAAAGACCAAGATTATTAGTTAACCGTCGCGACGTCAAGTTGGTCGCACCAACGGTTGCATCGGACTGCCCATGCAACGATTGTACCGTCCACCTTATTCACAGATGAGGATACCCCTGCTACCTGTGCAGGTTGCGCGCCCTGGCCGCCATGGGGCCTCTGCTTGGGAGCTGGATTCGAGGACCAGCCATCCGACGATTATCAGACGACTGATCCGGATTTGCATACCTGACTCCTCCTCACTGGGATTGAACCAAGCGAATACTCGAACTCCTTTCCGGAAATCATGTCCCGACCAAAGCCAATGGACGGTGGAGATGTGATGAGGCCAGCCCAGAACGATCTCGGGAGTGATGGATCGCGCCGTCGGATGCTCTTGGACATTTGGTCGGTAGTACCGCGCCATTCTCAACGGCGGGGTCAAAATGACCCACTACCGACAGGGGGGTTACGCGCCCGCGGTTTCCGGAACGATCGACGCCTCAGGGTCGATCAATTCACCCTCGGACCGCGCCACAAACGCGCTGCACGCCAGGTCGCCCGTGATATTGACCGCCGTGCGGCACATGTCCAGGATGCGGTCGACTCCGATGATCAGGGCAATGCCGGTTTCCGGCACGTTGGCCTGCTTGAGCACGAGCGCCAGCGTGATGATTCCGGCGCTGGGGATCCCCGCCGCGCCGATGGACGCCAGTGTCGCCGTCAACACGACCGTCAACTGGGTGGCCCAATGCAATTCGATCCCGAATACCTGCGCAATGAACATGACGGCCACGCCCTGATACAGGGCGGTCCCGTCCATGTTGATGGTGGCGCCGAGTGGCAGGACGAATCCGGCGATCCGGGTGGACACGCCCAGCTTCTCCTCCGCTGTGGTAATCGTCACCGGCAACGTGGCGTTGGAACTGGACGTGGAGAACCCGAGCAGCGGCACCTCACGGATCCGGCGGAAGAAATCCCACGGCTTCATGCCGGCGAGAAACCGGACGGCCAGACTGTACGTACCGAACGCGTGGATCGCGAGGCCGGCGACGACGGTCAGCGCGTAGACCAACAGGCTTTGCAGGATGTCGTAGCCGAACCGGGCCGTGATGGCCGCGATCAACGCAAACACCGCGTACGGTGCGAGCTTCATGATCCAGTGGATGATGGTCATCGACACGAGGTTGACGGCCTCGAAGAAGCCCACGAGTATCCGCTTCGGTTCCTGCGCGAGCATCGACGCCGCGGCGCCGAAGACCAGGGTAAAAATGATGAGGGGGAGCATGTCGCCCGAAGCGGCCGCGGCGATCGGGTTGGACGGGACCATGGTCAACAGCATCTCGGCGATGCCGGGTGTCTCTTGCGCCAGGGTGATGCGTCCTTGCGCGTCTTCGGCGAAGTTGGCCAACAGGGCGTCCCGCGAGGCCTCCGGCATGCCGGCGCCCGGGCGGACGATGTTGGAGAGGACCAATCCGATTGTGACGGCGATGGCCGTGGTCGTGAGATAGTATCCGAATGTCTTCCCACCCATGCGCCCAAGGGAGCGCATGTCGCCGAGACTCGCAGCCCCCACCACGAGGCTCGCCACGACCAGGGGAATGACGATGGCCGTGATGGCGCGAATCCAGGCGTCACCGAACGGTCGTAGCGCTGCCAGAAAATCGGCCACGCCGGTCGTGCCGGCTTTGGTCGCCAGCACGTTTCCCGCCACGCCGGCGATGGCGCCGGCGATCAAACCGATGGAGATTTTGGTGTGCAGTTTCATAGGCCGCAGAGTTTAGGCGCCCGTGGTACCCGCCGCAACGGCAGGGTTCCCAGGTAATGGCCGATCCCAGCCTCGTCCAGGCGCTGGTCACGGTCGGGTTCGGCGCGTTGGCGGGTGGCCTGACCAATGCCGTCGCGATCTGGATGTTGTTTCACCCACACGAACCGAAGGGCGTGCGCGGGTTCGCGCTCCAAGGCGCCATCCCCAAGAACCGCGCGCGGCTGGCCAAGACGATCGGCCGGACCGTGGGCGAGCGACTGTTGACACCGGAGGACCTGGCCAAGCAACTCAGTTCCCCGGGGCTGCGCGAGGGGTTTCACGACACGGTGCGGCGGCTGGTCGATGCGCTGCTCACGACCGAACGTGGTCCGTTGCGCGCGGAGCTTCCCGCCCGACTGGTCGGCGAGATCGAGCAGCTCGTCACGGGGCTCGGCGCCACGCTGGCACGTCAATTGGCGACCTTCGCGGGAACCGATGATTTCCGCCGACCGGTCGGCGAGTTCCTCGCGCGCACCGCCGCGTCGGTGTCCGACCGCCCGCTGAGCGACCTCTTGACCGAGGCCCGACGCCGGGTGATCAGGGAACAGGTCGAACAATGGGTGACGCGCGCCGTGGACAGCGACGAGATCGAGACCGCCATCAGCGGATGGCTGGACCGGCAAGTCGTCCGCGCCGCGGGCGACGTCACTCCGATGATCGAGCGGCTCCCCCCGGGCCTGGTCGCGGCGGTCGAGCGTTCGGTGGCCGGGTACCTGCCGGTCGCGCTGGAACGTCTGGCGGGCGTTCTGCGCGATCCCGACGCGCGCGCGCGCATCGAGCGAGCGTTGCACCAGGTATTCCACCGCTTCCTCCAAAACCTGATGCTGCACGAGCGGATCGTGGCGCGGCTGGTGGTCACCGAACGAACCATCGCACGGGTGTTGGACAATCTCGGTGAGGACGGGACGGCACAACTGGCGAAACTGCTGGACGAGCCCGAGATGCGCGATCACATCGCCCGGAGCGTAAACGACGCGGTCGTGTCATTCCTGCGTCGGCCCCTGTCGGACCATATCGCGTCGCTCGGAGCGGAACGTGTCGACGGCCTCAAGCACACCGCGGCTCGGTACGTGGTACTCGTGTTACGAGACGAGGCCACGCGCGGCTACGCGATCGAACGGCTGGATGCGGCGCTCGTCGCGGCCGAGCAGCGCACGTGGGGGGATCTGCTCGGCAAGCTACCACCGGATCGGGCCGCGACCTGGATCGCCGACGCGCTGCAGACGGAACAGGTCCAGCGGTGGATCGCGGAGGGTTGGGCCGACGCGATCGCCGCCCTGTTCGACCGGCCGATCGGACGCCCCGCCGACCGACTGCCGGGTGACGTCGTCGAGCGGATCACGGAGCGGGTCGCGCCGGAACTGTGGGATTGGACGCAACGCCACGTGCCCGCGGTGGTCGCGCGACTCGACATCCAATCGATGGTCGAACAGAAGGTGCTCGGCTTCTCGCTCGATCGGATCGAGGAGATCGTACGGCGTACCACCCAACGCGAGCTGGACGTCATCGTACGACTCGGGTTTGTGCTGGGAGCGTTTGTGGGAGGTGCGGCGTTTTTGTTCTCGCTGCTGTTGCCCTAGGTCGCCGCGGCCGGGTGGAGGGCATGACCAACCTCCACTCCGCGGTCTCGGCGTGCTCCGCGGTGAGGACCTTGCGGTCAGTGCGTTACGGTACTTGTGGCCGGGGTACTAGCGGATGGTCACCTCGGGAACGTCATTCCAGCCCAGCCAGGCGCCGGGCGCGTCGACCAGCAGCACCGCCGTGCGCTCGCCCAGGGTACGGCGGTCCACGGTCCAGCGGCGCGTCGATCCGGGCCGCTCTGGGGCCCAATACCGCCGAAGCATCGTGGCGAACTTCTCGGCCGCGCGGTCGCCGTCCCAGACGCTCCACCATACCAACGCGTGATCGTCCCCGACAACAAACACGCCGTATTGGTCCCCGTCCCACCCCAGCGCACCTGCCGTCCCCAACGACTCACTGCCCGTGAGTTCCTGGAGCACGATGCGCGTTTCGAATTCACCCCACGAATCCTGGTAGAGCGGAACGGCCGCACCGTGCTCCGCAAACCGCAGCGAAACCGGTTCGTCTCCATCGCGGTATCGCTCTGGATGCAGGATCTGCTCGGTCGACCGCGGCATCCGCGCACCGAACGGCTGGGCACCTGGGAACGCACTGGTGAACCAACGCATGAAATCCGCGCCGGCCAGGTACGGAAACACGAGCCCTTCCCGAAAGATGAGCGGCGCGGACGCAAACGCGGGCATGCTCGATTCCTGCTGCTGCCGCAGCGATTCGCGGACATCCCGCCAGAAGTTGTCGAGCTGCGCGAGGGTTGCCTCGTCGACCATGGCGCTGAGTGAGGCGAGCGTTGCCTGACCTTCCAGGACCGCCTGAATCGCCATTTGGCGATCGTTGTTGCCTCGCGGATCGAGCAGCGAATCGAGCGGCATGTACTGCGCCTGGAGGGCGTGTACCAGCTCGTGGGCCAGTACGGTTCGCAGGAAGACCGGGTCGGTTCCTTCGACGACGTACAGGGTCGTCGAGTCCGGGTCGTAAAAGCCGGCGACCTGCTCGGACAACAGGTTGAGGACCAGCGCGCGCAGGTCGGTGGTATCGCCGATCAGCCCGAACAGACGATACGCGGTCGCGATATGTCCCAGCTTGTCTTCGGGGAAATCCGCCGCCATACGCGCCACCAGGTAGCCGGCCACCTGCGCGCGGCTCCGCACCGCAATTTCGGGCTCCGCCGTGAACGTCAAGCCCACCGCCGCCTCGACGCGAGGGATGACGTCTCCCGCGATGCGACGCACCTCGGCCTCGGTATCGGGTCGGGGTTGGGCGCAGGCGCCGATGAGGCACCCGAGCAAGAGGATGCGGAACATGGGGTCGAAAGATATACGGGTCTTCAGGGAATCGTGTGGGTTCCTGGTCGGGTTTTCCGGACGAGGTTAAGGAGGGGCACACTCCTCGGCATCGCCCCTCCCCCCCGCGTTGGACCGCAGAGAGCGCAGAGGACGCAGAGGGCTTGCGGCACCCGCGACAGGTTCCAGATCGCGCGACCCGCGCATCAGTCATCAATGGGCCCTTCCACCCCCAACAACTCCTGACTCAATGGGCACGACGGAGCGGCGGGAAATCAGGCGGAGACCCTCTGCGTCCTCTGCGGCATACACGGGCGGGGGGGCCCCTGCGCGCAACGGTCTCCGTGAGCGGCCGCTACCGCTCCGCGGGTTGGGCATCGGACCTGTCACAACCCAAACAGCGAAGACCCAGACCTACCAGCGACGCGGCGGTCAGGCGACCATCCCGGGTCACCCAACCGCCGGCTCGTCTCGAGGGTGCGGGACTATCGCTTGAGTATCCTGACGCTCCCGTTCACCGTTTCGAGCCGTAGCTGCCGGCCGCCGTCGCCGATGACCCCGGAGAAGCGGCGCCGGTTGAACCGGCCGCGTACGGTGATCGGGAAATCGGTCTCGAAGTCACCGTTGACCGTGCGGGCGTCAACTTCGGCGTGGAACCCGTCGGGGACTTCCACGGTGATACTGCCGTTCACGGTCGAGAAGTCGATGCTGCCTTGCCAGTCCGCGCGGCCCATGCGGGCGCGGATGCCGCCATTCACGGTACTCGCCTCAGCGACGCCGGTGGTGGACACCTCGATATCCCCGTTCACCGTCCTGGCGTACGTGTCGCTCTCGATCTCCTCGACGTACACGTCCCCGTTGACGGTGACGCCGTGAAACGTGACGCCGGCCGGAACGTGGATCGTCCAATTGACCGACACGTCGTTGTCGCGGGTGTTGTTGTGGCCACCGCCCGGGCGGCATCCGTTGTCCCGTCGCGAATCCCACGGGGTCGGATAGACGGCGCAAATCGTCACCCCACCATCGTGCGGTATCACTTCGATTTCCACCTCGTCGGGATCGCTCCGTCTCCAGCGCTTCACCGCCGTCACCTCGACTTCGTCGCCGGACGCCCGGACGGCGCGGATGGTACCGATCACGCCACGAATCTCGATCGCGTCGCCCTGTGCGATGCGGCCGTGCCAGTTGAAATCCGCTTCTTGCCCGGCCAGCGGTCCCGCCAGCGTAACCGATCCGAGTACGAATAGCACACGCATGGGGCCTCCTCCGAATTCTTATTGGCGTCGCAGCAGGATCGACCCGTCGAACGACTCCAATTCGACTTGGGCGCTGCCATTGCCGAGTACGAAACTGAATCGCCTGCCGGGGCGCGCCCCGGTGACCTGGACGCGGAACGCCGGATCCGCTTCGAATTCCCCGTCGAACGTGGCCACGGTGAACGAGGCATTCGCATTGGTCGGAATGGCGCAGATCACGTCGCCATCGTGTGACGTGAGACGATACCGCCCCCCTTCGCGAATGGTCCCATGATACGATACCTCGCCGTCGATGGTGCTCGCGTCGATGTTCGCGCCGTCGATCCCATGCAACGTGACGTCCCCGTCAATGGTTTCGGCGGAAACGTCCCCGATCACGTCGCTGACCCGGATATCCCCATCCACGCCATGAACGCGGACCTGGCCGCGCGCGCCGATCACCGTGATGTCCCCTTCGACCGATCCGAGATTCACGTTGCCGGCCCCGCGGACGATGATGTCACCCTCGATACTCTCGGCGCTGATGTCACCGGTGACGCCCGTCACGTCCACTTCCGCGTGGATACCGCCGAGCTTGAGGGACATCGTCACGGGCACGGTCAATTCGTAGTCAACGATCGCCGGCATGCCCATCCGCCGGCGCGCTTTCAGCGTGACGACCGACCCGCGCGACTCGATTTCGATGATATCGCGGCTTCCGTGCTCCGCCCGAACGCGCAGTTCATTGCGATTCCAGGTCCGGACGATGATCGCGCCCGCCTGGTTGGCGACGTCGAGTCGCGCGGTGGGCGACACCGCAATGGTGGTGTCGGTTTGCTGTATCGCGGCGAGCGCCATCAACGCCACCGGTAGGGAGATTGCCATGGTCCCTTATCCTCCGCTATGCGTCAGAGCGACACGGACGCGAAGTCCGCGGCCCGCCGGAGCAGGTCGAGTTTTCGTCGCATCGTTTCCGCCAGATGCGTGTTCAGATACGCGTCGCGGGGATCGGCCTCGAGCGCCAGACGGGCCCGATCGATCGCGCGATCGATCGTCCTCAGACTCTCCTCCAGCACCTGTACCGTGGCTGAATCGAGCCGGTCACGGTTTCTCGCCAGCACCGCCTCGAGGTCGGCGATCGCCGCGTCGTACGCATGCCCGGATACGAGCACCCCGCCGGGGCGACCCACGGAAGCCAACACCGGCGCGTTCGCCGCCGGCGCGGCGGAACCGTGCATCCCACCAAGCCCGACCCACACCGTCCCCCCACCCGCCAACAGCAACGCGAGGCCGGCAGCCGCGAGCTGCGGGACCGTAAAGGTCCACCGGCGCCGTGACCGTGGGGCCGCGACCATCGCGTCGGCGTGGACCCCGATCCGCGCGGCAATCCCCGGCCACAAGTCGGCCTGCGGCGGCCGATCGCCCAGGGCGCCCGCCCGGATGCGCACCCGTCGGAGAAGCGCCACCGATTCCCGGCAGTCGCCACACTCCATGAGATGGCGTTCGAGCGCCTCATGTTCGCCCTGGTCCAATTCACCATCGATGAACTCGGACAGACGCGCCGTCCATTGGTCGCCGCTCATCGCCGCTCCTGATTTCGTTCCCGCGGTTCCAAATGTCCGCGCAGTAACAGCCGCGCGCGGTGCAACTGGGCCTTCGACGTGCCCGTCGCGATCCCCAGCGACTCCGCGATCTCGTGGTGCCGGTACCCCTCCACGTCGTGCAGCACGAACACCCGTCTGGCTCCTTCCGGAAGCTGCGCGATGGCGGTCTCGAAATCCATCGCAAGCTCCGGCTGGGGCGGCCGGTGGGCCTGGTGGTCGAGGACGTTGGCTCCAGTCACGAATCGCTCCCGTTCCTTGCTCAGTTTACTGCGACGCGACAGCAAGAGGTTGATCGCCAGCCGATGCAGCCACGTCCCAAACGCCGCGTCGCCGCGAAAGGTCCCGAGCTTCTCCCACGCCCGGACGAACACGTCCTGCGTGAGCTCGTCGGCCTGCTCCGGTCCGACCATCCGGCGGGCGAGGCTGTGGATCCGGGCCACGTGGGTGCGGTAGAGCCGCTCGAACGCGTGCCCATCCCCACTGGCCGCCAGCGCGACATCCACCGTCTCGTCAGGGACCTGCGTATCGTCCGTCAGCCTGAACTCCCGGGCGGTGGCGTTCCTCATGCACCTGATTGGACGAGGGTACACCCCAAAAGGTTGAAACCGCTCACGACCCCCGTAGGAACCCCAGATACCAGGTGTAAATGGGCTCGCCGGCCAGGAAGGCCAGCGCAGCGCCCATCGCCAGGAAGACGCCGAACGGCACCAGCTTGTTCGGCCGGATCATCGTGATCGGGACGAAGACGATGGTGCCGAACAGTGCCCCGCCGAACACGGTCAACAGCACGCCCTTCCACCCCACGAACACACCGACCATCGCCATCATCTTGATGTCGCCGCCCCCCATCGCCTCCTTCTTGAACAGCTTCTCCCCGGCCCAGGCAACCGCGTAGAGCAAGACAAACCCGACGACTCCACCGAGCAGCGCCGGCGCGAGCGCGTCCAATCCCCGCAATCCCGCGAGCACGAGTCCGATGCCCGCGCCCCCGATCGTGAATTCGTCGGGGATGATATAGGTCTGGACATCGGTCAGCGCGATTCCTACCAGCAGGGTCAGAAATACCGCCGCCGCCAGGGCCTCCCATCCCAACCCGATCCAGCCAAACGCGGCGGCCCAGACGCCCGCGATCAAGGCCTCGACCAACGGATACTGTACGGAAATCGGCGCGTGGCAGGCCCGGCACCGGCCACCAAGCCACAGCCATCCGAGAACCGGCACGTTATCGAACCACGCAATACGGCTGCCGCACGACGGGCAGCTGGACGGCGGGGAGACGACCGACCGGCTCAGCGGGAGGCGATACACGCAGACGTTTAGAAAGCTGCCGAGGGCGCCACCCAGCAGGGCGGCGGCACCAGCGGTCCACAGGTCAAGCGCCACGGACGACCTCATGCAGCAGAATCCCGGCGGCCACGGCCACGTTGAGCGACTCCGCGCCACGTGCCAGCGGAATGGCCACCTGGCGGGAGGCGACGGCACGCAGGTGCGGCCGAACGCCCGCCCCCTCGTTGCCCACCACGATGGCGAGCCGGTCGGGCACGGCTGCCCGAGCGAACGGCGTTCCCTCGGTTGCGGCCGACCACACCTCGATCCCCTCTCTCGCCACCCAGGTGGTGAATTCGCCGTCGCTCAGCGGGACGATGGGGAACTTGAAGGTCGCCCCCATGGCGGCGCGGACGACCTTGGGATTCGCCGTGTCGGCGGTCCCCCTCAGCATGAGGGTGCCTGCCGCACCGAGCGCGAAAGCGGTTCGAACCAGATTGCCGACGTTCCCGGGATCCTGCACCCCGTCCAGCACCAGGACGGGCGCACGGCGGGCCGGCGTCACGTCGGTGAGCGACCACCGTCGCGGGTCGATGACGGCCAACACCCCCTGGGGGTTTTCGGTGTCCGCCAGTTCGCCGAACAGCGCGTCCTCCACGAGCTCGACCGGAATCGCGTGAGCGGCAAGGCTGGCGACCAGGGCGGCGCCTCGGGCCCCCGCCGTGGCCGACGCCGTCACGAGCGCGCCACGCACCGTGACACCGGCCGACAGCGCCTCTTCCACCAGCCGGATCCCTTCGGCAACGGTCAAGGCCCGGCGCTTCCGGCCGCGGCGGCGTTGGAGATCGCGAACCAGTGATACCAGATTAGAACCCATGGCCTCTCTCTTCGGGATCAATCATATCGCCTCGTGGCGCCGAGGGCACGTCCCATGACGCGCATCGCGCTCACGATCGCGGGCTCCGATTCGGGCGGCGGAGCCGGCATCCAGGCCGACCTGAAGACCTTTCATCAGTTTGGCGTGTTCGGCACCAGCGTGATCACCGCGGTGACCGCGCAGAACACACGTGGCGTACAGGCGGTCTATCCGATCGCGCCGGACGCGGTCCGCGCGCAGTTCGACGCGGTGGCCGCCGATCTGCCGCCCGCGGCCGTCAAGACCGGCATGCTGGCCACCGTCGAACTCGTCAACGTGGTCGCGGCAGCCCTCGCCGATCACCGGTTTCCGCACTACGTGTGCGATCCCGTGATGGTCGCGACCTCGGGCGACCGGCTGCTCGATGCGAACGCCGAGCGCACCGTCCGCGATTCGCTCGTGCCGCTCGCCACACTGGTCACACCCAATCTCGCTGAAGCAGCCATCCTGACCGACGCGACCGTGGAGAGTCCCGAACAGATGGAGCGTGCCGGGCGCGCCCTGGTTGCGTTGGGCGCCCGGGCTGCGCTCATCAAAGGGGGACACGGCGCCGGCCGCGAGGTGACGGACGTGCTGGTCACCGCCACGGCCGTCCGCGTATTCACCGCGCGGCGGTTGGACACGGCATCCACCCATGGAACCGGCTGTACGCTATCGGCGGCGATCACCGCCGGACTGGCGTTGGGTGATCCGCTGGCGGATGCTGTTGCGCGCGCACTCGACTTCGTGCATCGCGCGATAGCCACCGCGCCGGGGCTCGGCGGCGGACAGGGCCCGCTGAATCATTTCACCCCGGTCTCCCGGAACGCGGGCTAGATTCCGTCATGACCAACGCGGTTCCGCCACCCCACCGGCGCGGCATCTTCTGCAACCGCACGCTCAACATGCGGTCGATCCAGGCCATCGGATACGATATGGACTATACCCTCATCCACTACCACGTGGATGAGTGGGAGCGACGCGCCTATACCTACGCGAAGCAGAAGATGCAACAACGCGGTTGGCCGGTGGCCGATCTCGAATTCGACCCCGCCCTCGTGGTACGCGGGCTCGTCATCGACACCGACCTCGGCAACGTGGTCAAGGCCAACCGGTTCGGCTACGTCAAACAGGCCTTCCACGGCACGCGACCGCTGGCGTTCGAGGATCAACGCCGCCTGTACGCCCGTGAGATCATCGACCTCGCGACGCCCCGGTTCGTCTTCCTGAATACGCTGTTCTCCCTGTCCGAGGGATGCCTGTACTCGCAATTGGTCGACCGGCTCGACGCACGCGGGTTGCCGGAAGTGTTGGGATACGGTGATCTGTACTCGGAGGTGAAGCACGGGCTCGACGAGGCGCACCTGGAGGGGATCCTCAAAGCGGAAATTGCCGCGGCACCCGACCGGTTCGTTGAATTGGACGCGGACACGCCACTCGCCCTGCTCGATCAGCAGCAGGCCGGCAAGCGGTTGCTCCTCATTACCAACTCGGAGTGGGAGTACACCGACGTCATGATGGCATACGCGTTCGACCGGTTCCTCCCGGATGGCAAGACGTGGCGAGACCTGTTCGACCTCGTCATCGCCCAGGCCCGCAAACCCGATTTCTTCTCGTCGCGCAGTCCCGCGTTCGAGGTGATCGATGAGGAAGGCCGCCTGCGGCCGGTGCGCCAATTCGAGACCGGCGGGGCGTATGTGGGCGGAAACGCGCAGATGGTGGAACAGCACGTCGCGCTGACCGGTGACGAGATCCTGTTCGTCGGTGACCATCTGTTTGCCGACGTGCATGTGAGCAAGGATATCCTGCGTTGGCGGACGGCTCTGGTGCTGCGCGAGTTGGAAGACGACCTGGCGGCGGAAGCCGAGTTCGCCGGCCGGCGCGCGGAGCTGGATGGGTTGATGGCGGAGAAGGAAGCGCTCGAGTTCACGTTGTCCAACACCCGGCTGTCGTTGCAGCGGTTGCGCAAAGGGTATGGCCCGCCGGTCGGCAAGACGAAGCGGGAGATTGGAAGCCGCGTCACGTCGTTACGGAAGACGTTGGAGAGCCTGGACCGCCGGATTGCCCCACTGGCCGGTGCGGCGAGCGGCGTAAGCCATCCGCACTGGGGGATGCTGATGCGAGCCGGTAACGAAGAGAGCCTGCTGGCGCGCCAAGTCGAGCGGTACGCCGACATCTACCTGTCCCGGGTCGCCAACTTTCTGGATCACACCCCGTTCGTCTACCTGCGGTCGCCGCGCGGCACGCTGGCGCACGACGTGGACACCAGGCACGGGTAGTGCCCGCCCAGCTGCTCCTGATCCGCCACGCTATCGCCGAAGACCGCACGGTCTTCGCGCGCACCGGACAGCCCGACGGGGCCCGTCCGCTCACCGGCGAGGGTCGGGCCAAGATGCGCGAGCACGCGGAAGCCCTGCGCGCGCTCGTGCCGCGGATCGATCTCCTCGCCACCAGCCCATTCGTGCGCGCACGCCAAACCGCCGACATCGTCGCTGGGACCTACGGGATCGACCCGATCGACGCCGACGTACTCGCGCACGGTGGGGACCCCGCCGACTTCATCGCGTGGGCCGATGCGGCCGGCGCCCGCGGTGTGGTCGCAGGCGTTGGCCACGAACCTGATCTCAGCCATCTGGCGGCCTACTGCGTCACGGGATCGTCGCGGCCCCTGCTCGTCCTCAAGAAGGGCGCTGCCTGCCTGCTGACCTTCCCAGACACCATCTCCCTTGGCGGAGGATCACTGGATTGGCTCCTGACACCCAAGCAACTCCGTCTGATCGCTCGCGGCCGGTAAGCGGGGCGGACCTCCTCGGCCAACGCGTCACGGCGGCGGTACGGATCATTGCCACCTCACATCTCGACGGGGCGACCGCGGCGCTGGCTCGACTCGGTCGCGATCCGGAGGCCCTGCACGATTTTCGGGTCGCGGTTCGACGCCTGCGCACGCTGGTGCGGGCCTATCGGCCCTGGGTGAAGCGCCTCGCGACCAAACGAGTGCTACGGGGGCTGCGCGCGCTGGGTCGCGCGACCAACGCCGGTCGCGACGCCGAAGTCCAGATTGCGTGGCTGGCGGCCCAACGCGACGGCCTGCGCCGGTCCGAACGCGCGGGACTGAACTGGCTGCTGCGGATCCTCGGCCAGATCAAACGCACGTCGTACGCGGCGGCACGCAAGGCGGTGCGCCGGGACTGCCAGCGCGTGGCACGGCTCATCCGATTGCGACTCGACGAAGAGGTCGAGCGATCGGCGTCTCCGCCCTATCAGGGCGCGTTCGGGATGCTGCTGCGCGACCACGCGAAGTTCCTGGGCGATCGGTTGCGTGAGGTCCGGCAGCCTGACGACGTGGATCAGGCGCACGACGCCCGGATCATGGCCAAACGGCTGCGGTATCTTCTCGAACCGGCGGCCGCCGCGGTCACGGAGGGCAAGCAGGCCGTCAAGGCGGTGAAACGGCTGCAGGACCTGCTTGGCGATCTACACGATATGCACGTGATGGAGGAGCTGCTCGCCGATGCGCTGACCCGGGTCGCGCGCGACAAGACGCGCCAACTCCACAGCCTCGCGCTCGAGGGACGGCAGGCCGACTTCGACCGGGCCCGACGGCGCGACGAACGGCTCGGCCTGCTGGCGCTGGCCGCGCGCGCCCGTGCGCGACGCGACGCGTTGTTCGCCCAGCTCAGTCGTGCGTGGTTGTTCGACCACGGCGCGACGTGGTTGGGCCCGCTGCGTGAGACGGGCGACGTGCTCGCGTTGAGCGGGAGCGCGGCGGCGGAAGTCGAGCGCAAGTTTCTGCTCTCGGCCGTGCCCGACGGCGTGGAGGCCATGGCAACGCGGGCAGACGAGATCCACCAGGGGTGGATCCCCGGCACGCGCCTGCGCGACCGCCTCAGGGTAGTGCGGGCCGAAGGAACGGAACGGTGGTTTCGCACCCTCAAGTTCGGCGCCGGGATCGAACGGGTCGAGCTGGAAGACGAGACGACCCGGGACGTGTTCGAAGCGCTATGGCCACTGACCGAGGGACGGCGGGTGCGGAAGCGGCGCTACCACGTTCCCGCGGAGGGGAGCACCTGGGAGATCGATGTCTTTCAGGACCGCGATCTGGTTCTCGCGGAGATCGAACTCCCGACGGCGGATACCGCGGTCGTCATTCCCGATTGGATGCGGCCGCTGTTAGAGCGTGAAGTGACCGGCGATGCCGCCTACGTCAATGAGCGCCTCGCGCAGTAGCTCCTCAAGCGCTCTGCCGGGACGCAGCGGCGGCGGCGTCCGCGGGACGCACCAGCGGGGTGAACGTGCGCGGCGCGGCGTGGTCATCCCGGATGGCGTCGCGGGCAATTTCCTGGAACACCTGTTGTGACCGGAATGCGACCTCGTCACCACGCCGGCCGGGGCGGACGTCTGCGCCATCCGATCCCAGCACGCGGCCCTTGACGTTTTCCGCGAGCGCCACGGGCAGGATCTCCTCCACGATACGACGGCGCAGCCGTGGATCCGCGATCGGGAACATCACCTCGATGCGCCTGAAGAAGTTGCGTGGCATCCAGTCCGCGCTGCCGAGGAAGACATCCGGCTCCCCGGCGTTCTCGAAGTAGAAGATCCGCGAGTGCTCGAGAAAACGGTCCACGACGCTGGTGACGCGAATGTTCTCCGACATCCCGGGGACACCGGGCCGCAAACACGAAATCCCGCGCAATAACAGATCGATCTTCACGCCCGCCTGCGAGGCGCCGTAGAGCGCATCGATGACCGACGGTTCGACCAGGGCGTTCATCTTGACGACAATCCGGGCCGACCTGCCCGCCAGGGCATGGCGTCGCTCGCGCCCGATCAACCCGATGACCCGCTCCAGCATGACCGTCGGCGCGAGAACCAGCTTGCGCCACTCGTGGCTCTGGGAGTACCCGGTCAACAAGTTGAACAATTGGGTCGTGTCGTCGCCGAAGGCCTGGTCGGCGGTGAACAACCCGAGGTCGGTGTAGACGCGGGCGGTGATCGGGTTGTAGTTCCCCGTGGACAGGTGCACGTAGCGCCGCAGGACCCCGGACTCGCGCCGCACCACGAGGGCGGCCTTGCAGTGGGTCTTGAGCCCCACCACCCCGTACACGACATGCACGCCGGCGTCCTCGAGTGAGCGGGCCCACACGATGTTGTTCCGCTCGTCGAAGCGTGCCTTCAGCTCGACCAACGCCGTGACCTCTTTGCCGTTCTGCGCCGCGCGCGCCAACGCGTTGATGATCGGGCTCGGCACGCTCGTCCGGTATAGCGTCTG
The DNA here is from genome assembly GCA_036397455.1 of Gemmatimonadales bacterium. Lineage (GTDB taxonomy): Bacteria > Gemmatimonadota > Gemmatimonadetes > Gemmatimonadales > GWC2-71-9 > JADFNB01. The sequence goes on along the minus strand of DASWIX010000060.1, from coordinate 8,402 downwards.
TTTGATGGCCAGCACATTGGGATCGGCGGCCGCCGCCTCGATGAAATCGACGACCACACCGAACGATTCGTACGGATGATGGACCAGGATGTCTTGTCCACGAATCAGATCGAAGATGTTCTCCGCAGCCGCAAACGGCGCCGGCACGCGTGGGACCAGCGGCTCGTCCCGCAATTCGCGGAACCCGTCCACGCGGTAGAGTTGCATCATCGACGTCAGGTCGACCGGACCGTCGATCCGATAGACCTCGCGTGGCCTCACATCCAGCGCCTCCTGCAGCATGGCGACGAACGACTCACCCGCGTCGGCCGACACGCCGATGCGCACCGCCTCCCCGCGAATGCGCTGCCGCAACGACTCCTCGATCGTGAGCAGCAGGTCGTCGGCATCATCCTCGTCGATCGCGAGGTCCGTGTTACGGGTGACCCGGAATATCGTATGGTCGAGCACCGCAAACCCGCCGAACAGCGTTTCGAGGTGCGCACAAATCAGATCCTCCAGCAGCAGGAACCGGATTCCCGGTCCGTCATGGGGGAGGATCACGATCCGATCGAGTACCCCGGGCACCTGCACCACCGCGAAGAACTCCTGGGGCCCGTCGTCACCGTGGGGACGAGAAATCCGCAGCAGGATGTTGAGACTCTTGTTGTGCACGTGCGGGAAGGGATGCCCCGGATCAATGGCCAGGGGCGTCATCACCGGGTGCACTTCGGCGTGATACAGGCGGTCGGCATATCGCCGCTCGCTCAGCGAGAGGTCGTCGTACCGCACGCGTTCGATACCGCAGGCGGCAAGCCCCGGCAGGATTTCGTGGCGTAACACCGCGTACTGCCGGTCGACGAGATCATGCGTCCGCCGCTCGATCGCTTCGAGCACCTCGGCCGGCCCGAGCCCGTCGGCGCCGTAGTCCTGGGGTTCCAGCCCCGCGGACAGCTGCTGCTGGAGTCCCGCCACGCGGATCTCAAAGAACTCGTCCAGGTTGCTCGAGACGATCGCGAGGAATTTCAAGCGTTCGAGCAACAGATTGGACGGATCAGCGGCCTCGTCGAGCACGCGTTCGTTGAAGGCGAGCCAACTCACCTCGCGGTTGAAATAGCAGTCCGCCGTGTAGCGAGGCTTGATGCGGCGACTCATCGCCTGCCTCTCCCGGCGGCCCGCCGCCTCGCGCCGCGGACCACCTGCAGATCCCGACCAGGCTCCGCATCCACCTGCTCCCACCCGAACGTCAGTCGCGTATCGAACGCTTCCTGGAATAGGTGCACCTTGCGCCGCGCGTCCCACAGTTCGACCGACGGTTCTTCCGATGATACGAGCACCACGCGAACCCGATCGCGTCGGGTGCGGGTTCGAACGTCCTGCACGAGCTGGGTGTGACTGCGGTTCAGCGCCGCCGCAACCCGCAGGACCGCGGCCAGCCGCAAGACGAGCCGACGATCGGCGGCGTCGAGCCGCTGGAAATTCTCATGTGACTTCCGCGGGAACGCACGCCGGTGGTACCGGACCACATTGGCGATCAACTCGACCTCTCGGGATGAGAATCCTGCCAGATCGCTGTGCATGATCAGGTGGTAGGCGTGCTTATGGTGTTTGGCGTGGTTGATCAAGAACCCGATCTCGTGCAGTAAGGCGGCGGCGACCAACACCTCCCGCCCAGATGCCGGCAGCCGGTACCGCCGTTGCAGGCCGTCGAACAGCCGGCCCGCAAGCCGTGCCACCTGTTCGCCGTGCAATTCGTTCGCGCGGCATTTCTTGGCAAACCGCCGGACCCGATCCATCCGATCGGGCGGCGCAATCGGCACGGCCGTTGCCAGTCCCCGATCGGCGATCATGCCGAGCAAGACCCCATCCCGCACGCCGCCGTCATTCACGATGATCTGGCGGCAGGCGAGATGCTTGGCAAGACGCGCGATGACCGCCGTCCCGGCAACGATGATGTCGGCCCGCTGCGGTGGCAGACCCGAGAGGCGCCGACGGCCGGCGACGGGGATCTCCAACAGCCGCGCCAGCCACCGGGTGACCTCCGACCGGGTGATCGCGTAGCCGTGCGGGGTGCCCTCCCGGCCCTCGTGCTCGAACCGGACCATGCCCCCGAGCGCGCTGAACGTCCCGCCGCTGCCGATCATCACTTCCACCGTGAACGGAGGCTCGCCGATCTCGTCCCGGATCGCCCGGTCGATGGCTCGGCGCAGCCGGCGCCAATCGCGCGGTTTCAATGGATCGGATCGGGCAAACCGGTCGGTCAAACGTACCGCCCCAAGCTGGAGCGAGCGTACCTGATCGACGACCTCGCCCGCGGAGAGGACGACCTCCAGACTCCCCCCGCCGATATCCGCGACCGCCACCGACCGGCCTTCGAGGTTGAACCGCCGCATGGCGCTCGCAAACGCGAGTTGCGCCTCCTCGTCGGACGAAATCACTTCGAGGCGCACCCGGTGGCGGCGCCACGCATACCGCTTGAAGTCGACCCCGTTCTTCGCCTCACGAACGGCACTGGTGGCCACCGCCCGCAACTCGGTCACGCCGGCCCCGTCCGCGATGGCCTTCATGCGGCCTATCGTTTCGAGGGAGCGTTCCATGTTCGCGTCCGCCAGTCGGCCGGTCCGCGCCAAGCCCTCCCCGAGCCGCGTCATCTCGCGCTCCTCATCGAGCACGCGATACGTCCCATCCCGCTCCGGTTGGGCGACAACCAGCCGGATGGAATTGGTACCGACGTCGATGGCCGCCAGCGGCGGAAACCCGTTTTCGGACATGGAGGTGAGAGACCTCTTTCTGACGTGTCGCTACCTAAAGATGCAGACGCCGCCCAACCACCGCGAGGAGCCGTCGGTCACAGGTCCGTAACGAAGGGCCGCTGAGCCGGCGGCCAGCCGCCCCGGCGTCATCGTGAAAAAGACTGCAACCGCCCAGGCAAGCGGCGTGGCGGGATCAACGCGAACCCGACCGCGACGGCCATCCTCACGGGAGCCGCTGGCCTTCCATACCCTTGGCGAGGCCACGGGGAAGCCGGCCGTCGGCCGACCGCTGATTGACCAAGGCGACGACCTCGGCGGATACCGGCGAGGCGTAGCGCCGTGCAAACTCCGCCACCGTGAGCGGCGCATCGAGCGTGATGATGTCGAGCCGGATCGGCTGGACGGCGAGCATGGTCTGATCGGTGAGGCGCTGGAACGACTGGATGGCCGCCGTGGCGGTCGCCGCCTGGGCGGGCCAGCCGGCCTCGCCGGCATACGCCATCAGGCGATACACGTTCCCGCCGTACGAGACGAACATCACGCGGCCCTGCAGCGTCCCACCTTCGATCGCCGCCGCGAAGTCACCCCCTTCGGCGTTGAGGCCGTTGATGCTGCTCGCCGACGGCGTCCCGGACACGCCTTCCTGCGCGAAAAACGCGCGCGCGGCGGACGCGGGACCGGCTTCCTGCGCGATCGTGACCTGAACGAGCGCATCCTCGCTCGCGCTCACCCCAACCACCGCGTTGCGCTGGTTCTGCGTCGTCCACCCCTGCGGAAAGGTGAAGCGGAACGCGAGGTCGGGCTGGAAGAAGTCGCTACCGCGGAAGAACCCGTCGCGCGGGTTCTGGCCGAAGATGAGGCCGTCGAGCCTCCTCAGGTACGACTCCGCATTGACGAGCGTGCCGAGCGAATCGGTCGGCAGGGTCGTGATGGCCCGCTCGATCCGCTCACGACGATTCTCGGGGTTGGGGTGGGTCGACAACCACTCCGGCGTTCCGCCTCCGCCGCTCGCCTGACTGACCCGCTCGAGCATCGAGAAGACGTTCGGCATACGGCGCCCGTCGTAGTTCGCGCGTCGCATGTATCGCAATCCGAGGTCATCGGCCTGGCGCTCGTCATCACGTCCGTACTTCAAGAACAGCAGGCCGAGACCGGCACTGGCCACACCGGCGTATTGCTGCAACTCCGGTTTCAACACCATGCCCACCACCAATCCGATCTGCGCCAATTGCTGCTTGCTCGCCTGGTTCACCGAATGCCGTGCGGTCACGTGGCCGATCTCGTGTCCGAGGACGGCCGCCAATTCCGCCTCGGACTGAAAGTGCGCCAGGATGCCGCGGGTGATGTAGATGAACCCGCCGGGCAGCGCGAACGCGTTGACCACCGGGTCATCGACCACCCGGAATGTCCACGGCAGGTCGGGACGCTCCGATGTGGCCGCAAGGCGGCTGCCGAGTTGCTGGATGTACTGTTGCAGTGCCTGATCGGGGTATAGACCCATCTGCGCCACGACCTGCTGGTCGTATTCCCGCCCCATGGCGATCTCACCGGTCTCGCCGATGAACGACAGCTGTCGCTCGCCGGTCGCGGGGTTGACGGCGCACCGCGCGAAGGCAAGGAGCATCGTGACCAACATGAGGGCGAACGGGACCGGCTTGGGAGTGGCGCGGCGCATGAGGTGGCTCCTGCTGCCTGAAAAGGAATCGGCCGAAGTCAGGGAAACTTACCCCGGCTCCGGCCCGGTGGGAAAACGCGGTGGACCGTTCAATGGTGCAGCAGGATCTCCTCGAACAGCGCGATGACGCGCGGATCGTCCGACTGGCCGAGCCAGAACATCGCGCGACGCCGAACACGCCGGTCCCGGTGGTTCCGGGCGATTTCGATCAGCGCCGGGAGGCCCTCATCATGTCGGAGCTGTGAGAGCGCAAACACGGCCTGTTCCTGCAGGTCCCGGTCGGCGTTGTCGTCGTCGATCAGGCTCGTCAGCTCCCCCAGCGCCTCCTCACCGGCAGCCTGGCCGAGCCAGAAGACGGCGGCCTTGCGGGTGCCGGGCGGCAGATCGCGGTCCTTGGCGATGCGCAGGAGGTCCGGCCACACTTCGGCGGAATCGGCAAGGGTAGCCGGAAGAATGGCTTCCTTCCCCGCGTGACCGGTCGTCTGCGACGCGAGGGTGAGGAGATACTCGGCCGCCGACGCCGCCGGAACCGTGCCGAGATCCACCACGTCGTCGCGGGCAGGGCGCCAACGCCCGCCCACATACACGTCGACATCCACCAGCGCCCCACCGCGAAACGTCAGGACCACGCGAGCCGGTCCCGGCGAACAGGTGCCTTCCCAATCGTCCGTGTCGTGGAAGGTCATGATGTTCCGGCCGTGCCCACACACACCCGGCCGGGTCGCGAAGCTCATCCGCACATCCCCGTCCCGCACCCGGGAAACCCGCTGCGCGATCGACTGAGCCTGGATCGGCGGGGCGGCGGCAGCCATGGCGATCAGCGCAATCGCCCGGCCGCCCCACCGCGCATTCGGACCGACGTGCGTCCGTCTCATTTGTTGATGATCTCCAGCAGGAACGGCCCGACGCGTGGATCGCGTGACTGCCCAAGCCAGAAAATCGCCTTGCCGCGCAACTCCCGGTCGGTCTCGTTCCGTACGATGTCCATGAGCTTGTCGACCGCGGCGGTCTCCCGCCGCTGCGAGTACACAAAGATCAGATGTTCCTTGATGTCCCGATGCTGTACGCGATCGTACAGCGCGGCCAAATCGTCGACATTCACCTGCCGCATCTGACCGGCCCAGAACAACGCGTTCTTTCGGACCTCGATCGGCTGGGTCTCGTCCACTGCGATGGACATCAGCCAGCGCGCGTTCTCCTCCAGCCCCATCTGAGACAGCGAGAAGATGACCTTTTCCTTCAGCTCCGGATTGCTCGTCCTGCCATAGTACTCCCGCAGGTACCGCCCGTTTTCCTCCGACCGGCGCTGACCCAGCCAGAAGATGACGTTCTCCTTCAGGTCGTCCGGCGTGGCCGGACGCTCGAGGTGATCGCGTAACGCGCGGCCCGCCGCGTCACTGCGTTGCTGGGACAATGCGAAGATCGCCTTCTCCTGCAGCTGGTGATCGGCGGCGTTCTGGAGGATCGAATCCAGCGCCGCCGTCGCCTGCGGCGTGTTCACCTGGGACAGCCAGAACACCGCCTGCTCGCGGACCTCGCCGTCCGGATCGGAGCGGACCGAGTTGAGCAGGATCGCCGCGGTCTCGGCCGACCGCTTCTGCGAGACCAGGAACACCGCCTTGCGACGCAGGCAGATCGAGCCCTCATCGCGCCGTTCCAGGACCTGACGCAGGATGGGAAGCGCCTGCTCCGAGCGCATCTGGAGCAACGCGTTCAGCGCGGCGAGTCGTTCGTCGTCCTGGTCGTCGCACTCGCCGGAACGCCGCGAGGAGCGCTGACGGGCGACGCCGCGCGCCGCCTCATCCGACGCACGGCTGATCTCCGCCGCCGCACGGGACGTTTCCGCGGCAGCGCGATCCGTTTCCGCCACAGAACGGGATGTTTCCGCCGCGATGCCGGCGATGTCCTCCGCAGCGGCGGCATCGCCGAGCTGCGCAAGTTGGCCGCGAATCCGTACCCGGAGTTCGCGTGCTTCACGTACGGTCCGCGACTCGGGATACCGCGCGGCCTGCCGGTCAAGCAGTGCCACCGCGTCCTTCAGGTTGCTTGCTGAGCCCAACCGGTGCAGCGCGAACGCTTCCCAGTAGTGGGCATCACCCGCGTATCCCGAGCGCGGAAACGAATCCCGCAGCTGGCGAAACTGGGTGACCGCTTCGCGGTAGTCCCCGCGGTTGAGCGCGTTGCGTGCCAGCTGATATAACGAGTCCGCCGGATCCTGCCTGAGCCACGGGGCCGGCGCCGCGTCGGTGATACGCTCCGGTGTCGGGTGGGAAGACGCCCGCTGCGCCGCCAATGGCGTGGCCACCGCGCCGAGCACGAGAAGGGTAACGATGCGCCGCATTATAGTGCTCCTTGCGAAGCCACGTGCGCCGGTCCGGCCGGAACGGCCGAACGCAACTTGAGCAGTACGCTTCGCTGTTCAATTCCGTGATCAATGAAGTCGAGATCTTCCACCCGATCCGACGAGTACTGCCCGATCTGCATCAACACCAACTCCACGTCGTCGAGCAACGTCCGCAACGCCAGGTCCTCCGCGATCGGCGAGTCCTGCAACAGCCGGGTCTGGCGCAGCAACGCCCGCGCCGGCCTGTGATAGTCCGATTCCGAGAGTCGCCCGTTCCGCGTTTCCGTCTGAAAGAACGTGAGGAACGTCTCGACCTGTGACAAATGCTCGCTCGCGGCCACGCGGTAGGCCACCTGACTCACGGCGGCCAGCTCGACACCCGGGTCGTTCGTCGCCAGGGCCGGTACCGTGCCGCTTGTCCGGACGGTGCCGCGGCCAAGGGCGATCCCGATGGCCAGCACCGCCGCGATCCCGGTGACCACCTGCCAGACCGGGAACCGCCGGATCCGCCCGCGCCGGGGCCGCTCCAGGCGCCGGGCCTGGATCCCCGCCCAGATCTCCTCCCGGGGCGTCGGCGGCGGCGCGTTGTAGTCCGCCGCCATCTGTCGCAGCCGATGATCGAATTGATCGTTATCCATCCGCGTGTCGTCAGTCATACGGCCCACTCCCCTGCAAATGCCGAAAGGGCGTCGCGCAACTTCGCCCGCGCGCGGAAGAGCTGCGCCTTGGTGGTCCCGGTCTTGGTCCCGAGCGCCCTACTGATCTCCTCATGCGTATACCCGTCGACGTCGTGCATCACGAACACCATCCGATACTTGTCCGGCAGGCTGTCGATCGCTTCGTGCAGCCGCTCGCGCAGGTCGGGGTTCGCCACACGGTCTCGCGATGCCAATGCTCCGGCCCCCTCCAACCCGACCTCCCGTGTCCGAAACCGCTTTACCTTGCGGATCGTGTTCAGCACCACCGTGTGGGTGATGGTGTGCAGCCACGTGCTGAGCGCCGCATCGCCTCTGAAGTCACCCAGCCGATCGAACGCCCGGATGAACACCTCCTGTGTACAGTCCTGCGCCAGGTCGTCGTCGCCTGTCATTCGATACGCCAGCCGATACACCCGATCGACGTGCGCCTCGTACAGGCTTCGCTCCGCCGCCGCGTCCCCATCCAGCACCCGTTGAATCAACGCGCGTTCGTCCAACCGGTTCCCCTCGGGTGTCAGGCCTGGATCGGTCTTCATTCTTGGGACACGGTGTGGCGGAAAAGGGTTACACGGAACCCCCGTGAAAACTACGTGCCTCGGCATCGCCCCTCCCCTCCCCCCCCGCGTTGGACCGCAGAGAGCGCAGAGGACGCGGAGGGCTCGCGGCACCCGCGACAGGTTCCAGATCGCGCGACCCGAGCATTGGCCAGGCCGCAACGGTTTCCGTGAGCGGCCCCGACCCCCCGGGGGTTGGGCATCGGACCTGTGACAACTCATACGAAATACCGAAGACCCGCAAACGGATGTCCTAACGCATCTTCCGGAGCACTCCCCGAATCACCTTTTCCAGGTCGGCTGCCGCCGCCGCCGCACCTGCCAGCACCGCGTCGGCCGACACGCCGACCGCCGCCGCCTGGTTTGTGATCGCGGAGAGACCCAACACCGACAGACCAC
>DASWIX010000059.1:0-2875 GCA_036397455.1 Gemmatimonadales bacterium | reverse complement strand
CTCAACTGGCAGCTCACAGCGCTGACCCTGGTCGTCCTCGGAGTGTTCGGCGGCGGAATGGCGGTTGCGTTTAACAAGCTGCGGCCGCTGTTTCGCGAGCGGGGGCGGCTGAATGCCGAGGTCACCGGACGGCTGGGTGAGTCACTGGGGGGAATCCGGGTCGTGAAAGCCTACACCGCCGAGCGGAGTGAACGGCTGGTATTCGCCCGCGGCGCGCACCGCCTGTTTCGCAACGTAGCCGGCGCGGTGACGGGCGTGTCAGCCATCGGCGCGTTCGCCACCCTCGTGATGGGGGCGGTGGGTGTCTTGATCATCCTCATTGGCGGGCAGGCCATCGCCGCCGGATCGATGACCCTCGGGGACTTCGTGATGTACATCTTTTTCGCCGGCCTCGTGGCGGCCCCGCTCGTGAGCATCGCGGAAATCGGTACACAGGTGAGCGAGGCTTTTGCGGGGCTCGACCGCATCCACGAGCTTCAGCGGGAAACGAGTGAGGACGATGACGATGCCGACCGCGACGCGGTCGGGCCGGTGCGGGGGGAGATCACGTTCGAGGACGTGTCCTTCGAGTACATCGAGGGCGTGCCGGTCCTAACACATATCTCGTTCGTCGCCCCGCCGGGAACGACGACCGCCTTGGTGGGATCCTCCGGGTCCGGGAAGAGCACGTTGATCTCGTTGGTGATGGCGTTCAACCGCCCCAAGAGCGGTCGCGTCCTTCTGGACGGCAAGGACCTCGAGCACCTCAAGCTGCGCGACTACCGTTCGCTGCTCGGCGTGGTGCTGCAGGAGAACTTCCTGTTCGACGGGACCATCAACGAGAACATCGCGTTTGCCAAGCCGCACGCGACACCGCAAGAGATCTACGACGCCGCGCGGGTGGCGAACGCCGACGAGTTCATCCGGGGGTTCGAGCACGGCTACGATACGGTGATCGGGGAGCGCGGGGTGAAGCTCTCCGGCGGGCAACGCCAGCGGATTTCGATCGCGCGTGCCATTCTCGCCGACCCCGCGATCCTGATTCTGGATGAGGCGACGTCCAGTCTCGACAGCGAGAGCGAGGCGATGATCCAGGAGGGGTTCAGGACCCTCCGGGCCGGCCGGACGACGTTCGTCATCGCTCACCGACTGTCGACCATACGCAGTGCCGACCAGATACTTGTGGTGGAGAGCGGTGAGATCGTCGAGCGCGGAACCCATGCGGAGCTGCTGTTGCAGGGCGGCCGCTACCGCGAACTCTACAACCGGCAATACCAGCTGGAGCACAACCTCTTCATCAACCCGGGCGAGGATCCCACGGCGTTGGAGCAGGAGCCCGACACGGCGGCCGCCACTCGAACGGTCAGTCCCCGGAACCTCTAAATCACGCTGGGAACGCGGAAGACCATGAACCATTCTGTGCGGAGAGTGATTGCCGTTACCGCCGCCGCGCTGTTCACGTGGACCTCGTTACAGGCGCAGGACGCCGGGACGTGGGCGTTCACCGCGGAACTGACGGCGGTGTGGACCGGAGGCAACGCGGCTTCGAATGCCTTCGGTGCCGAGGCGCGACTCACGCGGACAGGTGCGACATCCACCGTCAAGCTCGAGGGAGGCGCGATTCGCGCACAATCCACCAAGACGACGCGCACGGCGGTTGGCACCCCAAGCGATTTCACGGTGTCGGAATCGCAAGTGTCGGAGAAGACGGCGGGGGCGTTCTTCGCGCGCGGCCGATACGACCACGATTTCAGTGCACGGGTGTTCGCGTTTAGCGGAGTGGACTGGCTGCGCAATCAGTTTGCCGGTATCGATTCGCGGTTGCTGATTGCTGCCGGAGTCGGCGCGACAATCATCGACAACGATCGAACCGCGCTCAAGGCGGATGCCTCGGGTACCTACACGTTTCAGGAGGACGTCGTCGCAAACCCGTTTGTCAAGACGAACTTCCCCGGCGTGCGGGCGGGATTTGACTTCTCGGCCAAGGTCGCCGGCAACACGACCCTGACGAGCGCCGCCGTCGCGGACTTCAACCTGGATCGTTCGGACGACATCCGGATCGATCTGACGAACGCCGTTCAGGTGGCGATCAATTCGTCATTGGCGCTCAAGCCGTCGCTGCAGCTGCTCTGGCGCAACGCGCCGTCGTTGACGGAAGTGGCCCTGTTCGATAACGCCGGAACCCCGACCGGTGAGACGGTGAGCGTCCCGCTCGACAAGCTCGACTCGCTCTTCAAGCTCGCCCTGGTGGTGAAGTTCTGACCGAGGAGTACGTGATCCAACGCCCGACGTCCACCCACCCATGACCCCCGAAGAGTTTCGTGCGGCCGGTCACGCGGCGGTCGAGTGGGTGGCCCGGTACATGGAGTCCGTCGAGCAATTCCCGGTGCTGGCGAGCGTGGCTCCGGGGGACGTGCGGGCCCGGCTCCCGCGCGAGGTGCCCGAAGACGGCGAGCCATTCGACGCGATTCTCCGCGACCTCGATGCGGTGATCCTCCCGGGAATCACGCATTGGCAGTCGCCCAACTTCTACGCCTACTTTCCGGCCAACGCGTCGGGACCGGCGATCCTGGGCGACCTGCTCTCGTCGGGCCTCGGTGTGCAGGGGATGCTCTGGATCACGAGCCCCGCGGCGACCGAATTGGAAACGCACGTGCTGGACCAGCTCGCGGGGCTTCTCGGACTGCCCGAGCGGTTTCTTTCCACGGGTCGCGGCGGCGGGGTCATTCAGGACACGGCGTCCAGCGCCACACTCGTCGCGTTGATCGCGGCGCGGGAGCGCGCGACGCAGGGTCGGGTGAATCGTGCGGGCGTGACCGGCACGATCACCGCGTATGCGTCGACCCAGGCCCATTCGTCGGTCATCAAGGCCGCGGGCATCGCCGGCATCGGGCGG
>DASWIX010000058.1:0-123417 GCA_036397455.1 Gemmatimonadales bacterium | reverse complement strand
GGAGTATGTCGGGCGGGCGGACACGCAGGTGAAGGTGCGCGGGTTCCGGATCGAGTTGGGGGAGATCGAGGCGGTGCTGGCGGAGCACCCGGCGGTGCGGGAAGCCGCGGTGACCGTGGTCGATTTCCGTCCCGGCGATCGACGCCTCGTCGCGAACGTCGTCTATGGCACGGGACAGGTCGCAACCGGTTCCGATCTGCGGCGCCATCTTCGCACCAAACTGCCTGATCACATGGTCCCGCAGCACTGGGCGGAGCTCGACGCGCTCCCACGCAGCGCTGCCGGCAAGATCGACCGGCGGGCTCTGGTGGCTACGTTCAAGCTTTCCGCGTATCGGGAGGACGACACACCGCCGCGAACGGAGATGGAGAAGCTGGTAGCCGGGATATGGTGCGACGTCCTGGGGATCGACTCCATCAGCGTGCATGACAACTTCTTCGACCTTGGTGGCCATTCGCTCTTGTCGATGCGTGTCATCGCTCGCGTGGCGGAGGCCACCGGCCGGCGGATCTCGCCGCGGTTGATGATCCTGGATACGCTGGGACAGATTGCCGCGCAGTTCGGCACCGGCGTCGCGCATGAGCGTGAGCCCGACACCCCGGAATCCGTCGAGCCGGTGGTGAGTCAACTCGCCAGGAACCTGTTCCGAAATTGAGGAAACGGATGGGCGTCGATCGACCGCTCTTTGTCGTGGGCACAGGGCGATGCGGTTCCACGATCTTCAACGACATCCTGACCCGCCATCCGGATGTCTGCTGGCTCTCGCGCGTGAGCGAGCGGTATCCGCACCGGCCCGCGTGGAGCGGGACCGCCATGCGCGTCATCGACCTGCCGCTCATGGCGTCGCTGGCGCGCTGGCGCGTGTATCCCGCGGAGGCATACGAATTCTGGGAGCGCTGCGCGCCGGGTTTCGCCGCGCCGTGTCGTGACCTCACCGATAAGGACGTGACCCCTCGCACGAAGCGCCGCGTGCACGCGGCGTTCGCCCAGCTCCCGGCGGGCAGGCGAGATCGTCTGCTGGTGAAGATCACCGGATGGCCGCGGATGGGCTTCCTCAAAGAGGTGTTTCCGGACGCGCGGTTCGTGCACGTCTACCGGGACGGGCGGGCGGTTGCCAACTCCTGGTTGACGATGGAGTGGTTCCGCGGATGGGCGGGGCCACACCAGTGGCTGTGGGGCGACCTGACCGCCGAGCAGCAAGCACTCTGGGATCGGCATGACCGGTCGTTCGTGGCGCTGGGCGCGATCGCGTGGATCCGGCTCATGAATGCGTTCGAGGAGGCGCGCCAGGCCGTTCCGGCCGCCGATCTGCTCGAGGTATCGTACGAGCGCCTGTGCGAGGATCCGCTGAGCGTGTACCGGGACGCGACCTCCTTTGCGGAGCTGGCGTGGTATCCGAAGTTCGAGGCGCATGTTCGTGGCACCCGGCTCCGTAACGCCAACCCGAAGTGGCAGGAGTACCTGACGCCGGCGCAACAGCACGTGCTCGAGGAATGTCTCACATCGACACTCGAACGCTGGGGGTATCGGTAGGCCGATGCGACGGGCGCTCGTGCGGAACCTGCTAGCCGTCACGGTCGCGACGGTCGCGAGTCTTCTCCTCGCCGATCTCGCCTTATGGATCGTGGCGCCCGCGCCCTACCGGTCCGTCGTGCAGGTCCACTCGCGCGGACCGGACGCCGAGCCCGTCGTCTATGAGCGCAATGCCTACGGATTCCGGTCCATGTCGATGCGCACGCGACGCAAGCCGGACAACACGGTTCGCGTGGTGGTGATCGGTGCCTCAACGACGGATGAAGCCGTTCGCAACACCAGGGACACGTGGGCCGGGATGCTCGAGGCGCGCCTGCGCAACCGGTTTGCCGGCGTGACGTCGGTCGAAGTGGCCGCGTTCGGGCGCGGCGGGCTCACCGTCCTGGACAACCTGTTGTGGGCCCGCACGGAGCTCGAGCAGTTCGAGCCCGATGTGGTGGTCACGCTGCTCGGGATCAATGACCTGGCATGGCACGGCGGCCCGGCGTACGACTACCGTGGCATTCCCGAGGTGGGTGCGACACGCGCCAGTCCGGGGCTGGGCGCGCGCGTGAAGCACAGCTGCCAGCTCGTCTCCCAGCTCTGTCGCCGGATCCGGCTCCTGCGCGTGCGGCTCGTGACGGACGCGGCATTGCGCGAGGGGCGGGCGATTCCCTGGGACCGGGAGAACTTCCCGCGGCTGCGCGAGGAGTATCGCGCCCTTCCGCCGATCGATTCGCTCGCGCGCGATCCCGATCCGTTCGTCGAATTCTCCGACGGGATCGAGGCGCTGCTCGAATTGTTGCGGAAGCGATTGGATGTCGAAACCGTGGTCATGGGACAGCCTGTTCTCTGGCAGGCCGGCATACCGCCGGAACAGCGCGATGTACTGTGGTTCAGCGTCGCCACACCGGGCGGGCCGGTGCGGCCGTCGCCGGGCTGGCTGGAAGCCGAGATGGCGCGGTACAACGCACGGCAGGAAGCGGTGTCTGCGCGGTTCGGCGCCGCCTACATCAACCTCGGCGCGATGATCCCGCAGACCCTGGAGTACTTCTACGATGATTGCCATTTCACGCGAGCAGGGGACGAACTCGTCGCCGCGGCCGTCGCCCCAGTGGTCGAGTCGATGATCTCGCGGATTCTTGGGCGAGCGGCAGGACCTGCGCCGGCACGATGACTGTTGCACGGTCGCCACGCCTTGAGGTACGGGCGAGGTGCACGAGCCGCGTAACACATACAACTACAACACCTTAACTGCATCCGACAGCTCGCGAGACCGTGATGCCCGCGTCTTGCTACCTCACGGGACGAGCGGGTGGCGGACACCCCCAGGAAGGAAGCGGCGGTGACGGGCAAGCGGATCGGCATGATGATTGGCAGCGACACGCTGGGGGGCGCGGAGATGGTCATGCTCGACCTCGCGGTGGAGATGCGCCAGCGGGGCCACTCCGTCCTTCCGATCGGCCCAGCCGGGCACGACGGATGGATGCGGACGGGCTGGCTCAGCCGCCGGTTCGCCGAGGAGGGGTTCGCCTGGCACACCTACGAACAGCGCCGCGCCATCGATCCTCTGTGCGTGCGCGACATGGTGCGGTTGTTCCGGAGCCTGAACGTGGACCTGGTGCACAGCCACGAGTACGCGGCGGCCGTCTACGGCGCGGCTGCGGCCCGTGTGGCCGGCGTCCCGCACGTCATTACGATGCACGGTGATCAGCATGTCACGAAGCGGTTGCGTCGTCGCATGGCGTTGCGGTGGGCGTTTGGGGGCGCGCGCGCGACCATCGCCGTTTCCAGCGACACCCGGGACTATCTCGAGCGCGACCTCGGTCTCCCGTCCGATTCGGTCCGCGTCATCACGAATGGCGTACCGGTGCGAGGGGGAGATCCGGAGCCGATCCGGCGGGAACTGGGGCTCGCCGACGGCGAGATCCTGATCGTCGCGATCGGGAGCCTGATCAAACGGAAAGGCCACGAGATCCTGCTGGAGGCGCTCGCCGCGCATTGCACCGGCGAGGGGATTCCGCGCTGGCGCGTGGCGATCGCGGGAAAGGGTGAGGAGCGGGAGGCGCTCGAAACGTGGGCCCGGGAGCACGAGATCGGATCCCGCGTCCACATCCTCGGGCCGCGGGACGACATCGGCAACCTGCTCGCCGCCGCGGCGATCTTTGCGATGCCGTCGCTGTGGGAGGGACTTCCCCTGGCACTGCTCGAGGCGATGTTCGCCGAGAAGGCAATCGTCGCCTCGGCCGTATCGGGCATCCCGGAGGCCGCTCACGACGGGGAGCACGCGCTACTTACTCCGGCGGGTGACGGGGACGCGGTGGGTCGAGCCATCCGGCGACTGCTCCAGGAGCCCAGAACGCGGGTCCGACTCGGGACGGCGGCTGGTGAGCGGGCCAGAACCGCCTTCAGCGTTCGAGCGATGGCGGACGCGTACGAGACCGCCTACTGGGTCGAGGGGAGGCCGTAGTGTAGCGTCTCCGCAACAGAGCGCCGCTCGCCGTTTGGGCTGGTCTCCTGATATTCATGTAAGTCATGAATTGATAACGTTATAGATGGTCACGGCATCCCAGCGAGGTCTGTGCCCGGCTCTTGCAGTTCGGGAGTTCGTGTAGCGCTTCGGGCGCGGATTGACGACAACGGACTTTCCAGGGAAGAAAGACAGGCATGGCCCCTCAGTACATACTCGGCATTTCGGCGTTCTATCACGACAGCGCGGCCGCCCTGCTGCGGGACGGCGAGATCGTCGCCGCCGGACAGGAGGAGCGCTTCACGCGGAAGAAGGGCGACGCCTCGTTCCCCGATCACGCCATAGAGTTCTGTCTCACGCGGGCGGGTATCGACGTTTCGGAGCTGGCCTTCGTCGGCTTCTACGACAAGCCGCTCCTCAAGTTCGAGCGGATTCTGGAGACCTACCTCGGCGTCACGCCGAAAGGCTTCGGGTCGTTCCTGAAGGCCGGCCCGCTCTGGATCAAAGAAAAACTCCATATGGAGAAAGAGATCCGGAAAGGACTGGGCTACGAGGGCGAGTTGCTGTACGCCGAGCACCACGAGTCGCACGCGGCCAGCGCCTTTTTCCCGTCGCCTTTTGACGAGGCCGCCATTTTGACCATGGATGGCGTCGGCGAGTGGGCGACGGCGTCGTACGGCCACGGCAAGGGCAGCGACCTGGAACTGACCAGGGAGATCAAGTGGCCCGATTCGCTGGGGCTGCTGTACTCCGCGTTCACGTATTACACCGGATTCAAGGTCAATTCGGGCGAGTACAAGGTGATGGGCCTCGCCCCGTATGGAGAGCCCAAGTACGTCGATCTGATCTGGAAGGAATTGATCGACTTGCGCGAGGATGGGTCGTTCACGCTGAACCAGAAGTACTTCAACTACCTGTCGGGCCTGACGATGACCAACGGGGCGTTCGACGAGCTGTTCGGCGGCCCGCCGCGGGTGCCCGAGTCCGACCTCTCCCAGCGGGAGATGGACCTCGCACGCTCCGTCCAGGACGTCTGCGAGGAAGTCATGTTGCGGATGGCGCGCGCTGTTCAGAAGGAGACGGGGAGCGAGAACCTCTGCCTGGCCGGCGGCGTGGCGCTCAACTGCGTCGGCAACGGCCGCATCCTGCGGGAGGGCCCGTTTAAGAACATCTGGATCCAGCCCGCTGCCGGCGACGCCGGCGGCGCGCTCGGCGTCGCCCAACTCATCTGGCACCGCCGCTGCAAACAACCGCGTTCGGTAAACGGCAGCGGCAAAGACGCGATGCGGGGTGCCTATCTCGGTCCGTCGTTCACCGCGGAGGAGACGGAGCGCTACCTCAAGTCGGTTGGCGCGGTCTACCGGCGATTCGACCTGGACGAAATGGCCAAGCGCACGGCGCAGGCGCTCGCCGAGGAGAAGGTCATCGGCTGGTTCAACGGACGCATGGAGTTCGGTCCGCGCGCGCTTGGCTCGCGGAGCATCCTCGGCGATCCGCGCAGCCCGCGCATGCAGGCGCAGATGAATCTCAAGATCAAGTTCAGGGAAGGCTTCAGGCCGTTTGCGCCCAGTGTGCTGCGTGAGCGTGTGAGCGACTACTTCGAGCTCGACGCCGATTCGCCGTACATGTTGCTCGTGGCGCCCGTCAAGAAGGCGCGGCAGATCCCCATGACGCACGAGCAGCGCGCATTGTGGGGGATCGAGCAGCTGAACGTGCCGCGCTCGGACATCCCGGCGGTGACGCACATCGACTACTCCGCCCGCGTGCAGACGGTGGACAGCGACACAAACCCCAATTACCACCGCCTGATAACGGAATATGACAAACTGACCGGATGTCCGGTCGTCGTGAATACGTCCTTCAACGTGCGAGGGGAACCGATCGTGTGCACGCCTGAGGACGCGTATCGCTGTTTCATGCGCACGCACATGGACGTGCTGGTCATCGATGAATTCATGCTCGCGAAGCCGGACCAGCCTGAGTGGAAGGAGAGTGGAGATTGGCGAGACGAGTTCCAGCTCGATTGACGGCGGCCCAACGGGGGCGCCGGTTCGGGCTCACCGTCGGTACCGCGTTTGTCGTATTCGGCGGGATCGTGTGGTGGCGGGAACACGAGGCGCTGGCGACCGGGTTCTGGGTCGTTGGTGGCGTGTTGATCCTCGCGGCTCTGGTGATCCCGGCGTTGCTCCTGCCGGTCGAGGCCGTGTGGATGAAGGGCGCGCACGTGATTTCGAAAGTCACGACACCGATCGTGATGGGCATCGTGTACTATCTGGTGATGCTCCCGATCGGCTTGATCATGCGGATGCTTGGCCGCAACCCGATGCATCGGGCCGAGCGCAATGGAAGCTTCTGGGTCGAGCGATCCGGTGAGGCGGCGGCCCGCGGGGACATGGCCAACCAATTCTAGCACGGTGAGGAGATCATGGGTGCAACGAGTGGCTTAGTACGGGAGTTCTGGTCGTTCATGAAGGTGCGGAAGAAATGGTGGTTGCTGCCGATCATCGTCGTGATGGTCCTGGTGGGATCGCTGCTGGTCTTCGCGCAGGGATCGGCTCTCGCGCCGTTCATCTACACGATTTTCTAGCCGGCGCACCGAAGAAGAGAGGCCGGCGCCACGCGTGTGGCGCCGGCCCTTCTTGGTGAGCGCACCCCCGCCTGCGGCCGGCGGCGGCTACGCCGCGGCCGGTGCTTCTCCGGGAACCCCCACGCTATCCGGCCACAGGCGTGCCATCCAGCGGCTCGTCGTCTCGATGACGAAATCCTGCGGTCCGAGTCCGGTGAAGATGTGGTCCGCTTCGGGTACGTACTCGACCTGCAGCGTGTTCAGGAAATCGACGTCACGGAACATGTCGCGGAACTGCGTCCGGTAGTTATAGAAACCCGCCTGGCCGCCGGAGTAGATGTAAAGTTGCTGGACGTCGCGTTCCACCAGACCGCGGAGGTCCCGCGCCACGCGGTCGCGCGGTGGGAAATCACGCACGTAGGTCGGGATTTCCTCCATCTCGGTGGGGCCCGAGCGCCGCTTGGGTCCACGACCCGCGACCTTCCGGAGCAGGCGTCCCCAGGCGGCGCGATCCGTCAGGCGCGGTCCGTAGTGATGGAGCCAGAATCGTTTGGTCCGATACGCGAACGCGTCGAGCTGAGCGACGCCGACCACGCGTCGGTCCACCCGGGCCACATCAAAGGCCATGTCGGCGCCGGAGCACAGGCCGAGCAGAATGAACGTGGTGAAGCCCTTGGCCTCCAGGTAGTCCATGGTCTCACGGACCTCCAGCGGGGCGCTTTCCTCGAACGCCAGCGTATCGCGCCGCGGCTCACTGTCCCCGATGCCCGAGAAATCGAACCGCAGGGCGGTGACGCCTTCATCCGCGAATCGTCGAGCGAGCCGGACATGCATGCGGCAGAAGCCGACCCGGTGCAGAATGCCGGAGTTGAGCATGACAACCGCCGGCCGGTCGCGGCGCGGGTCTTTGGTCGACGGCTCCGCGAGCACGCCGACCAACGTGGCCGTTTGCCCGAATCGAATGGCCTTCTCTCGCATGGGTCTTCTCCTACACCATCCAGGCAACGATGGCCTGGATGATCTGCTGGGGCAATAACGCCGATCCGAAATTGTCGACTTCGTTCCAGTTGCCGGGCGTCGGAACGTGCTGGTATTCGATCGCCGGATCGCGTCCGCGACGCGCGTCGTACAACTCGTGGTACTCGTCCCGTTCGCCGGACACCACGACCAGGCTGCGCTTGGCGCGGACCGGCTCGATACGGGTGAGATCGAGCGCCTCGAGGCTCGCACGCAGCACCGGCGTCAGCGGGAAACCGAGAATGCCGACCGTGCCGTCATCGCGCGTGGATGCCGGACGCGGTCGGCCGTTGCCGGCATGGGCGGTTCGCGCATCCTGGATCTCCGTAATGTAACTCGTCCCGCGTACGACCGGGTCCCACAGCACCAGGCGATCGAGTTCGTCGAGTCGCGACGCTGCGGTCGCGGCGAGCGCGGCGCCCAGCCTGAGCCCGATCAGCGACACGGCATCGATCGCAGCCGTATCCCGCAGTTCGTCGACCGCGGTCTCGATGTCTTCCACCCATTGATCCGTGGTAGCGTCCCCGCTCTCGCCGGCGGAATCGCCCGTGGCGGAGTAGTCGAACCGAAACACGTGGAAGCCCCGCTTGGACAGGAGCAGCGCCAGTTGGCGGAACGCGCGATGCGCGCGCATGTACTCCTGGCCGAACGGGTAACAGAGCACGATGCCTTGTCCCTGCGTTCCGCCCGTCCGGGCGGGGTGGTATACGCCAAGCAGGGGTCGCGCCGACGTTCCGAAATAGAGCGGGTTCATGGGCTATGACTGGAAGACGGAACTCTTGACCGCGTGGAGCAACTTGGCGGACAGGCCCTTCTCCCCGGAGGGTTCCGCGGCGGACGGCGCTTCGGCCGCCTGCAACCGCTGCTCGCATTCCTTGGCGACCTGCTCCAGCGTCTGGAGTACCATGATGGCCTGATTCAGCCGCACCCCGATTTGCTTGTGCAACCGGGTAATGACCCGAATCGAGAGCAGCGAGTGGCCACCAATGTCGAAGAAGTTATCGTGTACGCCGACCCGGTCGATGCCCAGCACCTCTTGCCACACGGCCGCGAGGCGTTTCTCCATGTTGGTCCGTGGCGCGACGTATTCGTCTGCCACGCCGAACGGATCGGGAAGCGCGTGGAGGTCGACCGCGCCGTCGTCCCGCAGCGGGAACTCGTCGAGCTCGATGAAACTGGCCGGAATCAGATGTTGCGCCACATGCCGTTTCGCGTGACGGCGCAGCTCGCTGACCGTCGCCTGCTCACCGTCACGGTACAACACGTACGCCACGACACGCCGCTCGCCCGGTCGTGGCAGACGGGCCAAGACCCGGGCGTCCCGCACGGCGGCGTGCTCGAGCAACGTCGCCACGACGGTGTCGAGCTCCGGGTCCTCCTCGAACGTCTGCCGAGCGGCGGGCGCGACCGTCGCGCCGAGCGGCGCCGTGAGTCGGTCCCGCAGGTAGGCGTACGGATACGGCGACACGAGCACCTGGGGGCCGGTCGACGACGCCAGGATGCGTTCGAATACCGCCACGCCCTCCCGCGCGTCGATGCCAAGTTCGAGTGCCCGTTCGAGCGCCTCGTCCGACGTCCCATGGCTCTCGGCGTCCCCGTCGGGCGAACCCGGTTGCACCACGGTAAAGGTCTTGTCGACGACTCGCTGCATCATGAATTCGTTGATCGCGACGACCTCGGCACCCGTCTCGTCCATCAACGTGACGTCGAATACCGCCACGTCCCGCGCGTCCTCAGACGAGGCGCGGTAGCGGATATGGCTGTACAGCTTGCGTGGCAGGGTGCCGGAGAATCGGAGCTGGGTGTAGCCGATCGGGACGTAGAAGTCGGTCGCCGGATCATAGTCGGTGATGAGCCGTTGCGCGCCGGCCGTCGCCATGTCGATCACGGCCGGGTGCAGTCGGTAGTCCTGAAGATCGTCCACGTACTCGTCGGCGACTTCCAGGGTGGCCACGGCCTCGTTCGTGCCGTAATCGACGCGCTTGAGGCTGGCCCAGCGGGGGCCGAACTGGAGATGCGGATCGTGGTTCGAGTCGGTGAAGGTCTCCCGGTGCTCGGTGCAGCGAGCCAGAATGGCCGATACATCGTGCCGCCCAGACGGCGGGCTCGCGTCGGCGACCGTACCGCGCACGTGTTCGTGCCAGCCGGCGTGTCCGCCCCCGACGGGGCTCCGCATCACGAACTCGGTCGATCCGTTCGTGCGCGTGAGGTGGACCTGCAGTTCCCGAGTCTCGCTATCCGACACGACGAACGGCGCCATGAAGAAGACGTCGCTCATCTCGACGGGCCGCGACGGTTGCTCGATGGCGAAGGCCGCGCGCGCCAACTCGAGGTATCCCGCGCCGGGAATGAGCGCGGAGCCGCCGCGGATGCGGTGCTCCTTCAACACCCAGTGCGTATCGACGCTGAAGGCGGTGGAGAAGATCTCCTCGGCCGCCCCGCGCCGGATGCGCCGATCGAACAGCGGATGGGGAACGTGTTCTCCCTCTCCAAGTGGCGCCGATCCGTCCCCAAGCAACTCCGCCGCCATCCCGACCTGGCGCCATGCGGGCCAGTTGACCGCCACCGTCCGGGTGCCGTCGCAGGCCTGGCGCGCGTGGGCGTAGGCATCGAGGAATGCATTCGCGGCGCTATAGTCGATTTGCCCCGCCGGGCCGACGACCGCGCTGACCGATGAGAAGAGAACGACGAAGTCGAGCGCAGTTCCCCGCAAGACCGCGTCGAGTACCAGGGTCCCCTTGATCTTTGGCTCGAGGACGCGCCGCACATCCGCGGTCGTCTTGAGCTGTGCCGGTCCGTCGTCGAGCACGCCCGCTGCGTGCAGCACGCCGTTGATGGGCCCGAACACCGCGGTCGCCTCCGCGACCACCTCCGCCATGCGCGCCTCGTCGGTCACGTCGGCCTTGGCGACGAGGACCTGCGCCCCCTTCTCCTCGAGGGCGCGGACGCGGTCGGCCTTGCTCGGGGTGAGGCCCGACCGTCCGACCAGGATGATCTTGGCGTGGGCGGTCTCCGCCAGATAATCGGCGAACAGCAAGCCCAGGCCACCGAGTCCGCCGGTAATCAGGTAGACGCCGCCGTCACGAAGCGGCAGGGTCGACCTGTCCGACGTGGTACCGCTGTTTCGCTCATACGACATCGCGAACCGCTCGACGCCGCGATAGGCGACCGCTGCTTCGTGCACGTCCCGAGCCAGTTCGGCCAGCAGCATGCCGGCCAGCCGATGTTCCTGCCACGTCCCAGGGGCGGGACCCGCGAGATCGATCGCGCGGCACTCGACGTTGGGGAACTCCCGCGGGATGACCCGGCAGGGCCCGTGCATCGCGGCCGCGGTGGGCGAGGGCATTGCTTCCCCGGCCACCTGCTGCGCCCCGGACGACACAGCGAGTAGCCGCATGGGCGTGCTGACATCCTCGGCACCGAGCGCCTGCGCGAGATAGAGCAGGCTGAAGAAGCTCCCGCCGAGCGCTACATCCAGGTCGTCGGTTGGGGCCGCGTGGGGCGCGAAGTAGACGATG
The DNA here is from genome assembly GCA_036397455.1 of Gemmatimonadales bacterium. Classification (GTDB taxonomy): domain Bacteria; phylum Gemmatimonadota; class Gemmatimonadetes; order Gemmatimonadales; family GWC2-71-9; genus JADFNB01. The sequence goes on along the minus strand of DASWIX010000058.1, from coordinate 112,334 downwards.
GCGTCGGGTAGCGCTCCGCGCTCACCGAGCGCGGCGACCATCGCCTGGTAATCGTCCGCATGATCGCGTCGAATGGTGAAGGTAGCGTCGGCCGCCGCGAAGTCGGACCCCGGGCGGACAACCAGGACCTCGTGTCCGCTCGCCTGCGCGCCCGACACGAAGGGAGCACTCAAGGTGCCTGCGGCGTCGAACACGAGGATGCGCTGCGCGGCGGCGCCGGCGCCGGCCGGCAATGGCGAGCGGCGCCATGTCGGCTCGTAGAGCCACTCGCCCATGTCGGCGCGGCGTTCATCAAGCACTTCCGTCACGTCGTGCCGTTCCACGGGTTGCATCCAGTACGGTGCGTGCTCCCACTGATAGGCCGGGAGCTGCACCGGCTCGCGGGTCTCGTCGCGATAGAAGCCGTCCCAGTCGATTGCGACACCCGCGGTCCACAGGTGGCCGAGCGTCCCGAGCGCGAACGCCACGTCGGAGCCATCCTCTTCGGGATGGCGCATCGACGTGAGGATCGTGTGCGCCGGCGTGGTCGCCGCGTGCATGCGGCTCAGCGAGGCGAGTGTCCGGCCCGGTCCCACCTCGAGCAGCACGCGGCTGGAATCCTTGAGCAGTTCGGCGACGCCTTCCGCAAAGCGGACGGTCTGGCGAAGGTGTCTGACCCAGTACTGCGGATCGCCCGCCTCCTCGGCGGTCAGCACACGTCCTGACAAATTGGAGATGACCGGGAAGCTGGGCGCGCCATACGTGAGCCGGCGAAGATGCGCGCCGAACTCCTCCAGGATCGGTTCGAGCATGGACGAGTGCGCGGCCACGGCAATGTGAATCCGCTGGCACTCGATCTCGCGCGACGTCAGCGTCCGCTCGAGCGCGTTGATCGAGGCGACGGGCCCCGCCGCGACGGAGAGCTGGGGTGCGTTCGCCGCCGCGATCGAGAGATCGTCGGGAAGCAACGCGTGCAGCGCCTCGGCGTCGAGCGCCACGCTGAGCATGGCACCCGCTGGTACCTGCTCGAACAGGCGGCCGCGCAAGGCGACCACGCCAAGCGCGTCCGCCAGCGCAAGGACCCCCGAGAGGCAGGCTGCCGTGTACTCGCCCATGCTGTGGCCGATGGCGGCGGCGGGCGAGACGCCCCACGACATCCACAACTGCGCCTGCGCGTATTGGGTAATGAACAACGCAGGCAAGGCCCGGCTGGGTCGCTCGAGGTCGGCGGCTGCCCGCTCGGTGTCGCTCGCAGCGGGGAAGAGCACCGCGCGAAGGTCGAAATCGAGGCTGGGTTGCAGCAAGTCGAGGCACGCATCGACCGCCTCACGATATACCCGCTCGGTTTCATAGAGCTCGAGACCCATGTTGGGGTACTGCGCGCCGCCGCCCGCGAACATGAAGGCAACCGACCGCTTGCTGTCGGGGGCGGTGGCGGACACCACCCGGGTGGTATCCTCGCGCTCGAACACGTCGGCGGCATCGGCCGCGTCCGCCGCGACGACGAACCGGCGCTCCGCAAAATGCGTTCGGCCGACCTGCAGGGTATACGCGACGTCGGCCAGCGCGGGAGCCGCGTCGGTCCGGAGGGCGTCGCCAAGCGCCTCGCAATTGTTGGCCAGCGCGTTCTTGGTCTTGGCACTGACGAGCAGCAACTGCTGCTTCCGGGACGCGCTCGAACGCACCCGTCGCACGGGCGCCTCCTCAAGGATGATGTGCGCGTTGGTCCCGCCGACGCCAAGCGACGACACGCCGGCGCGACGCGGCACGCCCGACGGCGGGTTCCAGGGAACCAACTCGGCGTTCACCACGAACGGCGACGATTCCAGATCGAGGATCGGGTTGGGTCCGGTGTAGTTGATGGTCGGCGGCAACTCGCGGTGCTTCATCGCCTCGATCACTTTGATGAAGCCCGCAATGCCGGCCGCCGTATCGAGGTGACCGATGTTGGCCTTCACCGAGCCCAGCCTGCAGAAGCCGCGCTCGTCGGTGTGCAGCCGGAACGCCTGCGTCAGTGCGGTGAGCTCGATCGGATCGCCGACCGGCGTGCCGGTACCGTGTGCTTCGACGTACGAGATCGTGCGGGCGTCGACCTCGGAGATCTGCAGCGCCTCCGCGATGGACTTGGCCTGGCCGTCCACGCTCGGTGCGAGGTAGCCGACCTTCTGCGACCCATCGTTGTTGACGGCCGAGCCGCGGATCACGGCGTGGATGGGCTCACCGTGCTCGATGGCGTCCTCGAGGCGGCGCAGGACCACCGCGCCGAGCCCGCTCCCGAAGATCGTTCCCTGGGAGTTCTTGTCGAACGGCCGGCAGTGTCCGTCAGGAGAGAGAATCTCCCCCTCCTTATACAGGTAGCCGTGCCGATGCGGCACCTCAATCGTGGCGCCACCGGCCACCGCGGCGTCGCACTCGCCGTTCAACAGGCTTTGGCAGGCAAGGTGAATCGACACGAGCGAGGTCGAGCACGCGGTCTGGACGTTGATGCTCGGGCCGGTCAGGTTGAACGCGTACGAAACGCGCGTCGCGACGAAATCCTTGTCGTTGCCCGTGTGCCGCACGAGGAACATACCGACCGAGTCCATCAGCTCGCGATTGCTGAGCAGGTTGAACATCATGTACGTGTGCATACCGGTGCCGGCGAACACGCCGATCGAGCCATCGAACCGGGACGGATCGATGGCCGCATCCTCGATCGCTTCCCAGGCTACCTCGAGGAACTGCCGGTGTTGCGGATCCATAATGGTGGCGTCGCGAGAGCTGAATCCGAAAAACCCCGCGTCGAACAGCTCCATGCCGTCGAGGATGGCCCCGCTCTTCACGTAATCCGGATCGTTGATCAGCGATTCCGGCACGCCCGCGGCCCGGAGTTCGTCGTCGGTGAACGGGGTAACCGACTCGACCCCGTTGCGGAGGTTGCTCCAGAACTCGGCTATGGTGGACGCTCCGGGCAAGCGGGCCGCCATCCCAACGACGGCGATACCCGACTCGATGCCCGACGAACCTGGCTCGCTCATGAACGCTCGACCTTTAGTTTCTCCATGGGTGTTAGCGACGCCGGCGTTCCCGTCGCCGAGCCATTGACTCCTTGCGCGCCGCCGCCCGATCGACGCTGGCCAGCACGGCGGCCCCATTGCCGCCTTCGGCGGCCAGGTGCTCGGCGAGCGTACGGATCGTCGGGTATTGGAATATCTCCGTCACCGAAATATCACGCTTGGTGGCATCGCGCAGGCGCGACTGTACCTGAACGGCCATAAGCGAGTGACCGCCCAGGTCGAAGAAGTTATCCTGGGTGCCGATGGCCGAGAGGTTCAACACATCCTGCCAAATGCCCGCGATCGTCTCTTCCAGTACATTGCCCGGCGGGAGGAACTCCACCTGCCGTACTCGCTGCACCTGGTCGGGCGCGGGGAGCGCGTTGCGATCGATCTTGCCGTTCGGGGTCAGCGGGAAGGCGTCGAGCGCGACGAAGGTCGCCGGAATCATGTACTCGGGCACGTGCCGCTTTAGGTGGTCGCGCAGCGCGGCAGAGTCCACGCCGACCGGGCCGTGGGCCACCGTATACGCGACGATGCGGCGATCTCCGGTGACGTCCTCATGGACCACCGCCACTGCTTCGCGAACCGTCTCGTGTCGCCGGAGCGTCGACTCGATCTCCCCCAACTCGATCCGGTAGCCGCGAATCTTCACCTGATGGTCGGTGCGACCGAGAAACTCGACGTTGCCGTCGGCGCGATAGCGGACGAGGTCTCCGGTACGGTAGAGCCGCGTCCCGCCGTCCTTGAACGGGTGGTCGATAAAGCGTTCCGTCGTCAGTTCGGGCCGGTTCAGATACCCGCGAACGACACCCGCGCCGCCGATGAACAGTTCGCCCGGCACCCCCAATGCCGTAGGCTGGAGTCGCCGGTCGAGCACGTAGAACTCCGTGTTCGCGATCGGCCGGCCGATCGGAATGCTGTGTTCGTCTCCGTTCACCCGATGGGTCGACGACCAGATCGTTGTCTCCGTCGGGCCGTACATGTTCACGATGTCGGCGTTGGTGACCGTGCGCAGTTCCGCGGCCAATTCCACCGGGAACGCTTCACCCCCGATCAACAAGTGGCCGACGTGCTCGAGCGCGGCTCGACCTTCCTGGGACATCGTGAGCATGCGGGCCATGGATGGCGTGCACTGCATATGCGTGACGCCGTGACGCGTCACGAGCTGGTCGATGGATGTCCCGCTGTGTCCAGGGGCGGGCTGCGCCGCCACCCGTTCGCGGAGACGGTTCAGGTGATACAGATGCTTCAAGACGCGTTCCGGATCCACGCCGAAGTCGACGAGGCAGGCCAACTCGTCGATGCCCATTTCGCTCACCGTGGCCAGCATCTCCAGACAGCGTTCAGGCGTGCCGAACAGCCCGCTGGTCTCGTAGTAGCGTTGGAACGCGAACTCGAGCAGCGCCTCGAGATCTTCCGGCGACAGGTTGTCAAACTCGTCGCCTTTGGCCTCGACACCGCTTTGCACGCGCTTGCGGTAGGCCGACCAGGCGCCGGCGTAGCCGCGCAGCAGCCCGGCGGCACTCCGCAGATAGGCCTTCATCGGTCCGCGCACGATCTCGCGCACGTCGGCATCGTTCTCGCCGACGAAGGTGTGGAGCATGAGAGCGACCTTGCCCTGCCCGGGATGGCCCGCCTTGCTCCAGGCTTCGCGATATACCTTCAGGTTGTCACGCAGGTCGGCGATGTTCTGGCCGAGCATGTGGGTGAGAACGTGTGTCCCGGCCTCACCCGCCCGGCGATACGTGTCCGGACTGCCGGCGATGGTGACCCAGATCGGGAGCTCATCCTGGACGGGGCGGGGGAACGTCCGCACCTCCACCGGCTCGCCCTTGGAATTCGGGAAGCCCACGGCTTCACCCCGCCATAACCGCCGGACCGTCTCGATCCCCTCGAACATCACGTCGCGCCGATTGTCGAAATTGGCCGGCATCAGCACGAAATCGTTGGGGTGCCAACCGGACGCCATGGCGATACCCACACGGCCGTTCGACAGATTGTCGACGAGTGCCCAATCTTCGGCGACCCGGATCGGGCTGTTCAGCGGCAAGACCACGCTGCCGGCACGGATGGCAACCCGATCGGTGATCGTGGCGATCGCGCCGCCCGTGACGGCGGGGTTCGGGAACAACCCGCCAAACGCGTGGAAGTGCCGCTCCGGGGTCCAGACCGCCGTGAATCCATGTGCGTCGGCGAACTTGGCTCCCTCGATGAGAATGCGGTACTTGTCGGCGCCCTGACCGCCTTCGTCGCTCGCGAAGTAGAACAACCCGAACCCGAGGTCGGGACGCACGGTCGGCTCGGCGACGGCTGTAAGCGTGCGCTCGCGGTCAACGTAGATGACGACCGTGAATCCGCGGGCGAGCGTCCAGCACAGTTCAAGTACGGAGATGTCGAAGGACAGGCTGGTCACCGCCAGCCAGACGTTCCCCGCGGCGTGCGGCACCCGCTCGTCCATGCCCGCGAAGAAGTTCGCCACATTCCGGTGCTCGACCATCACGCCTTTCGGGCGGCCGGTGGAGCCGGAGGTATAGATCACGTAGGCCAGTTGCGTCGGCTTGACGGAGGCGTCGAGGTTGCTCGAGTCGAGCGCACCGATGGCCGGCCATTCGACGTCGACGCGGACCATCGCGGCCGCGGTGGCGGGCAACGACCCGGCCAGCCGATCCTGCGTGATCAGCACGGCGACCTGACTGTCCTCGATCATGAGCGCGATACGGTCGCGCGGATATGTCGGGTCGATCGGTACGTACGCCCCGCCCGCCTTATGGATTGCGAGGGTCGAAACGACCATGTCGAGCGAACGCTCGACACACACGCCAACGAGCGTTTCGCGACCAACGCCGAGACTCTGCAGATGCCGCGCGAGTTGGTTGGCACGCGCGTTAAGGGCGCCATAGCTGAGCGACTGCCCGTCGCACACGAGCGCCGTCGCCGCCGGTGTTCGGGCCACCTGCTGCTCGATCAGGTCGTGAACGCACGCGGGCGTCACGGCCACATCGGTGTCGTTCCATTCCTCGAGGACGAGGCGCAACTCGTCTTCGGTAAGAAGGGAGATCGTGCCGACCGGGAGATCCGGTTGTGTCGCGACGGTCGACGCAAAGAGGTCGAACTGCCGCCGCATCGCCTCGACCGCCTGCGGTGTCAACGCGCGCGGATCGTATGTCCATTCGGTGGCCGAGCCGCTGGTTGTGATCCGCACCGAGAGCACGGCGGCGCCCGGTGCAGCTGCGTCGTCCGTGATCGCAACCGATACCGGCAAGAGCCGTTCGGGCTCGCGACCGACGAGCCGGGAGAGCTCCGGATGACGGGCGGCCAGATCACGCGTAAACGTGCCGTGCTTGCGCGCGGCCGCGAGGGCGGTGGCGACGCCACCGGCCAGAGCCGAAAAACCGGCCGCCGGATCGACCTCGACGCGGAGCGGCACCCAGGCCGCGAAGACCGCCGCCGATCGCCCGTCGATCCCGCTCCTGATCGCGAGGTCGAAAGCGGTCTTGCCGCTTGCCCGTCCCAGATAGGCCGCGAACGCCGCGAGCACCGCTTCCGCGGGCTCGAGGTCGGGTGCGGCCTTGGCAAGGGCGCGCGACGTCATCGGCGCGAGCGGCACTGTCAGCGTGGCACGTTGCCCTTCGCCATCGGGTGCGTGGTCGGCGTAGGGAATCTCCGCCGGTTCCAGATCGGTCATGCGGCGCTGCCAGTGGGCCTCGCCGCGGCTCGCGCGTTCGCTCAGCGCGTTGAGCGATTCGAGTTCTTCCCCTTCGGGCTCCGTCAGTCGATCGCCCACGTCGAGAGCGAAGCGATTGACGAAGTCCGCCGCGCTGAGCGGTACGCCATCGATGGTCGCGAGGTCGCGCAGGGTCACGTCGGTGGAACTGGTGGCAACCGTGAGGCTATCGTCGTTGCGGGCGGTGATGGTGCCCGGCGCCTCGCAGGAAGTGGCGTCAGTGACCTCGATCGTCCGGGCCAGGGCAACATCCCCGTTCGCATAGAGCTTCGGCAGGCCGAGTGGGTTGGTGTACGGGCCAAAATCGAGCGCGCGCGCGAGCGCCGAAACCGAAGCCGCGCCGTCACTCCACGGCAACCCGCAGGCCGCCACGGGCCGCTGATGTTTCGAGAAGTACTCGGTGGTTGAGGTATCCTGGTGCTCGCCGTCGGTCCGTCCACCAGCCAAGCCGTCCACCACATCCCGAAACGAGCGAATGGCCGCGTCATAGCACTTCGTATTCAGGGTCAGTGACGTTTCGTCGGGGCCGAGGGGGAAGGTCTCCTTGCGGAGGATATCACCGGCATCGACGGAGTGGGTCATGTAATGCCAGGTGATCCCCCATTCGGACAGCCCTTTGATGAGTCCCCAGGCCGGCGTATTCAGGCCGGCGTACTCGGGCAACGGACCGTCGTGGAAGTTCAGCGCTCCCGCGCGGGCAACCCGCAACACGTCGGCCCGTACGATGGCGAGGTTCGCGATGCTGAACAGGTAGTCGACGCCGTTTGGCAGCGCGGCGGGGAGATCTTCAGCCCGCTGCAACAGTGGAATCGCCTTCGAGCCGGCCCACGTGGCTATGGCCCGGTTGCCCGAGGCAACCGCCGCGATCGTATGCCCGCGCTCGAGCAAGATCTCGGCACACTGCACGACCAGTGACTCGTTCCCGATGAGAGCGCAGTCAAGCGTCCGTTGCTTCGTCATCGCCGCTTCCGAAGAGGTTGATGTCACAAACGTAAACGACTGCTTCACAATGTGTTATGCCTCAACGACCCGGCACCATTGTGGTGTGGAATACGGTGGGTTTTGGCGTCAACGGCCCTCCGGGGTGCAAGTATTGCGCCCTTCGCAGCCACGGGACCTCGGTGGAGGTGAGTGGAGGTTAACCGACCGCAATGATTGAATTTAGGGTGCCATCCGGGCATGGAATGGTGGTCACGGCTCGCCGCGCCCCCGGCACCTGTTGCACCGCCGCAACATCGAGGAGATTCCTCGGAATTCGGGCCATTTCGACCGTCCACAAGGGCGTATGCCGCCGCCTGCACCGACATTGCATAGCGGCCGACTGGAGGCTTTGCGCAAAACGGTGGTCCCTGCGGGCTTTCGGTTGTCGAAAGCGTCGTGAGGCGGTGCAAGGGGGGCACCGGCGGCGACTGCCGGGACAGCACGCCGCGGCGCGAAGACAGCCGAGTTCGATCGGTGAATCGCCAGTGCGTCACAGCGGTCGTGACGCATCGGATCGGGGCAACACTGCACCGTCCAGAGGTTTGCGTCACGGCACAATACCTGCTATATCCCCGCACCGTCCACACAGTGGTATTCCCTTCAGTTCGGAGCGATCCGCACACTTGATCACGACCGCGCCCCTGGGCCGATCCCTTCGCTGGGCGGCGTTCGTGACCGTCGCGCTGGCCGTGGCTCGCCCCGTTTCGGGCCAGAGCTTGACCAGCGGGGGCGTCTCGGGGAACGTCGTCGATCCGGACGGTCGGGGGGTGTCCGATGCCCTCGTACTCGTGTCGGACGCGGCGACCGGGACAACGCGGGAGGCGATGACCGGTCGCGGCGGGGCGTTCGCGTTCACGCTGCTTCCCGCGGGTGAATACGCGATTCGCGTCGAGCGGATCGGGTATCGGCCGAAGTTGCTTACGAACGTGTGGGTCTCCCCTGGCTCGGACCTATCCGTCGGCATCGCGATTCTGCCCGTCCCGCCCCCGGTGACGCGCATCGACACCGTGGTGATGCCGGGTGCGACGACCACGGGAACCCGCGCCGGCGTCTCACGAGGCTTCCCGCAGGTCACGCGCGACGGTTTGCCCGATGTCGACCGCGGTGTCGGCGAGTTGCTGAGGATCGCGACCGCGACGGACGAAGCGGTGTTGGAGGGTCTACCGCTCGGATTCAGTCGCACGTGGATCGACGGTGTCCCGCACGATCGGGCGGGCTATCCCGGACCGACGCCGATCACGTCGCAGATCGGTGTCTTGCCGCGCAGCGCGTTCAACGCTGTCGAGGTCATGACGAACGCCGTGGACGTCGAGTGGTCTGGGGCGGCCGGGGCGGCCCTCGTGGGCTATGGGCGGCGCGGATCGCGCGATTTCCGGCTGGACGTTTTCGGAGACTGGACGGGGGATGCCGTCACCTCATCGGATTTCTTCAACGCGAGCGCACGCTCGCTGTCGAGCATTCGCGGCGGCGCGCGGTTCGCCGGTCCGATCATCCGCGATACCGCGCACTTCGCGCTTTCGGTGGAGGGCGCGCATATCCAGCGGCCGATGGAGGCCGCGCTTACCGGGTCCGGGGCGAACGGGCGCATCATCGGGTTCGCCGCTGATTCCTTCGCCGTAGGACTCGACGGGTATACGCGGGCGCAACGAACGGAAACGACGTCGGGCAGCGCGTTCGGCCGGTTCGATTGGCAGATTGCCGGTACCCAACGCCTGTCGGTTCATGCCGGCGCGGCGAAGTTCACGTCGGTGGATCCCGACCTCGGCCTCGGCCGAGCGCGGAGCCTGGGCATTGACAGTGATGGCTTGACCGTATCCGCCGGTTTGTCACTCACCTCGCAACTGCTCGACGGCGTACACAGTGAACTACGCATCGGGGTCGATCGCAGCAACCTCGCGTTCCGCGGCAACCGGATCCCGACGACGTTGGTCGTCTCGAGCGGCACCAGCTTCGGGATGGACCCGCAGCTGCCCGCGACCGTGCGGCGTTCGCAGTTCTGGGGACAGGAAGTCGTGTACTTCACGGTCGGTGCCCACATCCTGAAGATCGGCGGTGCCGTCGACGTGCTGCGCGCGGACGATACGCAGGGGTGGGCACGGGATGGCGTTCTCGCGTTCGGTGATCCGGTGGCGTTCGCCAATCTCGACGGCACGTTCTACCAGTCCGTTGGCGGCGCCACACGGTCGCCGCATTCGTCGGCTCAGCTCGGCGTGTTCTTGCAGGACACGTGGCGTGCCGGCCCGGGACTGCGGCTCACGATGGGACTGCGGTACGACCGCGAGACGCTCCCGATCGACAAGATCGCGCTCGTCAACCGGTGGCTCACGCTGACGGGCATCGCCAACAACGACGTCAGCGACAAGCGCAACAAGCTGAGCCCGCGCGCGGGCATCACATGGGACGTCGGGAACCGGAACAGCTGGATCGTGCGCGTGCAGGGCGGCCGCTACTACGGGCGGGTCGATCCCGCGGCCCTCTCCGAAGCACTGACGCACGACGGCGCGATTCAGATGCGTCGAGCCGCCGGATCGGTCGGCTCGTGGCCGACCGTTCCCGATTCCGCGACGGCGCCGATCACCGGCCCGCTCGTCACGCTGCTCGGTCCCGATCATGAGGCACCGCGATCGTCACGCGGGAGCCTCGGCATCACGCGGTCGCTGGGTGCGCACGCCGCATTGCACCTTGTCGGCGCCTACCGACACACGGACTTCCTCGGGAGGCGCCACGATCTGAACCTGCTGTCGGGAGCGGCGAGCACCGACCAGGACGGGCGCGTCCTCTACGGAACGCTGGTCAAGTCGGGCGGGATGCTCTCGGCAGCCCCCGGATCGAACCGCCGGTTTGACGAGTTCGACTTCGTCACGGTGATCGATCCGGACGGATACTCGGACTATTGGGGATTCACCGCCGCGATCGACGGAGCATTGGGAGGCGTGGGACTGAGCATGGCCTACACGTACTCCCAAACGACGGACAATTGGCTCGTTGGGCCGGGCAGTACACCGCTCTCACAGCTGACACCGTTCCCCGACAGTCTCGGCGCCGAGGATTGGGCCGACGGCGTGTCGAGCTTCGATGTGCCGCATGACTTCGTCCTGGCGGCGGAGATCCCGTTGCCCCTGGGCGCCCGGCTGGCAGGCTTGTACCGCATTCGATCGGGCTATCCGTTCACTCCGGGGTTTCCGGCCGGCGTCGACGCGAACGGCGACGGTTCCTCGGTCAATGATCCCGCGTTCGTCAATTCGGCGGCCGCCGGGATGAGCACGGTCTTCGACCAATGGCCGTGCGTCGCGGCGCAGGCCCAGCAGTTCGCCCGCCGGAACTCCTGTCGCGGCCCGTCGCAGCAGCGGCTCGACCTGCGGTTGAGCATCGGCTTACGCTCGCGTGGGCATTTTCGAGCGGACCTCATCGTCGACGCCATCGCCGTGCTGGAACCGGATGGCGCAATGCGGGATGCCGCGTTGTACCGACTGGATCCGGCGGCGCCGCTGACGGTCGATCCCACGACCGGCGTCACGACCGTCCCGGTAGCGGTCAATCCCGGGTTCGGCCGGGAACTCCGGTCTCGCTCAACCGGACGGTATGTACGATTCGGGCTCCGGCTGGGCTTGTGATGACCGCTCGTGCGCTTCGTCGCTCGGCGTTGCTGATCGCCGCGGCCACGCTCGCGTGCGAAAACGCGGGCGTCGACCGCGTCCTGTCCATTACCGCCGCGGTCGACGTGACGGGCTTTGCGTATATCGATCGGAATGGTGACCGCAACCCCAGCCAGGGTGACTCGGCGCTCGGAGGGGTCGCCATCCGCCTTGTGCCGGTCGGAAGTCGCGACACCGCCGCCCGCGGCGTCACTGCCGCCAACGGCGACTTCGCGTTTCCACAGGTACCGGTTGGGCGCTACGAGGTGGTGGCGCTCGACAACCCGACGCTGTTCGGCGACAGTATCTCGGTCGTCAGGATCGATACCTCCCTGATCACGTTGACGCCCGCCGATACGCTCGGTATCGAGGTCGCGGTCGCGATCAGCTTCCCGATCGTCACCATCGCCGAAGCGCGAGCGCTGGCCGTGGGCACGAAGGTGTTCGTCGAGGCCATCGTGCTGAATCAACGTGACACGTTCGGCGACTCGACGGTTCACGTGGTGACCGAGACGGGGGCCATCCGAGTGACGCGCATGCGCACGGCGGTCCTTCCTGGTGACAGCGTTCGCCTCCTTGCCCGTCGCGAGCGGCGCGATGGACACCCGACTCTCGACGATCCGCTTGTCGAGCCGCTGGGACAGGGCTCCGCCCCTCCGGTGGAGCGACTGAACACCGTGCAGGCCGGATCGGCTGACGGGGGCCGCCTCGACGCGGCATTGATCCGACTCATCGACGTCACCATATCTGATACCGCCACGGTCGCCGGCGACTACGTTCTCGTGGTCAGCGACAGTCTGGGAACCGTCGACGTCGTGTTCGACCAGGATGCCGGTCTCACGCGGACGCCCTACGTGCCGATGGTCCTGATCGACGTCACCGGTCTGCTCGTACCGACCGGCGCCGGCACTTGGCGTATCAAACCACGCACAAGCTCCGACGTCGTCGAGAAGTAATGCGCGACCTCACGATCGTGTTATCGATCGATACCGAGGAAGACAACTGGACACCCACTCGCACCGGCCTCTCCGTGAAGAACGTGGCCGCGCTTTCCAACGCCGCGTCGTTCATGCGGCGGTTGGGTGCGCGACCCACCTTCCTGGCGACCCACGCGGTGATCACTGATCCTGCCGGTGCCGACGTGCTGCGGTCGCTCGTCGCGGAGGATACGGAGGTCGGGGCGCATCTTCACGCGTGGAACACCCCGCCCTACGGGAATCGTGCAGGAGAGGCGGAGATCGCGCTTGGCCGGCTCCCTCCGGCGGTCCAGCAAGCGAAGCTGGAGACCCTGACCGAAGGGCTGACCCGCGTCACGGGACGGCCTCCGACGAGTTTTCGTGGCCGGTTCGGCATGTGGCCGGAAACCGCGGCGTTGCTGGCACAGAGCGGGTACGAGGTCGACACGACGGTGGCGCCGTGCGTCGATTGGCGTCGTGAGGGCGGGTCCGATTTCCGCGATGCCACACCCGCGATCTACCGGTTCGACCCCAGCGATCCCGCGACACCCAACAACGACGGGCAGCTGACCGAGGTGCCGATGTCGTGGGGGTTCAATCGGATCCCCATGGCTCGGTGGCGCCGGTGGCACGCGGCGCTCGGCGGGGCGCCCTGGCGTCAGCTCCGCTTGCGTGGTCTGATGGCCCGAACGGGACTGCTGCGTCGCATCAGTCTCAATCCCGAGCGCACGAGCCGGCGCGACATGGTGGCGCTCGGCCACGCCCTGCTCGCCGAGGATGTGGGGCACCTGCATCTGGTGTGGCACTCCCTGAGTCATACGGCCGGCACCGGGCCGTTCGTTCGGACGTCAGCGGACGTGAGCCGGCTCTACGCGCGGATCGAAACGGTGCTCGAGGCGATGGCGAAGCTGGCGTCCCTCAGGTTCGCGACGGTGACGGAGGCGGCGCGCGCCATGGTCCCTGAGCCGGGTGGAGCACAGGGCGGCCAGTCGTGAGCGCCGCCGATCAGGGAGGAGGCAAAGAGCAGCCGTTCCGGATGGCCCGCGTAGGCCGGCACGGCATGGTCTACGCGGTCGGCATTCTGTTGAGCAAAGCGGTGGCATTCCTGATGCTGCCGATCTACACCCGGTTCCTCACGCCGGGTGACTACGGCGTGCTGCAGCTGATCATCGTCGTTCACGAAGTCACCTCACTCGTCGCGGGCTCCCGCATCGCGCAGGGCGTATTCCACTTCTACCACAAGGCGGAAGACGACATCGGCCGCCGCCGCGTCGTGTCCACCGCGCTCGTGCTGCTGACGGCCACGTTCGCGGTCGTGGCGGTGGTCGCCTACGCCCTCGCCCCGCCCATCGGCGCCATCGTATTCGACTCGCAGGAATACAACAACCTGATCCGTATCTCCGCGATCACGCTCGCGTTCGAGCCGATGATCACCGTGGGGACGATGTACTTGCAGTTGCTGGACAAGTCCAAGCTGTTCGTCGTGATGAGCACGTCCAAGTTGTTCCTGCAGGTGCTGTGCAACGTGATTTTCCTGATCCCGTTCCACATGGGCGCCAAGGGTGTCGTGCTGAGCACGATGATCGCGAACATCGCGGTGGGGTTGTGGGTGGCGTGGTACACCACGCGTCGCGTCGGTATGCATCTCGAACGCCGGGCGGTGCGCGATCTCGTGCGCTTCGGGATCCCGCTGGTCGCGACTCAGATCGCGACGTTCATCTCGACCTTCGGGGACCGGTACTTCCTCAATCAATCCGGGAACACCGACGTCGTGGGTCTCTACGGACTGGCGTATCAATTCGGGTTCCTGCTGGTCGTGGTCGGGTTCTTCCCGTTCAGCCGTGTGTGGGATCCCGTGCGGTTCGAGATCGCGCGGCGGGACGATCGCGACGAACTGTACGCGCGTGGTTTCGTGTACATGAACCTCGTGCTGGTGACGGTCGGCGTCCTGATCGGCGTCCTGGCGGACGACTTCCTGCGCGTGATCGCCGCGCCCGCGTTCCGCAGCGCGGCGCTCCTCGTGCCGTTCATCCTCGTCGCCTATGGGGCGCAAGCGTGGACCGACTTCCTGAATCTCGGCGTCCTCTATCGCGAGCGGACGGAATGGATCACGGTGGCGAACTGGGTCGCCGCGGCCGTAGCCGTGGTCGGCTACCTGGTGCTCATTCCGCGCTATCTCGGCATCGGCGCGGCACTGGCGACCGTGGCGGCGTTCGCGGTGCGGTGCTGGATGGTCTACTACTTTGCGCAGCGATTGTGGCCCGTGGCCTACCGGTGGGGACCGGTCTGGCGCCTCGTCGGTGCCGGTCTTGGCGCGATTGGGATCGGTATGCTCGCGCCCGAACTACCGGTCGTGGCTTCGCTGGCGTTCCGCACCGTGTTGCTCGCGGCCTACGGCGGCGCCGTCTGGTCGTTCGGCGTGCTCACGGATGCCGACCGCAGGATGATCCGTCTCGCGATCCGGCAGCCGCGCGCCGTTCTCGCCGGCCTCCGCCGTTAACGCGCGCTGTCCGCGGCCTCGGCCAGATCCCGGCGGATCATCGGGAGGACACGCTGGAGGACGTTCAGGGCGACCACCTCGTTTCCGAGCGGGGTGAGGTGGGCGTAATCGGTGTAGACCTGACCCTCGACGCCGTCGTAGATCCGCGTGAGGTCGATGAACTCGGCACCGACCTCGTCGGCAACCGCCTGCTCAGCGGGACCGACGTACCCCACCGCCCCACGCATGAACTCCTCGTAGTTCGTCCGGTACGACGCGACGTTGAATTCGAATAGCTCGCGCTCGACCGCGGGCGCGCCACGCCGATCGCGCTCGAGTACCAGCAATGGTTGCAACATGAAGACCGCGTGCACGTGCTCGGCTTCGAGAATAAGACCGATGCGCTCGATCATCTTCAGCGCCGACCGGTCGAAGGTGCGCCGCATGGCCGCCAACGCACTGTCGGGGTCGAGCGGCGCCGGGCCACGGTCACGCCGGACGAACTGCACCACCGTGCGGGCGGCGCGCGACGCGAGGTGCGCCGCGGCGCTCTTGCGGAAGAGCCACCATCCGTTCGACGCGAGCAGGGCCTTGATGGTGGGATCGCCCATGATGACGCGCGACTGCAGGTTGTAACTATAGCTGGCGAACTGATCGTGGTTCGGCAGGAAATGGAAGAAATCGTTGTAGCCGTCCAGGAACAACACCATGTCGGGATCGTACCCGAGTATGCTTTGATTGAGGTAGATCAGATGGTGGTGGGTCCACGTGCTCGTGATCGCGGCGTTGATCACCTCGACGTTGACACCCGGCAGGGAATCGGCCAACGCTCGCTCGAGGTACGCATCGATGGTCTGCGAGTTGTCGAGGACGGTGTAGTCCCGTTGGAGGTGCGGCCACAGCCCGCCGATGCCGTAGGCTGTCGACCCGCCCATCAAGAACACGCGATAGGTCCCCGCGGGCTTCTCCCGCGTGACCTCACTCGAGCGCCGGAACCCGACCGAATTGTGCTCGATGCCACGCCGATCGACGAAGTTCGGCGTCGGCAGAATGTTCTTGTACGGATCGAACGCGTACTGGTACAGGTGCTTGCCGTCAAAGCCCCGGGTCACGCGCAGCATCACGCGGGCACCGATTTCCAGGACGCTCAGCACCACAAGCGCCAGGATTCCCGAGAAGAGCACGAGTTTCCAGCGCGGCAGCGTTCGGGGCACGTTGGTATGGGGGTCGGTCATGGGATCCATTCGTACGTCCGCCCAAGGGTCAACCGGGTCGCAAGGACCAATGCAACACCCGTACCATTTCGACAGGTCGGATGTCGCTCATTTGCTGGTACTTCGGCCCCTAACACGGAAACAGGTTCCGGTGTGTTGCGCAAGCGCAACAGACTGGTCACCTTAGGAGCGGATCGTTCGACGGCGCGACGGGCATGTCTTGTGCAAGCGAGCGGGCGGCGGAGCGCCAGGCTGGGATCACTGGACGGACGGAGGTGTGGATTTGTCGGGCAGCTGGGCGCGGATTCCGCCGACGGTCGCGCCACCGAGTCTCTCACAGTTGACCCGGGGGCTGGGGGCGATCGGCTGGCCGAGGGGCTACGCGGGGACGCTCGAACGGGAGATCCAGGCCCTCTTTCCCGAAGCCCATGTTGGCACGTTTGCGACGGGCAGGGGGGCGCTGGCGGCCGCTATCCGGATCGCGATGGCCCGGACTGGACGCCGCACGGTCGTGGTTCCCGGATTCACCTCGTTTTCGGTTGCCGGCGCTGTGGCCTCGGTCCGGGCGACGCCGCGGATCTGTGATGTTGATCCCGGCACGCTGGACTTTGACCGTGCCGATCTCCGCCGATGCGTGGACGGATCGGTCGCTGCCGTCATCGTCGGGAACCTGTTCGGATATCCGTCGCGCACCGACGACCTTGACTGGGTGACGGCGGGCGGCGCCTTGCTCGTGGACGATGCGGCGCAGGCGTTGGGGGCGCGGGCCGACGGGGCAGCCGTCGGCGGCCGGGGGCACTTGGGCGTGCTCAGTTTCGGCCGCGGGAAGTGTGTGACGACGGGGGACGGCGGAGCCCTACTCGTGCATGATGCCGAGCTCCTAGGAGACGTGCCCGTGGCCGGGGGGCCGAACGGTCGTGGGGTGCGAACCTGGATGATGGCGTGCGCGGTGCGGCTGGCGGCCCGTCCTTTGCTATTCGGATTGATGAGCCGCCTGCCGGGCGCCGACATCGGCGCCTCGCACTACGAGTCAGCGTTCGATGAGGGGGCGGCGCCGGCGAGCGTTGACGGGCTCGCCGCCGGCCTCGGTGCGTCGGTAGCGCGCCAGATCCACGTGCGGACGCGAGTCGCGTGGCGCTGGTTCGCGGCGCTCGAAGGGACGGCGGGCGCGGTGACGATTGGAGCGGCACCCGGTAGCGAGCCGGCGTACCTTCGGGTCGCCGTCCTCGCCACCGACGCGGGAAGTCGCGCGCGAACGGTCGCGGCGCTTGCCGACTGCGGAATGCCGTACGGACAATCGTATCCGACCACGCTCGCGCGCATACCGGCGTTTGCCGACCTGTGCGACATGCCGGCGGCGATTCCCGGGGCCGAGGCACTGGCCGCACGCGTGGTCGCGCTGCCGTGTCACGAAGGAGTATCCGACGACGCCATCGCGCGCGGCGCGACGGCCTTTCAGGCTCAACGGGGATAACAGAAACGATCATGCAAGATCTGGCCGCTGAACGCGCATTCTACGACGAATTGTTCGAGCGCAATCCGGAGAATGAGCACATTACCCAGGGTTACGACGAACTCCACGATTTGGTGTTCGGCGATGACAGGGGTGGTACCGTACTCGATCTCGGGTGCGGAACCGGGGCGCATGCCGTGCGCATTGCCCGCCGGGGGTACGACGTGATTGCCGTCGACCTGACGCATCGCGGCGTACGGTCGGCACGCGAACGCTTCCAGAAGGCGGGCCTCGCCGGGCGGTTCGTGGTGGCGGACGCCGAACGCCTCCCGTTTCGGGAGGGAGTGGCCCGGATCACCTGGACCTCTTTGCTCCTGCACCATTTTCCCAAGCTCGACACGCTCCCGTCCGAACTGGCACGCGTCACGCGTGAGCGCCTCGTGGCGTTCGAACCGAATGCGCGAAACCTGCTGACCTGGTTGGCGTTCAACGTCGTCAATCGCGTATGGGGGATCAGCGGTATGACGCCCAACCAGAAGGCGCTGACGCCACGCGGCCTGGACCGGATCTTCCGGCCCATGGGGCTCGCCACGGAGGAGGTCCATTACGTCGATCGTCCATGGAGCGATCGCATGGGCTTCGCCCGAAGAATGTACGCGACGCTCTCGCGGGCGCTCCCGATCCGGTACCGGGCGAACAAGTTCTTGATCACCTTCGCGAGGAACGGCGGGTGACGCATCCCGGCGGCGGTCGCTGGGTGTGCCTGATGTACCATGACATCTCAGCGGGCGCCGCAACGAACGACGGCGGTCCGGCGCGCTTCGCGGTGCCGCGCGCCATCTTCGAACGGCAACTCGACGTCATTGCGGAGGCCGGTCTTCGCGCGTGCTCGCTCGAAGAAGCCGCGGCAACGGCCGATCCGCACGTGGCCATCTCCTTCGACGACGGCGATCTCGGGCAGTACGAACGCGGGGTCCCGGCGCTCGTTGCGCGGGGCATGAGCGCGACGTTTTTCGTGACCACGACATGGGTCGGTCGCCCCGGCTACGTCACCTGGGATCAACTGCGGGAAATGAAGGCGGCCGGCATGTCGATCCAATCGCACACGCACACCCATCCGTTTCTCTCCGAACTTGACGCGTCGGCGCTGCGTCACGAACTGGGGGAGTCGAAACGTCTCTTGGATACGGAACTCGGACAGGACACGACGATGCTGGCGCTGCCCGGCGGCGACTGGCCGTCGCTGCGCGCGCGGGGGCTGCTGCCGGAGATCGGGTATCGGACCGTGGCGACCTCCCGGTGGGGGGTGAACCGCGCCGCACACGGCCGCGGGACGGCGCGGATCGTCCGCCGCTGTACGGTCCAGGGGTCCCCGCCTCTCGACTACTTCAAGCGCGTCATGGCCGGCGACGCGTGGCTGGCATCCCGCCGGCGCGTGCGGGAGGCCGTGCTGGGACGCCTCCGCTCAACCATCGGACCGAGCCGCTACCACCGCTGGCGCCGCAGCGTGCTCGATGCCGTCGCCCACCCGTCGCGCCGGGAGACGAACGCATGACGATCGTGCCCCGACTGCACGCGGTCATCGCAGACGTCTTCGGGGTTCGAGAGGATGCGGTGACCGACGATGACTCACCCGATTCGATCGAGGCATGGGATTCCGCAACCCACATCCAACTTGTGTTTGCGCTTGAAGCGGAATTCGGTGTGCGGTTCGAACCGCAGGAGATCGCCGATCTGGCGTCGGTGGCGGCGATCCGCCGGCGCATCGAGCGCGAGGTGACGGATGGGAGCGGATAGCACCGGCCGCCGAGCACCCCGCGATTGGCACGCGTTGCCGCGCGATCTCAAGCCCGCCGACTATATGCGGTTGGCGCGCCAGGTGACGGCGGGCGACGGCGAGCCTCTCGAACCGGTTCGCGTGGCATGCCTCAGCAGCTACTCGCTCGGCTTCGTCGAGCCGTTCCTCGTCGTGGAGGGTACGCGCTTCGGCCTTCGCGTGGTGCCGTATTTCGGCGAGTTCGGTCAGTTCGAGCAGGTGCTCGCCGATCCCGAGAGCCGGCTGTACGCCTTCGCCCCCGACGTGCTGGTGCTCGCGCTGCGACCGGAGGATCTCGATCCGGACGCCGTCACGCGGTTTCACGCCAGTGGCGGCACTCGGTTGCGTGCACTCGCGCGCGAGGCGGTGGAGCGGCTCGCGCGATGTACCGCCATGTTCCGCGAGCGCGCGACGGGTCCGGTGCTGGTGGCGAATTTCGCGGCCCCGGCCGATCCGCCGATGAGCCTGTTCGACGCCAATCTCACGGAGTCGGTCGCGGGGACGATCGTAACCGCCAACGCCGAGCTGGCGTCGGCGATCCACGCCCACGCCGGGGCGGTGGTCTGGGACTACGCGGGCCTGGTGGCCGCCACGGGCTCCACGCGCTGGACCGATCGACGGTTGTGGGCGTTGGGCCGAATCCCCGTGTCCGCCGAATGCCAGCCGCTTATGGCACGCCACCTGGCGCGCACCATCCGTGCAAGCCGGCGCCCGCCGGCCAAGTGCCTGGTCTTCGACCTCGACAACACGATCTGGGGTGGCGTCGTCGGCGACGATGGGGTGGAGGGGATCCGGCTGGGCGACGACTACCCCGGCAACGCGTACAAGGCCCTGCAACGCTCGGCACTGGCCCTCAACGACCGCGGGATTCTGCTGGCGGTGGCCAGCAAGAACGACGAGGAGGTCGTGCGGAACGTGTTCCGGGAGCATCCCGAGATGCTCTTGTCGTGGGAACACCTCGCCGCCGCGCGCATCAACTGGCAGCCGAAGAGCCAAAATCTCCGCGCCATCGCCGACGAGCTGAACATCGGGTCGGACGCGCTGGTCTTCTTCGACGACAATCCGGTCGAACGCGCGGAGGTGCGGCGGAACGCCCCGGAGGTCGGGGTCATCGAGGTCCCGACGGATCCACTGGACTACGTAGCCGCCCTCGCCGACGCGTTCCAGTTCGATCAGCTGGCACTCTCGGAGGAGGATCGGGGCCGCAGCGACATGTATCAGCGCGAGCGACAGCGACGGGCACTCGCGACCGGCGCGGAATCGGTCGAGGACTTCCTCGCCAGCCTGGACATGGTGGCCCAGGTCGGCCAGGCTGGACAGGCTACGCTCGGACGGATCGCTCAACTCGTGGGCAAGACGAATCAGTTCAATCTGACGACGCGCCGCCACTCGCAGGCCGACCTCCAGGCCATGGCCGACGATCCGAACGGCGTTGTCGCGTGGTTGCGCCTTCGCGACCGCTTTGGTGATCAGGGACTTGTGGCGGTCGGCGTCCTGCGGGTTGCGGAACGGCAGGCCGTCATCGACACCCTCGTGATGAGCTGCCGCGTGATGAACCGGCATGTCGAGCGCGCCCTCGTCGCCTACTTGAACGAACACGCGGCGCGGTTGGGCTGCGACGGGATCGTGGGGGAGTATATCCCGACCAAGAAGAACGCGATGGTCAGGGATCTGTATCCCGCACTGGGTTTCGCGCCGATGGAGGGCGATGGGGTCGAGCGGTTCGTCAAACTCGTCGGCGATGACGCCTGCGCCTGGCCGGCCATGATCGCGCGCGAGGACGCGGCACGGGACGCGTCATGAGCGTGGAGATCCGCCGCTTTCGCCCGGCCGATATCGCGGGCATCGATCGGCTGAATGAACGCCTCGCGGCGCACGGGGTGCCGTGGCCCGTGTACCCGGAGGACCCGGATACCGCTCAAGGCGGCGCCGTCGTTGCGACGCGCATGTACCTCGCGGCGGACGAAGAGATCCGCGGTGCGGTGTGGCTCACCGAACAGGATTTCTGGGTCGCCGGCCGGACCGAGCGGCTGGGGTGGGTGCGGTATCCGGTCTCCGAGAGTCTCATCGACGGTCGGTTTGGTGGTATTCCAGGCAGCCTGCTGTTGCAGTTGCTGCGTGAACAGCCCCGGTTGATGGCGCTGGGCCTCGGCGGCCACGAGGGGCCGTTCGCGAAATTGCTCGCGCGCCTCGGGTGGGCCGGTGTGACGGTGCCATTCTATTTCCGCTTGGTTCGGCCTGCACGCGTCCTGCGACACCTGGCCCACGTACGGCGGACAAGGCTGCGCCGGGTGCTGCTCGACACGCTCGCATGGAGTGGCGTCGGTTGGGCCGGGTGGAAACTGTATGACACCGTGGCGCGCGTGGGACGGCCAGCCGCACCGCGCGGCTGTGTGGTGGAGGAAGTCGCGCACTTTGGAACGTGGGCGGATGCCGTTTGGGAACGGGCGCGCGGGGCCTACGGCTTCGTCGCCACCCGTGACCAGCGCGCGTTGAACGAGATGTATCCGCAGGGCGCTCCGGTCCGACGGCTCCGGATCACGCGGGACGGCACGGACATCGGTTGGGCGTGCGTCGTGCGACGCGACCTCAGCGCGAGCCCGGGGGCGACCGGCTTCGGTCCGCTCCGAGTCGGCTTGCTGGCCGACGGTCTGGCCCTGCCCGGGGACGCGGCGACGGTCTCGGCGTTGGCGGCGTCACGGCTCCAGCGGTCCGACGTCGATCTGATGTTCTCCAACCAGTGTCATCCGGCATGGGGTGCCGGTCTGCGGCGAGCCGGATTCCTCGCCGGACCGAGCCAGTTCGCGTTCTATTATGCCCCCTCGGTCGGCAAGCTGCTGAGCGGCGGGATTGTCCCCGAATCGGCCCACATCAACCGCGGCGACTGTGATGGCCCGGTCTTCCGGTAGTTCCGGCGCCGGCGGAGCGCCCATCTTCCTGGTCGGCACGGGGAGGTGCGGATCGACGATCGCATACTCGCTCCTGGCGATGCACCCGGACCTGGCCTGGATACCGAGCTGGGTGTCCGCGCTTCCCCGGATCCCCGCACTCGCCTTCGCCAATCGCGTATGGAGCTTGCCGGGAACCGACCGATTCCGCGAGATACGCTTCGTGCCCAAGCCGGTCGAACCGATCATGTTCTTCCGGCACCACCTCCGGAACTACACGGCCGAACATGTGGACGACACCGTCCTGTCCGAAGGACGCGCGCGCCTGGTGCCGATGCTGGAGCGCATCCGGAGGTCGCACGGTCGCGCCCGGTTTCTCGGCAAGCTCGTGGGTCGGCCGGTCAAGGTCGAGCTCCTCGCGGCGCTCTTCCCGGACGCCTACTTCGTGCACGTGACTCGCGATCTCCGTCCGACGGTCAGTTCGTTCTTGAAGGTGGACTTCTACGAGCGCACCGGGTTGCTCGATCCGTGGCCGTGGAGCCCGATTCCGCCCGAGCATCTGGAGTTTTTCGAGCAGGCCGGCAGGCCGCAGGAACTCGTGGCGGCGATTCAGGTCACGGCCAATCTCGCGGAGTTGAACCGCCAGCTCGCGCTCGCGCCGCCCGAGCGCCAACTCGAGGTGCCGTACGCCGCGTTCGTGGCGGATCCGATCGGCCAGGTCCGCCGCGTGTGCGCGTTGGCCGACCTCCCGGTGGACGGGCGCTACGAGCGCCGGCTGTTGGCACGCCGCCTGGTGCAGGGCGCCGACCAGAAGTGGATGAAGCACTTCGATGCCGCGCAGATCAGAAACCTGGACGGTTTTGAAGCGTTGACGACCAACTCGACCAACACCGCGTGATGCCCGACGCCCCTCTGCTCGGACCGTCGACGCCGTTCGTGGTGTTCGGCGACGACTGGGGACGAAACGTCTCCACGATGCAGCACATCTTCCGTCACGTCGCCGAACGGCATCCCGTCCTCTGGATCAATGGGATCGGGCACCGCGTACCCAAATGGAGTGACGCACGCCGCGCGGTGGCGAAGGCGGTGGCGATGGTACGACGGCCGCCCGCGCAGGTGAACGAGCGACTCGACTTTGGGCGTCCGCCCCAATGGATTCTGCAACCGCGCGTCCTGCCGTGGCACCACTGGCGCCTGGTCCACCGATATAATACGCGCGCGCTGGTGCGCCTGATTCGCGCAACGCTGGCGGAAGCCGGTGTGACCGAACCGCCGTTTCTGGTGACCGGTTCGCCCCCTTCCGTGGGCGTCGTTGGCCGGCTCGGCGAACGCGGCTCGGTGTACTTCTGCATGGATGATTTTCTCCACTTGCCGACGACGTCTCCGGAAATGTTGGCGCCGCTCGAGCGTCGCTTGCTGGATCGGGTGGACGCCGTCGTCGCGACGGCGCGAGATCTCACCGTGTCGAAGCGACCCGCGTCGGGGGTCGTGTTCCATCTGCCGCAAGGGGTCAACTACGAGCACTTTGCCACGCCCCAGCCAATGCCCGGAGAGATGGCGGCGTTCCCCCGGCCGATCGTCGGGTTCGCGGGCGGCCTGTTCGACCGCTGCGACGTCGATCTCCTGCTGGCGCTGAGCGCACAGCACGCCGGAGGGTCGATCGTGCTGGTCGGGCCGGTCTACATCGATACCGCCCCACTGCGCCGCCCCAATATCCATATCCTCGGGGCGCGTCCGTACGCCGCGCTTCCCGGTTACGTGCAGGCGTTCGATGTCGGCATCATCCCATACATCCTCAACGAAGAAACCATCGCGGTCGATCCGCTGAAGCTGTTGGAGTATCTCGCCGCGGGCATTCCAGTCGTGTGCAGCGATCTCCCTGAAGCGAAGAAGTACGAAGATGTGGTCACGATCGCTCCCACGACGGCGGCCTTCCTCCGGGGAACGTGCGACGCGCTCGACGCACCGGCGAATCTGCGGCAGCGGCGACAGGATACGGCGCGGGCCAACGGGTGGTCCCGCCGCGCCGCGCGACTGCTGGAGGTTTGCGCGCACGTCGCGCTTGCCCGCGACCGTCGCTAGCAGAGTGGAACGGCAGAGGGCGCGCCGCGCCTAGCGGTCTCCCGGGTGACGCACGGTCCCCAGGGCCGCGGCCACCGAGGGGAGCACGAGTTCGGCAAGGAGGTCGTGACCGGCCGGACTCAGATGGGCGTCGACGGAGCCGAAGAGCGGCGTGGCGGGCTCGGCGGCCCGACGCTCGCGGAACTCGGACAGGACATCGATGACCTGCAGGCCCCAACCGCGCAGCGCGTCGCCGATCAGGCGAGTGGGCTGCTCGAGGTCGACCGTCGACAAGTCGATGTCGAAGCCACGGACGTAGCGGGAGAACGCCGCGGGATCGGTCTGGTACGAGGTTGGGACCAGCACGAACAGCACCGGCACGTCGTACACCGCGGCGGCGGCGGCGATGTCACGACAGAGTTCGCCGGTCACCAGCCAGCGCGGCGACGCCGCGTCGCTCGTGCGGAAGACCACGGGGAAGTACGCTTGCGTCAGGCCCAGACGCATGCGCCACGTCTGCATCTGGTTCTTCATCAGGACGTAGAGATGCGACCGCACCTCCAGCATGTCGTTGATCGGCCGAGCGATCGCGTCGACCAACCCTCCCCATGAGAGGCTCGCCGGAATGCGGAACCGGTACCGTTCCACCGGAATACGGGGCGGGATGTACGCGGTGCGAAAGGGAACCGCGTCGTTCCCCACGTAGAGCGCCACGATGACGAGGTCGTACGCGTCACGCGCCAGGAGCGTGCGCGTCCGGATGAGATACTGGTCGGGGCCCCAACCGCCGTTGGCGGCGTTGCGCACCGCCACCCGTGCGCCGACGACGGACGGAAGTCTCGCCTCCAACAGCCCGGGCAGGCTCTGCTCGTGCTCGACCTGAAGCGCTTCCATGAACGAATCGCCCAGCAGTAACACGGACTTGGCGCCTTCGACGCGTCCCGTCCGCGCGACGCGAAAGCCGTCGCGATCGGTCACGAAACGCACGGTGCGCTCGCCGGTATTCACCGACGTGTTCACGTTCGCTCGATGGACGTAGCCGACGGAATCGACCGCCTGCCAGATGTCCGGTCGTATGAGGATCAATTGCTGCGGCATCACGACGCGCACCGCCGCTTCCGCAACGACGCCGGCAACGAAGACCGATCCCGCGACCAACGCCAGATTGAGCAGGAGGGCACGCCAGCGGTCGCGCCGCGCGGGAGCCACGGGCTCCGGCGAGGTGGGCGGGGGCTTCTCGGCGGGCTGGTCGCTCACGAGCGGGATTCCACGACGTGTCGGTTGGGATCATAGGAGGCCACGGGACCCGCCTCGACATACAGCCGATGCCACGTCGAGAACGCCAGCAGCGCCCACAACACCCCTTCACGGTTCTGGCGGCCCGACAGATGGTCGTCGAGCAGTCCGTCCACGGTCGCGGGCTCGAACAGGCCGAGTCGTGCCATGCGCTCGTGGGAGAGTTCGTCCGTGAGGACATCGTGCAATTCGTACCGCAACCAGGCCGCGGTTGGACCGACGAAGCCGCGCTTGGGCGCTCGGAAGTGCTCCGCCGGCAGTCGTGAGCGCAGGGCCCGTCGGAGCAGGCGCTTCGGCTGGCTGAATCCGATCTTGCTCCGGTCCGGCAACGTGAACACCCGCCCGACGAATTCGTGGTCCACGAACGGGACCCGCACTTCCAGGGAGTGGGCCATGGCGATTCGGTCGCTGAGGTGTAGGAGGTCGTCCGGAAGGTACGTCTGATAATCGAGATACAAAGCGGCACGGAGTCCGCCTGGCGAGCCGCCCTCGCGATACGCCTCCCGCAGATGTTGCCGTGCTGCCGTTCCGGATCGCTCCTGCCGGATGGGGTCGGCGTAGAAGGCCGGTGCGTCGTTCGGAAAGCGATCGAGCAGGTCGAAGTACCGCTCGGCCGCGTCGCCGGGGGCGGCGCGCAGGAACCGCTTGAGACGGTGCACGCCCAGACCCCCTCCACGCGGTTCCGGCAGCCGGTCGGCGAGCGCCGAGGCCGTACGGCGCAAGAGCGCCGGTGTGCGGCAATACCACTCGCTGAGCAGGAGCCCGAGATGTCGGCGGTATCCGCCGAACAGCTCATCGCCGCCGGTTCCCGCCAGGGCCACTTTGTATTCCGATGCGATCCGCTCCGCCAGCAGCCAAGTCGGCACGACCGATTCGTCGGCGTGCGGCTCGTCGAGTGCCCGCACGATCGGCTCGAAGAGATCCCGCACCCGCGGTTCGACGTCGACCACGGTGAGTTTGGCACCGTAGCGACGTGCCAGGGCCTGCGCCAGCGGGGTCTCGTCGGCGGCCTCCGCGCCACGTCCGTGATATCGGGCGGTGAAGGCGTGCGGCGTCTCGCCCGCGAGCGCCCAACTCGACACGACGGCCGAGGAGTCCATCCCGCCACTTAGAAACGCGGCGACCGGGACGTCGCTGACCAGATGCGCGCGTACCGATTCATCGAGCCATTTCAAGATCCGGGCGTCGGGATCCCGCGGCGTGGTCGTCGTGTCGACCGGCAGCGACCAATACCGGCGCGCGGTCGCGCCGTCGGCTTCTCGCCATTCGAGGACGTGCCCCGGCGACAGTTTGCGCACGGCGAGAAACGGCGTGGCCGGTGCCGGGATGTAGCCGAGCCGGAAGTACTGATCGATGGCATCCCAGTCGAGGTCGCCGCCCGTGAGTCCCAGGGCATGGAGCGCCTTCAATTCCGACGCAAAGGCGATTCCCCACGGCGCCTCGACCGTGTAGAGCGGTTTCATCCCGAACCGATCGCGTGCGAGCACGAGTCGCGCGGCCGTCGCATCCCAAATGGCGAAGCCGAACATGCCGCGGAGGCGTTGCACGCAATCGGATCCGTATTCCTCGTACAGGTGCACGATCGTCTCGGTGTCGCTCGCCGTGCGGAAACGGTGTCCGCGCGCCGTCAGGTCGCGCATCAGGGACCGATAGTTGTAGATCTCGCCGTTGTAGACGATGACTTTCGAACGGTCTTCGTTGTAGATCGGCTGGTGGCCGCCGGCCAGGTCGATAATGCTGAGCCGACGCATGCCGAGTCCCACGCGCCCATCGACGTGCAGGCCCTCGTCATCGGGACCGCGATGGCGGATCGCGTCGCACATGCGTTGCACCGCGCTGGTCGCAACCGGCGCATAGCCCTCACGATGTACGATGCCGACGATCCCACACATGCTGATCCGCACGCTCCTTTCGGTGAGCGCCACCGCCCATCGCAAGACGGACGCCAGGTCGCGTTGGCGACTGGGTGGGCGGCGGTAATCACTAAGTGTAAGCCGTGCTGCCGCTTAGGGATACCATCACCGCGGTGGGAGGTGTAGCTTCTGCAGGACCGCCCGGCGTGTCGGGGCGGCGCAACAGTCCGCGGGGCATCCGGCGGTGTTCGCGACGATCGACCGAGACGGGATCGACCGAAGGCACGGTGATTGCTCAGAGTGATGCGGCGGCAGGACGATTCTCGAGCGAAGGAAGATCGGCGTCATGGAGTTCGCATGGTCGGAGGAACAGCTCGCGTTTCGCGACTCCGTGGTGGAGTTCGCGAGGCGGAGTTTGGTTGATAACGTCGAGGAGCGGGATCGGGCCGGCACCTTCTCGCGCGAGCTATGGGAGCGGTGCGCCGAATTCGGCATCCAGGGGCTTCCATTTGCCGAGGAGCACGGCGGCATGGGCCAGGACATCGTCACCACCATGTTGGGGATGGAGGCGCTCGGTTACGCCTGTCGTGACCAGGGCCTGCTCTTTTCGATTCACGCCCACATGTGGTCGGTCGCGATGCCCATCCATACGTTCGGCACCGACGCACAAAAGGAGGCCTACCTCCCAAAGTTGCTCGACGGACGCTGGATCGGTGCGCACGGCATGAGCGAGCCCGACTCCGGTTCGGACGCCTACAGCCTGCGCGCGCGGGCCGAGCGGCGGGGCGATCGGTATGTGCTCAACGGCACCAAGATGTTCGTGACCAATGCCCCGGTCGCAGACCTGTTCGTCGTCTTTGCCACCGTCGATCCGGCCAAGGGGATGTTCGGTGTCACCGGGTTCGTGCTCGAGAAGGGCACGAAGGGGCTCACGGTCGGGAACACCATCCACAAGATGGGGCTCACCACCTCCCCCATGAGCGAGGTGATCCTCGAAGACTGTGAGGTGGCGGAGACCTGCCGACTCGGGGCCGAGGGCCAGGGGACGTCGATCTTCGCGCACTCGATGGGCTGGGAGCGGGCGTGCATCCTGGGCAGTACGGTGGGTGGGATGCAGCATCAATTGGAAACCTGCATCAAGTACGCGAAGAGTCGAAAACAGTTCGGCAAGCCGATCGGCAGTTTCCAGTTGGTCGCGTCGAAGATCGTCGATCTCAAGCTGCGGTTGGAAACGTCCCGCCTTCTGCTGTATCGCGCCGCCGTCTCGCAGGCGGGCGGGACGGAACACGCCATGGACGCGGCGCTGGCAAAACTCTACATCAGCGAAGCAGCGGTACAGTCGGCGCTCGACGCGATGCAGATCCACGGTGGCTACGGCTACACGAAGGAGTACGGCGTCGAGCGGGACCTGCGTGACGCGTTGGGAGGCAAGCTCTACTCCGGGACATCCGAGATTCAGCGCTTGATCATCGCCAGATACCTGGGCCTTCGGCCCCTTTCCTGATCCGGAGCCGGCATGGCCCATCAACTGTGGCACTATTTGAGGGACAGCGTTGCGAGACATCCGGAGCGGCCGGCGGTGGCGGGGCGGACCATGACCATCACGTATCGCGAACTCGATGAGTGGAGCGATCGGGTCGCGGAGCGGTTCACCGCGGCGGGAGTCGGGCCGGGGGATCGGGTGGGGCTGTACCTCTCCAAGTCGCCGCTGAGTGTCGTATTCATGCTGGGCGTGACGAAGGCGGGCGCGGCCTATGTGCCGGCCGATCCCAATCAACCTGCCCGTCGCGCCGGATTCATCTTCGACGACTGTGCCGTAAACGGAATCGTCACGACGTCGGCCAAGGCCAAGGCGCTTCGCGAGGCTGTGACACACGTCCCCGCGCTCTTGCTGTTGGTCGACGACGAACCGGATTTGGCCATGGCCGAAGGGCTGGGACGGACACTCGTCGGCTGGCCGGAGGTGCGAGACGCCGTCGCCGATCACCGCCCTCGACCCAACGGGGTCGAGCAGGATCCCGCGTACCTGCTGTACACATCGGGATCGACTGGGAACCCGAAAGGGGTGATCATCAGTCACCGCAACGCCATGGCGTTCACTGACTGGGCGCACGACATGTTCCACGTGACCCACGCAGACCGACTTTCGAATCACGCGCCGCACCATTTCGACCTTTCGGTGCTCGATATCTACGTTGCCCTCAAGGCCGGCGCCTGCGTGTCGATGGTGCCGGACGAAGTCACGGCCTTCCCGGTAGAGCTGGCGCGGTGGATTGCCGACGATGGGATCACCGTGTGGTACTCGGTGCCGTCAGCGTTGATTCGATTGCTGCTCCACGGCGATCTGACCCAATTCCGCTACCCGAAACTCCACACGGTGTTGTTTGCGGGTGAGGTGTTTCCGGTCAAGTATCTCCGGCAGATCATGGAGACGCTGCCGTCCGCGCGCTTCCACAACCTGTACGGCCCGACGGAAACGAACGTCTGCACGTGCTACTCGCTTCCGGAACGCCTGGCAGACGACGTCCAGGACATCTCCATCGGGGCCGCATGCGCCAACACGGAGGTCTTTGCCGTCAAGGACGACGGGACGGTTGCCGCGGCCGGCGAAACGGGCGAGCTCTTCGTCCGCGGCCCGACGGTGATGCTCGGCTATTGGGGATTGGAAGAACGCACGCGGGCGAGTCTCGTGCGGAACCCCATCCAGCCGGCGTACGAAGAGCGGGTCTATCGCACCGGCGACCTCGTGCGTCTCGAGGCGGACGGGAACTACACGTTCCAGGGCCGGCGCGACCACATGATCAAGTCACGCGGATACCGGATCGAACTTGGCGAGATCGAACAGGCGCTCTATGCGGACGAACGCATTCGCGAGGCGGTGGTCGTGGCCATGCCTGACGACGAAGTCGGCGCGCGGTTGAGCGCGGTGGTCGTGCTGCACGATGGCGCCGAGGCGTCGAAGAGCCAACTGACCGGCGTGTGCCGTAAGCGATTGCCGCGGTACATGGTGCCCGAAGCCGTGCATGTTCGGACCGAGCTACCGCATACGTCCACAGGTAAGATAGACCGTCAAGCCGTCCTCAAGAGTCTCGAGTCCGAGGCCGCCGCGACGAGCTAGGAACGCTTCGACGCCACGAACTGGGTAAGGGAAACGAGCGTGTCGAGGTTCTCGGCCACCACCTCATGCGCCTCGACGGTGATGCCGAACTCTCGCTCGAGGAATCCGACCAGGTTCAACGAGGCGATCGAATCGAGCAGGCCACTGGTGAAAAGCTGCGTCTGTTCGGTGAGCTCGTCCGGATTCTCGTCCGGAAGAAACTCCTCCATGATATAGTGCTTGATCGTCTTCGTCGTATCGTTCATCACGTCGCCCAACTCCTTCTCATGC
The DNA here is from genome assembly GCA_036397455.1 of Gemmatimonadales bacterium. Classification (GTDB taxonomy): domain Bacteria; phylum Gemmatimonadota; class Gemmatimonadetes; order Gemmatimonadales; family GWC2-71-9; genus JADFNB01. The sequence continues at coordinate 81,573 of DASWIX010000058.1, read as the reverse complement.
CGGGAGTGGTATGCTCTGCGGGGCCGAAAACTGCACGGAGCGCCGGAATTCCGCCAGATGTGGACTACACGGCGCACCGCCGGTCACGAAACACGGTCGGGGTTGGCACGACCGACTAGGGCGCCCGACCGAACGGTGGGTCGGCGTTCCACGCGAACCACAAGCGATCGGCAACGAGTCGGTGACCGAGGGCATTGGGGTGTCCGTCCCATGCGCTGATCCACAGTGACTGGAGCTCGTGGCCGTCGTACACGCCCGAGAGATCGACGATGTCGAAGCCTGCTTCTTCCGCAAGCTCGAACAGCGCCTCGACCCGGGGATCATTGCGGTCGGCCGCCGTGCCGGGCTTGGCGATGTTCCCGAAGCAGAACAGCTCAGCTCGGCCGGGCGCGCATGGCGCGCCCCGGCCGCCGACCGGCATCGGCATGAAGATCCACGCCGGTTGCGCGCCACCCTCCCGCGCGGCCGCGACGATCCGTCGATAACCCCACAGGATCAACTCCCGCTCGATGACCTGCAGCCGGCGGAGCGCAAACGGTTCCTTCATGCCCGGCTCGACGCCGGCCCGCATGGCGAGCGCCGCCAACTCCGGATCGTCGATCGGCACGTCTGCGGTCAGAATCTGGGCGAGGGCGGCGATCGATTTGTCGAACTCGGTCTCATGGGCGACGTACCATACCGCGTCGGGCCGGAATGCCATCGCGCGATCGGCATCGAGCACGAGCGCGGCGAGCGTGTGCGCCTCGATCCCGAAGTTGAGCAACTCGTACGCCGGCTCGCCGGCGGTGCGCTCAGCGTTCAGACGGTCCTCGAGCACCCACTCGAAGGTCTGGTCGTTCTCCACGCCCGAGCCCATGACCGTGGAAGGGCCAAGGATGGCTGCGCGGAACGTGTTCGCCGATCGAGCCTGCTCGTATTCCCGATCGCGCATGCCCCACTGGTTGGTGGTCAGCATCGCGCCCTTGTAGAGAATCTCCGACGACGGGACCATCTCCAATCCGCGCCAGTCCGTTGTCGGACGCGCGATGTCCGTTTCGAACAAGTTCCGCCAATCGAGCGGCCGCTTGCTGTACCGACTCCAGAGCTCCGGATTCGTCGCGTCGGCCGCGAGCAGGTTCTCGTAGTATCCTCGTTCCAGCGCAGCCTGGTCCTGGCGGTTCAGACGCTGGTGCTGGAGCGATTCGATCAGGTACGCCGTCGTCGCATTGAATCGGCCGTAGACGCTCGGCCGGCCAACGAGAAAGAGCGCGAGGATGGTCAATCCGGTTGCCGCGGGCGAGCGGGTCACCCGAAGGACGCGCCCTAAGACCCCGTTCGTCGGTCCCGGCGGAGCTCCGGCGCTCACGACGGACCCAACCGCGAGGCCGAGCGCAAGGACCGTGAAGCCCAGTTCCGCGTTGATCGCCACGCCGTTGCCGAGCGCCGACCACATCGCGAACCACTCGGCCACGGATCCGGAGGTCCAGAACGACCAGAGTACGGACATCGTGAGGAACATTCCGGTGGTCTTGAGGACGAGGCCCAGGCGTTCCGGGCCGGTCACGCGACGGCGGCCGAGGGTGCGCTTGCGTCCTTTCTTGGCCTCTCGGAGCGTCGCCCCGATGACGAGCACGCCGAGCATCGACCAGAAGACCATGTCCTGAATTGTCAGGGGAGCGTCGCCGAGCAACCAGAACCACTGGTACGAGTGCAGGAGCGTCGTGACGACGAAGACCACCGCGGTCGACAACACGAGTCCGGTGGTCGGCCCGAGTTTCCGCAGCCGGAAGAAACTCGGGTAGTAGAACACCTTCATCATGAAGTCTTTCCAGTAGATATTGATGCGCCGCCAATAGTCGGTGAAACTCGACGCCAGGTAATACAGGTGATGGGTCTCCGGGAGATGGAAGCCGAACAAGTGCATGACGCCCACGATGAGGTGAAACACTCCCGAGACACGGAGATACAGGAGATAATTCGTGACGATGAACTGGAGCAGCTGCCCGGCGTTCGCGACGTCGCCGGGTGACAGGGCGACGTAGTAGTAGATCAACCGGTACAGGATGAGATGAACGACGCCCCGCAGAATCCAGTCGACGCCTCGCTGGTAGATCGTGAACGGATCTCCTTCGTAATACGTGCGCCGCATCGTGCGGTAGTCGATCACGGGGAAGAACGGGAAGGCCACGTTGGGCAGCATGAAGAAATACGCGATCGACGACGACAAGGTGGCGGGTTCCGGATCGTGCCGCCGGTCGTACACATAGATGATCAGCCGGAACATGAACATCGATCCGAGTACCGGCCCAATGGCAACCAGCCAGGGAATGTCGATCGTGCCGAGCCAGCCACCGCGCATGATGGCCAAGGCCGCTCCCGCCGCCAGCAGGAACGCCACGCGGAGCTTGAACGACACGGGGATATGGCAGAGGCCGATCAGCGCCAGCCCGATGAGCACGAGTGCCGCACCGGCATCCATGCCAAGCACGAGGAAGATGCCCGCCACGGACAGCAGCGCGAAGAAGGGCAGCCGCAGCCGCAGCGGCAGCAGGGCATTGATGACCATGCCGGTGGCCGCGAGCTTCAGCAGGTTGGCGGCCCCCGAGGTGGCGAGACGGAACTCACCGATGATCAGCAGGAGAAACAGCAGCTGCACCGCGACGCCGCCCAAGCGGACCGCGGTCGACACCCAAGGAGATACCTTCAGTTGTCCGAACTCCGCCGGCACCACTCCGCCGGCCGATGCATTCTCGGTCATTCCGTCCGTCGAGGTTGAGTGAATCCCGCTTGGCGCGTCGCCGCGCAGGCGACCACGTGCGCATTCGCAAGACCGACGCCAAGATGGGGCGGTGGGTCAGCAGGTCCCGGTGTCGCCGTAACCGCAAATGTCACCGGCACTTGGATGCCAACGGTGTGCTCCGATGGCGACCGCGCCGAAGCTCGCTCTGCCAACCTGTTGCACCGGGGCAACACCATGCTGGGAGCCTCTGAAACGTGAGCCAAGCCAGTCCGCGGGTAATCCACGTGCTCGCCCCGGCCGCTTACGGGGGAGCCGAGGCGGTCGTGGAGACCCTCGTGCGGCAGCAGGGAGCGCGCGCCGCCGTCGCGACCTTGCTCCAGACGCCTGGGCCGCACCCTTTCGTCGCCGCGCTCCGAAACGCGGGCGTGGACGTCCACGAAATCCGCTGCGGACGGCGGCAGTACCGGCGCGAGGCCCGTGCACTGGCCTCGCTGATGACCGCGCAAGGCGCCGATGTCGTCCATTCGCACGTGTACCACGCGGACCTGGTGGGTTATGCGGCGGCGCGCATCGCGGCGCTGCCGATCGTCTCGACGGTCCACGGGTTCACGGGCGGCGGGCTCAAGAACCGGATCTACGAGTGGCTCGACCTCCGTGCCCTCGCCCGGATGCAGGCCGTGATCGCCGTGTCCGGCTCGGTCCGCGATCGCGTGATCCGGGCCGGCTGCGCACCGGAGCGGGTCCACCTGATTCCGAATGCGGTGGGAGGGCTGCCGCCGGCCGACCGTTCCGCGGCACGCCGGGCGCTCGGCCTGAATCTGGCCGCATCCGTGGTCGGCTGGGTGGGGCGGTTGAGCCGGGAAAAGGGGCCGGACCTGTTCGTCGGGGCGCTCGAGTCGTTGGGGCCCCGCGTTCCCAACGCCGTCTTGATCGGTGATGGAGACGAGGCCATCGGGCTCGCGGGCCGGATCGACTCGGCGGGTCTTGGAGGGGTGGTGCGACTCGCCGGCGCGGTTCCGAATGCCGGGAGGCTGCTGCCCGCCTTCGACGTGTTGGTCTTGAGTTCACGTACGGAAGGAACGCCCATCATCCTGCTCGAGGCGATGGCCGCGCGCGTGCCGGTCGTCGCGTTTGCGGTAGGAGGAATCCCCGATGTGCTGGACGACGGGTCGGCATGGCTGGTCGCGCCTGACGACGTCGCCGCGCTCGGTCGCGCGGTTCGGGCGGTGCTCGATGATCCCGACGAAGCGCGACGGCGCACGGCGGCCGCGGCGCGGATTCTGCGGACGCGGTTTGACGCGGGCGACTGGGTGACCCGGGTCGATGCCGTCTACCAGGAGGTAGTTGGGCAGTGAATGTTGCGCTTTGGGTAGTGATCGGTGGAGTGGCGTTCGCCGTGTACACCTACGCGGGGTATCCGGCCATCCTGCGGGTCTTGGCTCGGCGTGCCTCGACGCCTGCCGCGCCCGATGAATGGCCCATGATTTCCCTCACCGTTCCGGTGTACAACGAAGAACATGTGATCGCGGAGACGCTTGAGCAGATTCTGGCAATCGATTACCCGCGCGACCGCATGCAGGTCCTCGTGGTGTCGGACGCCAGTTCCGACGGCACCGACAGCATCGTTGCGTCGTACGCCGGGCGCGGCGTGGAGTTGCTGCGCCAGCCGGCGCGGGCGGGCAAGACCGCCGCGGAAAACGCCGCGCGGCTGTTCCTGCGGGGCGACATCATCATCAATACCGACGCCTCCGTCCGGATCGCCCCGGATGCGGTGCGTCGGCTGGTGCTGTGGTTCAGCGATCCGACGGTCGGCGTCGCCTCCGGCCGGGACGTCAGCGTGGCCCAGGTTGACGAGACGGCCAACGTCGGGGAGTCGGGTTACGTGGGCTACGAGATGTGGGTCCGCGACCTCGAAACTGCGGCGGACGGGATCGTGGGGGCCTCGGGGTGCTTCTACGCGATCCGTCGCCAGCTGCACATGGAACTCGTTCCGGCGGCACTGTCCCGGGATTTCGCGGCTGCGATGATCGCGCGGGAGGCCGGCTTGCGTGCCGTTTCGGTGCCCGATGCGGTGTGCTACGTGCCGCGCGCGTCCTCGCTCCGCAAGGAGTATCGCCGGAAGGTCCGAACGATCACCCGGGGCATGGAGACGTTGTGGGACCGGCGCCGCCTCATGAACCCGCTCCGCTTCGGGCGGTTCTCCTGGATGTTGTTCACCCACAAGGCCTGCCGCTGGCTTTTGCCATGGGCGGCGATTGCCTCACTGATGGGGCTGGGGGCGCTCGCGCTCGATCATCTCTGGGCACGGGTGCTGGTTGGGCTGGTCATTGCCGGAGGGCTGTTCGCGCTCGCCGGGTGGTTGTGGCCGGAAGACCGGAAACTGCCGCGGCTGCTCGCGCTGCCGACCTTTGCGGTGGCCGGCAACCTCGCGGCGCTCCACGCGTCGCTCAACGCGATGCGTGGTGAACGGAATCCGACGTGGGAACCGACCCGTCGCAAGAAGGGCGCGGGCTGACGAAAAACCGGACGGGCCCGTTCCCGAGGGAACGAGCCCGCCGCTCCAGTTGTCGCACCCAACGCACTACGACGCGTCGGCGTTCCGCTTGCGTCTTCGTGCGGCGGCTCCAGCAATACCGGCCAGGCCGGTACCGAGGAGAACAATGCTCATGGGCTCTGGTGCGAGGCCGACCGGGCCGTCGATACGATAGATCGAACCGTTCCCACCATCAGCCGAGCTGACGGCGCCGGAGTACGTGAAGCCGTTGACCTGACTCCGGTCTCCCGCTTGGGCCATTTGCACCGTGAGATAGAGCGGCTCAGAACCGAAAGCCGCGAGCTCCGTCAACATGATACCGTCGTCGGATACGACCGACGTGAACGCCACGCCGTTTCCGAAACGGTCCACCACGTTGAGTACTTCTCCGAAGCGGTAGTCGGTGTCTTTCGTGGTGATACGAAGCCACCCGACAAAGGCGTCCGTATCGACATTGAGCTTGAAGCGCACCACGGTGCACTCGGTGTCGAGGCATTCCGCAGTCATCGTCGAATTCAGACGCAAGTCTCCGCTATCGGCCTGGGCGTTCGGGGCAGTTGCTACCAGCGCGATCACGGTCGCAACGGCTCCCATGAGTTGGGATCTCTGCAATACGCGGCTCCTCTCCTGGGGGAAAGACATCATGACCTTGGCCTCCGAAGGCCCAGTAGGCCGAGGGGGAACAACACGGCGACGTACATCGTCACCAGCGCGAGCGCCTTGAACACCGTACTGCGGAACACCGCCACGGCGTCGGGCGCCACGCTATCCACGATGATGAAATAGTCCATGACGAGCATGGCGCCCAATGCGGCGCTAATGGTACCGATCAAGAGCAGTGCGGCCGCGACCAGGCGGTATCCGAGCATCGAACTGCGGCCGCCGAAGAACAGCGCGGCGTAGACGAGTGCGACGCTCAACACCGCTCGTGGGACCGCGTCGATGCTGCGCGTGAGGGCGACGAACTCCCACTCAACCGTTGGTTGGTGCTGAGCCAGCCACAACACGCCCGAGTCGATGGTCGTTCCGAGGCCGAACAGCGCGGCGGCCGCCCAGCAGCCGAGCGCGACGTGTGCACCGAACATGTCGGCGCCGTAGGCTCTCGCGCGACCCGATGGGCGTGCTAGCGGGACGGTTGCCATATCACGTTCACGTTGCCGGGAGGGCGGCCGCGACCGCCGGGATGAGTCGTTGGGCGACTCGTCTCGAGAGTTCAAGTGACTCCGCCTCGTTGTCCTCGATCGGTACCACGATACGAACCAACGCCTCCTCGGTACGCCCGCGGAACGCGGCGTCCCTGAGGAGATTCCACTTCACGGCGTATTCGCTGGCGGCCACCCGCCCGCGCCCCTGGTACCAGTACAGCACCAGCGCGCGGACGTCGCCGTTTTGGATCAAGTAGCGATTGACGAGCGCGGGACCTGCGTCCGTGGTCAGTGTGTCCTGTTGTGACGCTAACGCCTCCCAGCCGGCTCCCGGCAGACAGTTCTTGGGCGAATGTATGGTCTGCCCCTGCGTCTGGCTACTGTAGTACCCCACGTAAACGGAGAACCAGGACGACGTATCGGCCGCCACGAAGTTCCGCAGGACGTAGGACGACACGCCGGCCACGCGGCGCTCGTTCTCCGGCAGCGTGGCATCCTCGCCCGCGAAGCCGGTGATCCGGAACGCCACGGCCGCGTCGAGCGGTTGGGCCAGCGGCATGTCGTGCTGCGCCCGCAACCCGGACGTCAGCGCGACGCCAAGGCCCAAGGTCACACTCGGGAGCCAGCGCACGGGTTCTCTCATGCGAGCGCCTCCGGTGCGGCTCCGCGATTCTCGATGCGCGCGAGCAGCCACGCCGCAACGCCCAGCACCAGGAAGGCCATCACGAAGAGTGCCCAGCCCTCCGTGTAATGCATGAACCCCTCGGCCAAACGGGGATCCACGTAGTAGACGAAGAATCCCGTGAGGAACACCCGTATCCCGTTAACCAACATGGCCACCGGGATCGTGAGCGCCACCAAGAGGACGCGAAATGCTGGCGACCGGAGCCAGACGCCGCCGATCAGCAACCCCAGCGCCAGCAGCGCCGTCAACGATCGAAGACCGCTGCACGCCTCAGTCACGAACAACGACTGCCCGGGGAGCCGGATGACGTTCCCCTCCAAGAGGACAGGAACGTGGCGCCACTCGAGTAGCGCCGCACCGAACTCGGATGCCTTGAACTGGAGGGGGAGCGCGAGCGTGCCGATGACCACCGCCGGCAACGGGATGCTGAGCACCAGCAGCGCGAGCGGCAGCCACCAATGCACGAGTTGTTTCGTCCCGTATACGAATACGATCAGTGCCGCGACACCCATGAACAAGGACACGCGCATCGTGAACAGCTCCGCGGCCAGACCCGACAGGTACCGCAGGACGACGGCGGAAGTGAGGATGGCCAGCCCCGCCAGAGGCATGGGCCCGGCGTCGTGCCGCACCCCTCGCCTCCAGCCGAGGTAGAGCGCGACGGGGAAGAGCAACAAGCCGTGTCCCGCATCCGGGTCGGTCCACCAATCGCGCAGCAGCGTCGCCATGGGCTGCCAGAACAATGCGACGAAGGTCAGCGCGGTGAGGATGACCGGTGCCGACCTTCGCAAAGCCTGCCCAGGATCCGGAGCAGTGGCAACGCTCTGAGCCACGGTCACCATCCTCCGCGCTTGAACATGATTACCGGGAACGTTCGAGCCATGATCCGCAGATCTTCGAGGGTGGATTGGCGACCGACATATTCGAGATCGAATGCCACTTTGCGCTCGACGTCGGCGATCGACGCGTCGTAATGGTGGTTGATCTGGGCCCATCCCGTAATGCCCGGGCGCACGCGCTGCCGCTCGGGGTATCGGTCGACTTCGTCACGCAGTTGCGCGAAGATTCGCGGCTGTTCGGGACGCGGCCCCACGATGTTCATGTCGCCGAGCAGCACGTTCCAGAGCTGAGGGAGTTCATCGATCCGGTACTTCCTGAGGATCCGCCCCACCGTGGTGATGCGCGGGTCGTCCGGGCTTGCCCATACCTGGTTGCCGGGCCTGTGGTCGCACCGCATCGTGCGGAACTTGTAGATCACGAACGGGCAGCCACCTTGATCGCTGTCCCGTCGTCCCGCTCCCGCTCGCCTCCCGGTTCGGCGATCCCGGCAGCGTCGATCGAGCCCGACTCTGGTCTGGGTGTAGATAACCGGCCCGCGTGAGGTCAGGAAGACCAGGCCAGCGACCAACAACATGACCGGCGTCAAGACGAGAAGACCGATCGCCGCAACCACCACGTTCAAGACGCGCCGTGCTCGCTCGGAGCGGCTGCGGACGCGCACGGCGCGCGGTGCCATTGAAGGGGCTGCGATCGGGAACTGGCTTGTGGTCACTCGAACTCCACAACGGGTCCAGGGTTGGGCCACCCCTAACTCGCGGGTGATCCGCGACTTGACCCGCTGTGGCAGGCAAGGGCCGTGCGGGGGGTGCCGCGTCCGATGTGCCAGTTTAAGTTGTGGTATTACAATGAGTTATGCTGTGTTGCGGTAAGGGTACGGCGGTCGTGCTGCGTAGCGCGTCGCCATCTCATGTGGTCAGCCTGCCACACAATGGCAACCGCTTAGGTCCTTATGGGGCTTTACAGTAGGCTGGCCGGTGGAAGGTCGATCGAGAAGTGAAACCTCGTGCCCACCTCCGGCTCGGTTGCGAACTCCAGCCCTGAACCCATGGCCTCGACCAGCCGGCGGCACAGCGCCAGCCCCAATCCGGTGCCGGAGAAGGTGAACCGGTCGGTCCCCTCCGAGCCGGGCCGAAACGGCTGATACAGTGTGTCGAGCGCGGCCGGGTTGATTCCCGGTCCGGTGTCCTGGACCGAAAACTCCATTCGCGTGAGGCCCACGGCGCGCGCGGTGATCTCGACGTGGCCGTACTGCGTGAACTTGAGTGCGTTGGTCGTGAGGTTGAGCAAGACCCGGCTGAGCGCTTGTGGATGACCCAGCCGATGATCTCCCGCCGGTGGGGCGAACCGCACCTCGAGCCCTTTTTCTTCGGCCATCGGCAGCACGATGTCGTGAACGGATTCGAGGATATCGGTGACCGAAAACGGTACGGGGCGGTCTTCGGCGAGTTGGCGTCCGCCCCGCGCGAGTTCGATCACGTCCGACGCCATCGTGCTCAATCCGAGCGCGGCACTGTAGATCAACCCGAGCTGCCGGTGCTGCGCTGCATTGACCGGCCCGCTTTGACCGCGTTGCAGCGTCTCGGCCAGGAAGAGGATTGATGTGAGCGGTGAGCGCAGGTCGTGTCCGACTTCGATCACGAGTTGGAGACCGTCCGGCGCGCTGAGTCGACTGGCAAACTGCGCGTCCCAATCGGGCTCGGAGGCCTGGCGCACGCCCTCGATACCCGCGAGCACCGCCACCATTTCGTTGGCGTCGGGCACGATGCTCATGCCGGACCACTCGGAGACCAGCGCGCCGCGAAGCTCTTCCAGCAGCCGCCGACCGAACGCGGTGCGCACGCGCGGATCGAGATGGGTGGGGGCCCTGACGCCGCGCTCAACCGCATCGACCAACACGCGAAGCGTATCGCGCAGTTCCCCGTCCGTGCTCGCGTCGCCCACTTGGACCGACTCGATCACCCGCTCGGCGGCGGCCGTGAGCGCGCGACGCGCCACTGCCTCCCCCGACCGACGGCGATCGGCAGCAACCGCCCGCGGGCTCCCGGTGCGCGCCTGTTCGGGTGCGCTAACGGGTGTGGTCCTCATTCCAGGCGTGGCGACTACGTTCGATCATCTAACGCACCGTCATGCAGGTGAACGTATCCGTGGAGCGGAATGCTGCGGGGAACTGGGAAACCCGGATCGTTACACTTCGTCCGCCCCCACCATGATCGTCTCCCGCTGCAGCCCGTGCTTTTCCATGAGCCGATAGAGCGTTGTCCGATCGACGCCCGCGACGCGGGCGGCTTTGGACATGTTGCCGTTCGCCCGGTTGACCAGCGCGGTCAGATAGCGCAACTCGAACTCGGCCAGAACGCGATCGCGCGCAACGTGGTACGGCTCGTCCTGGATCTCGACCAGCGACGGGCCCACTGCCTGGTACGCCGGCTCCGACATTCCGCTGCCGGCGATGATCGGCAGCTGCCCCGCCTGGATGACGGAGGCCGGCTCCGCCAACACCACCGCGTGCTCGACGACGTTCTGGAGTTCCCGCACGTTGCCGCGCCAGACATACGAACAGAGGGCGCGCATGGCCGATTCTGAGAGCTGTGGAGCCGGCTCACCGGGATCGCGATGGCGGGACCAATAGTAACGCAAGAAGTGGTTGGCTAACAAGGGGATATCGTCTTGCCGTTCACGCAAAGGGGGAATCGGAATGGGCACGACGCGCAGGCGGTAGTACAGGTCTTCCCGGAGCACGCCGTCTTCGACCGCCTCCTCGGGATCCCGGTTCGTGGCGGCGATGAACCGGACGTTCACGACCGCGTCGATGGTCTCGCTGCCCACGCGACGGACCACGCCGTCCTGAATGACGCGCAGGAGCTTCGCCTGGATGGGCTTGGACATCTCGGTCACTTCGTCGAGGAACATCGTCCCGCCGTTCGCGGCCTCCAGGAGGCCCGGCTTGTCCCGCACCGCGCCGGTGAACGCCCCCTTGCGATGACCGAACATCTCGGACTCGAGCAGCGCTTCAGGCAGCGCGGCGCAATTGATGGCGACCAACGGACGGGAGCTGCGCCGGCTGTTTTGATGTATGAACTGTGCGAACAACTCCTTGCCGGTACCGCTCTCGCCGTTCAGAAACACCGACGCATCGGTCCGGGCCACCTTGCGCGCCAGTTCGATTGACCGGTGGAATGGTGGTGCGGTTCCCAGGACGGTGATCTTGTCGCTGTGCCCGTGCTCCTTGCCGACTGCCGCGTTCAACTCGGAGGTCTCTCGCGCCACCATCACGGCGTGCGCGGCGCGCCCGATGAGGATCTGAAGCTGGGTTGCCGAGAACGGCTTGGGGAGATAATCCCACGCTCCCTTCCGAAGCGCCTCCACGCTCGACGCCACACTGGGATTGCCCGTCATGACGATCGCGATCACGTCCGGGTTCTGCAGCAGACACTGCTCGAGCAGCTGCATCCCGGACACGTCTGCCATATAGAGATCCAGCAGGACGATGTCGTACTGGCGCCGCCCGATCTGGTCGAGCGCCTCCTTGCCCTTGCTCGACGTCTCGACCGTGTAGCCCTCGGTCTCCAGGAACGACCGGCAGCTCTCGCGCAGGGTCCGCTCGTCGTCGACGAGCAGCACCCGCAGGCTGAGCTTGGCGTCCGCCGAAAGCTCCGGGATCGGCGGAATACCGGCCGAACCTGGGTCGCCATTGTGATGGACCGGTACCGATGCCATCGAATCATGCCTCCAGCTGCAAGGTCGTCATTATCGGCCCCTGCAAGCTCGAACCGCCTGCCGGCGCCGCTCGGCGACCCTAGACGCAGACATCGGGCCGTGATACGGCGTTTCGGTGCGACGTGCGAACGCCTGAATTAGCAATAACTTCCGAGAATCGCAACCCCAAGCTGTTGCGATGACCCAACAGTACAGGCCCCAAAAAGCCGAGCTGTTGTCTATCTGCAACACATTCCGGGCGCGCCGTCGGTTTCCCTGGGCGGGACCTCAATAACTCGAACGGTTGGTTGGGGTTCCGCACAATCCGCATTGTGCGCGCGGGCGGTATTAGTATTGCGGGAGCGTCTCGCGGGAAGACCCCGGCCGTCGGCTGATGGATGGGAGAACCCCGCGAAACCGTGTGAAGGAGCGGCACCGGCCGATCATGTCAAACGACCTTCCGATACCTCACCAGACGAACGGCGCACCCGCCGGCGTCCCGGCTGTGGCCGCGTCGATCCCGCGCGCCTTCAATCCGCCACCGCCGGGTGCACACGGTTCGGTGGGTCCCGGCCTCAAGCGCTATGTCGCGGCTCTCCTGCGGTACAAATGGCTCATCGCGGTCATGTCGATCCTCGGCGCTGCCGCGGGGACCGCCGCGACCCGGTTCCTTCCGCCCAGATACACGGCGCAGGCTACGATCTGGATCTCGAAAGCGGAACGGCTGGGCGACTCCGACCGCGGGCCGATTCGTCCCTCCCAGCTGCTGGAGTCGGACGGGTGGGTCGATCTCCTCAAGTCCTACGCCGTCCTTGATGACGCGGTGGAGACCCTGCGCCTCTACCTGCGGCCCGGCGCCGCCGGAGATTTCCCGTTGTTCGATGGGTTCGAGCTGGCGGAGCGGTTCCGTCCCGGCGCGTATGCACTCAGGGTGGGACACGACAGGGCCATGACGCTCGTGACCTCGGAGGGAACGCTGGTCGAGCGGGCCGCCGTCGGCGATTCGATCGGCGGTCGCGTGGGGTTGCTTTGGGCCCCCCCGGCCGACCAGCTGACGCCCGGGCGGGCGGTGGTGTTCACCCTCACCCGGCCGCGCGACGCCGCGCGCAATCTGGCTCAGTCCCTCTCGGTGCGCACCGCGCGGGACGGGAACTTCCTGGGCATCGAGCTCGCCGGCATCAACCCGGAGAAGATCGCCGCAACCGTCAACGCGGTGGTGCAGCGCTACGTGGCCGTCGCGGCCGAGCTGAAGCGCGAAAAGGCGACCGAGCTCGCGCGCGTCCTCAATGACCAGCTCGGCAATGCCGAAGAGAGCCTGCGGAGCGCGGAGATCGCGCTCGAGAGCTTCCGGGTCGAGACGATCACCCTGCCGTCCGAGAGCCAGTCGCCGATCGCAGCGGGCCTCGAGATCACGCGTGATCCGGTGTTCGACAATTTCTTCGAAATGAAGCTGGAACAGGAACAGCTCCGCAGGGATCGAGAAGCCATTGATGCGGCGCTCAGCGCCGTCGGCGAAACGGGCTTGGCGGCCGCGGCGCTCGAAGTCATCCCCGCCGTCCAGCGGTCCAAGCAACTCGTCGACGCGGCCGGGGACCTGATCGAAAAACAGGCGGAACTCCGCGCGCTCAGGGCCCGGTACACCGACGAGCACCAAGCCGTCCGCCGGCTCGACGCGGAAATCCGCGCGCTCGAAACGGAGGCGATCCCGGGGTTGGCCCGCGCGCTGATCGCGGACATTACGACCAGGGAAGCCGTGCTGTCGGCGCGGGTGAACTCGGCGACGCGGGAGCTGCAACAGATTCCGCCGCGCGTGATCCAGGAGGCTCGTCTGCGGCGCGCCGTCTCGATCCAGGAGGATCTGTACACCACCTTGCGAGCCAGATTCGAAGAGGCGCAGCTCGCCGAGGCGAGTGCCGTTCCCGACGTGAGCATCCTCGATGAGGCCGTCGTGCCGACCAATCCTGACCGCAATCAGGCGCCTGCCCTGATCCTGCTCGGCCTCTTCGGTGGGCTGGGATGTGCCGTGGCGATGTCGGTCGTCCTCGATCGCCTGGACAAGCGGGTGCGCTATCCGGAGCAGGTGACGAGCGACATGGGCCTGATGATCCTCGGCGTGGTGCCCCACATGAAGACCCCGCGGAACGGGCGCGGCGACGACGGCACGTCGGGCGCGGTGATCGAGGCGCTCCGTGGAACGAGGCTTAACCTGGTCCACGCGTGGGGAGCCGCCGGACCGCTGCTGGTCACGGTGACCAGCCCGGGTACGGGCGACGGGAAGTCGTTCGTCGCGGCCAATCTGGCGGTCTCCTTCGTGGAAGCCGGGTACCGCACGTTGCTTATTGATGGCGACGCGCGGCGAGGCACGCTCCATCGCGCGATGGATGTCGATCGCAAGCCGGGCCTGACCGATTTGCTCGAGGGACGGGCCGCACTGGCGGACGTGACCCACGAAACGGGGTCACCCGCGTTGTCGTTTATCCCGTGCGGCACGCGTGCGGCCACCGCCCCCGAACTCGTGGGGTCGCCCGCGATGCGGGATCTGGTCAACAGCTTACGTTCGACCTATTCGGTCATCCTGATCGACAGTCCGCCGCTCGGCGCCGGGGTCGATGCGTTCGCCATGGGGACGATTACCGGTAACATGGTGGTCGTGCTCCGCACCGGGATCACCGACCGTCAACTCGCCGAGGCGAAGCTCGACGTGCTTGACCGGCTTCCGGTGCGGGTGCTCGGGGCGGTGTTGAATGGCGTGCGCGAATCCGGCGTCTACCAGTACTACTCCTATCAACTCTCCGGTTACGAAATGCGGCCCGAGGACGCCGCCGCGACCGGTCGGCTCCTGGGCAAGGTCAGAGGCTAGCGGGGCCCGACCTCTCCTCAGGTCATCGCGTGACCGTGGCAGGTGACGTCGAAGCTGCCTGCATGCGAAACCGGCTTGGCGCTCAGTGGGTGGTTGGCGAGCCCGGAGCGAATCGCTGCGCCCAGCCGGCGTCGCCGCCGTTGGCGGCGGTCTTTGCGGTGCGCAGCGCCCCCGTGGCGTTCAAAATCAGGTCGGAGGGCGCCATTGCCGCTTCACGGACATTCTCGATGGCGTCATAGCCGGCCAGCACCCGCATCCCGACTTTGTCGTCGGCCGCCTCGAGCGCCGCGGCGATGCGCGCCGCCAGACGCTCGACCCCGGTCCGACCCGTTCCCGGAGCGACGACCACGAATTCGTTACGACCGGTACGCCCGATCACGTCCGAGACGCGGGCCGTATCCTGCAGGCCCCGAGCAAGGCGTGCGACGGTATCAGCCACATCCCGCTCGTCCACGTCGGCCGAGGCTGGGGCCACGACGACACACGCAAGCCCGGTGCGGTCGCGGTAGGCAAGCGAGCCGAGCTCCCGTGCGCGGCGTTCAATGCCACGCAGGTTGTAGAGCCCCGTGTCTTCGTCCACGAGCGTGGCATCCCGCAGGCGATCGGCCTCGAGCTTGGCGCCCACGTACGCGCCAAGCCGAAGCAGCAATTCTTCGGCATCGGCCGGATAGGAGAGAAAGTCCCAGGCCCCCGCCCGAAGGGCTTCGAGGCGCTGGGGCCGCGTAGCCCTCTCGGGACTCGTGATCAGAATCGGGTTGGACGGACCGAAATGTGGATCGGCCCGAAGCGCGCGGCACACGTCCAGCCCACTGGCGTCAGGCAGGTTGACATCGATGATCACCAAGTCCGGCCTATGCGACCGGGCACGGTCCAGCCCCTTGGAGCCGGTGTAGGCGCGCATGACCGCGTAGCCGTTTGGTGCAAGAATGCTCTCCAGCGACCGCGTGGACCACTCATGGTCGTCAATAATGAGGACGACCGGTGGTCGGGTAGGGCGGTGTCGGTTGGCCACGAGCGCCTCTTTCGTTTGCCGCCGCATGGGGTTGAAGATGGTGTTCAGGTCCCGCTTCGGAACGCCGAGTATAACTGGCGCGCTTTCGTTGCACGGTCCATGCCTCCGGCGTCTCGGCTTCAAGTTGTTAATTGGCAATGACTTGGACGATGTATCATCCTCCCGCCGCCACTGAATCCGTGGCAGGAGGGCTACATCGCACCAAGTTCTGAAGCAAGTGCGCAACGTGATGCACGCCACACGACCCGATTTGCGACAGCGGGACGTGTGTGGTAACACGTTGTCCCACTGTTACTTGTGTAATGCCGGCAGCGGCCCGGGATCGAGGCCCCGTTCTTGAACCCCGACCTCAGCGAGCGGAACGCAGCGGCCATGTTGGCTGTTGAGATGATCAGGAGGATGGCGATTCTGCGATGCGAGCAGTGCGGGGCGGCACTCGCCCCCGATAGCAAGCGAGCAATGCGCTCCGGGGACGCGCCGACGAGACTGGTCGGGCGGCTCGCGGGCGTTGGATGCCCGGCGTGCGGCGCAATCGTGGAGCCGCTGTACGAGGATCCCATGCTGCGCAAACTGTCCCAGCTTGCCCGATTCGGATTGAGTGCCGGTGCTGGGCCGATCCTGAGCACCGTCCGCAAGAGCGACTGAGCGGTGGCGGTGGCCGACTGGCCTACTTAGGTTGGTATCGCGTCCACTACCCGCCAGCGACCTCATGAATCGAGTAACTCACATTCCGCGACTTCTCCGCCAGGCCGGCGTGCGTGTCATGCTCGCCAGCGCAATCGTGGGCGCACCGGCTTTGCTTTCGGCCCAGCAAGAATCGTGGGACGTACGCCGCCTGTACGCGACCCGAGACTCGCTGCGCGTCCTGCTGGACCGCTACGAAGCGGCGGCGTCATCTCCTGCCTACAGTGGCCGCCTGCGCGACCAGGCCCGTGGCGATGCCGCGAGGATCCGTGCCCGGCTCGAGCAGGGCGATTTCCAGGTCGGCGATCGGATCGTGCTCGAGGTCGAGGAAGAAGAAGTGCTCAGCGACACATTCACGGTCGAGACGGGACCGGATCTGCGGCTCCCGATGGCGGGGGTCGTGGCATTAGCCGGCGTGCTGCGCTCCGAACTGCAGCAACACCTCCGCACGCATATCGGGCGGTTCGTGCGTGATCCGGTGCTGCGGGCGCGGACCCTGATCCGCGTCTCCATCGTCGGTGAGGTCACGACCCCCGGGTTCTACGTGGTCGCGACCGAAGGGCTGATCACGGATGCCCTCATGCTGGCCGGCGGCCCGACCCGAGACGCGTTCATCGAGCGCATGCGGATCGAGCGTGAGAGTGACGCGGTGTGGGAGGGCCCGGCGCTGCAGACGGCCATCACCGAGGGTCGCACGCTCGACATCATGAACATCCGCGCGGGCGACCGAATTGTCATCCCCCGGCACAGCAGCGGCCTTGGTGGGGCTGAAGGCGCCGTGCGCGTGGTCAGCCTGATCCTGTCGATTCCGCTCACGATCTTCGCGGTGACTCAGATCTTCTAGCCACCGCCCCCCCCCCGTCGGTCCCGACCTGACGGTACAAATCTCAGATCCCGGCGCGGGAAAGGATGCTGTGAACGAGTTGTACGTAGTTGGGGGCCGCCAACGCCGCGGGACCGACGTTGAGCGCGTTCGCGAGTGGCACCATTACGGTTGCGCCGTCATCCTCAGGCTCGATCTCCGCTCGGGCTCGGGAGCGGTGGAAGTCGAGTACCAGTCACCCCCGGAGGTGTGTCCGGCCGATCGACCGTCTTTTGTGTTCAAGGCCGGCTCCCTCGACGGCGACACACTCCACGTCTGCACGCAAACGGAACTGCTCGCCTACACCGTCCCGACCTTCCAGCGGACCCGGTACGTCAGCTTGCCATGCCTGAATGACGTGCATTTCGTCGGCCCCGGGGACGATGGGGCGATGCTCGTGGCGAACACGGGACTCGACATGGTGCTCGAGGTCAGCGCCGAGGGAACGGTTTTGCGGGAGTGGGCGGTTACGGAGGAGGAGCCCTGGTCACGGTTCTCGCGTCACGTCGACTACCGCAAGGTGCCGTCGACGAAGCCTCACATCTCCCACCCCAATCACGTATTCCGCCTCGGGGAGTCGATTTGGGCGACGCGTTGCCATCAGGGAGACGCGGTCTGCCTCACCGGTCCCGGTCGGATCGAGCGCATAGCGGACACGTACATTCACGATGGTCTGTTGCGAGACGGGGTGTTGTACTTCACGAGCGTCGACGGGTTCGTCATCACCGTGGATCCCGCGTCGCACCGGATCATCTCGCGCGTCGATCTCAACGCGATCGCGCGTCCGGGCCACCCGCTCGGATGGTGTCGCGGTATCGCACTCCTTGATGAGCGTCACGTCGCGGTGGGTTTCTCGCGGCTACGCGCGACCCGCTGGAAGGAGAGCGTCCGGTGGTTCAGGGACAGGGTGACGGGATCCGATGCCCAACGGCCGCTGGCGACGCGCGTCGTCGTGTTCGACCTCGTGTCGCAATCGGTCGTCGGGGAGTATCCGGTCGAGGCCAACGGGGTGAACGCGATCTTCTCGCTCCACGTAGCGGCCCCGTCGTGACCCCGATGTGACGGGATGAGCGCGGCCGACCGAGCTCTCCTGCCGTCCCGTCACATCGTTCGTTAGGTTTCCCGCGATGGAAGCCGATAAGATTCGCCAATCGTTCGTCGAGTACTTCGGCGAGCGCGGACATGAGCCGGTTCCCTCCTCGCCCCTGGTGCCGCATGGGGACCCCACCTTGCTGTTCACGAACGCCGGGATGGTCCAGTTCAAGCGCGTGTTCCAGGGGATCGAGCGGCGCGCCTCCCCGCGGGCGGTCACCGTGCAGAAGTGCGTTCGCGCCGGCGGCAAGCACAACGATCTGGAGCAGGTGGGACATACCGCCCGGCACCATACGTTCTTCGAGATGTTGGGCAATTTCTCGTTTGGGGACTACTTCAAGCGCGAGGCGATCGCGTACGGCTGGGAGTGGGTGACGTCAGACCGCTACCTTGGCATCGATCCCGATCGTCTGTACGTATCGGTCCACCATGAGGACGAGGAGGCCCGCGCGCTCTGGCGGGAGGTCACCGGCATCGATCCCCGCCGGATCTATGGCCTTGGCGACGCGGACAACTTCTGGCAGATGGGCGACACCGGGCCGTGCGGCCCGTGTTCGGAGATCTTCATCGATCTCCGCGCTGGCCGCGCGCCCAGCCGGACGCCGCCCATCCAGAGCGACTTCGAGGCGCTGGCCGAATCCGGGGCGCTGCTCGAGATCTGGAATCTCGTGTTCATGCAGTTCGACCAGGCGGCTGACGGATCACGGACGCCGCTGCCGGCCCCCTCGGTCGACACGGGCGCCGGGCTCGAGCGGATCGCGGCGGTCATGCAGGAAACCGACTCCAACTTCCACACCGACCTGTTTCTCCCGATCATCGAAACGGCGGCCGAGCTGATCGAGCATCCCTACGATCCGGGCCCGGCCGGCGCCGGGTTTCGGGTGTTGGCCGATCACGCCCGCGCGGTCACGTTCCTGCTCGCGGACGGGGTGTATCCGTCCAACGACGGACGGGGATACGTGTTGCGCCGCATCCTGCGCCGGGCCGTTCGGCACGCGTATCTGCTCGGTCGCCCGCAGCCGACGCTCGTCCACCTTGCCGATCGAGTCATTGAACTGATGGGCGCGGCGTACCCCGAACTCGTATCGAAACGCGATCACATCCATGAGGTCACGCAGGCGGAAGAGGAGCGGTTTCTCGAGACCATCGAAGGCGGCTTGTGGCGCCTCGACAAACAAATCTCCGGTCCGAGCGGCGTGATCGGCGGGGATGAAGCGTTCCGCTTGTACGACACCTATGGGTTTCCCCTCGACCTGACGCAGGTCATAGCCGGGGAGCGCGGGTGGACGGTCGACGTCGCTGGTTTCCAGCGGGCGCTCGTGACGCAGCAGGAACGCTCGCGCGCCGCCGGCATGCAAGGCACCGGTGACGTGCCCGTCTCCTTGTCGATCGCCGGCTCGGGCACGACCCGCACGGGCAGTGGCACACGCGAGGGGTCGCACGATCGCGCGCGCGGGCGCGGGCGGCGGAAAGGGAAGTGGACGCGGGTCATCCCGCGCCGTCGGCAGCGCTTCGTTGGGTACGAGACGACGGAAACCGAAACGGACATCCTGGCGTTTCGGCACGACGCCGGCCGTCTCGAACTCGTGCTGCATGACAACCCGTTCTATGCGGAATCGGGCGGTCAGGTAAGCGACACGGGGACGGTGCGGGGTGACGGCTGGCAACTGACGGTCGACGACGTGCTGCGCATCGACGGGAAGCAGGTGGCGGTCGGGGCGTTCGAGTCCCCGTTCGAGCCCACACCCGTCACCGCGTCGGTGACGGAGGGCCGGCGCCGCGACATCGAACGCAATCACACCGCGACCCACCTGGCCCACGCCGCTCTCCACACGGTGCTGGGCGACCACGCTCGACAGGCGGGATCGGTCGTGGCTCCGGATCGGTTGCGGTTCGACTTCTCACACCATGTCCCGGTGACCGACGACGAGTTGGCCCGGATCGAGGAGATCGTAAACCAGGGGATATGGGCCAACGTGGATGTTGACACGTACCAGCTTCCCTACGCGGACGCACTCGCGCGCGGTGCGATGGCGTTGTTCGGCGAGAAGTACGGCGACGTCGTACGGGTGGTGGACATCGCGGGTCTGTCGGTGGAATTGTGCGGTGGGACCCATGTGCGGACGACCGGCCAGATCGGCATGTTTCACTTTACCGCTGAATCCGGTGTGGCGGCGGGCGTGCGTCGTATCGAGGCGGTGACCGGGCCGGGCGCATACGAGATCGTCCGCGCGCTCGACGCCCGTCTCGGCGCGATCGCGGAGGTCCTGCGCACCAGTCCGGAGCATGTCGGTCGCAAGGTCGAGTCGCTACTCGCCGAGCGCCGCGTGCTCGCGAAACAAATCGAGGACCTCTTGCAGGGCGCGAACGCGGGCGGCGGCGGCGGGACCGAACATGTCATGGGCAAGGTGCGGTTGGTGGTGGACGATGCGCCGGTCACCGATCGCGGGCAAATCGGTACGCTGATGGACAACTTCCGCCGGCAGGCGCACAGCGCGGTGAGCGTGTTGTTCACGGGCGGTACTCGCCCGGGAGTGCATGTGGCCGTGACCGATGATCTGATCGCGCGGGGGATACGCGCCGGTGACCTGGTGCGCCGTATTGCCGAGATCGGTGGTGGCTCGGGTGGGGGCCGCCCGCACTTCGCGTCAGGCGGTATCGGGAATCCGGAACAGGTCGAGGCAACGAAGGCACAGGTGCCCCGGGTCGTGCGGGACGCCCTTGGTGCGCTGGCCGAGTGATCGTTCCCGCGCAATGGGTGGACGACCGGCTCGCCGGCGCGCCGCCCTCTCTCTGTGACCGCATCCGCCTGGCCATCGATCGCCACGGCCTCGACCTGAGACGGAGTGCCGATGCGGTGTTGCGCGAGGCGTTGTCGGCGGCGCCCTCCCGCGAAACGGCGGTCACGCTCCTGGCGGCGGACGCGTTGGTCACCCTGGCCTGCGAGTACGCCGCCGAGGTCAGGCCAGACGTGCTGGGCGGCCTGCAATGAGGGGTCGTTGGGGGCGTGGAGGAGGCGCGTGATCGATCTCCATTCGCATCTGCTGCCCAACATCGACGATGGCTCGCGATCGCTCGATCAATCGGTTGGCGTGCTGACGGCCTTCGCGCGGGATGGTATCACGGACGTGGTGCTCACCCCTCACTTGCGGTCCAGTCAGATCCCTGCCAAAGGGGAGCGCGCCATCGTGCGCCGGGACACGGCGCTGGAATCGCTGCGTTCGGCGGCGCCCAATGGCGTGCGCTTGCATGCCGGCTTCGAGATCATGCTCGACGAGCCGTTACCGCCGGACGCGATCGGCGATCGACGGTACGCACTGGCCGGGTCGCGCTACTACCTGGTGGAGTTTCCCTATCAGATCGTCGCCGAATTCGCGGGACGCGTGCTCCGCGCCATTGCGGCGACCGGCGTCGTACCGTTGGTCGCGCATCCGGAGCGCTACTCGGCAAGTACGACGGCCTCGGTGGGGATGTGGCGGGACACCGGCGCGCGCGTGCAAGTGGATGCGACGACGCTCATGAAGCCGACCGGTCGGGGCCGGCTTGCCAGGCGGCTGGTTGGCGCGGGACTCGCGGATGTCCTGGCGGCCGACAACCACGGCGATCGGCGCAGCCTGGCCCGTGTGGCGACGTTTCTGGAGGAGCGAGACGCCGCGGAGATCATCGCACCGCTGATGATCACCAATCCGGCGGCGGTGTTGGAAGACCAGGAGCTGGTCGGCATCCCATCCACCAAGATCGCGGAACGTCTCAGCGAGCGGGTGCGACGCTGGCTCGACCTGTAGGTCCGCAACCCGGGCCGGAGGATTCATGTCTCTGATCGACCTGTCGAACAAGGTTGTGCTGATCACGGGGGGATCTCGTGGAATCGGCGCGGCGACCGCCGCCCTGCTAGCGCGTGCCGGTGCCCGGGTGGCTATCACCTATCGAGCCCGTGCGGAGGACGCCCATGCGGTGGTAGCGGCCATCGGGGCGGAACGCGCGATGGCCATCCAGGCGGATATGGCGGACCGCGACGCCAACGCATCGACGGTCTCGGCAGCGGTGGCGCGGTTCGGTGGGCTCGACTGCTATATCGCGAATGCCGGCGTATGGCCGGTCGATGACGTCGCCGTGTCGGACCTGACCGACGCGCGCTGGCGCGACACGCTGGCCATCAACCTCGACGGCGTATTCTATGGCTGCAGGGCGGCGATCCGGGCCATGCGTGATCGTGATGACGGACGGATCGTGATCGTGACGAGCACGGCGGGACAGCGGGGCGAAGCGTTTCACGCTGACTATGCGGCCAGCAAAGGCGCGCTCATTTCCTTCGTCAAATCGCTCGCGATCGAGGTCGCGCCGGCGATCACGGTCAACTCGGTGGCCCCGGGCTGGGTCGATACCGAAATGTCGGACCGGCCGTACAAGGCCGCGGGAGGTCGCGGACGGGCCGAGATCGAGCGGTCGATCCCGTTGCGGCGCATCGCCACCGCCGAGGATATCGCCGGGCCGATCGCGTTTCTGTGCTCGTCACTCGGTCGTCACATCACGGGCGAGACCATCAACGTGAACGGCGGTGCTGTCCTGTGCGGATGACGAACGCCATGGGCGCCGTCGCATGACCGGGTTCCCCGAGGTCATGCCGATCCCCGAGGAGGTCCTCGACATCGCCCGGCGACTCGAGGCAGCGGGCTTCGAGACGTGGTGCGTCGGCGGTGCGGTGCGCGACTTCCTGCTGGGCGAGCCGGGCAGCGACGTCGACCTGGCAACCGCCGCAGCACCGGCGGACGTGTTGCGGCTGTTCCGCCGTACCGTGCCAATCGGGATTGACCACGGGACGATCGCCGTCCTGGATCGACAGGGCGGCATGCACGAGGTCACGACCTTTCGGCGCGACGTCCAGACGGACGGCCGGCACGCGGTGGTGGCCTTCGGCGCCGACATCGGTGAGGATCTGGCCCGTCGCGATTTTACCATCAACGCGATCGCGTACCACCCGCTGCGTCACCGGTGGCTGGACCCGTTTCACGGTGCAGACGATCTGGAACGGGGTATCGTACGGGCGGTCGGTGGCCCAGCCGACCGGTTCCGGGAGGACTACCTGCGGATCGTCCGGGCGCTCCGCTTTGCCGCGCGGCTTGGGTTCACGGTCGATGCCGCGACGTGGACCGCCGCGATGGCGGAGGTCGATGGGATTACCGGGCTGTCCGCCGAGCGCGTGCGCGACGAGTGGTTCAAGGGTCTGCGAACGGCGAAACGCGCGAGCGAACTTGCGCGGCTCTGGCGAGAGGTCGGCGCACTGCGGTTCTGGCTCCCGGAGCTTGCGTCCGCCTGCGCACCGGGCGCGGTTCAACTCCTCGCGCTCGACCGTTTCCCCGGGAACGATCCGGTGTTGTTGACCAGCTACTTGTCGGATGCCCCCGCGGCGACCCTCGAGCGGCTCAAGTGCTCCAGGGCGGAGATCGCGCGCGCGCGGGCGATCGGCGAGGCCCGTCCCCTGCCGCATTCGATGTCCGACGCCGCCGTGCGGCGTTGGCTGTCCGACGTCGGTCCGGGAGCAGACGATCTCGTGGCCATTGCCGTGGCGGAAGGGGCGGGGGTGGGGGCGGGGGCGGGGGCGGCACTCGCGAATGCCGTTGGCCGCATCCGTGCCGCTGGTGATGCGATCGTGGTGGGGGATCTCGCGGTAGACGGGCATGACGCGTTGCGCGCCGGCATCGCGCCCGGGCCATCGGTTGGTCGTGCGTTGGGCACGTTGCTCAACGAAGTGCTCGATGATCCGGGGCGCAACACCAGAGACCACCAGCTGCGACGTCTCCGCGACCTGGCATCGTCGGGGCAGTCATGACGGCGTTCGTCTACGCGCTGCTGGCGGCGTTCGCCAACGTCATTGGGGGGATGGCGGTCGCTCGGAGTGCCCGTCGCGGCTTGCGGTTCATCAACGGCTGCATCGCCTTTGGCGCCGGGTTCATGCTGGCCGTGGCGTTTCTGGGGATGCTGCCAACCGCGTTCGCGCAAAACGGTCCGACGGCGGCGGCCTACGTCCTGGCCGGGTACCTTCTCGTGCACCTCACGCAGCACACCCTCATCCCGCACTTCCATTTTGGCGAAGAAACACACCATCTGAATCGCGTCGTGAGCACGAGCGCGTTGATCGGATTGCTGCTCCACACGTTCTTTGACGGCGTGGCGATCGCGAGCGGTGTCGCGGTTTCGCCGGAACTGGGGGCGTTGCTGTTCGTGGCGATCTTCCTCCATAAACTGCCTGAGGGTGTCACCATCACCAGCATTCAGATTGCCGGCGGGTTCGGGCGGGGCAAAGCCGTTGCCGGCGCGGCGTTGCTCGGGATCGCCACGGTGGCGGGCGTACTGCTCACCGACACGGTGGCGTTTCTCGCGGTCCGTGGATTGTCCTTGTCCGCTGGGGTGACGATCTACGTCGCGGCGTCAAACCTGGTGCCGGAGTTCCAACAGAAGTCGGCGCGCGGCCTGCCGGTGCTGTTCTTCCTGGGCACGGCCGCCTATGTGGTGGCCGCGAAGCTCCTCGCGATCGCCGGTCTCAACTGACGGAGGGGGCCCCCGGCTGCGACCGTAATCCGGAAGTGGTACACCGATGACCGACCCATCCCTGTTCGCTGCGGCTGGTACCGCCCGCCCGCTTGCCGATAGTTTGCGGCCGGACTCGCTCGATGCGTTCGTGGGCCAACGCCACCTCGTCGGGCCGGGGAAACCGCTCGGCGACGCGATTCGGCGGGGCGAGGTCGCCAGCATGGTTCTGTGGGGCCCGCCGGGGTCCGGCAAGACGACACTCGCGGGCATCATCGCTCGCCACACGGCGCAGCAATTCGAGCCGTTCAGCGCGGTCACCCAGGGTGTGCCGCGCGTGCGCGAGATCATCAAGGGCGCCGAGTCCCGCCGCCAGCTCGAGGGGCGCGGCACTATCCTGTTTTGCGATGAGATCCACCGATTCAACAAGGCCCAACAGGATGCGTTCCTTCCCTGGGTGGAGCGCGGTGTGATCACGTTGATTGGCGCGACGACCGAGAATCCCAGTTTCGCCTTGACCGGAGCGTTGTTGTCGCGCTGCCGGGTATTCGTACTGGAGCCGTTGGACCCGGAGGAAATCCGCGCGGTGGTCACGCGCGCGCTCTCGCACCTGGGCACCGGGGATGGCGGCCAGGTGTTGACCGACGACGCCATCGACTTGCTCGTGCGATTTTCCGACGGCGATGCCCGTCGCGCGATCAATGGCGTCGAGGCCGCGGCGGCCCACGCGGTCCTCACGGGTGCGGCGGTGGCCCCTGACGCGCTCCAGGATGTGTTGGCGCGCCGCCTGCCACGCTACGACAAGGCGGGCGAGGAGCATTACAACCTCATGTCGGCCTTGCACAAGGCGATGCGGGGCAGCGATGTCGACGGGGCGCTGTATTGGCTCGCACGCATGGTCGAAGGGGGTGAGGACCTCCTCTACATTGCGCGCCGGGTCGTGCGGGCCGCATCAGAGGACGTGGGCCTCGCGGATCCGAGGGCGCTGAGCATCGCCGTGGCAGCCAAGGAAGCGTACCACTTTCTCGGTTCACCCGAAGGCGAGTTGGCCATTGCGGAGGCGGTGGTCTACGTGGCCACGGCGCCGAAGTCGAACCGGGTGTATCAGGGGTGGCAACGGGCAGTGGACGCCGCGCGAGCGCATCCCGCCGAGCCGGTCCCGCTCCACATCCGAAACGCGCCTACCGCTCTGATGACGGAGCTCGGGTATGGCAAGGGATACCGTTACGACCACGCTGAGTCGGAGGGTCTTGCGGCCGGCCAAGGGTATTTGCCGTCACCGCTCGCGGACGCGGTTTGGTATGAACCGACCGACCGCGGATACGAGAAGACGGTGGCCGCGCGCGTGAGATGGTGGGCCGAACAGCGCCGCGCGGCGCGGCAGGCCGAGGAGGGAACCGCACCCGGGGAGTAACGCCGCGAGGCCGGGGCGCCGACCGACCACCTCAAGCAAGGGTCGGGAAGCGCTAACCAATTGACGGAACGCGACTTCGGCTACATCTTACGCGCTCCCGTTCCACCACCGGACGGGCACCGTTCGGCGCAAACGAACGTAGAGACACCGCTGCGGGAGCACAACCTGTCGTGAGCATGGTGAACGTCAAAGCCACCCAAGCCGCCGCACCGGCGGAACCACGGGTGGCCTCCGCAACGGCCAGCCCCAAACTTCGCCCGACACCGGCGCGCGTGGTACTCCAGCGTCGGGCCCCCGAGACGATGCGCGGTCACCTGCTGCGCTCGTTGCTCAGAGTCTCGGTACTCGTTGGTGGAGATTTGCTCGCGTACCTCGCGGTCCGGACGGCGCTGCGGGCACTCCGCGACCACGCGCTGTTTGGGTCGAGGGTGGCGGAGGTGGTTCGGTGGATGGCGCCGCCGGGAGCATTTGCCGGGTGGCAGCTCGCGGCGGCGGTCCTGTTAGGCCTGGCGGTTGCGGGTGCATATGGGCAGGGCGACTGCCGCCGAGACCCGCGCCGCATTCTTGCCGGGCTGGCGTTGGCCGCGGGATTGGCCCTGTGGAGCGAGCTGTGGTGGCGGGGGCTCGCACCCGTCCTGGTGCACTACGTGCTGACGGTGATCGCGCTCGGAGCGGCGATCTATTTGGGTCGCATGATCATCGACAGTGCCGCGGGCCGCGCGCTCAGGCGGCTCCAGCCCCCGGAACGCGTGTTGTTCGTGGGCGACCCCCATGACGGCGACTCGGTCGCGGTTGGAGCGAACCTGTCCCGTCGAGAGCACATGGATACCGTGGGTTGGGTGACCACGGGAACGGTCCGGGGCAGCCAGCCAGATGGTGGGACGCTTGGCCAGGCGGATGACTTCTGGGCAATTCTGCGGCGCACGCGGGTCGATACCGTTGTGCTCTGCGGTTCGGTGCCGGATCACGAGTTCGGGTTGATCGTCGAGGCCTGCGCCGCGGCGGGGTGTCGTTTGCTGGCGGCGTCGCGCTACGAGGGGATTGGGCGGCTACGTCCGTCGCTCGTGTGGTACCATCGGCTTCCGCTGGTGGAATTGACCGTCCCGTCGTTACGAGGGCAGCACCTGATCGTGAAACGGTTCTTCGATCTCGCGTGTTCCACGGTCGGCCTGCTGCTCCTGGCGCCCGTGTTCGCCGTCATTGCGGTCGCGATCAAGCTCGGGTCGCACGGGCCCGTGTTCTTCTCGCAGGAACGGGTCGGCATGGGCGGACGCGTGTTCCGATTGATGAAATTCCGTACGATGCGCGATGGAGCCGACGGCGAAAAGGGCGACATGGCGCACTTGAACCAGACCGGCGATCCGCGGCTATTCAAGATTCCGAACGATCCGCGAGTGACCCGTGTCGGCGAATGGCTCCGCAAGTGGAGCCTCGACGAACTACCGCAATTGATCAATGTGTTGCGAGGTGAAATGTCGCTCGTTGGGCCGCGCCCGTTTTTTGAGGCGGACCTGGTGACCTACGCCGAGCACCACTTTGGTCGTCTCGGCGCCAAGCCTGGCATCACCGGCCTCTGGCAGGTCAGCGGGCGCAGTGAAGTGGTGGATTTCGAGGAAGTGGTTCGGCTTGACCGCGCGTACATCGACCGCTGGTCGCTCTGGCTCGATCTTACGATCCTGCTGCGCACGCTTCCGGCGGTTTTGCGGAAGACGGGCGCGTACTAACTGCCACAGCGCCCCTGACATCGTGCTTCAATCCGTTCTCCAGGCCACGTACGACGCCGGCAAACGGATCGAGGCGGTCCGTGCCAGCGGGGTGACGGTGCGCGACAAGGCCGACGCGAGCCCCGTCACCGAGGCGGATCACGCCGCGGATGAGATCCTGCATACCCGCCTGCTGGCGCTGGCGGACATCGGATGGCTCTCCGAGGAAACGGTCGATGCGCCCGAGCGGCTCCAGGCCAGTGACCTCTGGATCGTGGATCCCCTCGATGGCACCAGGGAGTTCATCATGGGGCTTCCCGAGTACACGGTCGCCGTGGCGCTGATCCGCGACGGCCAACCCGCGCTCGGCGTGGTGCACAACCCCTCAACCGATGACACGTTCTGGGCCGAGCGCGGCAAGGGGGCGTTCCGCAACGGGAAGCCGATCAGGGTGGTCGAGGGACCGAGGCTGCTCGCATCCCGGTCGGAACTGAAACGCGGAGAGTTCGAGCCGTTCAACGCGGAATGGGATGTGCAGCCCGTTGGAAGTATCGAGTACAAGCTGGCCTTGATCGCTGCCGGGGACGGTGCGGTCACGCTGTCACGCGGCCCGAAACATGAGTGGGACGTCTGTGCGGGGGCGCTGATCGTTGAAGAGGCCGGCGGGCGGGCAACCGACCTGTTCGGCGGTCCCCTCATCTACAACCAGTCCTTCCCGAAGGTGCGCGGCATCCTCGCCGGTGCGCCCGGCGCCTACGATCGCGCGGCCACGAGGATCGCCGAATCGGGCGCCTCGGACCGCATGGGGGAGTTCGCGGACATTCCGCGCACGTCTCGTTGAACCGCGTGACCGGGGAGCTACTATCTTTACGCGCGGTTTTCACCCTCACTCTCTCGTTTTCGCACAAGGTGGAGTGGCTTTGACGGATCATTTGATCGCCCCGCATGGCGGGACGCTGGTAAACTTGGTGGCCGAGGCTGGACGGACGGCGGAGCTGAAGGACGGGTCGCGCGATTGGCCTTCGTGGGATCTTACGGAACGCCAGATGTGCGACCTCGAGTTGCTCATGAACGGCGCGTTTTCGCCGCTGACCGGATTCCTGACCCAGGCTGACTACGCCGCGGTCTTGGCCGACATGCGGTTGGCGGACGGCACGCTGTGGCCGATCCCGATCACGCTCGACGTGAGTGAGGTGGTTGGCGAGGGGCTCAAATCCGGAGCGCACCTGGCCTTGCGGGATGCGGAAGGCGTTATGCTCGCGGCCGTTGCCGTGGAAGACGTGTGGCGTCCGGATCGCGAAGCCGAGGCGGCGATGGTGTTCGGCACGACCAATCCTGAGCATCCCGGGGTTGCCCACCTGCTGAACCGGTCGCACCCGGTGTACGTGGGTGGTCGGGTGCAAGGGCTCCAACTTCCGGGCCACTACGACTATCGGATGCTGCGTCATTCCCCGGCGGAGCTTCGGACGGAGTTCGCCAAGCGGGGCTGGCGTCGCGTGGTGGCGTTCCAGACCCGGAACCCGATGCACCGCGCGCACCAGGAACTCACCTTGCGCGCCGCGAAGGAAGTGGAAGCGAGCTTGCTGGTGCATCCCGTGGTGGGCATGACGAAGCCCGGCGACGTCGACCACTATACGCGGGTTCGTTGTTACCAGGCCCTGTTGCCTTCCTATCCCAAGAACACGGCGATGCTTTCCCTGCTGCCGCTTGCGATGCGCATGGGCGGCCCGCGGGAGGCGGTGTGGCATGCGATCATTCGCAAGAACCACGGCTGCACGCATTTGATCGTGGGACGGGACCATGCGGGACCGGGCAAAGATTCGGTGGGGAACGACTTCTACGGGCCGTACGAGGCGCAAGAGCTGATCCAGCGCTTCGAGGCCGAACTGGGCATCACGATGGTGCCCTTCAAACTGATGGTCTACGTCCCCGACCACGAGCGCTACTATCCGGTCGATGAAGTGCCGGATGGGCTCGATACGCTCAATATTTCGGGGACCGAGCAACGCCAACGTTTGCGGGACGGGATCGACCTGCCATCCTGGTTTACGTTTCCGGCGGTAGAGCAGGAGCTGCGCAAGTCGTCACCACCGCGCCATCGGCAGGGGTTCACCGTGTTCTTCACGGGCCTGTCCGGCTCGGGCAAGTCGACCGTCGCCAACGTCTTGCTCGTCAAGCTCCTCGAGATGGGAGGCCGACCGGTCACCCTGCTCGACGGCGACCTCGTCCGCAAACATCTCTCGTCGGAACTCGGGTTCTCGAAGGAACATCGCGACATCAACATCCGTCGCATCGGCTATGTCGGGTCCGAGATCACCAAGAACGGCGGCATCGCCGTGTGCGCGCCGATCGCGCCGTACGATTCCGTCCGCAAAGAAGTCCGCGAGATGATCGAGCCGTTCGGTGGGTTCGTGCTGGTTCACATTGCCGCCCCCCTCGAGGTCTGTGAAAGCAGGGATCGGAAGGGGCTGTATGCGAAGGCGCGGGCGGGGATCATCAAGGAATTCACCGGGATCTCCGATCCGTACGAAGAACCCGACGATGCCGAGGTCGTCCTCGACACGAGCGACATGACGCCCGAGGAAGCGGCGCACGAGATCGTGCTCCACCTGGAGAAGGAGGGGTTCATCGGTGTGGAGGAGCGGTAGGGACACTCACGTCCACGCCCGCGAGACGTAACGCGTGGACTGGCAGACCTGGCTGACGCTGGCGGTGATCGCTGGCGTTTTGGTGGTGCTCTCCCGCGATCTCGTGGCGCCGGCCGCCGCCTTCGTCGGCGCGATCGTGGTCCTCCTGGTCGCGGGGGTCATCACGCCGGACCAGGCGTTTGCGGGCTTCAGCAATCCGGCTCCGATCACGGTGGCCGCCCTCTACGTGCTGGCGCGCGCGGTCGAGAAGACCGGGGCGTTGCAGCCGATGGTCTCGGCGACGCTCGGCAACCGAGGCGGTGTTCGATCGGCGCTGGCACGGATGGTTGTTCCCACCGCGGTGGGGTCGGCGTTCCTCAACAATACCCCGATTGTGGCGATGCTCGTCCCGCAGGTGAAGGACTGGGCCGAGCGACGGGGCCTGTCCGCGTCGTATTTCCTGATGCCGTTGTCCTTCGCGGCCATCCTCGGTGGCATGGTCACACTGATTGGCACCTCGACGAACCTGCTCGTCTCCGGTTTGTTGGAAGCGGCCGGAGAGCCACCGCTCGGGATGTTCGAGCTGACGCCCGCGGGTCTGCCAATCGCCGCGATTGGGCTCGTGGTCATCGTCGTGCTCGCTCCGTGGCTCATCAGCGAACGCCGCTCGCCGCGCGAGCAAGCGCTGGCCGACGCGCGCGAGTTCATGGTTCGCATGCAGGTCGTCCCCGGTGGACCACTGGATGGGAAAGAGGTCGAGGAGGGTGGACTACGCCACCTCCAGGGCGTGTTCCTCGTCGAGGTCGAGCGTGACGGCGACCTCGTGGCGCCGGTAGCACCGAACATGGTGCTCCGAGGCGGGGACCAGTTGATCTTCGTGGGTCGCGCCGACACGGTCGTCGATCTCCAGTCCACGCGGGGATTGGTCTCTTCCGAGGAGACCCATCTGTCCGACTTCGACTCGCCGCATCACACCTTCTTCGAAGCCGTCGTCGGTGAGGCCTCCTTGCTGGTGGGTCGCACGCTGCGCGAGGCCGATTTCCGGAGCCGGTATCAAGGGGCCGTCGTGGCGGTGCATCGTGCCGGTGGACGGATCAAAGAGAAACTCGGTCAGGTAGAATTGAAGGTCGGCGACACACTCTTGCTGATTGCCGACGGGCGGTTTCGCGACCGGTGGCGCGATCGCAACGATTTCCTGCTGGTGTCCCGCCTTGGGGGATCCCCGCCGGCGATCTCCCGCAAGGCATGGATCGTGGGAGTAGTCGGCGCGGGAATCGTGTTCGGCGCCGGGTTCGGCCTGATGCCGATCCTGCATCTGTCGCTCGTCGGTGCGCTCGCCCTGGTGGCGTTTCGCGTGCTTTCGCCGGGTGAGGCCAAGGCGGCCGTGGATCTCGACGTCATTCTCGTCATCGCATCGGCGTTTGGACTGGCCGCGGCGCTGGAGTCCTCCGGACTCGCGCACGGTGCCGCGAGAGCTGTCGAACTGACCTTGGGGTCGTTCGGACCAACCGGCGTCCTTACCGGGCTCGTGTTCGTGACCATCATGCTCACGGCGATCGTGACGAACAATGCGGCCGCCGCGATGATGTTTCCGATCGGCCTGTCCGCCGCCGCCGATCTGGAGATCCCCGTTCGGACGGTGGCTATTGCGCTCGCCATCGCGTCGTCCGCATCGTTCCTCACGCCGATCGCGTACCAGACCAACCTGATGGTGTACGGGCCCGGCGGGTATCGATTCGGGGATTACGCGCGGCTGGGCGTACCACTCGTGCTCGTGGTACTCGTAGGGCTGATGGTGTTAGTGCCCCTGTTCTGGCCGATTGCCTGATCCCCGGCGGATGGGCTCTTACGGGTTTAGGATGTACGTGTCGTCATTTTCATTGT
The DNA here is from genome assembly GCA_036397455.1 of Gemmatimonadales bacterium. Lineage (GTDB taxonomy): Bacteria > Gemmatimonadota > Gemmatimonadetes > Gemmatimonadales > GWC2-71-9 > JADFNB01. Next base: position 49,289 of record DASWIX010000058.1, on the reverse strand, counting down.
CACCGTTGAGGCGCGCGACGGGTGATGTCTAGCCAACGGGAGGTTTCCAGATGTACGGCCGCCATGGGAGGCGTCGCCCCGCTCGGGGGCAGCGGTTATAGAAGGACTCAGAAAACTTGGCGGTTACCGGCATCGTACCCCTCGCGGGTCGAGTGTGCCGCCATGGCACAAGATAGGCTCGGCACGGTCCTGACCGAAAAAAGGGCGCCGGATGTGCCCGACTCCCGCCATGCAAGGGAGCAAGGCTCTTCAGGGAACTGAGTGGGTGATGGGAGCGGTTTGGGAAGGATTCAGGTTGTTGGTTTCACAGGGGAAGGACGGGTTGCCGGGGTGGCCCGGGGGGACGGCTTGCATGCATTTCCCACGCTCTGGTTCACGCGGAGCCGCGAAGGCGCGGAGGGCTGAAAGCCGTGGACAATCCGGCGCAGCCCCTCCCGCAGCGTCGGAGCGCCGAGGTTGATCAGCAGACCGACCTGCCTGTTCGAGAGCTTGAGATACGTCAGGGGCTGTTTGGGGTGCGCTCGTGCTGGTCCACGCTTTTCACTTGCACTGATCGTAACAAGGAACGGGGCGTCCGATCCGCTGTCGATGTCGACGCCGATAGCGTCTTTACTACCGGACCGACAGCATAGCGATCAGAGGGGAGGGCCGGGCAGGTATTGCCGACCGTGCGTCAACCGGTATCCATTCAAAACAGCGAGGGACCTTAAAGTGTTGACACACCGCCACTTCGGCGTACCTTTAGCGGCGCTGCTCCACTACTTTCGGGGATACTTGAGGGCGTGACTACGAGCGTTAAGCCGACCACTGCGAAGCCGTCCGAGCGTTTGGCGCCGCCTGCCGTCAAGCCGGAGCGTCGAACGCCGAAGCGTGTGATGTTGCAGCGTCGGGCGCCGGAGACGTTGCGGCGGCATGTGATCCGCGGGTTTACGGGGGTCGCGATTCTGCTGGCCGGTGACGCGCTGGCGTTCCTTGCCTTGCGGTCGGCCATTCGGGCGGAGAAGGTGCGGCGTTTGGCGCCACGGTGGCGGAGTGGGCGGGGCAGGCGGTGCCGCTGGGCTTCCTGGGTGGCTGGCAGTTTGGGGCGGCGCTGTTGCTGGGCTTGATGATTGCCGGCGCCTACGGCCGAGGCGACACGCGCCGCGAGTATTGATGAGTTGCCGCAACTGCGGAACGTGTTCCGGGGCTGCATGTCGTTGGTTGGGCCGAGGCCGTTCTTCGAATCAGATCTGAGGACGTATCTCGATCACCACTATGCGCGACTCGGCGCCAAGCCTGGCATCACGGGCATGTGGCAAGTGCAGGGTCGGAGCGCGGGGTCCGATTTCGAAGAAGTTGTTCGCTCGGAAAGGGAGTCCATCGGGCGTCGGTCATTGTTAATGGATGTGCGGATACTTTGGTCAACAATCCCAGCCGTTCTTCGCAAGACGGGCGCCGTTCAGCAGTGCGTTATAGGTTACATTCTTAATGAGGGTCGTCCGTGAACCGCCCCGGGTTCCTGGAGAGTCTCGTTACGTGAGAGTGTCGCCAGATCAGAGCGGTAGGCGCGTTTCGGATGTGGAGCGGGGTTCCCCTGGAGAGCTCGTTACGTGAGAGTGTCGCCAGGGCGACTGGGGTTTCCTTACGGCGGTAGTAGGCCGCTTTGTATTCGGCCGGCGACGTACCCGATCGGCACCAACAGGCGGCGCGTGTTTGAACCAGGCCACCCATTCCACGGTGGCAAACTCGACGTCCTCCAAGCTCCGCATGCCATCGCCCAAACGTAAAGGTTATTCTTGCGCAGACCCTAAAGTGAACCGGCGACCGCGCAAGCGCCTCGGCTACCGAACCCCGGAGGAGTGCTATGTCCCCTGAGTGTCAACGTTGCACTCAAAGTTCAATCCGAGCCTTGCCGGCTGCTCGCATACGGTGTATCGCCTTCCGCACGATGGTTCGCCCGGTGAGGGCGTGAGTACGTTGCCGGTCATCGAGCGAGTCCGGCACCAAGTCGGGCGACGGCGCTTCTACTGGCGTAACCGTCGTGACATTCGGCTGTTACGGTGTTTCGCCCAAAAGGACCGCACTCTTCTCGATATCGGCGCAAACAAGGGTTATTTTACTCTGGCGATGCGGTCACACTTCGCACATTTCGTGGCGTACGAGCCCAATCCGGATATCTTTGACATCCTGCGGGATCAGGTCGGAAGCTTTGCAACGGTTTATCAATGCGCAGTATCCGACTCGCCTGGGTGCCTGACCCTTCGCGTACCAATCATCGCTGCAAAACTGCGACACGGACTGGGGACGCTCGGAGATGTGCCGACGAACGCTACACGTGTGGAGCGTCACGACGTGAACGTGGTGACACTTGATTCCCATGACCATGTGCGCATCGGACTCATCAAGATCGACGTGGAGGGACACGAGCTTGCGGTAGTCCGGGGCGCGCGTGAGATAATCGCACGAGAGCTGCCGCTGATATTTGTTGAGATCAACCACCAGAGCATGCCAGAGCGCTTCGCGGCCGTCGCTGGGTTGTTGGGTGAGAGTCGCTATCGTCCGTATTTCGGAGCAGGTAATCACCTCGTTGGCGTGCGCGAAGCGATTGCGCCGCCCGCGTCAGTGAGCGACTTCTTCTTTCTATCGGAACGTCACGTCGAGCGCGCCCGGCAGGTCGGTATTGCGGTCCGGTGACGATTGGGAGCGACTACTCGATGACCGGAGGCGCAGCGTCCGGGGCGCAGGGCGCAAGGCGCGAGGGCAAAGCTGAGAGCTATGTCGGAAGTTGTGGATTGAGGATGTGAGAAGGGCGGCGTACCCTTCCGGGTGAACTCACACCCGAAGCCCTGGTTCGCGCCAGGGGGAAGGAGACGCCACCCATGTTGAAGGTAGTCGCGAAGCGCCATGAGGTGGAAGGGGCGCTGAACTTGCAGACGCTCGACGATGTTGCCCGGGAGGGGGCGCAAGCGATGCTGCGTGAGGCGCTCGGGGTAGAAGTGGCCGCATAGCTGGAGCGGTACCAAAAGCGGGATGCGCGGGGCCATGCGTTGGTGGTGCGCAACGGGACAGCCCAGGCGCGGAAGGACTTAGGGACCGCTCAACAATTAAGTGGTGCACAGATGGCTTGGTTATACATGATCGTACCGTCTGGTGAACGGAGTAGAGGCGAGGAGCGCGCATGTAGTATGGCGTGTTGAGTCCTTTCCCGAAGCGGGGTGAGGTGGTACCTTTAGGCTTAGATGGAACGCCCCATGCCCAAAGGTATCAGCCATGCGCACGAGCCAAGCTCCCGCCAATCGACTCCGCGACGCCTTCCATCGGTGCCAGGTGCTCGTCTTACGGGACATGATGGAGGTCCTCGGAACCGGCGCCAAGATGACGGTCGTGCGGAGGCTGCGAGAGCTGGACTACCGCGCCAGCTATTCCCACGCCGGGAAGTACTACACGTTGACGGAGGCCGGTCGGTGGAACGACCACGGGCTCTGGGCCTGGGATGGGATCCGCTTCTCCCGTCACGGCACCCTGCTCGCCACGCTCCCGTATCTGATCGACACCGCACCGGCCGGGCGCTTCGCGGAGGAGTTGGAAGCAGAGCTCGGCGTGCGGGTGCACAATGGGCTGGCCACGCTCCATCAGCGCGGGCGGGTGGAGCGGCGCCAGCTTGGCGGGGCGTTCTTGTATCTGTCGACGACCGGCGGTGAGCGCCAGCTTCGTCGCCACCTTCGTATCCTCGAGAAGCGGGAGCCCGAGGTGGCGACGCGCCCGCAGGAGGAGGCTTCGGGATTGGACGAGGAGCTGCACCAGTTCCTGGCTACACTCAACGAGCGGCAGCGCCGTCTGTATGCGGGGTTCGAGTCTTTGAAGCTTGGCAGGGGTGGCGATCGGAAGGTTGCCAAGATCACAGGGCTCAACGTGAAGACGGTGGCCCGGGGCCGTCGAGAGCTGATCGCAGGGAAGATCGATGTCGATCGGGTCCGCGCCCCTGGAGCCGGCCGGCCGTCGGCAAAAAAAACCGCGATCGTAGAGACGCTCGAGGAGCTGCTGGCTGATGAGACGGCCGGCGATCCCATCACAGGGGTGAAGTGGTCACGCAAGAATCCCCGCACTCTGAGTGAAGAGCTGAAGGAGCGCGGGGTGGAAGCCTCTCCGAATACGGTCACGAACGTGATGCGTGCTGGGCGGTACTCCCTGCGCGTGAATCGCAAGAGCGTCGCCGAGACCCGCCATCCGGACCGGGACAGCCAGTTCCGCTGCCTCGCCCGTGTCAAACAGGACTTCTTGGAGCGGCAGCAGCCGGTGGTCAGCAACGACAGCAAGAAGCGCGAGTTGGTGGGCGACTTTCTGAACAAGGGACGTGCTTGGCGGAGAGAGAGCGCCGACGTGCTCATGCATGACTTCCCTTCCTACGCGCTCGGCGTGGCGTTGCCCTACGGCATCTACGACATGGCCTGCAACAGCGGCACGGTGTTGGTCGGCACTTCCCATGACACGGCTGCGTTCGCCGTAGACGCAACGGGCATCTGGCTGGAGGCCACCGGTTGGTCCGTCTACCCCCGGATGCGTGACCTCCTGATCCTCTGCGACTCCGGCGGCAGCAACGGCTACCGCACGCGTCTATGGAAGTACGCCCTCTGGAAGCTCGCCTCGCAGCACGGCATCACCATCACCGTGTGTCATTACCCACCCAGGGCTTCCAAGTGGAACCCCGCAGACCACCGGCGCTTCAGTTTCATCAGCCTGAACTGGGCTGGCGTACCGCTACGAGACTACGAAACCGTCCTCAAGTAAATGAGCACCACCACCACGCGCCCCGGCCTCACGGTGGACGCAATCCTGCACACCGCCGACTACCCCACCCGTGTGCGGGTCACCAACGACCAGATGAAGGCGATCAACATCCGGCCCCACGAAACGCGACCGGCGTGGAACTACACGATCTCGGCTTGAACGGGGCGCGCCGACCCCCAAAAATGCCAAGTAATTCTTGAGCTACCACTAAGTCCTAGTTCTACGTCCTAGGACTCAGGAGTCGACGGCCTTCCGCCCGCGGCCGAAGCGGAACGGCCGAGTCGTTTCGCGCCACAGACCAGCCACCATTTCATAGTCCGCCGTACCCGCTTGGCGTTGGCGACGCATATACTCCTGTAGGTAAGCAACGCCCGCACCGATGATCGCTCCCATCACAAGGCCCAGCATGCCCTTGAGCGCCAGGCGGCGGCGTGCGGGCTCAACCGAAAGCAGGGCCTCTTCGATGACCGTCAGCACCGGCGTGTTGCGCACCTCGGAAATGCGGGCTTCTTCGTACGACTGGGCCAGCGTCGCGTAGATCTCCTGGCGAAGCATCACCTCACGCTGCCGCCGATCGTGCTCGAAGGCTAGCGCTGGCGAGTTTTGAAAGGAGCGGTTGTTGCGTAGGAACTCGGCCAACTCGTTCTCGGCCGCAGCGAGTTCATTGCGTGCCTCCGCCAAGCGTTCCTCAATGAATTCCCGTTCCGACCGGGCCTGGGTTTGTCGCTGGTCCAGGTTGAAACGATGGACCAGATCGACGATCTGCGACGCGATCTGTACCGACACGTCCGGCCATTCCGTCGAGACCGCGAGGCGTACCACACCTGTTTCGTTCTCCACCGAAACCCGCAGGGCGTCCTCACGCAGCCACTTGATGGCGTCGTGGACCCGCAGATCGGAGGCGGTATCCTCGACTTTGAGGAGTTCTGCCAGGTCTCCCACCACGGTCCCACGCGCAAGCAGTCCCGTGGTGTCCACCAGTCGGAACGTATCGAGGGCCACGAAACGCAGGATGCGGTCGGTGCGCACAAGTTGGGCGTAGAACTCAGGGCTCTGGCCGGCGTCCACCGAGCCGAGACTGAGGCCGAAGCGGCCGGCGAGCGCCGAGAACTGGCTGGCCGCCTGGGCGGGGACTGACTGCGGCACGAACGACGCCGTGGCCGTCCACACACGAGGGCCCAATAGCGTCCAAGACGCAATCACCACCGCGCAGCCGACCGTCCACCCGACGACGGTACGGCGGAAGCGCAGCTGGATCGCCACAAGCTCAAGCAGGTTCACAGGCTCCGCGACCGACGGGTCACGTTCGGGGACTTGAGGGTTAGTGGTCATGGCGATTCGGCGTTCGGGTCCAGAGGACCGCGGGTACGCTCAGCATCGAGGGCGGCCGCGTAGGCGTCAAGGAGATGGTTGCGCTGGTGTTCCCAGCTGAGGCTCGTCAGGAATCGCTCTCGTCCAAGGGCTCCACGGCGTGCGCGTTCCTTAGGCCGGTCCAGAAGGCGCTCGATGCAGTCCGCGAAGTCCTCCGGATCCCCGCAGCGAGCATACAGGCAGGCCTCGCCCGCCGAGACCCGGCCTTCCCACAGGTCATACTGTACAATCGGCTTGGCCAGCGCCATATACTCGAGGATCTTGTTCATCGTCGATAGGTCATTCATGACAGTGCATGGGTCGGGATTGAGACATACGTCCGCCTCGCTGAGTACCTTGATGACCGTCTCGTCGTGGACGGCTCCTAGGAACTCCACGTTGTCCTCCAGCCGCATCTGCGTCGCCTGCGTCCGCAGTTTCTCGTACATGGGACCCGTCCCGATCAGGACCATCCGCACGTCTCGGCGCCCGCGATGGCGGAGAATGTGCGCTACGTCCAGCAGTCCATCAACACCGTCCGACTCGCCCATGACGCCAATGTACGCGAGGAGGAAGGGTCGGCCAGCGTGCCACGGGCGTCCATCGGCCGGGCGGGGCGCAAACTTCCCCGGAGCCGGCGCGCTGCGGACGACGCTGACACGGCGCGGATGCACATGTCCCCGCCTGAGCGCGATGGTCCGGAACGACTCGTTGGTTGCGATGACGTGGTCGGCTGTCTGGTAGGTCAGGTACTCAAGCAGCCGGAGCACCCAGTACAGTAAGCCACGGCGGCCGAACTTGGCCTCGAACAGCTCCGGGGAAAGGTCGTGGTGGTCGAAGATGATCCGGGCCCCGCAGCTTACCTTCACATACAGGGCAACCAGAAAAAGCAGGTCCGGCGGATTGCAGATGTGCACTATGTCTACGCGGCCCTCGCGCATGACCCGCCGCGCGAGCCGGAATTGAGCCACGAGGGCGCTGGAGTACTCACGGACGTACCCCGCGAAGCTGCTCCGTTCAGCGGGCAGGGGATGCCGCAGGATTCGGACACCGTCGATCACTTCCTCCTCAGGGCTCGCGTTGACCCCCGTCGGGCAGATCACCGTTACCCCGTACCCGGCATCCCGGAGGGTGGTGGATTCCATCCACACCCGACGGTCGAACGGTACCGGGAGGTTCTCCACGAAGATCAGGACACGACGCCCCATGGCGCGGCTCCCGCTACCAGCAGAGCCCGACATACCGCCACGGGCCGCTCGCGAGATCCGGGACGCCCACGACGTCCACGACGAGGCCCGCGAACTCGAACTGACGTAGCGCGCCGGGAAGATCCGGAAGCGCTTGGGTCACCAGCAGTCCATCTGACCACTCGACCAACCGGCGGAGGTCGGCAGACGCGAACGGACCGCCGCTCCCTAGCAGTGCGCTCAGATACTCCGCCACAGCACCACCCGCCCGTCCCAGGTCCGCCAGGGGGTCATGGTAGCGAACCCCGAGGCCGCGCAGCCGGAGGAATGAACCCAAGGCGAGCGCGGGACTCTCACGCACGTCATCCGTCCCCGGCTTGAAGCTCACGCCGACTAGGCCGATGCGTTCACACTGCCCCAGGAAAGGTTCCGCCGCTGCGCGCCAGTGCTGGTCATTTGCCGTCGGCAGTGCCGCGACGAGCGGCACCGTAACGGCGTTCCGACTAGCGGCACCCCCAAGGGCACCAATGTCCTTGGGAAGGCACGAACCACCATAGGCAAAACCGGGTCGCATATAGGCAGGAGACACATTGAGTTTCCGGTCCTGAGTCAGCACCTGCATCACACGGCGCGCGTCGCAACCATAGGCTCGGCCTATTCGGCCGATTTCGTTGGCGAATGTTATCTTGACTCCGTGCCAGGCGTTCCCTGCTAGCTTCAGCAGCTCAGCTTCGGTCGCCCGCAGCCAGTGGTAGGCGCCGGGAATGCCATCGTACAGAGCGGTGATCTTGCCGCCCAGCGCGGTTTCATTCAGGCCCCCGAGCACAATGAGTTCCGGAGCAAAGAAGTCCTCGATGGCCGTGCCCTCGCGCAGGAATTCGGGGTGGAAGCCGACGGTGGCAGCGTCTGCGCACCCCGCGCGTTCGACGGACGACACGATCTCGTCTGTATCCCCAGGATTAAGGGTGCTGCGAATGAGGATGAGGCCCCGCACCCCGAGGTCGCGATATGACTCAGCGCGATCGAGCACGACGCGCCGTACCGCACGTGTGTCAAGCCGGCCTGAGGCGGCGATTGGAGTGCCAACGGCGATCAGCGTGACCTCAGCCGGCGCGGGCGCCTCTGGCTCCGGCACTGCAAAGTGCAAGCGACCCGCCGCGAGGCCCGCCGCGATCGCTTCGGGGAGTCCGGGTTCGTGAATCGGGGCGATACCTCGCCGGAGGTTGGCGACCTTGTGATGGTCAAAGTCGTAGCCGTACACCTCGTGGCCGACCCGGGCGAGACTCGCGGCCGTGACGACACCGACGTATCCTAGTCCAACAATCTCTACACGCACTATGTTACCCATCGGATTTGAGTGCTGAAAGTACCGTGGCCTGCGACCGGGGCGGTGGCCACCAGTGCGGGACTCGATTCGCGCTGAAGATACCTGCGGGAGTACACTCCCACTGGCTCACCCCGTACCACACAGGCCTCAGCCCACCCCTCCAGTTCCAAGTCTGCCTTCTGTTCGCCAACCCGCACACGAAAGGTCAGTGGGCCGGCCCTCTCCACCTTCGCATCTGGGTGGAAATGGAGATAGCCCTCGACGGACCACGTCGTTCCCGAGGGGACTGAAATGCGGTCCGTAACGAGGAGCGCCTCAGGCTGCAGTCTGAGCACGCGCTCGTGGCGGGCGCCGAGGTGGGCATATCCATCGTGCTCGGCCGATGCCGTAACCTGGTCGGTTGTTGCCTCCCACGAGCGAAGCGTGGCATTGGCGCGGCGTCCCCACTGAAACAGGCCGATAATCTCGGACTGCGGCTCGCCGTTCACAATGAGGACATTGTGCGCCCGGCTGTCACGAAACTGATTACGTGCCGTGGGGTGTTCATGGTAGCAGTACGTACCGGGATCGACCACGAGATCGGCTTCCCCGACCGACAGAGTGAACGCCAGCGCGTCGGCATGCCCGTGCGCTCCAGTCTGCGGGAATCCGTGCGGGCCGGTGTCGAACAGCACCAGCACCTCGCGATCTCCCGAGTGCATCCGCAAGGGGACATGGCTCACGGCGGTTGGATCGAATGCTCCGAGTGCGGCACCACCGACACGCGGTAACTTCCCGCCGGACAGTAACTCCACGACTGCCTCGGCGCGGGGGTCAAAGCCGAAGGACAGGTTCCACCACCGCTGACCAGCCGCGAGCAGGATGTCCTCCGGATGGACGCTCCGGGCGCTGAGCAGGAAGGCAACACCCTCGTCGTCGTCGCCGTATCGCGGGCTGCGTCCTGCGGGGCTCCGCAATTCACCGACCACGCGTATCGCACTGGCCAAGGCCGTTTCGAATTGACCATCCAACAAGTCGCCCGTGCCCCCGACCGCGATCCAGGTGTGGAGGCCGAACACGGCGGAGAAAACGTGATAGGCGAAGGCGGCCTCCCGGTTGAGCCCGCCGCGGTCGAACTGGCGGGGGAATTCGCGGTTGAAGGCTTGGGCGGCCCAGCGCCCCCAAGCTGCCGCGTTTCGGAGGTGCGGAAATGCCTCTGCGGCCGCGACAAGGCCAGCCAGTTCCCCGAGCAGATGGTTGTTCGCCGATGACCCGGTCGAAGCGTGCCACCGGATCTGTCTCATCTGGAGATAGGCGGCCCGCCAAAGCGGTGACTGAGGGCCAAACGCTTGGGTGTAGGCCGTCGAGCTACGGAGCAAGCGTTCGCACCAGGCCCAGGCGATCAAACGGATCCCCGACTCGAGTCCTTGGCTCCAATTGACACCGACGAACGGTGGATTGTTTTCGCACCAGTCCAAGAGTTGGCTCGTAACCGCCTCCGCGTAGCGCTCGTCGCCGGTCACGCGATAGGCCAGAGCTGCGCGGGTTAGATGCTGGTGTCGGTTCTTCTCCCAGATGCACTTTATGGATCGGACCACCGCGGGATCTCGATGGTTGATCCGGAGAGGGTGCCGCCGCGGTGCCTGCCGCCCGCTATACGGGTCCCGATGCCAGTCGATCGGTGCCTCGACTGCCGGATCGAGCCCGAAGAAGTCCCAAGGGCGCGTTGAGATGACCTTGTCAGCTTCACGGAGCAACGCAACGTCGGCCGCCCCCGCTGGAAGCCGCCACTCGGGTGCTGGTGCCGGGTCGGCTGCCAGCCACGCCCCGCGGCTCCGGAGTGTGCGGTAGGCGGGTGCCGTGACGAGGCCGTCCACGACGCTGCGGATCAGGGACCACGCCTTTTCGGCGAACTCCCATCCACGCATGCCACGAGCCCGCGTGAAATACCAACGTAGGGACGGCATTCAGGCTGCGCCCGCCACCGCGCCTTCGAGGTGACGCTCTGCCTGTCTCACGAGCAACACCGAGCGAACGGTCTCCGCGATGATCAGAGCTATCACGGCGCCTGGAGCGCCGAAGGGCGGGATCAACGCCGCGGCCGCTAGAGCGAGGGCGAGGGTAGACCGGACCGTCGCAGCGCCAACACCACTATCGGCGCCCGCAGGGATGAGGACCGTGGTCACCACAAAGGCCGTGACGAGAATCAGCGGTACCAGAACGGCGCCGATGCCGATGAGGTCGGCGACTGGTGCGAACTCCGGCCCCAACAGGGCCGACGTGATAAGATGCCGGCCGAGGAACAGGACTAGCGCGCCAGCGAATCCTACGGCAATCGTGGGCCACAGCCCCTGCCAGAGTTGACGACGCGACTGAACCAGCACCAGCGGTTCCGACACCTGCACGCCTAGGGCCGCTCGCATGGCGGACTGCGTCACGCTGCGGAGGAGCTTGATGATCTTCTCGAGGCCACCGAAGAACCCGGCGGGCACCGGGCCGCTGATGGCCCCGACGGCCAGGGTCGTGACCGGGTCTTGGACTCGCTCGGCGAATCGGTACGTGAAGACGTGCCATCCTTCACGAAGGTCGCGCGAGAGCCAGCCTAGGTGCAGCGGCAGCGCACCAGCCCGTTTCCGGACGACGCTGAACGAGACGAACACGGCCGAGCCGGCGGCAAGGGCATCCAGGGCGAGCACGATCCACGTGTCCTGTGGACCCCCAACGACGATGAACAACGCGACTACGGCCAGCCAGCGGGCCGCGACTGTCGTCAGGGCCGGAGCCCAAAGGCCACCGAGAGACTGGAAGTACCACCAGGGAAGGGTGCCACTGAAGACGGCGCCTATCCATGCGAATGCCAGTAGCCGAAAGTCCAAATGTGCGGGTCCCACCAGCCACCAGATGGCGAGGATCACCGCACCTGATGCGACGCTGAGGACGATCTGAACCCCGAGGACGCGCCCGATCACCGCCTGCTGGTCCTGCGGCCGGGACGTGTCGAGCGCAATGTCGCGCGTGGCTGAGTAGGTAAATCCATACTCCACGAGGGGCCAGGTTACCATCCGAATCGCTTGGGCGAGGACGAGCGCGCCCCAACTAGCAGGGCCCAGCACGCGCGAGAGAAACGGCACGGTGACCAGCGAGGCGAGATTCGTGGAGACTTGCACCGCGGCGAGCGACGCGAAGCTGGAGGTGAGGCGGTAGAGCTTGTTACGGGCCATCAGTCTCCTCGTGTCCCGTGGGACTGGCGGGCAATTTAACACGGTCCGCGATCGATGTTTCCCGGTGGATTAGCGGGCCATCCGGCACGGGGGATAGCGCGGAGGAATCACCCCAATCTAAGGGAGCGTCCCACCCGGGACCACGGCGTACCGGCCCTTGCTTTTCCACAGGCCGTTGCGGTTAGGTTCATCGTCCACGCTGCGGGGGCTGGGCGGCACCGCACGACCACGAGGGAGCACGAGCGTGCAACAGTTTCTTTTTATAGTGGGATTCCCATCCTCAGGCACCGAGCTGCTTAAGACCGTCCTCCGCGCTCATGAGTCCATCTGGCTCGGTGGCGAGTATCCCTTCCTGCTGGATGTTGCGTGCCGATTCCCGCCCGCCCTCCTCCCGGGCGAGGTGCGGGAGGTCGAACGGTCCCTCGTGCGCCGCGATGTCTACCGACAGCTTCGCCGCCGGGCACTGACGGTCGAGGAGCTGCGGGCCTGTCGGACCTTCGCGGACGTCTATGGCCGTCTCGTCGCCGATCGGCCGGCGCACTGGCTCGGTAACAAGACGCCCCAGTACGCCGAACGCCTACGCGAGCTGCACGGCGTCTTTCCGGAGTCCAGAGTGATCCTCCTGGTTCGCGACGTTCGGGACGTCTGCCTCTCCTGGCGGCGCAAATGGGGAAAGGACCCACTGTGGTGTGCCTCAAAGTGGGACACCCGCATGACGGCCGCCCGGTCCGCCCTCGAGGATCTGTACGGCCCCGCCGGTCTGATCGTCCGATTCGAAGATATCCTCGCGGATGTTGCCGAGGTGTCGCGACGCGTGTGCACCCTGCTGCACCTGCCATACGACGAGGGGATGACCCGGTTCCACGAGAACGAAGACGAGCAGCTCGACGGGCATCTCAACTACGGCGGCGAGATCCTGGCGCACAATCAGCAAAAGTGGCGGACGCAGTTTGACCCCGAGATGATCCGGCGCATCGAGGAGATTGCGTGGCAGAGCTTGGCGGCTTTCGGCTACGAACGTGAGTATGCTGCGGCACCCTGGCCTCTAACGCCGGGTGAGCGACGGCGGGCGCGGCGGGCGGATATCGTCGCGCTCGCCGTCGTGGGAAACCGCGCCGTGTCGGGCAGCCGCACCGCCTACAAGCTGATGGCGCTCCGGGTGGAGTTGCTCAAGCTCGCGGCCCGCGTGCGCCGCCGGCTCACGCCGCGGACCGAGTCGCCCGGCGGGCGGGCCGGACCGCACCTGTTTCTGGCGTGGTCCTATATTAGTCGGCCTGAGGCCATAGAACCGTTCTTCGGATTCCGGCTCGTGTTTCTCAGCTGGAACCTACCGCGCCGCTGGGCACGCGCCATTGAATACGTGCTCAAGTCGCTGCAGACGGGCTGGATGCTCGTATCGCGCCGGCCCTCGATCGTCTGGGTGCAGCTCGCGCCAACCCCGCTCCTCTACGTGGCGGTCATCGTCAAGCGGGTAGTCCGGCGGCGGATGGCCCTGATCGCAGATTGCCACAACAGCATGTTCCGGCGGCCTTGGTTCGCGTTCCCGTGGGCGCGAAGGGCCCTCAACGCGTGTGACCTGGTCATCGTGCACAATAGGCAGGTTCTCGCCGATGCCTGCCAGAAAGGAATCGACGGGGACCGGCTGGCCATCCTCGAGGGCAGGCCGGCTATGCACCTGCCGCAAGGCAGCGATGAGCGCGGCGGCACCCCGAGGGTGGTGTTCCCGTGCGGTTTCGGGGACGACGAACCGGTGGCTGAGGTCTTGGATGCTGCGCGGCAGATGCCGGACGTGGAGGTAATCATCACCGGGAACCTCGACCGTGCACGGGGGCGCTACGATTTTTCAGCACTCCCCGCGAACGTCCGGCTCACAGGTTTCCTGCCCAGCGCCGATTTCAATCGACTCGTTGGCGAAGCGTCCCTTGTGCTGGGACTCACAACCCGGGAGGGCGTGCAACTGAACGTGGCTACCGAGGCTGTCGGGATGGGAACTCCGCTCGTGATTGCGGACACGGTTCTGTTGCGCGAGTTGTACCATCGCGGGGCGGTGTTCGTGGATCCCCGCTCCGGGAGCGCGATCGCCGACGGGATCCGCTCGGGATTGGCGGACTGGAATCGCCTGCGCCGAGAGGTGCTGGAACTGCGCGCCGAACAGGAGGCGGGCTGGTTGTCGCGCGCCGGCGCGATCGCTGAGCGGCTCGCGGGTCAGTCGTCCGGTGGGGGGGGGCGTTCGGGCGCGGAGGCGGCCAGCCGATAGACGCTGACGAACCAGATGAATCCGATGACGGTCGGCATCCCGGCGAAGACATACGATTCCGTCAGGGTGGAAAACAGGAAGGCGACCACCACAAACCGCCAGTAGAGCGACGCGCCGGCCGTGGGTCGCCGCGTCACCTGCCGCACGAATATCAGGAACAACAGTCCCAGCCCGACTGTCCCGAGGGTCATGGCAGTGTTCAGCAGCAGGTTGTGCGCCTGATCCGGCACGAAGCCTCCGACCGTAAACTCACCGGCGAGCAGGGAACGGTTCGATGCGAAGCCCCATCCCAAGATCGGCCGCTGCAGTATATAACTGAGGGAGCTAGCCCAGATGAGCAGGCGCCCCGAAAGCGTGATGACTTCCTCCGTGCTACTGGCCTGGCGGCTCAGCACGGCGAGGGTGTCAACGGAGAGTCGGTCAAATGCCACCACCACTGTGCCAGCGACGATCAGCGCGATCAATGACACCACGGCAAGGCGTTGGCCAAGCGTGCGTACCCGCATCACGAGCAGTCCAAGGAGACCCGTGATCACGGCCGTACGGCTATAGGTCAGGAACAACGTCGTGCCGAGCAGGACAAGAACCGCGGGCGTTAGAAGTTGAAGGCTCGCTCGCACCCGCGGCGCGGACGCAATCCAGGCCCCGGCGCCGAGGACCATGAGGAGGCCCACCTTGTTGGGGTGAGACAAGCCAGCCAGCCGGCTGAAGGTAAATGGTCCGAGGCTGATCACATGGTGATGGTGCCCGATCGCCGGCACAAACGCATACAGAATCAGCGATCCGGCCGCGTACATCACCGCCCCGAGCGCGGTCAGGAACGTCAACCGCTGCACGGAAAGGGTCGCTACGGCCACTCCAGCGAAAACGAAGGCGGCCGCGTGCGTTGCGACGGCCGCCACCGAGTATGCCGGGTCGGGCGAGCGGAACGCTAGGGCAAGGCCGAAGGCCAGGATGAGGAGTACCAATCGAGGCTCGGCACTCCGCCATTGACGGATCACGCCGGGAAGCAGGGGCATCCCGAATACGGAAGCGACGAGCCAGAACACCAGGGCAGCCGCCGTTTCCGGCGACGGAACGTCCGACCCGGTGCTGCCCAGGCGGAAGTTGATGTCCACCGTCCCGATCGCCAGCACATACAGCACGCCTCCCGCCGCTAGGATCGGATGGAGGTGCCGGTGGGGGGGCGTCTCGGCCGCCGGCCGGAGGGTGGGGGCGGTCACGACATTGCGACTGCTACCGCTGCCTGTACAGCGGCGAGCAGCGACGTCTTGGGGTAAAACCGAACACCGCGGATCCCGGCGCGGGATGCGGATTCGAGGTCGGTGTCTCGGTCCCCGATGAACAGGCTGCGCTCGAGATCGGTGGGATAGCGGGCCAGCGCCTGTCGGAGGAGACCCGCCGCGGGCTTCCGGCAGTCGCACCGGACCCGGTACTGGGGCACAACGGCCTCGGGGTGGTGCGGGCAGTGAAATACGGCATCGATCGTCGGCCCGGACGCGGCTAGTTGTTCCTCCATCCACGCCATGAGCTGCCGGAGGTCCTGCTCCGTATAGAGTCCCTTGGCAATGCCGGCCTGGTTGGTGACAACGATGACCCGGTAGCCGACTTCATTCAGCCACCGGACGGCCTCGGATGCCCCCAGGATCCATTCGATGTCTTCAGGTCGATATGCGTGGCCGATGTCCACGTTGAGCACGCCATCCCGGTCCAGAAACGCGGCCGGCCGGCGCCACCAGTCCGGGACGGCTTCTTGGGCCCGTGCGTAATCGGCAGGGATGCCAATGTCGATGAAGAATCGCTCGTACGCCCGGCCCAACAGCCGTCCGCGGTCGGCGAGGTGGGGAAATACGTCGTGCTCAAGGGAGCCCGGGGACGGCATGGCCAAGGCGGCGTCCCGAGTACAGACATAGACACCGCCGCTGATCAACCCGGGCGTCCCGACGCGTGCCTTTTCGCTGAATGACGTCACCTGCGCTCCCGTCAATGCGACGCCACCGTAGCGCCCCGTGTCATCGACGTGCCGCAGCGCTACGGCGGCTGCCGCGTTGTCGTGCGCACCCATCATGGCCGCAAGGTCCTGGAGCGGGGCGTCGAACACTGTGTCACCATTCACTACGGCGAAATGTCGGTCGAATCGGTTTGCGATGTGGGGTAGAGCACCTGCGGTGCCAAGCGGCGTTCTTTCGACGGAGGTATCGAGGCTGATGCCGTAGTCCCGATTCCGGAGGAAGCCTTCGATTGCCTGTGCCTCATACCCCAGCGCCATCACGACCTGCCGAATCCCTTGCGTTGCCAGTTGATTAATCGCCCGTCCCGTCCATCCACATGCCGTCGAACCGCAGGCACTAGAATCCTCGCTCCCCGACATACCGCTCGATGGCCGCCACGTAGTCGCGAAACAGGCGGCGTGCTTCGCCAACGGCCCGGAGCACCACCGCGTCATCAATCGCGTCGTACTCGTGTACCAGCCGGTTCCGCAGGCCTGCCGATGGAGCCAGCCGCTCCGCCAGGGGCGGGCCCAGCAGGCCGGCGCCACCCGCCTCGATGAAACTGCGGTAGTAGTCGGGCGGCGCCGGGCGTCCTGCCGCCCGCAAGAGATGCACGTTCACGTCCGCCGCGGCTTCGACCACCTCCTGGAGCAGTCGCTCGGTGGCCTTGAGCCGAAGGCGGTTGGCGCGGTACGCATCCAGCGCCAAGCCGTCCATCCCGCCCAGGTCGTCCAGATTGCGCACGATGGTCGCCAGCTTGCGTCGGACCAGCGACGCATCCACGCCCGTCATGGGGCGGGCGTCCGCTCCAGGAATTCACGAATCTCCGCTCGTTCCGCTTCCCGGAACTTGGCCGTATCCGCGTACCGCCGCATCGCGAGCGAGACGAAACGGGTGAACTCGGCGGGCGTGCGCTCGTACAGCACCACGCCCTCTCGGGCGGCCAGCATGAGCAGCAGCGGTTCCGCCCGCGCGAGATCGGCGACGTCCACCTGCTGCACCGCCAGGAGCCGGATGAACCGCGTGGTCACCGCCACCGCGTCGAGCGGACGGTCGGCCAGCACACCGAGATCGAGATCCTCCGGTGCGCCATCGCCACGGGCGGCCGAACCGAACAGCACGACCAGCCGCCCACCGTGCGCTTCCGCCACGTCGCGCGCCGCGTGCTCCAGGTCTGCCCGCGTGATGTCTCGAATTGCCGTCATCAGAACCTCGGTGCCGCGAAACCAGCCAGCGCCAGTAATCTACCGCGTCGCCACCACAATGATCGCCACCGTGCTCGGCAAAATTGCGCCATCGCCGCGAAGGCCAACTCGATCTCCGCGGCTGCCGCGGCGTCGGCCACCCGCCACGTCAGGGTTTCGGTGACGATTTCGGTTCGTTCATCCGCCGGACGCCAGACTTCGACCACGCGTGCGTCCGGGTCCACCACCCAGTACGTGGCCACGCCCATCCGCTGGTACAGACGACGCTTGAGGACCCGGTCGGCACGGGAGGTGCCGGGCGAGATGACTTCGACGGCCAGTCACCGCGCACGGGATCCATCAGGAGACCACCTGGCCCGCGGTCACGGGCGGTCTATCGGGTGGCGATCGCGATGATCGCAACCGTACTCGCGAGAATCTGCGCGATACTCGCGAGCAACGACGTGACGTTGAACGGCTCACCCGGCGTTCGCACCGGCACGTGAACCACGGCGCCCGGCTCAGGCTGGGGGTACTGCCTCAAAAACAGGAAACGTCCCGCAGTGCGCGCCTGGCCGTTGGCGTACCGCACGCTTATCCGGCCCGCATCGCCGTTTTCCGCGAGGCCGCCAGCGTTCTCGATGTAGTACCCCAGGCCCGCGCCGGCGCGATACAGCACGCTCGTCGGACTGGCGACGGCCCCTTCAACCCGGACCGTCGCGATGTACTCGGGGACAGCCACGCTATCCCCCGGCCGGAGGATGATATCTTGATCCCGCCCCGGCTGAGCCAAGGCGCGCTCCAGGCGAATATCCACTCGCCCGGCGTCATCCTGTGCGCGATTCAGCCTCGCGCCGGCGACGTAGGCGGTGGGCAACACGCCGCCCGCCCGAGCCACCAGCTCGCTCAGGCGCTCGTCCTTGCGCTGCAACGCATAGGTGCCGGGGTTCGCCACCTCGCCCGAGATCGTGACCACTCGCTGGAGTTCGAAGTCCGGTTGCCGCAGGATCAGTACCTCGTCAAACGGTTCCAGTGGCACGTCCGCGGCGGAACCACGTTGGCCGCCCGGGAGGCCTGGTAACATCGGATAGGTCGTACTGTCCGATTCGAACGTGTAGGTGGAGTCGATGGGAACACGGCGGACGACGGACAGAATCCCCCCTGTCCGCTCCGCCGGGAGGGTAGCCACCTCGGCCGAGTCGAGGCGCGCGCCGTCCCGCATGCCCCGCGCTTCCAGCACCAGGTCCCGCAGGGTCATGTCGTTGCGATACGGATACCTTCCGGGCTCGTTGACCATGCCTCGAATCCCGACCGTTCGGTCCTCGCGGAACCGCTCGCGGCTGAAGATCCGGACGACGTCGTAGTCGCGGAGTTCGGGGTCCTCCGTCCACGGTGCTGAGGAGTCTGGCGGAAGGCGGGCGGCCACGACGAACCGGGTCGAGTCCACCGGATCGAGCCGCTCGATCAACACACGCTCGGTCACCACCGCAGGACGCAATCCGCCGCCCAGCGCGATCAGTTCACTGAGGCGAAGCCCGGGGCGCCAGCCGTATTCCCCCGGCTGGTAGACGGCTCCTTCCAGGCGCACCATCGCGCGTTGGTCATCGGGCACCGAGAAGACCATCACCTCATCACCAGGCTCGATGGGGAACGGCGGGGCCAGGCCATCCCGCACCTGTTCGACCGGCACATCCACGGTAATACGGTCGGGACCGGTGGGTCCACGTTGCGCCGGCGGCACGACGCGGGCGATCGCGATCCGCTGCAAGGCGGCGTTCGAGCGAAAGCCACCCGCGGCCGCAAGGAGGTCTCGCAGTGTCTCCTCGGGACGCAACTCGTAGATCGCCGGTCGAACGACCGCCCCACGCAGGGTGACGCGTGTTTCCTGCGTGGGCACGAACACGACGTCGCCCTGTTCGAGCACCAGGTCGTTTCGCGTGTCACCGCGCAGGAGGTAATCGTAGAGATCAAACACACCCGTGGTATCCCCCTGACGCCGGAGCACGATCGATCGGAAGTTGCCACGGTCGGTCGGGCCACCCGCGGCGTACAGGGCGTTCAACACGGTCGCCACCGACGCCAGTTGGTACGCGCCCGGTTGGGTGACCTCCCCGACGACAAACACCTGATTGGTACGGAGCCGCGCGACGGTTACATCAAACAACGTGGTCCCGTTGCGAACGCCCGAGTAGGCCCGCCCTAGCCGATCACGCAACAATCGGTTGAGTTGGTCCATCGTGATACCGTTCACGAACAGTTGACCGACCTGGGGGATCACGGTGTACCCCTCGCGCGTAACCGACAGCTCGTGGACCAACTCCACGTCACCGGTCAGCACCAGCACCAACACATCCCCGGGACCGATCCGGTAGGTCGGGGGAACCGGTCCGCTGAGCAGCGGCTGGAACTGCGTCGTCGGGCCGCGGAACACGTCCAACCCAAACAACTGCATCCCGACGGGGGCGGTCGTGATGGCGGCCGAATCGGGCCCGACCGCTGTCACCACGGACTCCAACCCCTCGGCCTCGACCGGTGGTACGCCGAGGAGCTGCAACGCCGCCAATGCCTGGTCGGTGGGCGGCGTCGGCCCGATGAGAGCGTTCTCGTCGAGGTATGCATCGAGCAGTGTCGGCGAATACCCCGCTGCCGCCAACCGACTGCGGATCTGGTCTGGAGTCATTCCGGACGCGCGAAGCCGCTGACGCACCAGCTCCGGGTTGTTGCGCAGCTGCTCGATCTGGGACGCGGTGGGGACCTGGGCGATTATCCCGGGGGGGACGGCCAACGCGCAGGCGAGAAGGAAGACGAGTCGCAACGGTACCTCAGAGTTGGTAGTCAAAGCGGAAACAAGATGTGCCGTAACTCACTGTGAGTCAACCGGTTGCCTCAAGGACTCGGGACTTGGGGTAATTGCCTTTACTGAAAAAAGTACTTTAATACGGTGACCAGACTCACACAAGCTCCCCCCAAGGACTCGCAGGTCCGGACGACGACGACGGCGTGCCAGACGCGGTGCCGGTCGAAGAGCGCGATGATACCACCAGTCGTCGTCACGAGGGCCGCGGGACACCGTTGCCCCCCCTTCCAGGTCCGAGCGTACCCGCCGCGCAAACGGCGTCCGCGCTGCTCGGCGCGACGGGCACGATCGAGGGCGGTGAGATCCTCTGCCGAAGGCGCGGGAGAACCCGCGGCTCGGCATCGGTCAGTCAAACTGACCCGCAGAGCCCGCGCTGCCGCTTGCAGCGGCCGTCACCGAGCCGCGGCCTTGGCCGCGCACGGGCCGGGCCGCGGGACACCCTTGCCCCCCTTCCAGGTCGGGGCAGTACCCGCGGCGAAATGGCGTCCGCGCTGCTCGGCGCGACGGGTGCGATCGAGGTTCGGTGAGATCCTCGGCCGAGGCGCGGGTGAACCCGCGGCTCGGCATCGGTCAGTGCACTGACCTGTGCTGCCGCTTGCAGCGGCCGTCGCCGAGCCGCGGCCTTGGCCGCGCACGGACGGGCCGCGGGACACCCTTGCCCCCCTTCCAGGTCCGAGCGTACCCGCGGCGAAATGGCGTCCGCGCTGCTCGGCGCGACGGGCCCGATCGAGGTCGGTGAGCTCCTCGGCCGAGGCGCGGGTGAACCCGCGGCTCGGCATCAGTCAGTACAACTGACCTGTGCTGCCGCTTGCAGCGGCCGTCGCCGAGCCGCGGCCTTGGCCGCGCACCGGCCGGGTCGCGGGACACGCTTGCCCCCCTTCCAGGTCCGAGCGTACCCGCCGCGAAATGGCGTCCGCGCTGCTCGGCGCGACAGGCGCGATCGAGGTCGGTGAGCTCCTCGGCCGAGGCGCGGGTGAACCCGCGGCTCGGCCTCAATCAGTACAACTGACCTGTCCTGCCGCTTGCAGCGGCCGTCGCCGAGCCGCGGCCTTGGCCGCGCACGCGCACACTCGCGCCGACCCGACTACCCCACACTGGCGCCGACCCGCCCACCCACACCCGCGCCCCCAGCGCGGGATTCGCCCTCTCCGGCAGTGATCTGGTTACGTGGCGCTGCGAGCAGCCCCGTAACCTATCCCGGTGCCCGCTTGCTTCCCCGCATTCGCCGAGCGTACCCTATGGACATGGCCCACGGCGCCAAGGTCTGGACCCGAACCGACGTGCTGGAACTCCCGGACGACGGGAACCGGTACGAGCTGGTCGATGGGGGGCTGCTGGTGACGCCCGGCCCGAGCGCGCCGCACCAGCGGGCCATTGGCGAGTTGTTCCGGATACTGGAGCCCTACGTCCGGGCCCACGGGCTCGGCCACGTGAGCTTTTCGCCCGCCGACTTGGATCTCCGGGCCGGCCAGCTGGTCCAGCCGGACCTGTTCGTGGGCGGTGCCCCGGGCGGGCCGCCGCCGCTCCTGTGGGACGAGTTCGGCATCCCTATCCTGGTGGTCGAGGTGCTGTCTCCCTCCACGGCTCGGTATGACCGCATCACGAAGCGCCGCCGGTACCAGCGGTCCGGGGTGGACCGGTACTGGATCGTGGACCTCGACGCGCGGCTGGTGGAGGTATGGACTCCGGACGGTGAGCGGCCGGCCGTGGTGGACGACCGACTCGTCTGGCAGCCGGATCCGGCGGTTCCCGCTCTGGCGATTGATGTGCCGGCGTACTTTCGGTCGGTGTGGGGAAGCTGAAAGCGGGCGGGCGCGGGCGCAGGCGGGCGGGAGCGGCGCGGCGGCGGCCGCCGCAAGCGGCTTGTGTGTGGGGTCAGCTTCACCGACCGCCGCGCACGGACGGGGCCGCGGGACGCCCTTACCCCCCTTCCAGGTCCGAGCGTATCCGCGGCGAAATGGCGTCCGCGCTGCTCGGCGCGACGGGCACGATCGAGGTTGGTGAGATCCTTGGCCGAGGCGCGGGTGAACCCGCGGCTCGGCATCAGTCAGTCCAACTGACTCGCAGCGCCCACAGTGCCGCTTGCAGCGGCCGTCGCCGAGCCGTGGCCTTGGCCGCGCACGCGCACACCCGCGCCCACCCGCCCACCCACGCCCACACGCTCCCGCCCTTCCCCCCGCCATTCATCGAACCCCGTTGCGTCGTACTCCGGCATGTCCCCCTCCCACCCCACAATCGCGTGGTCGGGATGCCGCTCCGGCTGCCGGCGCACATACCCCCGCGCCGCGGCCAGCCCGCGCGGGCTCACGGATTCGATCGTGTATCCCTTGCTCCAGCGCAGGTCCAGACCCGGCGCGGCGTGGTGCTCCCTGCGGGCCAGGAACGCGCTACCTCCCTTGAAGCGCTGGAGGAGGCGCGAGATGCGGGCTTCCGGATGGAGGCGGACGATCATGTGCACGTGATCCGCGACGAGCCCCACCTCGAGCACCCGCGCGCGCTCCTGCCGGGCCACGGCGCGGAAGAACCGGCAGAGAAACCGGGCCAGGCGTGCATCGATGAGCTCGGCGTTGCTGCGGGTTCGCCAGACGATGTGGCAGTAGAGTCGGTGTCGCACGCGCCCATGGTTGCGTGGGTGCCGCCTGCGGGCAAACCACGGGAACGCGGACCGGCGCAGAACGGCGCGCCGAGGCGCGGGTGAACCCGCGGCTCGGCATCAGTCAGTCCAACTGACCTGTGCTGCCGCTTGCAGCGGCCGTCGCCGAGCCGCGGCCTTGGCCGCGCACGCGCACGCACGCGCGCACTGCGAGCCCGGACGATCACGCGCCCTCGTGGTCGAGGCGGGCGCGATCGCGGTCGGTGAGATCCTCGGCGAATGCGCGGGTGAACCCGCGGCTCGGCCTCAGTCAGTCCAACTGACCCGCACGGCCCGCGCTGCCGCTTGCAGCGGCCGTCGCCGAGCCGCGGCCTTGGCCGCGCACCGGCCGGGCCGTGGGACACCCTTGCCCCCCTCCCCGGGCCGAGCGTACCCTATCCGTTGAGACTCCGTTGACCACCCCGCCGCAGCATGCGCGGCATGGACCCGGCTCGGAGCCTCACCCAGCCATCGGGAGGATCACCATGGCCGCACCCCTCGTCACCCGCAGCTTCACGGTGGACGAGTACCACCGGATGGCCGAAGAGGGCATCCTGCACGAGGGCGACCGCGTGGAGCGGCTCGACGGGCAGGTGGTCGAAATGACCCCCATCGGGTCGCGCCACGCCGGATGCGTGAATCACGTGACCGCGTTGCTCTCTCGCCGGCTGGGCGACACCGTCATCCTCGCCATTACAGAATCCGGTGATCCTCGGAACGTGTTGGGAGCCCCAGCCGGACATCGCGGTGCTCCGCCCAAGGCCGGACGCGTACCGAACGCGCCACCCGCACCCGGAGGACATCCTGCTGATCGTCGAGGTCGGCGATTCGTCGGTCGGGTCGGACCGCGACACCAAGATCCCCGCGTATGCCGCCGCGGGGATCGCCGAGGTCTGGCTCGTGGACATCGAGCGCGAGCGGGTGGAGGTCTACCGGAGCCCCGGCCCGCGGGGCTATCAGGAGATCCGCAGCCTGACGCGCGGCGAAACGGCGTCCGCGCTGCTCGTCGCGGCGGGCGCGATCGAGGTCGGTGAGATCCTCGGCTGATGGGCGGGTGAACCCGCGGCTCGGCCTCGCTCGGGCTCAGTCAGTACAACAGACCCGCAGTGCCGATTGCAGCGGCCGCCGCCGAGCCGCGGC
This sequence comes from Gemmatimonadales bacterium, assembly GCA_036397455.1. Lineage (GTDB taxonomy): Bacteria > Gemmatimonadota > Gemmatimonadetes > Gemmatimonadales > GWC2-71-9 > JADFNB01. Next base: position 25,397 of record DASWIX010000058.1, on the reverse strand, counting down.
CTCGGCCGCGCACGGGCACCCACCGGTCGGCGCGCGCGGCGCTTTGCCCATGCTGCCGCGCCGAGCGTACATTAGGCGTGTTGTGCGACGCCTGAACCCCACCGCCGCGGACTGCCATCCTATGCCACCGCCCGCTCCACCTGCCGTCACACTCGCTCTCAGTCCGGAGGCCGCCGCGCGGCTGGATGCGATCGCTCGCCGGCACGGGATCCGGCTGCTGCTCGCATTCGGGTCCCGGGTCTCGGGTCGCCCGCACCCGGCCAGCGATCTCGATCTGGCCGTGTTGCTCGATGTGCCCGGCCGGGACGATCCCCTGGGCCTGCTGGCGGACCTTCAGGCCGTATTCCCGGCGTGCGCCGTGGACGTCCTGTGGCTGCATCGTGCCGACCCCCTGATCGGCTGGCACGCCCTGCGCGCGCCAAGGCTGCTCTACGGCAACGCCGCCGACCTCGCACGCCGGCAGGCGTACGCCTGGCGTCGCCTGGTCGAGTACGAGCCGTTCTTTGCCCTCGAGGCGGAGGCGGTGCGCCGCGGCATCGCGAGGCTCGCGCGTGTCGGTTGACCCCGTGCTGGTGCGCCGGAAGATGGCCCTGATCCTTGCCGACATGAAGGACGTAGACCGGCTCAGCCGGACCCCGCGCGACGTGTTCCTCGCCGACCGCACCCACCAACTCGTGGCCGAGCGGGTGCTGGAACGCATCATCGGCCGGATGATAGACGTCAATTACCACGTCATCACGGAACGCGAAGGGATCCCACCGCACGACTTCCACCAGTCGTTCACGGGGATGGCCAGGCTCGGCGTCCTCTCGACGGATCTCGCCCGGGCGCTCGCCCCGTCCGCCGGGCTCCGCAACCGCCTGGCGCACGAGTATAACGAGATTGACCACGGGCTGGTCTACGACGCGCTCGGCACCGCGCTGGCCAACGTCCCGCGGTACCTGGAGGCCGTGGAGGCGGCGCTGGGCCAGGAACCCGCGCGCGAGTAAACCCGCGGCCTCGGCCGCGCACCGGCCGCACCGCGGGACACCCTTGCCCCCCTCCCCGGGCCGAGCGTACCCTGTCAGTTGAGGCTCCGTTGACCACCCCACCGCAGCGTGCGGGGCATGGACCGGGCCCGGAGCCTCACCCAGCCATCGGGAGGATCACCATGGCCGCACCCCTCGTCACCCGCAGCTTCACGGTGGACGAGTACCACCGGATGGCCGAGGCGGGCATCCTGCACGAGGACGACCGCGTGGAGCTGCTCGACGGGCGGATCGTCCAGATGACCCCCATCGGCTCCCGCCACGCCGGATGCGTGAAGCACATGACCGCGCTGCTGTATCGCCGGCTGGGCGACACCGTCATCCTCGGCATCCAGGACCCCGTGATTCTGGGAACGTATTGGGAGCCGCAGCCGGACATCGCGGTGCTCCGCCCACGGGCGGACGCGTACCGAACGCGCCACCCGCACCCGGAGGACATCCTGCTGATCGTCGAGGTCGGCGATTCGTCGGTCGGGTCGGACCGCGACATCAAGATCCCCGCGTATGCCGCCGCGGGGGTCGCCGAGGTCTGGCTCGTGGACCTCGAGCACGAGTGGGTGGAGGTCTACCGGAGCCCCGGCCCGCGGGGCTATCAGGAGGTCCGCACCCTGAGGCGCGGCGAGTCCGTGTCCGCCCTCCTGGCCGAGGCCGGTGCGATCGAGGTCGGTGAGATCCTCGGCTGAGGCGCGGGTGAACCCGCGGCTCGGCCTCAGTCAGTAGAACTGACCCGAAAATACCGCGACGACAAGCATCATCCGTGCATCAAACTGGTACGCCGACTTGGGGGATCTTCACTCACATTACGGGCCGCATGGCACGCCGGCCCTCCCTTCGCGCCGACGCCGACACGGTCCAGATCGCCGGCGTTGTCCCCCGTCACATCCGGTTGCCCGGTGGACTGGTGGGCGCACAGCGAACCGTTCACGTCACGCGCGAGCGCCTGCTCCACATCGCCGCCCGTCGCCCGGCCTGGCTGCACTTCTGCCTCCGGCATATCCCCGACGTGCTGAGCGACCCCGATTTCGTCGGCCAGCGAGCCCACGGGGACCGGCGCCGCGTGGAGTTCGTGCGTCTCGTAGGGCAGCCCGCACGCTGGCTGCTCGTCTCGGTGAAATTTCTCGACGACGAGCGCGAGGCCTGGGTGAACAGCGCACACCCCATCGCCGCGAGTTACTTGACTCGGCGTCGCCGGGCCGGTACCATGCTCGAAGCGCGCGAGCCGCGAGGACGGAAAGGTCGCCGTCACCATTCCCCGCGGGGAATCTAGGAGATCCAGAGGTCATCGCCTGGCACGGCTCGCCACGGGGGAATCCACACGGGTTCCCCCGTTGTTGTTGCGGGCGGGACGCCCAACGCGCGGGTGAACCCGCGCACCGGCCGCACCGCGGGACACCCTCGCCCCCCTCTCCGGGCCGAGCGTACCCTGTCAGTTGAGGCCCCGTTGACCACCCCACCGCAGCGTGCGCGGCGTGGACCCGGCTCGGAGCCTCACCCAGCCATCGGGAGGATCACCATGGCCGCACCCCTCGTCACCCGCAGCTTCACGGTGGACGAATACCACCGGATGGCCGAAGCGGGCATCCTGCACGAGGACGATCGCGTGGAGCTGCTCGACGGGCGGATCGTCCAGATGACGCCCATCGGCTCCCGCCACGCCGGATGCGTGAAGCACATGACCGCGCTGCTGTATCGCCGGCTGGGCGACACCGTCATCCTCGGCATCCAGGATCCCGTGATTCTGGGAACGTATTGGGAGCCCCAGCCGGACATCGCGGTGCTCCGCCCAAGGCCGGACGCGTACCGAACGCGCCACCCGCACCCAGAGGACATCCTGCTGATCGTCGAGGTCGGCGATTCGTCGGTCGGCTCGGACCGCGACATCAAGAGCCCCGCGTATGCCGCCGCGGGGGTCGCCGAGGTCTGGCTCGTGGACCTCGAGCGCGAGCGGGTGGAGGTCTACCGGAGCCCCGGCCCGCGGGGATATCAGGAGGTCCGCAGCCTGAAGCGCGGCGCGTCGTTGTCCGCCCTTCTGGTCGAGGCGGGCGCGATCGAGGTCGGTGAGATCCTCGGCTGAGGCGCGGGTGAACCCGCGGCTCGGCCTCAGTCAGTCCAACTGACCCGCAGGGCCCGCAGGGCCGCTTGCAGCGGCCGTCGCCGAGCCGCGGCCTTGGCCGCGCACGCGCACGCGCGCACCTGCGAGCCCGGACGATCACGCGCCCTCCTGGTCGCGACGGGCCCGTTCGCGGTCGGTGAGACCTTCGGCTGAGGCGCGGGTGAACCCGCGGCTCGGCATCAGTCAGTGCAACTGACCCGCAGGACCCGCGCTGCCGCTTGCAGCGGCCGTCGCCGAGCCGCGGCCTTGGCCGCGCACGCCAGCAGCCGCATATTCCGTCATGGCAACGATCATCGAGGCGGTGCGGGACGAACTCCAGCGCTCGGCGGCGCCGCTCGTCTCCGCCTACCTGTTCGGCAGCCAGGCGTCCGAGCGCGCCCACGCCGACAGCGACGTGGACGTGGCCGTGCTGTTCGACCGGCGGGATGCGCCCGACGCCGTGGACCGGAGCCGGCGCGCGCTGCGGCTCGCGGGCGACCTCATCGCCGCGACGCACGTGAACCGGGTGGACGTGGTGGCGCTCAATGACGCGCCCGCCGAGCTGTCGGCCCGCGCGCTGCGCGATGGCATCCGCGTGCTGTGCCGAGATGACCAGGCCGACCACGCGTTCACGCGCCGGACGCTCCTGCTCGCCGCCGACCTCGCCCCCTTCCTGCGGCGCACCCGGCGGCTCAAGCTGGCGGCCATCACCTCGTGACGTTCCTCGTCGAGCGACTGGCCGACCTGCGGCGCCACCTCGACCATCTGCGCACCATCCGGCCCCGCGTGACCGACGCCGCGCGGCTGGCATCGGATCTCTCCCTGCACAACGACGTGCTGTTCTCGCTGCTCGTCGTGTGCCAGTCCGTCATTGACGTTGCGGGTGAGCTTGCCGGACGCCGGGGCATCCGGTTTCAGGACTACGCCGGCGCCATTCGCGCGCTGCGCCAGATCGAGGGTTTCCCCCCCGACCTCATCGAGGGTCTGCTTGACTTGCCGGGGTTCCGGAACGTGGTGATTCACGAGTACGTGGACCTCGACTACACCCGCGTGATCGAGGCTCTGGACCGGCTCGACCCGCTCGATCGCTTTCTCCGGGCGGTCGCCGCGATCGAGTCAGGCGAGTAGGGCGGGCGACGCGGACGGAGATCTCCTCGGCCGAGGCGCGGGTGAACCCGCGGCTCGGCATCAGTCAGTCCAACTGACCCGCACGGCCCGCGCTGCCGCTTGCAGCGGCCGTCGCCGAGCCGCGGCCTTGGCCGCGCACGCGCACGCGCACTGCGAGCCCGGACGATCACGCGCCCTCCTGGTCGCGACGGGCGCGATCGCAGTCGGTGAGATCCTCGGTCGAGGCGCGGGTGAACCCGCGGCTCGGCATCAGTCAGTCCAACTGACCTGCGCTGTCCGCAGTGCCGCTTGCAGCGGCCGTCGCCGAGCCGCGGCCTGGGCCGCGCACGCGCACGCGCGAGCGCGACAAGGTCGAGCCCGGCCGCGGTGCTATGGCACGGCCGCGTGAACGCATTACGTTGTGTGGATCCGGCGGTTCCGAATGCGTCCGTCACGCGATGGTGTGCGGACGCCGGTCACTGGGGAAGGAGACGCCTGCATCCCGAAGCTCCACGACATCCAGCCCCCTGCCGAGCGCGCCCTGCTGGTCGGCGCGCCGCGCCGCGGAACACGCGACGCCATCCACGTTGTCGAGCACCTCGACGAACTGGCGCGGCTCGCCGACACGGCCGGTGCCACGATCGTCGGGCGGTTGGTCCAGCAACTCCGTACCCCGACGCCAAGTCACTATCTGGGGAAAGGGAAGGTCGCAGCACTCGGGCAGCAGGCCGCCGAGAGTGGTGCGACCCTGGTGCTGTTCGACGAAGAACTGTCGCCCGTCCAGGGAAAGAACCTCGAGAGTGCCCTCGAGCTGCGGGTGATGGACCGGGCCGAACTCATCCTCGACATCTTCGCCACCCGCGCGCGTTCCAAGGAAGCGCGTATGGAAGTCGAACTAGCGCAGCTGGAGTACATGCTGCCGCGCCTCGCGCGCATGTGGGTACACCTTTCGCGCATTCGCGGCGGTATCGGGCTGCGCGGGCCCGGCGAGACGCAAATCGAAACCGACCGTCGCATGATCCGCACGAAGATCAGCCGGCTCAAACGCGACCTGGCCGACGCCGAGCGCCATCGCGCGTTGCTGCGGCACGGTCGCGGTCGGCGATCGATCCCGACGGCCGCGTTGGTGGGCTACACCAACGCCGGGAAATCGAGTCTCCTCAAGGCGGTGACGCGCGCGGACGCGTTTGTCGAGGATCGGCTGTTCGCGACGCTGGACACCCTTACGCGCGAGACCGATCTGGGTGGCGGGCGCCGCGTACGGCTGGTGGACACGGTGGGCTTCATCCGCAAACTGCCGCATCATCTCGTGGCCAGCTTCGGCGCGACGCTCGAGGAAGCGTCCGGGGCGGACCTGCTGCTGCACGTCATCGACGCGAGTCACCCACAGTGGGAGGAGCAGGTCACCGTGGTGGATCGCGTGCTCGATGACCTGGCGATCGATCCCGAGCGGGTCGTGCACGTGTTCAACAAGATGGATCTGATGCCGGACGGCGAGGCATTCCGTGACCGCGTGGCGGGTCGGTTCCACGCAACGGCATGCGTGTCGGCCGTGCGGCGCGATCTCGGCGCGCTGCTCGCGTGGTTACACGGGGTGACGGGGAGCGGAGCCCGGAGCCCGGGCTAGGCGGGACCCGCGGGCACCCCGGACGTGGTGGCGCGCAACACCCGCGACACGTCGCGCGCAAACCGTCGCGCGGAGTAATGATCTTCCATCCGAATCCGGCCCCAATGGCCGATCTGACGCAGATGATCCGGCGGCAGCATCAGCGCCGACACCATCGCATTGGCCAGCGCCCCGGGAGCGCGCGGCTCCACCAACCATCCGCCTTCCGTGACAATCTCCACCGGACCGCCTTCCGCGGCGGCAAGTACCGGTACGGCACTCGCCATCGCTTCGATGATGACCCGACCAAACGCTTCCGCCCGGGTGGAATAGTGGACCGCCAGATCGAACTCCGGATAGGCGAGTTCGATCTTTGGCTGAAATGGCACGAGGTGCACCCGTGACTCCCGCTGGATCACGGTCCGCAGGCGTCCCTCGAAGCTGCGTTCGGCGACGGTATCGTAGATACTGCCGCCCACGAACACGAGGTGGACGTCGGGAAAACGGTCGCGGATCCTGGTGAACGCGTCGACCACCGCGAGTTGCCCCTTCCAACTGGCGAGCACGGCGGGCATGCCGATGATCCTCGTGGTCGGCGCGATACCAAGCGCTCGGGCGATCCATCCGCTGCGCTCGCGTGGCCGGAACCGATCGAGGTCGACGCCGTTGGGAATGGCGATGATCGGGGGGGCCGCCCGGGCCCGACGGGCTCCGGGCGCGGGCGCACCCCACGCGCGCGCCACGGCGTCACTGTTGGCGATCAATGCGTCGGGCCGGCGCCGGGCCAGCAGCTTCCAAGCCGTCCCGGTCAACGCCGGGGGAAACTCGTGCAGGTGCCACACCACCGGCGTCGAGGCCCCCTTGGGGAATGCCAGATACGCCTTGAACGAGACGCCGTACCATAAGTCGGTATCGCGCACGAACGGATGCCCCGCCAACCGGCGAGCCCACGTTCGCAGCCCCACCATGGCCCCGGGAGCGGACCACAACGCCGTGAGCCGCTGCGACCCGCGCAGCAGGGATGGCGGTGCCGGAACGACTTCCGCCGGGACGCCGATGTCGTTCAGGATGTTCAGTAGCGGTCCCGGGCGCGGGGTGATGACGCGGAGCATGATATCGTGTTCGAATGCCCGCGCGGCGAAGTCGAGCAAGACCCGCTCGGTCCCACCCAACTCCGATGAGGCGGCCACGGCCGTGACCCGAATCGTCTCCCCGGAACTAGACAAGGGTCCGGTAGACCTCGACCGTGCGCCTGGCCGTTTCGGCCCAACTGAATCGCGCGGCATGGACGCGCCCGCGCGCACGGAGGTCCGCGACGGCATCCGGATTGGTCGCCAGATCGTGCAGCGGGTCGACGTACCGATCGGGGTTACGGCCGGATACGACCGTGGCCGCGTCACCCGCGACCTCCATCAGGCCCGCGGCTCCGGAGGTCACCACAGGGAGTTCGGATGCCATCGCCTCGAGCACGGGGAATCCGAACCCCTCGTACAGGGACGGGAACAACAGCACGTCCGACGCACGGTATGCGGCGCGGAGCTCGGGTTCATCGACGGCCGGCACCTGCCGCACCACCGCGGTCAGCTTGCGGGCGGCCAGTTCGTCGCGCTGCTCCGCATCAAACCGGCCGCCGACCTGGAGCAGCCACGCGTTCACGCCGCGGTCCCGCAAGCCGTCGAGCGCCGCGATGACCGTCGGGATGTTCTTGCGCTCACCGACGCTCCCGACATGCAGCAGGAGAAACGCGCCATCCGGAATCTCCCATCGCCGCCTGGTGGCGTCGCGGGGTGTTTCCGTTGGCTGCGCAAACGCTTCGTCCACGCCGAACGGGATCACGTGAATCCCGTCAGTGCCGCCCAACCATTCGCCGAGTTCACCCCGCAGCCACTCCGTCCCCACGATCCACGCGCGCGCGTCACGCAACGCCACCAGTACGCGCCGGAGCATGGCATTGCGCAGACGCTCCCGCCACCCCAGCGCGCGGCGCCGTACGGTGAGAACGGGCAGCAGATCGTGCACCGTCACGACCGCCGGGACGTCCGGATGGCATCGCACCATGTGGGCGTACGAGTGATCGAGCACATGGACCACGTCGGGAGCCTGACGTCGCACGCGGCGCGGATACCCGATGTACCGCCGCACGTACCGTCCGATCGCCGACACGCCGGTGCGCTGCTCGACGCCTGCCAGGCTGCCCGAGCCAACCGCGCGCCCGGCCTGGGGCTCCTGCGTGAGCGAAGCGATGGAACAGGCAATGGCGTATTCGAGGTCTCCCGCCACGGCGGGAAGGTGGGTGTGCAGGCGCGAGGCGTATCGATCCATCGATGGCCACCGCTCCACCGGGAGATCGGGCACGAGGAGGACGCGCGTCACTTGATGGCCGCCAACTCGATCTCGAGATACCACGCCGGGAAGATCCAGGCGAGCCGATGCTCGTAGAAGTCCGGCCAGCGTGCGGCCACACGACGAACGAACGCGTCGACCGGCCCGCCATGGAACCGCAACACCCTCCGTACGGTCCGAAACCGGGCGGTCGAGTAGTACGCCAACGGGTGGTCCGCGGTGAAGTAATCGAACGAGCGCAGGCCGAAATGATGACGGTGGGTTGGGTCGGTGAACGCGTTGGCGCACGAGAAGTGCGGCGTCGTGATCAGCACGGTCCCGTCCGGAGACAGCACGCGATGGATCTCGGCCATCAGGGCGGGCACATCACGGATGTGCTCGAGCAGATCGAAGCACGAGATGCGGCGAGCCACTGACGTCGCGAAGGGCAGGGGACGTTCCGCGTCCAGCACGACGTCCGGGCGCACCGCGATCGACCGGTCAGCCCGTAGCGCCCCCGGAGCACGCCGGACCTCGCCGGCACCCAGATCGATCTCGACCCCGCGGTCACGGGACATGGGCACTCCCCGCGAGGGCGGCATCGTCTTCCACCATGGAGAGCTTCAACACCGCACCGAGCAGAAACCACCAGATGGTTCCATGGGGCGCCGTCGACAGAGGTGAACCGATGAGCAGGAGCGCCCCGGTGGACACGACGAGCGCGCCGATCCCGAGCGACACCCCTCCGTGGCTCGTGCGGGACAGCCGTCGCGTGGCGCGCACGACGTGGGGAAGCAGCCCGATCAGGATGACGAGCAGCAGCGCGACACCGAACACCCCCAACTCGACCGCCGCACGCCCAATATCCCCGTCGGAGAAGACGAAGTAGTCGGCAGGATAGGAGTTCACGATCTGCATCGGGACCCCAACGCCGGTGCGTCCCAACCCGACGCCGAACAGGTCGTGCCGCAGTGCGTTCCACGCGATCGTGATTGGCTGAGACACGTACGACCAGATGACTGTCTCGCGCAGCAACAGCGAGCGGTAGCGCTCGATGATCCGTCCGGCGGTGAGGAGTGTCGCCACATGTACGGCGGCCAGCAAAAGCGGCATCAGGACCACCTGGCGGATACCCATCCCGCGGAACGCGCCGAGCACCATCAACCCGACCAGCAACACGACGATCGCCGCGCGGGTGCCCGACACGGTCATTCCCACGAAGAAGACCGGAATCAGCAACGCGGTCGTGAGGCGCATCCACCGGCCCTCGGACCGGCTGGTCGCGATGCCGGCCGCGAGCAAGATACCAAACACCATCATGCCCGCGAACGGGGCGGGAAAGGTGAACGTGGAGAACGCGCGGAAGTCCGTCCGCGTGGTCCCGGCGATGTCGTAGAAGACCGTCGTGCCGTGTCGTAGCGCGCCCAGATTCGTGCCGAGGGCGATGTCGGGGCCCTGGATGTACTGGCGAATCCCATAGACGGCGGTAATCACACACAGGAGCAGGATGAGGCGGACGTATGCTTCGACCTGGCCACGTGACCGGATCGTCGTCAACGCGACCAGACAGGCGAACGGGTACGCGGACCACGCTCGCAATCCGGCGATGGAGAGCACAAACGAGGAGCCGGGATGCATGACATAAAGGGTCGGAACGATGATCGATCCGAGTACCAGCGCGGCCGTGAGACCCGGAGCCCGTAACGGGGCGTGCCGGACGGCCATACCACCAAACCAGATCAGGACCGCGCCGATGAGGCAGACGTCCGCCAGGACGTATGGCAGTGGTCCGCCGAACCGATCCTTCAGGTAACCCTGGAAGGTGGCCGCGGTGATGCTGGCCATGATCAACATGTGGATGGCGACATCCCAACGGAACACGTCGGTCCAGGAGTCGGGCCGCGGCGCCTGCGTTTCGATCTGGTCCGCGGTTGTTGGATACGTCATCGGATCGACATCAGCGCTCCCCGCGCGGTCGCGCAACGAGTCGGACAAGTGGCCGGGACACGACCGCCTCGATCGCGAGCGGCGTTCCGTCGGTCGCAAACGTGTCGAACCCGGCGCTCTCAAGCAATGTCAGGGGTTCCGCGGGATCCTGTCCGCGATCGCGCATCATCGCGACGTGCACCTCGAGAAACACCAATGGCCGGGGTTGCGCCCGCAGCGTGCGGTGGGCGCCGCGCAGTGCCGCGGCCTCGAACCCCTCGACGTCGATCTTGATGTGACTTGGCGTGGAGCCACCCTGTTGCACGAGGTCATCCACCGTGACGGCCTCCACGGTGGTGCGCTCCCGCCGGGAATGACCGGCCTCGGGAGCGGTGTAGTAACCGGCGGCGATCACGCCGACGGACACGAAATCGATGCGGCCGGTTCGATCGGACACGCCGGCGCGGATGAGCTGCATGCGGTCGGTCGCGCCGTTCAGGCCGGCTTGAATCCGCATCATGCGTTGCGCCGCCGGTGACGGATCCACCGCGATCGCGCGCGCCCCCGGTCCACCGTAGTGCAGCGCGGCGAGGCTGAACAGACCGAAATGGGCGCCGAGGTCGAACAGGGTCATGTCCGGCCGGCAGCAGGCGATGAATGCGTCCATTTCCTCGGCTTGCGCCGGATCGGCGAACTGTGGGGCGTAGGCGGTCCGGAGCGCCGCCGGGTGCGACCGCACGTGCCAGCCCGGCCTGACCTCGACCGTCGCATCCCAACCGACCGCGTGGCGCGTGCGGTCGGCCAGCCAGGCGAGAGACCGGGCCGGGGAGCGAATCCAGTTGCGCACGCCGCGCGGCACGAGGCGTCGCACCACGCCCGTCATGCCGTTCATCGATCGCCGACCGCCGCGGCGAGCGCGCGATGGAACTGCGTGATCTGGGTCGTCGGATCGCACAGCCGGGTAGCGCGCGCCGGTCCCGCCGCGCCAAGCCGGTGGCGACGCGCTTCGTCCTCCACCAGTTCGTCCAACGTCTCCGCCAGTGCCGTGGCGTCATCGGCCCGGGCGAAGGCTCCACATGCGGCATCGACGATCTCCAGCGCGCCCCCCATGGGACTGGTCACGATGGGAAGCCCGGCATACAGCGCCTCCACAAAGGTGATCCCGAACGCGTCCGGCGTAGTGTTGGGCTGGCAGTAGATGTCAGCGCCCGCATACAGCGCTCGCACGTCCGACCGCTCGCCAAGAAACCGCACGCGCGACGCCACACTCGTCAGGGCCGCGTGTTGCCGCAGCGCGTCGACGTACCGCCGTTCCGCCGGGCGTTGCGCGCCGCCGACCAACCACACCGAACAGCGATCGGCGGTTCGCATCCTCCCGATCGCGTCGAGCAGAACCCGGTGCCCTTTGCCCGACTCCATCCGGGCGACCATCAGGATCACGACCGTTGCCGTCGACTCACCGAGCGCGCGGCGGATGGACTCGCCGGCATCCGATCCCGGCTGGGGCGGTGACACGGGCGGCATCACGACCTCGCAGGGGATGCTCGACCCGTACGTCCGCGCGGCGCCGCTCGCGGTAAACGCGCTATTGCACACGATCGCGTGCGGCCGCACCCGTCCCGCAAGCCGCTGGAGCCAGTGCGCACCCTGGACGTCCCCGTGGGCGCAGAGCACCAGGTGACGTCGCGCGCGTCGTACCGTCGGGCCGAACACCGCCATCGACCACGGCGAATGACACACGCATACGTCCGGATGGTGGCGCGTGAGGAATGAGGCCAGTGCGCGGCGCGCGCGCCGCACGGTCCACGGTCTGCTGAGCCGGACCGGACCGATGATTTCGACCGAGGCGTGGCGGGTCGCCAGTTCCTGGCGCAGTCGCCCGTCGAAGGCCAGCACGAAGTCATGCCGCACGGTCTCGCCGGCATGCTCCACCAGGGTGACGAGAATCGTTTCGATCCCGCCGTACAGGTTCCCGCTGTGCAGGTGCAGGACGTTGAGCATGGGTTTAGTCGCGCCGGGCCACGAACCACGCCTGGCTGGCCAGGTGGGGAGGAAGCCAGGAGACCGGCGATGCGTACACGGCCTCGACCTGCAGCCGGTCGGCCAACGCCCGCCGCAACGCCATCCAATTGAACCCCTTGTGGTCGTGGAACGGACTGCCGTCGGCGGCGCGGTGGACCGGACGTGGGATGTGCCAATGACCGCCGGCAACGACGCCGCTCATCAGTTGGCGCCAGGTGTAGGGTGTGATTCCGGGATAGTCACCTATGCCGCGCCAGCCGGCCACCCGCCGCACCGTCTGCTTGACGAGTAACGGCAATCCCGTTTCCACCGGAACGCTCACCAGCAACCGCCCGCCCGGAGCGAGCAACGCGACGAGCTGGTCCAATACGGCCGCCAGATCGACCGCATGTTCGAGGACCTCCATGCAGATGACGCCATCATACGCCTGCGTGTCCATGGAGGCCATCAGCTCGTCCGTGGGGAGAAAAATGAGATCCGGCACACCGTCGTAGCGCTTGCGGCAATCCTCGATAGCGTCCCGGGCCATGTCGGTGCCCACCGCCGACGCCGGACGGGACGGATCGGCCATCAACATCGCGAGGAAGGTGCCGTCGCCACATCCAAAATCCAGCACGCGCTGGCCGGCGAACCGGCGGGCGTGTCGCAGCGCCGTTTCGTAGCGGCGCCGGTGACTCCACGCGATGAGGGCGCTCGCGCTCGACAGCTGTTTCCTGGCGTAGAAACCGGCGCCCGCGTCGTTCACGGTCGCATCGCGACGGCGCGCTGATACGCGCCGACCGTGTGTTCGGTGACCGCATCCCACGACCAGTTCCGTGCCGTCTCCGTTGCCGCCCGTCCGAGCCGCGCCAACCGACCCCGATCGCCGCCCAGGTGTGCCAGGGCGGCGCCGGCGGCCGTCGCGGTGCGCTCGGCGAGGATCCACCCGTTGACATCGTGATCGATCAGTTCCGTGACGCCGGCGGCCCGGGTCACGACCGCCGGCACGCCGGAAGCCATGGCCTCACTCACGATCAGGCCGAACGCGTCGTAGATCGTCGGGTGCAAGAGCACGTCGGAGGCGTCGTACACGCGCGCCATGTTCGACTGCGGCCCCAACCAGTGCATGCGCGACGCCACGCCAAGGCTGGCGGCGCGCGCGGTGAACGCCCGGCGCCCCGCGTGCGTGACGATGGCCAGATGCGCCGCCGGGGCATGGGCCAGCGCCTCGATCGCGACATCCAGACCTTTGCGCGCGTCGCCAACGTACGTGGCGACAAAACGATCGTGGGGGAGGCGCAACGCCGTCCGTGCCTCCGCCCGTGGCTCGCCGGTCCGCCGATCCGGAAACCCGTGCGGGATGACGACGATCTCGCCGACCCGGCCGTACCACTCCGCCAGCTCGCGGCGGACCCTCTCGCTCGGCGCAATCACGACGGCCGTCCCGCTGCGATAGAGCGCGGCCTCGCGGCGTTCGACGAATCCGCCAAACAGGCGTTCCCCGATACCGGCGACGCCCCCGACGCTCCGCGCCGCGGCGCGCCACGCCGCCAGCACGATGTGCGCCGTCGTCACGTCGGCATGCCCGGTGAGCCATCCCTGCGTGTGCACGACGTCATGGCTGCGCCGCACCGCCGCGAAGGCCGCCGGGAACGAGAGAATGGTCGCGTACGCGCTCCCGCGCAGCGCCGGGACCCGAACCACTTCGACACCGTCCGGCACGGGCGCGTGGAGGCCGCTGGCGTACAACGTGACGCGATGCGCCCGACTGAGCCGCGCAAGCAACTCGGCGACGTAGCCGCCCGTCCCTTGTTCGGCATGGTAGTTGGCGACCGCCAGGCCGATGTCCATCAGCGCAACCGCCACCCGGCCGGGTGAAGGTGCGGTATCCCATCGGTCACGGTGAACCGGCGGTCACAGCCTGGACAACGAAGATCGGCGCGCTCGATCGTGCCGTCGAGTGGTGTCTGTCCGCAGTCGGGACACTGCAAGAGGTGGCCCAGCGGTACGGCGCGCGGTCGGTGGGTCCGTTGCGCCGCCCATGCAAGAAACCGGCGCAGCGGTGGACGTGGATTGGTCGCGTCGGGTCGCGTGACGTCGGCTGGTGGCTGCCAGTCGGTCGGCACGTCCGGATTCACCTGCCGCATGTGGATACGGTCCCGCCAGTGGTAACGCGTGACGACCGCGCGCCGGTCAATACGCGCAAACCAGCGGCGGGGACGAGACGATTGCTCGAACAGCCGCGCAAGGTCGGGGTCCGGCACCGGCGACACCTTGCGACGAATCACGAGTCGTTCGTGGCCGTTGGCCGGCTCGACACCCACCTCCAACCGGTGCATCGTGAGCGGGTTCACCCGTTCGACCCAGGCGGCCGGCGTCTCGATATATCCCGCGCGCCCGACCCGCTCGATCTCACGGAGGAAGCGCTCCGGATCCGCCGAGTGCTCCAGCACGTGAAACGCGATCACATAGTCGAACGCCTTGTCGCGAAACGGCAGCCGCTCGACGAGCCCGAGCACGGTCGGCCGGTCAACCACGGTCCGCCCACCCACCCGTTCGTGATTCTCGAGCGTCATGTCAAGCAGGATGTCGGATCGAGGGCATGGACTGTCGCCCGAGCCCACCTCGAGCACGAGAGCATCCCGCGCAATCGGCAGCCGCAGCTTGCGCGCGGCAAACCACACCCGCCCGAGCGCGCCGAACGGATCCATCAACCCGCCACGTCGCGCAGTATCGCCGCGAGCTCGGTGAACGCCTTGGTCCGTTCCCACTCGCGCTGCACGTGCTCGCGACCTCGTTGCGCCTGGGCTCGCGCCTCGTCCGGATGGTGGTTGATCCATAGGAACGCGTCAGCCATGGCTTCGGCGTCCTGGCGCGGGGTGAGCTGTGCAAAGCCCTTGAGCTGCACCGCCATCCCCCCGATGTTCGTGGCGACGAGTGGTGTCGCGCATGCCAGTGCTTCGAGGGTCGAGTAGGCTGCTCCCTCCGCCAGCGATGCCAGTGCCGCCGCGTCGGCGCATCGGAAGTAGTCGGCGACCTCCGTCATGGGGTGGGCCGCTGGACGTCCAAGTACCCACGTGTCCGCGTCGTCGATGCCGAGCTGCGACGCGAGCGCCAGGAAATCCTGATAGCCCCCGCCGAGGTTGATCACGGCGGCATCGACGCCGCGCTGCCGCAGGCGTGCCGTCGCGCGCAGGACGGTCTCGGGGTCCTTCTCATGGCTGATCCGGCTGGACAGGAAGATGAGAAACTTGTCGGTGGGGAGATCCCATTTGCGGCGCAGCGCCATCCGCTCCTCGCGGTCGGCCGGCCTGAACGTGGTCGTGTCGACACCGTAGTAGAGCCCGACGAGTGCCCGCCGCGAATAGTGCGCCGCGATGTCCCGCAGATAGGGTCCCATGGCCAGCGTCCGCGCGGCGAGTTTGCCGTTGATCCACATCAGGAGGCGGATCACCGCCTCACCTGCCAGGGCGGCCGGGAGCGAGATGCGCCCGCGTTCGCGCCGGCACCGGAAGTACTCGACCGGCGCAATGCCCATGTAGGTCACGACCGGTACGCGTCGCAGCAGGCCCGCGATGTTCGCATTGAACGAGCCGCGCAGCACTTCCTGTGAGAGTACGACGTCGAACCGGCCCGCCTCGCGGATGAGCCGCACCAGCGAACGGGCCTGGAATGCGAGCCGCCCACCGGGAATACGCGTCACCGAGAGCAAGGCGCCACTCGCCTCCACGCGCCGGTCGAGACCGCTTTCAGCGTACTGGCGCGCGGGCACCATCATCGTGAGGTCGCAGATCTCGCTCAGACCGATCACGAAGCGAATGTCGGTGAATCCCTCCACGAAGAACAGTATTTTGAGTCTGGCGGTCATGGTGTCCGCTCGCTCAGGGTGGTGAAACCTAGCCGGTTGGGGCGAGTCCGAGGGCGTCGTTGAGAGCACGCTCGAGATCCGACAGGTGGTTCGCCGCGGAAAACTGCGTCGCGTGCGCCTTAGCGCCCCGGGACAAGGCGGCGCACCGTTCGGGATCCGTCAGGAGGGCATTGATCGCCCGCGCCAGGGCGGCAGGACTCGCCAGTTCCGCTACCAGCGTTCCGGTGATCCCGTCCCGCAGCCACTCCGCGATGCCTCCCACGTCGAACGCCACGGCCGGTACCCCATGTTGGGCGGCCTCGAGACCGACCTGGCCGAACGGCTCCGGCCAGAGACTCGGCACGACGAGCAGGCGCGCCCGACGGTAGCGCTCCTCCAAGGCCTGCCCCGTGAGCCACCCGGCAAAGGTGATGGTGAGCCCCGGGTGTCGGAGGCGAAGTGCCGCCGCGCGCCGTTCCCATGCGGCACGATCCGGTCCGTCCCCCACGAACGTGACGTACAGCGGTGTCGCAGTGGTGGTGACGCTGCCCAGGGCGTCGAGCAGCACGGTTCCGCCCTTGAGGCGGTCCATGCGTCCGACGAACAGCAGGTCGTGCCGGGTGCCGGGTGACTCCGTACCGTCGTCCGCGTTGGGGGACGGCACGTACCAGCGGATCTTCCGCACCCGATCGGCCGGGAACCCGTGTCGCAGATACTCATGGCGCATGTGGTCCGAGTGCGTGAGCAGCAGGCGGCTTGAGCGCAGCGCATCGAGTCGCCGCTGCTGCCGCCGGTACTCGCGTGCCATCGTGACGGGATTGAGCCCGCCGGTTCGCCGCGGATAGTACCGCACGAGACACCCCGGCCCAAAGCGGCGGTCGCACGGGCGGATCGCCGGCACCGTGAACGTCTTGGCGCCGCTGATGCAGGTGCCATAGTAGGTGTGCAAGAACTGCACAGTGGGGGCCAGCCCGGTGCACGCCGCATCCAGCGCCGGGTCGAGGAAACCGTGCGCGTACACCGCGTCCGGTCGCCATTGGCGCACGCGGGCGATCATCGCCTCGCGTCCGTCCCCATCCGCCGTCCAGGCCGGTATCTGGTCTCCGTCGACGATCGGTTCGCGGTCCGCCGGTCCAGTCACTTCGGCCACGAGCGCGAGGTCGTGCCCCGCACGCGCGAGCAACGGCACCACGCGGCCCAGGTAGGCTTCCACACCGCCCACGCGTCGAGTGGTCCAGTTGGTGATCGCTATGCGCACGCGATCACGCCCGGTCGCCGGCGTAGATCCGCAGACAGCGGTCGACTACCTGGGGCCAGGTGAACCGTTGCTCGACCGTGCGGCGTGCGGCCGCCCCCAGCGCGGCCGCCTCGTCCGGGTGTGCCGCGATCCACGTCAAGCGATCCCCCAGGGCGGACGCGTCGTTGGGGGGCACGACGAAACCGTTCTGCCCATCGGTGACGATCTCCGGCATGCTCGCCACGTCGGTGCAAACCGGCACGGCGCCGCACGCCATCCCTTCCAGCAGCGTCTGGCCCAGGAGTTCGGGGACGCGGGTCTCCTGGCCGTAGAGGTCGCGGTAGACACTCGGCAGCACGACGCAGGCCGCGCGACGGTAAGCGGCGACAAGGGCCTCATCATCGCAGTCTTCCCGAAACCGAATCGCCTTGCCGGCCGCAAGCCGGCGTACATCGGCCGCGAAACGCTCATGATACGCCTGCCCGATGATCTCCAGCGGCATCGCCGGCGGGGTGCCCTCGACCAGGTAGTTCAGCCCTTTGTGCGGGAGCCACCGTCCGACAAATACCGCGCCCGCCCGGGTCCGGCCGTCTCCGGGCGGGGCAAACTTCTCGATGTCGATCCCTCCGTAGATGACATGGGCATTGGCGCGGGTGGTGTGGCCGTTCACGCGCCGGCTGTACTCGCTGATGTGCAGGTGGCCATGGTATAACCTGTCGGTCGACAGGTAGCTGGAAACGTCCCATCCGCCACCGCCGAGGTCGCTGACGAACACGCGACGCCCGCGCAGCCTGGCGGCGACGGACAGAACCGTACTGGCCAGCACATGCTGCTGATGGCAGTGAATGACATCGAATTCGCCGACCACGCGCACCAGGCCGCGGGCGACAGGGTTGGTGCGCTGGCCGCGCACGTACCACGGATCGCCAAGTACCCGGATGGTCAGCGGGCCGTCGGTTTCGGTGCGCGCCGCGGGACCGAAGCTGAGCAGCGTGGTCGGGACCGACGCCGCCATGTGGCGCGCGAGTTCATGCGCATACCGCTCCGCGCCCCCGAGGATCCCGCCCGCCTGGCTGAACAGCGCGGGGACGACATGCAACACGCGGGGGGGCTCAGGCATGGCTCGCGCCGAAGCCGAGCGCCCGGGTCACGCGATGCCACAGCGGAAACAGGTATTGCCTGGTGTACGAGCCGAGTTCCCCACGCAGCGCCAACGGCGCGACGACGATCACGTACACGAGCGTCAACACGAGCGTCGCGGCGGCGAGCGAGACGAACGACGACGGCGTCCACCGTGCGGCAAACGCCACGGCCAGCGCCAGGGCCAATCCGAAGCGCCACGCCCAGGGCAGTGGGGCCATCGCGAGCGCGACCGTGTTGCCGGTTTCGCGTCCGAGGCCGATCAGGTTCGCCGGGAGGCTGACGAACACGACACCCACCATGGCGCCGAGCGCGACCCCGAGCGGTCCCATGAGCAGCGCCAACACGAGTTGCGACGCGATGGTGACGATCCCGTCAGCCAGCGTGGTGATGGCGATGCGGCGCTCCTTCCCGAACGCGAACAGCGCGTAAACCGTGGTCACGTTCCAGTGTCGCAGTAGCATGGCGCCCAACAGGGCTGCGGTCAGGCCGGCGCCGCCGTAGAATTCGCCGCCCACCCACCACCGCACGAACCCGTCATTGACGCCCACCACGACGCAGGCGACCGCCCCGCTGAGCAGCAACATCGCCTGGGCGAGTGCGGTACACACCGCCTGCAATCGGTCCCGGCTCGTCCCGGTCTTCATTTCACTCAACCCCGGTTGGGCCGCCTCCATCAGCATCTGCGGCTGGTGCCGCAACACGCTAATGACCTTGCCGGTGCAGAAATAGAGCACCACCGCCGCGGGCCCGATGACCCGGCCGAGAATCAACAGATCCGTTCCGGCCACGAACACTTCGGCGATTTGCGCCGTACTGATCCAGCCGCCGCTCGCGAGGTGTCGCTTCGCCTCGGTCCATCGGACTCGTGCCAGCCCGGCCGGCAACACCTGCGGGTAGCGGCGTCGCAGGCGTCCCCACCACGCGAGCCCGGATACGGCCTGCGTCACCACCCATCCGGTGGCGAGGGCATAGAGGCCGGCGCCGGCAAGTACAAGCGTGACGATGACGATCGTACCGGCGGCCCAACTCACCGTGTTGGTGATGCTCAGAAACGCGAGATCCTGCAACCCGCGCAGCAGGGCATGGTACACGCGCAGGGGAAAGAAGAAGACGAATCCCGCGAGCACCGCCGAGAAGGGCAGTCGCAGTGGCGCCCAGGCGGCGGGAAACAACAGCAAGACGACCACACTGACCACGGCGACGACCGGCACCTGCCACATGACGATCGCCATGGTCCGCGTCCCGATGGCGCGGAGTTGCGCGTGTGATTCCGTCCCGCTTCCGGCCCGACCGGTGGCGTACGCGATCTCCCGCGGGAGCAGCGCCACGACGCCGATGTCCATCAACAGCAGGTAGGCCAGCACCTGGGCGACGATCAGCCACAGGCCGTAGTCGGACTCCCCGAGGCGGTGCAGCAGGAACCTCGTCAGCCACAGCCCGACGAGGGTCACCATGACCACGTTGACGTAGCTCAGCACCAGCCCGCTGAGGAATCGGCGCGTCCTACTCATCGCTGTCGCCGAGCACCAGCGCCGCGAGCCGGCGGTCGAGCCGCTGGTGGTCGAAATGCCGTTGGTACCACGCGATCCGCTCCGACCGACCGCCATCGTCCCCCGCGCGCCACCGCTCCGCCGCGAGGGCGGCAAACGCTTCCTTCGAACGGGCAATCGTCACGGGCGAATCGTCGAATAGCGGGTCGTACAGGTCACCGGCCGACGACACGACCCGGGCACCGACCCGCAGCGCCGCCATCACGGATGTTCGCCGGCCGGTCAATCCATCCGTGAAGGGGGCGAGCACCAGCGGTGCGCTGCCTAGTAATCCGACCGCTGCCTGCGCTGGCAGGTGGCCCCGGCGGTCGAGTTCGAGTGTTCGGGGGATCCGATCATCCGCCGGATCACCGCCGATCAGAATCAGATGGGGACTCGCGCCGATGGCGAGTGCGGCCGACTCGATCCAGTCCCAAGCCAGGCCGGCAGCCGTCGGTGAGAACACGACGGGCGATTGGAGTGGTGGGGCGGTGGGCGCGTCAGCAGCCGTCATGGTCGCCCCGACGTATACGATGTCCACGTGACCTCCCAGCCCGGACGCCCAGGCGGGCACGGCCGTGACCGTGCAGTTCGCGCATGCGACGAGCCGGCGAAGCTGGCGGCGTTGCTGGGGAGACAGTAGCCACCACACCGGCCGGGTCGGCGGCACCCACGGTTCGTGCACGAACACCGTCACCCGGATCCTGGTGGACGCGGCCGCCCGCGCGAGTTGCTCCGGGAAGCGTGACAGCCCGCGCCGCCCGTACAAGAACGGGACATACTGGAGGAGGACCGCCGCGACACCCGCGGCGCGCCATTCGGTGGCGAGGGACCGGGGGTCGCCGGACGGCCCCGCGAAGACGCGCACGGGAATCCCCGACGCCTCCCACGAGACGACGAGGCGTGCGGTGTGGTCGGTCACCCCCCCCGCCGATTCGGGAAAGCCAGGTGACACGATCACGATGCCGCTCACCGGATCACGGTTGACATTGGGTAACGGAACGCCAGTCTTTAGCCATGATTTCATGCGGCGGCGAATAGCCGGTGGGGTCGTACCTGGCCGTATTCGTGCTCGCAGCGGCGATCACCGCCCTGTGGATGCCGCCGCTCATGGCGTTGGCCGCCCGGATCGGTGCGCTCGACGATACGCGCGATCCCCCTGTGCCGCGCGTCGGGGGCTGGGCCATCGCCCTCGGGGCTGCCTTCGCGCTGACGCTGGTGGGCGTCGTGTTCCGGCCCACCGGTGCCACCCTGCTCAACGCCCCCGAGCGATTCGCACCGGTCTTACTCGGCGCCTTGGCCATGTTGGCGCTCGGCACCGCCGACGACGTGTCCCCTCTCTCCGCGAAGGTGAAGTTCGGTGTCCAGACGGTCATCGGTTTGGGTGTGTACTTGCTTGGTGCACGCATCGAACTCGTCTCCGCGCCATTTGGGATCGTGACCTTGGGGCCGGTCCTCGGCGCCTGTGTGACCGTCGTGTGGCTGGTCGGGATCGCCAACGCATTCAATCTGCTCGATGGCGCCGACGGCGTGGCCGGTGGATCCGCCTTCTTCTCGGCGACCGCCATCCTGATGATGTCCGTCGCGTTGGGCCATCCGGCCATCGGTCTCCTCGCGGCGGGGATCGCGGGCGCGTTGCTCGGGTTCCTGCCGTTCAACTTCCCGCCCGCCCGCGCGTTTCTTGGCGATTCAGGCAGCCTGATCGTCGGATTCCTCCTCGCCGGCCTCGCGGTCGAAGGTTCGACCAAGGGGCCAACGCTCGTCGCCATTGCCGTGCCGCTTTTCGCCTTCGCGGTTCCGGTGGTCGACACCACGATAACACTCGTCCGTCGCATTCTGCGAGGCCGGTCCGTCTTCGCTCGGGACCACAGTCACCTCCACCACCAGCTCGCGCGGGTCGGGTTCAATCCCCGACAGGTCGTTGCCTGGATCTACGGCGCCAGCGCCGCCGTCGCGTTGGTGGCCATGTTGTTCATCAATCCGAACGCCCGATCCTACGCGGTCGCCTTGATCGTGTTTGGAGCCGGCTTCTGGCTGATCGCCCGGTTTCTCCGCCTGCACGAACTCAACGAACTCGCCCGGCTCGCGAAGCAAGGGGCGTTGCAGCCCCGCCGGATCGCCATCAATATTGGGCTCCGGCGCGCCGCCGAGCGGCTCGAAACCGCCACGTCGTTGGACGATATTCGTGCGGCGCTGGCGCTGCTGTTCGGGCGTTCCGAGTTTGACGACGTCGTGCTCGTCGTCTCGGGCGGGAGCGACCGGCGCGGCGACTCGCGATCCTGGCACCTGGTCGACGGCTCCTTCATCGAGCAGTGGGTGCAGCGAGGCCATGACGAGTGGGAGGTAGTGTGTCCGTTCACTGGACAGAGCTGGACGGGAGAACTGCGACTACGTCGCCGCCTCGGTCGACGCACGCTGTTGCTGGACGTGAATCTGCTGCTGGAAGTCGTCCAGCCGGCGCTGAGCGCCGCCGCGGCGAAGGTCGTCCTGGAGGTGGCGACTGACAGATGAAGATTCTGCATCTGTCGAAGTTCTACCATCCCGATCCCGGCGGACTCGAATCGGTGGTGCGTCAACTCGCCGAGGGCGCGGCGGACGCCGGCCACGAGGTGCGCGTCGTGGCGGCCACCGGATCGTCGTGGATTCGCGACCCGGGAATGCGCGTGACGGAACCGCCGCGCGGGGACGTCGTGGTCGTCCGGTTACCGACCACGGGCATCGTCTGGTCGCAACCCATCGCGCCCGGCTACCTCGCGGCGGCCCGGTGGCCGGCCGACGTCGTCCACCTGCACCACCCACATCCGCTCGCCGACCTGGCGGCGATCCTCGGCGTGCGGCGGCCCCTCGTGATCACCCATCACTCGGACATTCGGCGTCGGGCAATCGCCAGGCCATTCTACGGTCCCGTGGTGCGCGGCGCCCTGAAGCGCGCGGCGAACATCGTGGTCCCCACCGGAACGCATATCGAGTGCTCACGCGAATTGCGCGGATTCGAGGCGAAGGTGCGCGTCATCCCCTTGGGGGTCGACGTGGAGCGATTCGCACCCAACCCCAAGGTCGAACGACCGGCCTGCTTCCCGTCCGATCGGAACATCGCCGTCGCGCTGTTCGTGGGACGACTGGTCGGCTACAAGGGTCTCCAGATCCTGGTGGACGCGGTGCGCGGTACCGACTTGCACGTGGTCATCGTCGGGAGCGGACCGGAACGAGCAGCACTCGACGTGCGAATCGAGCGTCTCGGCCTTCACCAACAAGTCGTCTGCGCCGGCGAGGTGCCTGACGCCCATCTGCCCGCGTACTACCAGGCCGCGAGCTACGTGGTCCTGCCGAGCGTGAGCCCGCAGGAGATGTTCGGTATCACGCTGATCGAGGCCATGGCGACGCAGCGCCCGATTATCACGACCGCGCTGCGGACCGGTGTGCGCGAAGTCAATCAACCCGACGTAACCGGCCTGCAGGTTGCCGTCGGCGATGCCGCCGAGCTCCGCAAGGCCATGCAGCGCCTGGCGAACGACCCGGCCATGCGAACCAGGATGGGCGAGGCGGGAAGGAACCGGGTGCTGGAGCGGTACACCATCGGGAAGATGATTTCAGGACATTTGGAGCTGTATCGGGAGTTGGCGGGGTAGGGGCAACGACTGTCAAGGACGGTCGGAAGACAGCCAGGACGGTCGAGGACGGACCGCGCGCGCGTCAATACAGGCCAAACCGCACCTCACCGCTCGTCAGGCGGAGTCCCGGGAGCGGAAGGTGGAGCTGGTCGATCAGGGCGGCGACCTTTTGCCACCATGGCGTGTTCACGGGTAGCCCGCGCGCGTTCAGGTCCAAAGTCACATACCACTCGTCCTCCGGCGGAGCGCTGAGCCAGGTCGGAACGCTGTGCCCGACCGCGAGCCCCAGCCAGTCGGGCCAGGCACCGGCCCCGGAGGGGAGGAGACCGGGATCGATCGCCAGGAAGTAGCGCTGGCCGGCATAGTCGTTTTCGAGTTGCGGTAACCCGCCCGTGCGATCGCGAAACTCGGCTGACGGCCAGTAGTTTCCCTTCAATTGGATCACGCGAGACGGCGCCCACGTACGGTGGAGCGCGGGGAGGATGGCAGCGCCGACACTGGCGCCGAAATCGTCGGTGGCGAATCCCTTGCCCTCGTGCAAGCCGTCCCCGATCTCCTTGGGGAGACCGACCGCGATGCCAACCGCGGCGCCGAGCCATGCTGCGAGGGTCGGAGGCACGCAGGCCCAATCCCAGGCGAGGATCGCCACCTGCGACGCCTGATACGCGATGGCCGCGTGGAGCAGTTTGTCCTGGCTCCGGCTGGGACTCCCGCCGGACCCGAAATGAAACCCCGTCCTGGGCGTGACCCACCAGTCATCTTGTCGGATGAGGATGACCGTGGTCTGGAGAGCGGTGAACCCGCCGGCGATGGCCGCGACCCGCGGCAGCGACACACCGGTCTGGCAACGCTGGCCGGTGAGCATGCCGGGTGCCGCCAGCGCAGCGAGCAGCGCCGCGAGCGCGGCGCGGTTGAATTGGTGGTCGTTCATCGCCAACTTGCTCACACGGGCCCTTAGCTCAGTTGGTTAGAGCAGCGGACTCATAATCCGTCGGTCGTAGGTTCAAGTCCTACAGGGCCCACTGCAACGGCCGCGCGCATGCGCGGCCGCTTGCTGTGGGCCCCTGCAGGACTTGGCCTCGCTGGCCTGCGGGCTGCTGTCGCAGCCCTTGGCCACCTCCGGCTTCAAGTCCTACAGGGCCCAAGTATACTCGATGATCGTTTCTGACAGGTGAGCTACGAGATCCGCTAGCGGCCGTGCCCCTGCCGCGAGCAGCGGGATCTCCCGCAACGTGCGGGACACGGGGGTCAATCCGCGATCTGGCATCCGCCGACGTCGAGCCCCTCGTAGTCGTTCCAGCCGTACTCCGGCGCCACCACCCCGTAGCCCACGAACATGACCTCCGCGTCGGCCACGGTCACGGCGTTGTCGGGGTGCTTGCTATTGGCGACGACGTCCGTCCCATACTGGAAGCGCGCCTGCGCGCCCTGCCCGCGGATGGCCAGAGCCACGTCGCTACCGGAGGCGATCCGCACGATCGGCACCTCCCGGTACCAGCTGCCGTCGTTGCCGGGCTGGAGCCCGGGCCCGCCGAACTGTTCGGTCAGGTACGCCATCGTGCGCTCTTCGCCAATGGACGGGGGGGTCCACGACCCGCGAACGAATCGGACGCGAGGAGGGCGATATGGGCCGTGAGGCTGTCGGTGGTGAAGCTATCGAGCGCCGCCCCCGGGGGCGGCGCACCCGGTTGTCTGGGAAGATAGGCGCGTGGCCGGGCTCGCGGACACGCCCCTCGGGGGATACCTTCTCGCCGCTCACCAGCATCAGGTCGCCTTTTCGGGAGGAAACTATGAGACGGATCGGACGGGGGGCGGTGGCGGTGGCGGCGTTGAGCCTGGCATGCCAGGCGGCGCAAATGGAGACGGACGAGCAGATGCACGCGCGGATGGACGGTGAAACAGCCGAGTTCCGTACAGCCCTCGCGGCCGTGGAGGCCAAGTACGAGCA
>DASWIX010000057.1:0-23986 GCA_036397455.1 Gemmatimonadales bacterium | reverse complement strand
TCACCTGTTTTTTCGGGACTGGCGTGGCAGCGTGGTGCAGGTGACCAACGAGCACGGGACCGCGCTCGGCCTGTCGCCCGACACGTACGCGGCGTTCGGGGCGCCCGGGGGGACGATGACGCCGGACAAAGAGCGCGGTCCGGGGTACAACGGGCATGAGAGTGCCGGTGGGCTGCTTCGAACCGAAGCCGCAGGTCCTCATCGGGCCCGAAGACGACCTCGTCGGTGCTGACTTGGAGGGCGAGGGCGAGGCGTTTGAGGGCCTCCAGGGTGGGCTGGGCGCCGGCGGCCTCGTAGCGGTGGATCTGGATCAAGGAGAGACCGGCGCGCTCGGCCAGGGCCTGTACGCCTGAATGACCTTCGCAGCGGTTATCGCGCTTGGCGTGGCTATCGCGGCCCAGCAACGCCAGCGTAATGTCCCGTCTGCGGTCGATACCATCCGGGCGCGGCAGATGCTTGCGGCAGTGCTTTCCGTGTGCCTGACTCGCCGGCCCTCGAGATCTCAAGCCGGCCGTTGCCATTTCATGTCGGTGTTGAACTCGTGGAAGGTTCGGCGCCGGGATTTCACGCTCCTCGCCGTGCGTTGCTCGCGTCGCCTCCGGACGGCTCACTCATACCGCTGGGCTGTCGGCCAGCACGCCTGATTCTCCAAAACGCTGTCTCTCCGCATGTGAGTCGGGAGCACGCCGTCGCGTATGCCGCATTGGTGTCGGCGCTGGACGGTGCTTCCGGGGATCGGACGACCGGTCACCAACGGCAATCAGGTTCCCGCCGGCATGATCCGATGGGCTGAACAGGAGGGAATCGCCTTTCTCTTGCCGAAAACCGCCGACCTCTCCACTGGACACATCACGGTGACGGAGCTGGTTCTCTCGTAGACGCGCTGTATTAGGTAGTCGCGCAGCTCGGGAGGACCAGAGACGCTGCCGAGCGCATCGTAGACGTCGCAGAAGGTGCCGAGGATGGCGTTGCGTGCGATCGGCGTGGGGGTACCATTAGCGCTTTCCCAACGCCGCTTGCAGTCCGCCAAGCGCCGCGACGAGGTCCGGCCGCATGGTCATCACGCGCGCGAGCGGATCGACGTCCCACGCCGCGCACCGCTCGGGTGCGGTCTTGATCGTGAACGCCGCCGGATCGAGCTTCTCGTCGACCTCATGCCACTCCAACGGCATCGATACCGGCGCGCCGGGAAGCGGCCGCACGCAGTACGGGGCCACCAGCAGCTTGCCGCGACCGTTCTGCAAGAAATCGAGGTAGACCTTCCCTTCCCGCGTCGACGGGAGCCGCCGCACGGTGGCAATCTCCGGCAGGCGTCCCACCAGGACCCGGGCGATCAGCTCGCTGATCTGGCGCGCCTGATCGTAGGTCACCTGGCCACCGAGCGGCATCATCAGGTGCAGGCCTGTCGATCCGCTCGTCTTGATGAAGCACGGAAGCCCGATGTCGTCGCACAGGTCATGCGCCGCGCGCGCCACCTCCACCACGTGCGCGAACGGGGCCTCCTTGGGATCGAGATCGATGATCGTCCAGTCCGGCTGCTCCAGCGTCGCCACGCGGCTGGCCCACACGTGGATTGGAATGGTGCCCAGGTTGGCGACATACAGCAGCGCCTCCTCCGAATCCGCCACGAAGTAACTCAATTCGCGCTCGGTGTCCTCGCTCCACATCGTCTCCCGCCTGATCCACTCAGGCGCGAACCCCGGCGCGTCCTTCTGAAAGAACGACTTCCCGTGGATCCCGTCCGGAAACCGCGTCATCACCAACGGCCGATCGCGCAGATACGGCAGCATCCAGCGGGCGATCGCGCCGTAGTACGCGATGAAGTCGCCTTTGGTGAATCCGTGCTCCGGCCAAAACACTTTGTCGAGGTTCGTCAGCAGGACGTCCAGTTCCTGTTTCGCGGGTGACACCGTGGGCAAATCGAGATCCCGGCCCCGACCGGCGGGCTTCACGCAGTCCCGCGGCGGGCGGTCGTCGCGGAACCGCTCGAACACCGGCTGCCGCAACAGGCCCTCCTCCGTGAGTTCCTTGTAGCGCACCTCGCAGACCTGTTCGGGTTCGACCCAGGTGTGCGTCTCCCCCGCGGGCGGGTGGAGGCAGGCCGGCGTTTCCCGGCGGATCGCATCGAGCGTCGCCCGCACATGGTCGAGTTGCTGCGTATCGAACCCGCTCCCCACGCGTCCGACGTACACGAGATCGTCGCCGTCGAACGCGCCAAGGTGGAGCGCCCCGAATCCCCCACGCGATCCCTTGGGCGCCGAATACCCGATGACCACGAAATCGTCACGCAGGTCGGCGCGGATCTTGATCCAGCTCGACGAGCGGCCGGCGTAGTACGGGGCGTCAGCCCGCTTCGCCATCATCCCCTCGAGCCGCATGTGGCGGACCTGCGCGTAAAACGCTTCGCCCTGTTCCTCGACGTGGTCGGAGTACTTGAGTGCGCCCGCAGCGGGCACGACCGCCTTGAGGATCGCCTTGCGGTCGAGCAGCGCCAGCGGCCGGGTGTCGAACTCCTCGCACGCGATCAGATCGAACGCGTACAACGTGGCCGGAAGCTCGACGGTGGCACGACGAATATCGGGCGTGCGGCGGAGCCGCGCGCGTCTCTGCAGCCGCTGGAAACTCGGCAGCCCGGCCCGGTCGTGGACGACCACCTCACCGTCCAGGATGACCGCCGTGAACGGTAGCGCCTTCACGACCCGCGCGATCTCGGGGAAGCTCTGGGCGATGTCGTATCCGTTTCGCGTCAACAGACGGGCGTCACCTCCCTCCTTCGCCGCCAGGATGCGGTACCCGTCGTACTTCAGTTCGTAGATCCATCCTTTCCGGGTGAACGGATCGGTCTGGCTCTCCGCCAGCATGAACTCGACCTGGTCCGGGACCACACGGTGCACGGGAGCCTGCAGCGCCCGGAGCCGTTCGCGAATCTCCTCAGCCCGCGCACTCCCCGCCTTGAGTTCGTCGACCGTGAGGCCGGACAACACCGACCCCGGTGGAAACTCGTCCCCGTCGGCCCTGACGTGCGCGTCGGTCTCCTTGATGAGCAGCCACTCGCGTTCGCCCTTCTTGATCTTTACCAGCGTCCAGCGGCCGCGCAGCTTGTAGCCGCGGAGTTCGAACAGCAGCTTGCCCTTCTTCAGCCCCTCGATCGGATCTTCCAGCGCGATCCATTCACCGCGATCCCATACGATGACGGCGCCCGCCCCATAATTGCCCTCGGGAATGATCCCCTCGAAATCACCGTACTCGATGGGATGGTCCTCGACGTGGACCGCGAGACGCTTGTCCTCGGGATTGGCGGACGGCCCTTTCGGCACCGCCCAGGAGCGGAGCACGCCTTCCATCTGGAGCCGCAGATCGAAGTGGAGATTGGTGGCCGCGTGCTGGTGCATCACGAACAGACGCCCATCCGCCTGCCCAAGCGCGCCCGCCGGCTCCGGGGTGACTCCGGGCGAGCGCTTTGCGCGATAGCGACCGAGCAGGTCGCCCGAGGGGGTGTCGTCGGGACTCATGGTGCCGGGCTGTCCTCCGCGTGACGGCCATCGGTTGCTGCTCGTAAGCTACTACTGTACACCATGTTACGGATGACCCACTGCCGGGACAGTTGCGAAGCACCGGGTCAGTTCCTATAGTAACCGCCCATGCCCGCTCGCCCAATCAGTTCGGCCACGCTCTCGTTCGGACTCGTATCCGTTCCGATCCAGATGTTCTCGTCGAGCGAATCGACCTCCGCGGTCCGGTTCAACTGGCTCGAGAAGAACTCGGGCGCCCGGGTCAAGCAGCAATACGTCTCCACCAAGACGGGCGAGGTCGTGCCTCGCGAGGAGATGGTCAAGGGCTACGAATTCGCCAAGAACCAGTACGTCCTGTTCACGCCCGAAGAACTAAAAGCGCTCGAGCAACAGCGCAGCGAATCGGTCGAGATCGTCGAATTCGTTCCCGCCGACCAGGTCGACCGGGTGTTCTACAACAAGGTCTACTACCTCGGTCCCGACAAGGGCGGCGCCCGCGCCTATCGCCTGCTGAGCCGGGCGATGCAGGAAACCGGTCTCACGGCGCTTGCGCGGTACTCGGCGCGCGGGAAGCAATACCTCGTCCTGGTGCGCCCGCTCGGCGATGGGCTCGCGATGGAGCAGCTGTACTATCCGAATGAGGTACGGTCGTTTGGCGAGGTGCCGCTCGGCGAGGGCGAGGTGAAGGACGAGGAACTGAAGCTCGCCGTCCAGCTCATCAAACAGGCGGCATCGGAGACGTTCGATCCAACCAAGTATGAGGACGAGGTCCGCAAACGCATCCTCGAGCAGATCGAACGCAAGGTGCAGGGTGAAGAAATCACCGCCACTTCCGAAGAGGAACCCGAGACCCAGATCGTCGATCTGATGGAGGCGCTCAAGAAGAGCCTGGCCAAGGCGAGCGCCGATGAATCGGTCGAGGCGTCGCCGGCCGCCAGGAAAAAGACGAGCAAGAAGACCGCGGCGCGTCGCCAGACCGCACGCAAGAAACCCGGCGCAAAGGCTTCGTAGTCCCCCACCGCCACGACCGCCGGGAACCATTGCACGGACGCGCACGTACTTTGAGTGATGCGCGCCGCCCTCGTCGTGTCCGGCTTCACCGCTCTGTTCGCAGGAACGCCCACGTCGGCGGCCCCCGGCCCCCGGGCGGACGAGCGGGACGTGCCGGCAATCCAGGATGCGCCCCGGCCGCTCGATCGGACGTTCTACTTCACGCGCGCGGCGTACAATGACCGCCGGCGCGGCCCTTGGGGTTCGTGGGCGACGGATTATCCCAAGGCCGACATCCAGTTCCTCATCGGAGTGAAGCGACTCACCATCATCGACGCCTACGAGGCCGAGCATCCGATGCGGCTCGACGATCCCGATCTGCGGCGCTATCCGTTCCTGTACGCGGTCGAGGTCGGGCGGATGGCCCTCACGCCGCCGGAAATCGAGGGGCTGCGAACCTACCTGCTTGCCGGTGGGTTTCTGGTGGTCGACGACTTCTGGGGAACGTATGAATGGGCCAATTTCGAACGGGAAATCCGCCAGGTCCTGCCGGAGTACCAGATTGTACCGATTCCGATGGACCACCCTGTCCTGCGTACGTTCTACGACATCCACGAAATCGTGCAGGTGCCGAATGTGTGGCAAGGCCGGACCGGCGGGCCCACCTGGGAACGCGATGGGTACACGCCGTACTTGCGCGGCATTCTCGACGATCGCGGACGCGTGATGGTGCTGATCAGCTTCAACAGCGATCTGGGCGACGCCTGGGAGTGGGCGGACGATCCGTTCTACCCGCTCCCGTACTCCAACTACGCCTACCAGATCGGCGTCAACATGATCGTCTATGGCATGAGCCGCTGACCAGGGAGCCGAACCGCATCTGATGCTGCAATCGCTCGCGGGATTCCTGTTCAAGTACCGCCCCGTGGTGTTCGAGCGTGGCGATCTGACGTTCACCGCACCCTGGCCGGTGTCGGCGGCCGTGGTGTCCGGCCTCGCGCTGATCGGCGTGACCGCGGTGATGTACGCCAGGGTCCCCGGCGCGGCGACGCGAACCGACCGTCTGGCATTGATCGCCCTCCGCGCCGGCGCGATCGCCGTGCTGGCCTTTGCGCTGACCGGGCCCGCGCTGATGATCGCCACCGTCGTTCCGCAGCAGAACTTCCTGGGCGTCCTGATCGACGATTCCCGCAGCATGCAGATCGCCGATGCCGGCGGTCGTCGTCGCGGAGCCGCGGCGGCTGACGCGTTCGCCGAAGACGGCGCCCTGCTGCGCGCGCTCGGCGAACGGTTCAAGGTGCGGTTGTTCCGCTTCTCGGAAACGGTCAGTCGCCTCGACAGCACGGGCGCACTCGCGTACGCGGGCCGCCGCACCGATATCGGTGGTGCGCTGGAATCGGTGCGGCGCGACCTGTCCGCCGTCCCGCTCGCGGGACTCGTGCTGCTCACGGACGGCGGGGACAACGCCGGCTCGTCCTTGACCGATCCGCTCCTGCGACTCAAGGCGGACCGGGTACCCGTGCACGTCGTCGGACTCGGATCGGAACGGTTCGACCGGGACATCGAGATCGGGCGAGTCGAGACGCCGCGATCGGTCCTCCAGGGCACGTCGGTCGCGGTCGAGGTGACGATTCGGCACGCTGGCTACGGCGGCCGCACGGTCATGCTGAATGTCGAGGACGAGGGTCGCATCGTGAGTACCCGCGAGGTGCGTCTCCCCCGCGAAGGGGAAAGCGCGACGGTGCGCGCGCACTTCACCGTGATCGATCCCGGCGCGCGTGTGTTCCGGTTCGCCATTCCCACCCAGGACGGCGAAGCGCTCAGCGAGAACAACACGGTCGAGGCGCTGATCGACGTCGCGGACCGACGGGAAAAGATCCTCTATTTCGAAGGCGAGCCCCGCTTCGAGGTCAAGTTCCTCCGGCGCGCGATCGACGGGGACCCCAACCTGCACGTCGTCACGCTCCAGCGAACGGCCGAGAACAAATTTCTGCGGCTCGACGTCGAGGACTCGACCGAGCTGGTCGCCGGCTTTCCGCGAACGCGCCGCGAGTTGTTCCAGTACCGCGGTCTCATTCTCGGCAGCGTCGAAGCGAGCTTCTTCACGCACGACCAGCTCCGGATGATTGCGGAATTCGTCAGCGTGCGAGGCGGCGGCCTGCTGGCGCTGGGCGGCCGCAACGCGCTTGGCGAGGGCGGCTACGCCGACACGCCGCTGGCCGACGCCCTGCCGGTGGTATTGGAGGCAACGCCGGCCGGGTCGCAACCGTTCTTTCGCGAGCTGAGCATCACGCCAACGCCCTTCGGGCGGGCGCACCCCGTGACCCAACTCCGACCGACCCCGGAAGCGTCGCAACGCCGTTGGGATTCCCTGCCGCCGCTTTCGATGCTCAACCCGATCACCGCGGTCAAGCCCGGCGCGAGTACCCTGCTCCGGGGTGACGCGGACGGCGGACCCTACGTCGTGCTCGCGTCCCAGCGCTACGGGCGCGGCAAGGCGATCGCTTTTCCGGTTCAGGACTCGTGGCTCTGGCAGATGCACGCCGACATCCCGCTGGAAGACATGACCCACGAAACCCTGTGGCGCCAACTGCTCCGCTGGCTGGTGAGCGGCGTGGCCGATCAGGTCATGCTGACGGCCTCCGAAGACCGCGTCGATCCGGGCCGCGAAGTCGTGATGACCGCGGTCGTCTCCGACTCGGGATACCTGCGCCGCAACGGCGCGGACGTGATGGCCACGATCACCGACCCGACGGGCGAGGAGCGCACCATCCCGATGCAATGGACCGTGGAACGTGACGGCGAATACCAGGCGCGGTTCACCCCGGAGATGGACGGGCGGTACCGCATCGACGCGTCGGCCCGTCAAGGAGCCACGTCGCTGGGATTGGGCACCACCTTCGTGGAGGCCGGCGACGTGGGTACCGAGTATTTCGATGCCACGATGCGTAGCGCGACGCTGCGACGGATCGCCGAAGAAACCGGCGGCCAGTTCTACACCGAAGCGACCATGGACGCGTTGCCCGAGGACGTGAGCTTCACCGAAAGTGGCGCGACGGTCTACGAGCAGCGCGACCTCTGGGACATGCCGATCCTGCTGTTCCTCCTGATCGGACTCGTCGCCGCCGAGTGGACCCTGCGGCGCGCACGCGGGCTCGCGTGAGAACCGCTCCGGCCGCCCTCGTCGCGGCACTGTGCGCCGCACCCGCCGCGGGGCAGACCCATATCCTGGTGGTGAGCGGGC
This sequence comes from Gemmatimonadales bacterium, assembly GCA_036397455.1. Lineage (GTDB taxonomy): Bacteria > Gemmatimonadota > Gemmatimonadetes > Gemmatimonadales > GWC2-71-9 > JADFNB01. The sequence continues at coordinate 16,240 of DASWIX010000057.1, read as the reverse complement.
TGACGGGTGAAGCACGGTTCGAGGCGACATTCCACGAAACGGCAACCACGATCCTCGAGGCCGCCCACGACCGCTTCGCGGTCCCGGCCACCCACATGACGTATCTCGCGGCGACCCCGGCGACGGATCCGGCGCGCATCGCGGGCCGATCGACCAAGGACGAGGTCCTGCGGGTGCTCGAGGCCCTCGCCGCGGGCGCCGAGCCCGACGCGCTGATCGTCATCGTCCTCATCGGCCACGGCAGCGCCTCCGGCGGCGATGACCGCCTGAACCTTCCGGGCCCCGATCTCTCGGCGGAGGAGTTCGCCGCCGCGCTCGGCAAGTTCCCCACGCAACGGTTGGTGGTGGTGAACGCCGCCAGCGCGAGCGGCGGCTGGATTCCCGCGCTGTCAGGAGACCGCCGGACGATCATCACGGCCACGCGCTCGGCCACCGAACGCCACGAGTCGTACTTCGGGAAGTACTTCGCGCAGGCGTTCGCGTCCGACGGCGCGGACACCGACAAGAACGACCGCATCTCGCTGCTGGAAGTGTTCGAGTACGCGCGACAGGAGGTGCAGCGCTACTACGAAGGCGAGCGCCGCATGCTGACCGAACACGCGTTGCTGGACGACAACGGGGACGGCGCCGGGTCGCTCGAGCCCGACCCGACCACCGGCGACGGTGCCGTCGCGCGCCAGATCTTTCTCGACCAGGCCGCCCGCCGCGGGCCGGTAGCTGATTCGGCCCTGGCGGCGCTCCAGCAACGACAGGACTCGCTGCAAACCCTCGTCACGGCATTACGCGGGCGGAAGGACACGATGCCTGAGGCCGCCTATCAACGGGAACTCGAGCGTCTGCTGCTCGACGTGGCCAGAATCGGTCGCCAAATCCGGCAACGATCCGAAGCGGGCCGCCGATGAGGGGTCTCGCCCTGTTGTTCGCCCTGGGGTGGCCCGTCGCCGGTCTGTCGGCGCAGGAAGCGGCGCTCGATTCCTTGCGTGAGGTGGGCAACTACGAAGCCGCCATCGCGGTCGCCCGCCGCGCCAATGCGCAGAATACGCTGGGCGAACTGCTGATGGCCGTTGGGCGACCGGTTGACGCGGCGCGCGCATTCACCGCGGCCATCGATCTGCACCAGGCGGACAGCCTGCGGGCCCGTTTGAATCTCGCGGTGCTCCAGTTCCAGCGCGGGGCGCGCGATTCCGCGTTGCGGGCCTTCGACCGCTTCATCGACGTCTACAACGGCGGCGGTCGCCTGACGTCGGGTGAACTCACCGCGGTGGCCATCGCGGTGGGCTATCTCAGCGTGCGTGACCCCAATCTCGCCCGCGACGCACTGCGCGCCTTCGACGAGGCCGTGGCGACCGATTCCACCAATCTGGAACCGCGCCTGCTCCTCGGCGAGCTGTTTCTCCAGCGCTACAACGGTACCGAGGCGCGCACCACGTTCGAGGCGGTGCTGGCACGGCATCCCCACCACGCCCGCGCCTTGTTGGGATTGGCGCGCACGACCCGTTTCGAGGGATCGCGCCAGGCGATCGAGCTCGTGCGGCAGGCTCTGCAACGAAATCCCCGTCTCGTCGCCGCGCACGCACTCCTGGCTGAACTCTCCATCGAACTCGAGGACTACGTCGCGGCGGAGCGTGCGATCGCGCGCGCGCTGGAGACCAACCCACGGTCGCTCCGCGCAATGGCGTTGCGAGCGGCGGTCGCATACCTGCGCGGAGATGCGGCGCGGTTCGATGCCACCGTGGAGCAGGTACTGTCGCTCAACCCGGCCTATGCCGAGCTGTACACGACCCTGGCGGAGGTCGCCGCTCGCAACCGCTTGTACACCCAGGCCGCCGACTTCGCCCGGCGCGCCGTGGCGCTGGACGCGGACGCCTGGCGCGGGTATGCCCTGCTCGGCATCAACCAACTCCGTAACGGCGAGATGCGCCGCGGACGCCGCAACCTGGAAACCGGGTTCGGCGGCGACCCCTTCGACGTGTGGACCAAGAACACGCTCGACCTGCTCGACACGCTTGACCGATATCCGGAGACGGCATCACCCCGGTTCCGGTTCATCGTCGACGGCAAGGAATCGGCGCTGCTGACGCCCTACCTCACCGAGGTGGCCGAGTCGGCCTACGACAGCCTGGCGGCGCGGTACGGCTACCGTCCGGCGACGCCGATTCGCGTGGAGGTGTTTCCCGACCACGTCGACTTCTCGGTGCGCACGGTGGGACTGGTGGGACTCGGCGCCCTCGGCGTGAGTTTTGGCCCGGTCGTCGCGATGGACTCACCGTCGGCGCGCGATGCCGGTGCGTTCAACTGGGGATCGACGCTGTGGCATGAGATCGCGCACACGTTCCATCTCGGGCTGTCGCACCATCGAGTGCCGCGCTGGTTTACCGAGGGGCTGGCGGTGTTCGAGGAGCGACGGGCGCGATCGGGTTGGGGCGACGATGTCAATCCGGCATTCCTCATGGCGTACCACCAGGACCGGCTGCTCGCGGTGAGCCGCTTGAACGACGGGTTCATGCGCCCGGCGTATCCCCAACAGATCATCTTCTCGTACTACCAGGCTTCGCTGGTATGCGAGATGATCGAACAGAGCGCCGGTGCCGACGCGCTGGTCCGCATGCTGCGCGCCTATGGTGACGGCCTCACCACGTTCCAAGTCTTCCGGCGCGTGCTCGGGACGACGCCGGACGCGTTCGATGCGTCGTTCGACGCCTGGTTCCGGGAACGCTTCGCGCGACCGCTCGCCGCCATCACGCCGCCGGACACGACCGTCCAGGTCGAGCCCACGCGGGCCGGCATCGCCGATCTCGCCCGCCGGCGACCCGGCGATTTCCCGGCTCAGCTCGCCATGGGGCAACTGCTCCTGCGCGACGGCCGACCCGCGGAGGCGATCCCGTACCTGGAGCGGGCCAAGCGCCTGTTTCCCGAATACGGTGGCGACGATAGTCCCTATGCCCTGCTTGCCGGCATCCATCGAGCCAACGGCGACCTCGCGCGGGCCGCGGCGGAGTTCACCGCGCTCACGGCGATCAACGAGCGGGCCTATGAGGCCTACGGCCTGTTGGCGGGACTCCGGCTCACCCTCGGGGACACGCTCGCGGCGATGCGCGCGCTCGACGCCGCGATGTTCATCCACCCGTACGACGTCGGGATGCACCGCGAGCTGGCGGAACTCAGCGAGCTGAACCACCGCTACGTCATGGCGATCCGCGAACGCCGCGCGGTGGTTGCGCTCGACCCGGTGGACCGCGCGGACGCATTATACCGGTTGGCACGCGCGCATATGTCGGCGAACCAGCTTGACGAGGCACGCCGTATCGTGCTCCAGGCCCTGGAGATCGCACCGGAATTCGCCCAAGCGCAGGAGCTGTTGTTGCAGATCCACGAACGGCGGGGGTCGTGAGGCCTCCGGACCGGTGCAGTTGGTGGCTGGGCGTCGCGCTGCTCGCGCTGGCGGCGCTGCCGGCGTCGGCGCAACGTCGCGGCAGGGAACGCGGAGAACGGATCCGCATCGCGCCGGGCCTGGAAGCCGATTTTTCCGTCAACAACGTGCCCTACGACGGCCGCGTGACGTTCGTGCGCTTGCGGTATACGCCGGAGCGCATGGGGTACGGCGGAGGCGGAGGGTATTTCGGCGGTATCAACTACCAATGGGACCACGACTATCCGCGGGCCGACACGCACCTCATGACCATGCTGCGCGAGTTGACGACCTTCGCGACCAACACCACCGGGACGGACATCCTCGCGGTCGACGACCCGGAACTGATGAAGCATCCGGTCGCGTATCTCGTCGAGGCGGGGTTCTGGACCATGACCGACGACGAGGTGGTACACCTGCGGAACTATTTGTTGAAGGGCGGGTTTCTCATCTTCGACGACTTCATCGGACCCTACCCGTGGTACAACCTCACGCGCCAGTTACAACGCGTGTTGCCTGACGGCCGTCCGGTGCAACTCGACGCGTCGCATCCGATCTTCCATTCGTTTTTCGAGATCAACGAGCTGAACCACCGTCATCCCTATGCCGGAACCCCGTCGCAGTTCTGGGGCATCTTCGAGGACAACGACCCCGCCAAGCGCTTGCTGATGATCATCAATCGCGATAACGACATCGGGGAATCCTGGGAGTGGTCGGACAGCGGGTATATCCCTATCGACCTGAGCGACGAAGCCTACAAGCTCGGCGTAAACTACATGGTATACGCCGCGACCCACTGACGGAGGCGTCTTTGACCACGATACCGCAGGCACTGGAAACCGCCGACGACATCACCCTCGCCGACCGTCTCAAGGCCGGTCGCGCGCAGATTCTTCACGAGATCCACAAGCTCATTGTCGGGCAGGACGACGTGATCGAGCAGGTGCTGTTGTCCCTGTTCGTGGGTGGCAACAGCCTGATCGTCGGAGTCCCCGGGTTGGCCAAGACGTTGCTGATCCAAACGGTCGCGCGCGCGGTGGATCTCAAGTTCTCCCGCATCCAGTTCACGCCCGACCTGATGCCGTCAGATATCACCGGCACCGATCTCGTGCAGGAGGACCCCAACACCGGCGAACGCAGGCTGGTCTTCGTCCCGGGCCCGATCTTCGGCAACATCATCCTCGCCGACGAGATCAATCGGACGCCGCCCAAGACCCAGGCCGCGCTGCTCGAAGCGATGCAGGAACACCGGGTCACGGTGCAAGGGCGTACCTACACGCTGCAGGAACCGTTCTTCGTGTTTGCCACCCAGAACCCGATCGAGTTGGAGGGCACCTACCCGTTGCCCGAAGCGCAGCTCGACCGGTTCATGTTCAACGTGATCATCGATTACTCGAGCGAAGCCGAGGAAATCGACATCGTGCGCAGCACGACGAGCACACCCGACCATACCTTCCACGCCGCCGTCACCGGGGCCGACATCATCGCGTTTCAGAACCTGGTCCGGCGCGTCCCGGTCTCCGAGGCGGTGCTGCGCTACGCGGTCGCCATCGTGCGCACCAGCCGGCCCAACGCCAATGGCGCGCCGGCTTTCGTCAACCAGTGGCTGTCGTATGGCGCCTCCGTGCGCGCGGCCCAATACCTGATTCTCGGCGCCAAGGCCCGCGCCATTCTCCAGGGCCGGTATCACGTCACCTTCGACGACGTGCGCGTGCTGGCCCATCCGGTGCTGCGGCACCGGATCCTGAAGAACTTTCACGCCGAGTCGGAGCGGATCACGTCCGACCAGCTCATCGATCAACTCCTGGACGCGGTCCCCGTGCCGGCGTCGGGCATGTGAACGGCACGCGCTTCCTCGATCCGACGGTCCTCGCCAGAATCGACAACCTCGAGCTGCTGGCGCGCACCGTCGTCGACGGATTCATCAACGGCCTTCATCGCTCGCCGTATTTCGGCCTGTCCACCGACTTCGCCGAGCACCGCCCGTATGCGCCCGGTGACGACATCCGCCGGATCGACTGGCGCGTGTTCGGCCGGACCGACCGCTTCTACGTCAAGGAATTCGAGGCCGATACCAACGCGAACTTCAGCGTCCTGTTCGATATTTCGCGTTCGATGTCGTACGGCAGCGGCGGGATCAGTAAACTCGACTACGGCCGGTATCTGGCGGCGTGCTTGTGCTATCTATCCCGCCGCCAGCGGGACCGCGTGGGCATCGTCACGTTCGACCACGACGTGCGCGACTACGTCCCGACGTCCGCCAAACACCTCGAACTGGTGCTGCACACGATCGACCGGATCGTTCCCGGCACGCGGGGAGAGTTCACGCGCCCGCTGACCACGGTGGCGGAAAGCGTGCGGCGGCGCAGCATGCTGCTGCTGATCTCCGACCTGTACGGCGACCCCGAGATGATCGCCCGCGCCCTGGCACGCCTGCGCGACAGGGGCCACGACGTCATCGTCTTTCACGTACTCGATCCCGCCGAGCTCACGTTCCCATTCGAGGAAGCGAGTCAGTTCGAGGACATGGAAACCGGGGAGCGTATCCCGGTGGTCCCCGAGAATCAGCGCGCCAAATACCAGGCCCTGATGCGGGAACATCTCGCGGATATCGAGACCAGGTTGGTGCGAAGCCGCGTCGATTACGCGCGCATCGAGACGACCAAACCGCTCGACGTCGCCCTGTTCGCGTACCTGTCGCGCCGCGAATCGCTGGCGAGGGTCAAGTAGTGTCCTTCCTGGCGCCGTTGTTTCTCGCGGGCCTCGTGGCCCTGACGGTACCGATCCTCATCCATCTCACCCACCGCGAACGCACACAGCCGATTCCGTTCCCATCGCTGATGTTCCTGCGCCAGGTCCCGTTCAAAACCACCCGTCGCCAGCGGATTCGGCACTGGCTCCTCTTCCTGCTGCGTGCCGCCGCCATCATCCTGCTGGTGGCCGCGTTTGCACGGCCCTTGTTGAACCGGGCCGATGTCGGGGCCGGCGCCGCCGGCAACGCGCGCGAGGTCGTGCTGTTGCTCGACCGGTCGTTCAGCATGGGATACGGCGACCGCTGGACGCGCGCGACCGATGCCGCCCGCCGCATGGTGGGTGGGCTGGGACCGGATGACCGCATGACCATCGTGACGTTCGGCCAGGGAGCCGAGGCGATCACGCAGACCACGGGCGACCGGGCCGTGCTGCGTGCGGCCCTCGATGCGGTTCGTCCCGACGCGGGTGCGACGCGGTTCGCGCCCGCGTTCCAACTGGCGCGCGACCTGCTGGATCAATCGGCGCTGCCGAGACACGACGCGATCCTCATCACCGATTTCCAACGATCGGGCTGGGACGGCGGCGCGGATCTGCGGCTGCCCAACGGGACGTCGCTCGCCCACGTCGATGTCTCGGATCTCGCGGCGTCGAACCGCGCGGTGAGCCATGTCATGCTCGATCGCTCGCCCGATGGCGGGGGCCGCGTCATTATCACCGCGCGCGTGGCCAATCTCGGCTCCGATGCCGTCACCGGGCTCGAGGTGGCACTGGCAATCGAAGGGCAGGTCCTGCAAACTCGGCGCACCGACGTCGCCGCCAACGCCACGTCGCTGGTCCGGTTCGACGCGCTGGCGTTGCCGCCACGCGCCGCGCGCGGCCGTGTCCGTATCGCCCCCGACCAGCTCACCGCCGACGACCAATATCATTTTCTGGTCCGGCCCATTCCGCGCATCGGCGTGCTGGTGATTGAGCACCCGAGCGCCACGGCGGACGAGACGTTGTTCTTGCGCCGCGCGCTGGAGATTGGGCGTGATCCCATCTTCGACCTTGTGACGCGCCGGACCTCGCGCCTTGCGGCGGCCGATCTGACGGACATCGCGGTCGTCGTCGTCAACGACGCCGCCTTCCCCGGCGGCGCCGCCGGACAGGCGTTGGCCGACTTCGTGTCCCGTGGAGGCGGGCTGTTCGTCGTGCGCGGCCCGCGGGGTGGGGCGCTGCCGGCGGCGTGGACCGACTCGGTGGGCGGCACCATCGGGACCCCGATCGACCGATTCGACGATCGCGGCGGGACGCTGAGCATCGCCGACTACGCGCACCCGGTGTTCCAACCCTTCCGTTTGCCCCGTAGCGGCGATTTTTCGGCGGCGCGGTTCTTCCGGTACCGGCGTTTCGCCGCCGCGCCCGGCACCGCGGTGCTGGCCCGGCTCGACGACGGCGCGGTGGTGCTGGCCGAAGCCCGATATGGCAACGGGCGGGTGATGCAATTGGCCACCGGTCTGGACAATCAATGGAACGACTTGCCGCTCCAGCCGATCTTCCTGCCCTACGTCCATCAGACCGTGCGCTACCTCGCCCGGTTTGTGGAACCGCCCGCCTGGTACACGGCCGGTCAGGTCGCCGAGTTGGGTACCATCGGCGCGGCACCCGGGGTGGAGTGGGTCGTGGAAACCCCGAGCGGGCACCGCTCCGCCACCGTGGTGGACTCGACCGGCGAGCACCTCACCTTGCGCGAGACGGGGTTCTACGAAGTGCGCCAACTCGACGATGCCCGAGCGCCACCGCTCTCGATCGCGGTGAATCCCGATGCCACCGAATCGGACATCACCCCGCTCGATCGCGACGCCCTGCTGGCCGCCGCCGCGCCACGCGAGACCGCCCCTTCCCTTTCAGTCGCGGAATCGGCGGGACTGACAACCGTTGAACGGGAACGTCGCCAGGGGTTGTGGTGGTATCTTCTATTGGTCGGTTTCGTCATCCTGGGAGTCGAAACCGTCCTCGCCAACCGCGCGAAGGGGCCCCGATGAACTACGCATTGATTGCCGTCATCCAACGCGTCCGTCGCCGCTGGCGTATGCGGCTGGCCATGCGGGGCGTGGCGATCGTGGTGGGCGCCGGTCTCCTGATGTTGCTGTTTTCCGCGTACGGCATGGATCGCCTGCGGTTCACCCCCACCGCCGTTACGGTATTCCAGCTCCTGACGTACGGCTGCTTGATCGGTTTGGCGGTGGCCTTCCTCGTGCGCCCGCTGCGCCGCCGCGTCACCGACCAGCAGGTGGCACTCTACTTGGAGGAACACGAACCGTCGCTCGACGGCCAGGTGGTGAGCGCCATCGAGTTCGACCGGAGCCCATCCGCCCACCGGTCCCACGCGCTGGTGCAACAGGTGGTGGAGCGCGCCATGCAGCGCTGCGCGGCGATCGACGGCGGACGCCGCGTCGAGCATGACCGACTGGTTCGCTCCGGCGGCTACCTGGCGGGCGCCTCGATCGCGGCGCTGGCGGTCTTTCTCTTGAACCCCGGGTTCCTGCGTCATGCGACGCCGTTCCTGCTGGCGCCGTGGGGTGGCGGGTCCACGGAGAGTCCCTATTCCATCGCCGTCACGCCCGGGGATTCCCTGGTGGCACGGGGCGCCGACCTCCGTATCACGGCGATCCTGCACAACTTCGACGCCGCAACCGTGGCAATCGCCATCCGACCGGGCGGTGCCGACGCGTGGGAGCGCTGGTCGATGGTCATCGAGGAGGAGACGGGCGGCTACCAGATCCTGCTGTTCGATCTGACGGACTCGACCGAGTACTTCGTCGAGGCGGAGGGGGTTCGCTCCGCCATGCACCGTATCGCGGTGGCCGACCTGCCGTATGTCGCAACCATCGCGCTCGAGTATCACTTCCCGCGCTATACCGGTTTGAGTCCGCAGCGACAAGAAGAATCCGGCGACATCGCCGCGCTGGCCGGAACGCGTGTCGAGGTGGAAGTCACGCCGACCTTCACGGTCGCGCGCGGCGCGCTCGCCGCGGGCGCGGACACGATCCCGCTTGCCGCGGCACCGAACGGAACGATGATCGGTGAACTGACGGTACGCCGGGAAGGTTCCTATCGCGTCCTGCTCGAAGCGCCCGACGGACGGATGGTGAGTGCATCGCCCGAGTATTTCATCGACCTGCTGGCCGACCAGCCGCCGCGCGTCACCTTCGAGCGTCCGGGCCGCGACGTCGCCGTCACGGCGGTGGACGAGGTGTTTCTCGAGGCGCGCGCCGAGGACGACTTCGGCCTGCGGGCGTTGGACCTGGTGTACTCGATCAATGGCGGCCCCGAACAGACGATCGCGCTGTTCGGCGGTGGCCGGGAGCGGAAACAGGTCACCGCGGCGCACACGATCTATCTCGAGGAAATCGCACTGCAACCCGGCGACTTCCTGTCGTACTACAGTCGCGCCCGTGATACGCGCCCGGACGGCGAACCGGCGACCACGGACATCTACTTCGTTTCGATCCGGCCGTTCGATCAGACGTTCCGCCAGGCGGAACAGCAGGGCGGCGGTGGCGGCGGGGGGATGTCGGTGGGCGAATTGTCCCAGCGTCAAAAGGAAGTCATCGCGGCCACCTTCAAACTGGTACGCGACCGCGCTGCCACCAGCGACAAGGACTTCCGCGACAATATCGCCACCTTGACGCTGGCCCAGGGGCGCCTTCGCGAGGAAGTCGAGACGTTGGTCCAGCGTATCGAAAGCCGCGGCGTGGTCCAACTCGACTCCACGTTCGCGTCCGTTGCCCGGGAACTACCGCAGGCGGTGGAAGCGATGTCCGGTGCCGAGCAACAGCTGGGATTGCGCGACGCCTCGGCCGCCCTGCCACCCGAGCGAAAAGCGCTGCAGCATCTTCAGCGTGCCGAGGCCGCCTTCCGGGAACAGCAGGTGTCGCGCGGTCAGCAGAATGGCGGCGGCGGCGGGCAACCCGCGGCCAGCGCGGAGGATCTGGCGGATCTCTTCGAGTTGGAGCTGGACCGCATGCGCAACCAGTACGAAGAGGTGCAGCGCGGTCAGCGCGAGCAGGTAACCGAGCAGGTCGACGAGACCCTGGAGAAGCTGCGCGAATTGGCCCGCCGCCAGCAGCAGGAGAACGAGCGCATGCGGGCGCAGGCACAACGCGGCAATCAACCGTCGGGTGGCGGCGGACGCGGCCAGCGGCGCCTCGCCGACGAGGCGGCCGAACTCGCCCGACAACTCGAACGACTCTCGCGGGAGCAATCCCTGCCCGAACTGGGCGAATCAGCCCGCCGGCTGGACGAGGCCGTCGAGGCGATGCGCCGCGCCGCGGCGCAGGGCAACAGCGGAGCCGCGCAAGGGAACCGCGCACTCGACCAGTTACGGGAAGCCCGCCGCAACCTGGAGGGAAGCCGCGCCGCCGGCCTGCAGCGGGATCTCGCGACGGCCCAGCGCCGCGCCGCGCGGCTCGCCGAGCAGCAGCGTGACGTGGCACGGGATGTGGAACGGCTGCCGAGCGACCGGCAGGCTCGCGATCTCGCGGTACGCCGGCTGATCGATCGCAAGGAACAGATGGCCGAGGAGGTCCGGGATCTCGAATCGGAGATCGACCGGCTCGCGCGGGACGCGCGCGGCGATCAACCCGACGCCGCACGGGAGCTGCGCGGCGCCGCCAACGAGCTGCGCGACACACGTCTGCGTGACAAGATTCTCTATTCCCGCGGCGTCGTGCGCGAACGCGATCGAGCATTCGCCCGCAATTTCGAGGAACAGATCCAAACCGATATCACCGAGCTGGGCGAGCGGCTCGCGGAAGCGGCGGGACAAATCGGCGAGAGCCGCGAGCAGCGACTCGGCCGGTCGCTCGATCGCACGCGCGACGTCGCCACCGCCATCGAGTCACTCGGGGAGCGGTTGCGCGAAGCACAGGATGGCGCGGAACAACAGGGCCGGGCGCGACAGGGCCAGGAGGGAGCACCGGATCAGGAGGGACAACCGGGTCAAGGGGCCGGCCCCGGGAACGGTCGCCGTCTCGACCCGCAGGCACAACGCCAATTCCAGCGGGAACTGCGCGAACGACGCGGCGACCTGCAGCAACTGCGAGAACAGCTCCAGCAAGACGGCGTCGACGTGTCGCAACTCGATGCGGTGATGCGCAACCTCGGTCGATTCGACAATCAAGGCGCGATCGGCGATCCGCGGGGGATCGAACGGTTGCAGACCGAGATTGTGCAGGGGATCAAGGAATTCGAGTACGCGTTGCGGCGCCAGATACTGGGATCAGATGCGGACCGACTGTTCCTGTCCGGCTCGGACGAGACCCCGGCGGAATACCGCGAGATGGTCGAGGAGTACTATCGTCGGCTGGCCGAGCGCCGCCGCTAGGCCCGAGCCATTAGACTCCCCAGGTCATCGTATCGCCTGCCGAATGACATGGGGTTCCAGGGGGGAAGAAATCGGGGCGCAGTCCGGGGGCCATCGTCATTCACCATTCTATTGGAGGAAAGGCGGCGGCATGACGGGAGGAAGCAGGTGATCGAGCTTCATGCCCCCTTGGGGATTCACGAGTTTGATGTAGGCCACCTTCCCACGAATGGACTCCAGATCCGCATCCGTTAGGGTACCTGCGCCACTGACGTGAGCAAGGAGCCTCTTCCGAACGTGCTCCCGATACTCGGGCAGCACGTTGGGCTTGGTGTTTACAATAATGCGGGTGATCGTTTTTCGATCCGACGGCCCCCAATCAAGCCGTTTCCGGACCTTCAGTTTGAGTTTGTGGTAGTCCTGCTGACCGCCCAGGTTCGCATACCGCCCGAGAGAGCGATGTCATCGACATACCGCGTGAACGTGAGGCCACGCTGCCGCGCAAGCTTGCCGACCTTCCGGTCGAAGTCGCCCAGGACGAGATTCACGAGAGTCGAACTCGCCGGAGCCCCCTGCGGAAGTTGATGGTCGCATGTGAGGACGCGGGCAAGGAGGCGCGCGACCGCCTTGCGGAACCCCACCCGCTCCAAGGCACGAAAGACGCGTTGCGGTCCAATGCTCGGGAAGCAGTTCCGGATGTCGATCACGGAGACGCACGGGTGACGAACGTGTGCACGAGCGTTCGTCAATATCGAGCGGCCCTTGGTAGAGTGAACACAGCTGGCCACCGGAATGTCGCGCAGAAGTGCGCGACTTTTCTGCTCCATGAACTCCCGATAGCATCCTCATCCCGCCTGAGTGCACCGCGGAGGCGTTTTTCCCCCCCGACCACCCACATTGCACCTCCACCCCGCAAACCCGCGATCATCGCTTATTCACCGCGCGTTTTCACACCGCCTCTTGCGTTGTTAGGCCGCGCAGCACTACTCACTCTGCTTCTGGGTGAGAATGTTCTCCCATCGGTCCGTCCGTTCCTGTGCCGTCGTCGCCTCGATGCGCGTCGCGACTGTCCAGACATGCCCAGACGGATCCATGAGCCAGGCAGTGCGGTCTCCCCAGAACTGATTCTGAAGCGGGACCAAGATCTTTGCGCCACTGGCGGAGGCGCGTTCCACGGTTCTATCGACGTCTGGTACGTAGACGAAGATCACAACCGGCGATGTACCGTCAGGCGTGGGCGCTCGGCTGGGCAGGGTCGGCCATTCTGCTTCGATCATGATCATCTCAGGACCTATGGTCAGCAGCGCGTGCGCTACCGAGCCATCGGGTCCGGGCCGGCGATTGAGTTCGGCCGCTTCGAACGCCCGGATGCAGAAATCAATCTCGGCAGCCGGATCGCGACAGACGAGTCGGGGGATGACGATCGACGTGTTCTCGGGGAGCTTGCCGACGGTGGTGGTCATAGATACCCCTCGAGCGTGGTCCTCGCAATCGGAGTTGACGGCCTAACGACACTGCCAATCAGCGGTGAGGGCGCCACCAAGAGCTTTACCCGACATAGCGCTGTTCGCCAGCCCTCAGCCGCTGCATTTGCTTGTGATACCGCGCCACCTCTACCCCACGCGGACCCGCTCGATTCGGTCCAGGTCCCGAGCCTCGGCAGCTTGGGCATGATAGAGGTCCCAGCGGAGCTGCAGGTTCATCCAGAGGTCCGCGGTCGTGCCAAAGTACTTGGCCAGGCGCAAGGCGGTCGCGGGCGTTACCCCTCGCCGAGCATTGACCAACTCGTTGACCCGCTGATAGGGGACCCGGATACCATCAGCGAGATCACGCTGGGAGAGCCCCATCGGATTCAGGAATTCTTCCAGCAGCACCTCACCCGGATGCGACGGGGCGCCATGCGTGGGAATGCGAACCATAGCGTTCTCCATCACCTCAATCGTGGTAGTCGACGATCTCGACCTGGGCCGGGCCGAGCTCCATCCATACAAAGCAGACGCGGTACTGATCATTCACCCGGATACTGTATTGCCCGCGACGGTCCCCTTTCAGTGACTCCAACCGGGTGGCCGGGGGAACCCGGAGGTCCACCAGGGCGCCGGCGGAATCGAGCAATGCCAGCTTCCGACGGGCGACCGCCCAAAGGCTCGTCGGGCAGATCCGTCGCGTCATGCCATTGCAAGGCGGGGTCGACACCGCGATATAACGGCGCGCGAATCTGCTGTGGGCGAACTCCTCGCCAGCAGCAGGGCGCTGAACGGAGCTGGATCTTACCACGCGTACGAACCTACGAGTCCCTTTAAAACGTACACGCCCACAGCAGCATTTGCTCGTTATACGGCCGGTCGCGGCGCCTGCACGCCCGAGAGCCGGTCGCCGTCCCGGAGCCATTGCTCGATCGCCCAGCGGTGACTCCCCGGACGAAGCACCTCAAGCGCTTCGCCGGGGGAAACCCACACCAAGGCATGGTCGGGATCGGTCGCGGAGGCCAGCGGCGCAATCACCACCGCGTCGCAGAACGTGCTGCGCTTCTCGAAGTGCGTCTGCTCGGCCGTGGACGTCACGTGCTCGACGGCGGCCCGGCGCCACGCCCCGACGCGAACGGCCAACCCGCACTCCTCGCGGGCTTCTCGCACGACTGTCAGTTCCGGGGCCTCGGAGTCGGCCTGACCGCCGCCCGGAAGGTAGCTCCCAGCGGGGGTGCGTACGACCGCAAGGCGGCCATGCCCGTCCGGGATGATGCCGTAGGCGCTCGGCCGAACGACGGCGACAAATCGAGGAACCGGGTCGCCGAAGAACGGCACCGTGAGCCAATCAGTCATCACACGAGAACTGGGTGGCCGTCTAACGATCTGGCAATCACCTGCAAAGCGGGCCAACGAGGGCTATCCGTGCTCGAACGAAGGTGGGCCCGCTTTGGCAGGTGCGTTGCCTGGTTAGCGCGCCCTCACCCAGCATGTTCCAACGGTTCGAGTTCAGCGATCGCCGCTGCCTGCTGAGACCGGAGCGCGTGCCAGAGATCCCAGTCCTGCTGCAACCCGAGCCAGAAGTCGTGAATGCCGCCGCCCGTCAACGGCAAACGCGGGTTAGACGTCACGGCTGGGGATCCCGAGATCGCGGCAGATCTTCCGGGCCAGTCGGGCGTCCACCTCGCGATGTGGAGGCACCGTCGAGGTCTTCCGGCCACGACGGTTCACCTAAAGCGTGTGATTACCGCCTTCTCTGAGGAACTCACAGCCGTGCGACTCCAGGTGCCGAATGAGATCGCGGCGTTTCACGCCGGAAGTCGGAGCGGCTCTCGGATGACTTCCTTCCCGCCGATGGCTTCCTCCGCGAGGGTCCGGTTGGCTTCGAGCACGAGTTGCACGGCCTCAGCGAGGTTAACCCGCGCCTCCTCGAGCGTAGCACCCTGGGTATTGGCGCCCGGGAGCTCTCGACGAAGGCGATGTATCCGCTGGGGACCTTCTGAAAGACTGCAGTCAGTTCAGGCATGCTCGAATCTATCGGAGGGAGGCCGTGACGTCTAACGGTTCGCGTTCTGCTGCGGGCGACTCAGCGGCCGGCACCACCGAGGCCGAACGTATCACGATCTTGCCAAGGGCACAAACCGACGACTCCTCGAAAACGTGCGCGCCCGCCAGCAGCAAACGCTTGTTATGCCGCAACCCGGAGGAACCACTCCGACCTCAGTCGTCGGGCTCGACCTCGCCCGGGTCCCACTGCCGGCGACTGTGCCGAACCGTGAGAACCACGACGCGCTTGGGATCGATGCGGTAGATGATCCGGTACTTCCCGTACCGCGCTTGGCGAACGTCGTCGCGGTCGAGTTCGGGGACCTTGCGGCCGCGCCGGGCCTGGCGCTGGAGGGTCGCCGCCTTCGCAAACAGCCGCTGCACCCAACGTTCGGCGGCAGCCGGGCGGTCAGCAGCGATGTATGCGGCAATCTCGGCCGCCCGCGCGATCGCGCGGGGGGCCCAGATCACCCTCATGCGCGCAGCCGAGCCAGGACGGCGGCTTTCGCCTTCGAGTGCGCGATACCCTTGCCAGCCGCCACTTCCGCTTCGGCGATCCGGACATCGTCTAGGAGTGCCGCGCGGTCAAGGAGGGCTTCATACTCGGCCGCGTCCACCAGCACCGCGGCACTCTTGCCGTGTTGGGTCAGGATAACGGGCCGCTTCGTGCGTTGCACCTGGCGCACGACGGCCGCGAGGTTCGCCCGGAAGTCGGCCAGGGGCCGGATATCCTGGGTTGGTCGCACACGGGCCATCGCTCGCTCCCGAGAGAATGTACGTTAAAATGTACAAGTTGATGTGTCAGAAAGCTACCACGGAAAGGAGTGGCGTGTTGCGGCATAACGACCTGGCAATCACCTGCAAAGCGGGCCAACTCGAGCCCGCCAGGTGTAGGGAGGGCTGGCCGCTTTGGCAGGTGCATTGCCGTGATACTCATGAAGGCCTCCTGTGGAGCTTACCAAAGGAGGTAAGCTCAGGTCGAAAGTCACCCTCACCCAGGAGGCCGCCATGACGTTCTACACGCAGCAGCACCAACACTACTGCGGCATCGATCTCCACGCCCGCACCATGTACCTGTGCATTCTCAACCCGGCGGGCGAGGTCGTGCTGCACCGCAACCTCCGGGCGACGCCGGAGGCGTTCCTCCAAGCTATCACCCCGTACCGGGGAGAGCTCGTGGTCGCCGTCGAGTGCATGTTCACCTGGTACTGGCTCGCC
>DASWIX010000056.1:0-5166 GCA_036397455.1 Gemmatimonadales bacterium | reverse complement strand
GGATGAGTTTGGCGGGCTCCTCGGCGTGGGCCTGGCACCGTTCCTCGACTGGGGCGGAGCGTGGTACGCCGACCAGGAGCCGCGGTATGGGGGCAACCTGGGCCTGGCGGTGCGCTTGGGACCCACGCGCTCCGTGCGGGCCGAGGCTACGGAGATCGCCGTGGGTTACCGGTTTGGGGAGGGGTGGGGCAGCCGGCGGTGGGCCATCGCGG
Organism: Gemmatimonadales bacterium; assembly: GCA_036397455.1. Classification (GTDB taxonomy): domain Bacteria; phylum Gemmatimonadota; class Gemmatimonadetes; order Gemmatimonadales; family GWC2-71-9; genus JADFNB01. The sequence goes on along the minus strand of DASWIX010000056.1, from coordinate 4,954 downwards.
TCCGCAAGGGCTTCCTGTTCTAAGGATTGACAACCCCTTCTCGGGGTGCATGTTAGCACGGGAGTCCCGCCGTCCGCAGGAGAAATCCTTCCAGGAGGATGTGTGCGCCCCTTCCGTGTTCGTGCGCCCGTTGTCGCGCTTGCTGCGTCCCTCTTACTGCTCACATCGGCCGCGACACTGGCGGCGCAGACAACCGGGGTCATCACCGGGAAAGTGGCCGCCAAGGACGGGCTGCGACCCCTTGGCTCGGCGCAGGTCGCGGTGGTCGGGACGTCGATCCGGACGCAGACGAACGATGTCGGGGAATACGTGCTCGCCGGGGTGCCGGAAGGCCCGCAGCAGGTGCGGGTGCAGCTCGTCGGCTTTTCGCCCATGACGCAAGCGGTCACCGTGGCCGCTGGTGAGACGGCGACGTTGAACTTCGACTTGCGCGAGGCGCCGATCACCCTTGAGGAGGTCGTCGTGACGGCGACCGGCGAGATGCGGCGGCGGGAAATCTCCAACGCTCTATCCACGATTTCGTCCGCCTCGATCGAGACCGCCCCGATCCAGAACGCGCAACAAGCACTCCAACGAAGCATGCCCGGCGTGACGATCCTGGCGAACTCCGGTCAGCTGGGGGCCGGCGGCACGATCCGATTGCGGGGCGTGAACAGCGTGTCGCAAGGGAACAACCCGATCATCTACGTCGACGGCGTGCGGCTCTACAGCGGCTCGACGCCGATCGCGGGCAACGCCCGCCAGCGGACGAACCCGTTCAACGACATCAACGCCGAGGACATCGAGCGCATCGAGATCGTGAAGGGCGCCGCGGCCACGACGCTGTACGGCACCGAGGCGTCGGGCGGCGTGATCCAGATCTTCACGAAGCGCGGCAGCAGCGGCGCGCCCCAGTGGAGCCTGGAAGTCACGGGTGGCACGAACGACCTCAACGGCATCGGACCGGATGGCGATCCCACGGGGCTGTTCGTGAAGCAATGCCGCGGGCCGGAGCTGTACGGTCTCGACATCGTCACGACCAGCGCGACGTTCGGCGAGGACGTCGTGTTCGAGGATCCGACATGTCCCTCGAACGGGACCTGGCTCCGCACGGGAATGATCCAGCGGTACTCCGGGTCGGTGCGCGGCGGCGGCGAAAACCTGCTCTACTCCTTGTCCGGGAACTTCACGGATGAGGACGGCGCGATCCCTTCGAGTCACCTGCGGGACGGCGGATTCCGGGGCTCCTTTTCGTTCAATCCCTCCTCGGAGATCCACCTCGCGCTGACGACGGCGTTCACCAAGCGGGATCTCCAGTGGGTCCCCGACGGGAACCTGGCGAATGGGTTCCTGCTCAACGTCGGCCGCGGGCCCGCCGGCAACTTCAAGGGCGGCGGCTGCTCCGCCACAGCGGACGTCTGCGTCACCAACGGCGAGATCTTCAAGCTCGATGCGTTTACTCGCGGCGATCACTTCGTCACCGGGTTCACGGTCAACTACGCGCCGGTTGCCCGGTTCACAAACCGCCTCACGGTGGGGTACGACTACAACAACGCGGAGAACCAGTCGATCATCGACTTCGGTCACCTGCGCAATCCCTCGGGTCAGATCACCCAGCAGGCGTGGACCCGCAAGTTCCTGACGGTCGACTACGCGGCCTCGCTGCAGCACCAGTTCAGCAGCTCACTCGCATCGACGTTGTCGTTCGGCGGGCAGTTGTTCCAGGACGCCGTCGAGCAGACGACCGCCACGGCGTCCAACTTCCCGGGTCCCGGCCAGCCGACGCTCGAGACGGGGTCGTTGCGGTCGGTCACCGACGACGAGCGCCAACGAGTGATCAACGCCGGCCTCTTCCTCCAGGAGCAGCTGGGGTGGCGCGACCGGGCGTTCATCACCGCGGGCGTTCGCATCGACGGCAACAGCTCCTTCGGCAAGGACTTCGGGCTTCAGGCATACCCGAAAATCGGCGTGTCGTACATACTCTCGGACCACGAGTTCTGGCCGGTGGACCTGGTGGAGACCATGAAGCTCCGGGCGGCGATCGGTGAGTCGGGGAAGGCTCCCGGCGCGTTCGACGCGGCCCGAACGTGGTCGCCCATCGGGCAGGAAGGACAGTCGGGGTTCACGCCCAACCAGCTCGGCAACGCGAACCTCGGTCCCGAGCGCACGCGGGAGCTGGAGGTCGGGTTCGAGGCGAGCGCGCTGAAAGGCCGCGTCGCGCTCGATTTCACCTACTACAATGCCCGGACCCTCGACGCCCTCGTGCAGGTTCGTTACCCGCCGTCGCAGGGGTTCCTCGACCGCCAGCTCGAGAACGTAGGGGAGCTGGGGGCGAGCGGCGTCGAGGCGCTGCTCACCGCGGACGTGTTGCGGATGGACCGGCTCGACTGGCAGGCACGTGTGAGCTGGACGACTATTCACAGCAAGGCCATCAATCTCGGCGACCAACCCGAAATCGCGATCGGTGACCGGACCTCGGTGCGCGTGAACATGCCGGTTCCGTCGTTCTTCGGGAGAAAGATTCAGAACCCGAACGCGCTCGCGGATCCGATCATCGTCGAGGACCAGTTCCTGGGGGCGACGTTCCCGTGGCGCATCGTCGGCGTGGGCTCGACGCTCACCCTGCTCCGCCGACTCACCCTGGACGCGCAGGGAGAATTCCAGATCGGCGGCGCGAACATCAACTACATCGGCTACCAGAACGCCTTGCGCGGCGTGTGGAAGGCGTGCATTCCCGTGCAGCGCAAGCTCGTCGCGGCCAGTCAGGGTGATGCAACAGCGCTGAACGACGTGACTGCCCGTGAGCGCGCGCGATGCGCCATCGATCGGACGGTGCAGAACTCGGAGTACTGGATCGAGCCGACGGACTTCTTCAAGCTGCGGTACTTCTCGTTGACGTACGACCTCCCGGCCAACCTGCTGCCGGGGGCGCAGACGGCGAGCGTGACGTTCGCCGGTCGCAACCTGCTGAGCATCACCGATTACTCGGGGCTCGATCCGGAATCTGCCGATCTGGCCGACAACACGTTCGCGCGGCGCGAGTACTACCAGCTGCCGCAACTGCGCTCGTTCACCCTGTCGCTGCGCATGCGGTTATAGGGCGCGGGGAGAACGAACATGAACTCGAGACTCCATTCCACCGTCCTGGGGTTGGCGCTCGTCCTGGGCTCAGCCGGCTGCGCCGACTTCCTGACGGTAGAGAACCCGGGCTCCGTCCTCGACGACGATCTCAATACGGTGACGGGGATGCCCGGTCTTGTGACCGGCATGTCGTTCGACCTCTCCCGAGCACTCGATGAAGTGCTTCAGAACAGCTCAGTTATGGGGGACGACCTGTTCCACGGCGGCTCCTACGGTCCACAGGGGCTGTTCAACCGCGGAGTGATTGACAAGGAAAACGTGAATGGGATGTGGGGGGAGATGCACCGAGCGCGCTGGGTGGCGGAGCAGGGGATTGTAAGGATGCAGCAGGTGCTCGAAACGGACTTCGACGCATCGGCGCTGGCTGTGCGCGCGTACATCCTTGCGGGTCTCGCCAACCGGCTGCTCGGCGAGCACGTCTGCGACGCCGTGATCGACGGCGGTGCCAGGGAGCCCAACACCGTGCATTTCCAGCGCGCCGAGGCGCAGTTCACCGAGGCGCTGCGTATCGCGCAGAATCTGACTTCCAGCTCTCTGCGGGACTCGCTCAGTCGGGTGGCGTATGGAGGAAGGGCCTCGGTGCGCGCGTGGCAGGGGAACTGGACGGAGGCCGCGAGCGATGCCGCTCAGGTACCCACGGGCTACGTGTTCGTCGCCTTCTACGGAACGAACACCGGTGCGGAGAACAACGACCTCGTGTTCGAGACGACGACGCGGTTCGAGTACACGATCTATAACTCGCCGTGGGCCCAGGTCTTCGGGGATCCGCGCGCGCGGTGGGACACCGTCAAGACCACGAGCGGCGCAATCCGGACCGGGCAGGATGGGCGCACACCGTTCTTTCAGCAGAAGAAATTCCTCACGCTCGCTACGGACGTACCGCTGGTGAAAGGGACGGAGATGTTGGTGCTCCGCGCCGAGGCGGCGCTGCGGTCAGGCGACGTGCCGGGCGCCATGGCCCTGATCAATCAGCAACGGGCGTTCTACGATCCCGGCCGCACCGTCCTGCCTGACCGCAGCGCGGCGACGGCGGCCGAGGCGTGGCCCGTCCTGCAGTTCGAGCGGGCCGCCGTGCTGTGGATCGAAGGGCGACGGTTCTGGGACTTGCGGCGCTGGAATGCCGAGGCGGCCCCGATCCACCATCCGTTCCTCGACACGCGGGATCAGTGTATTCCCGTCAGCGAGAACGAGGAGCAGTCGAACCCGAACTTCTGAGTCAGCGGCGCGAGCCGTCGTTGCGCGCCCGCGCGACGACGGCCGCGCCGACCTCGAGTCCCAGGTGGTCGCCCGCTGCGATGTCGAAACGGTAGTGCACGCCGCCGAGCACCCGGGACTCCGACGCCTCCACCGCCCTGGTCCGGTACAGGGCCGCTCTGTCCGGGAATAATTCCGCAAAGACCTCGGCCACAGCTGTGGAGAGCGTAGAGTGCCCGGAGGGATAGCTCGGGAACGGCGGCGTGGAAAACACGGTGCCGATCGTCGGATCGGCCGTAATCGGCCGCAACAGCCAGTAATGGTATTTCGCGTCCCAGCACGCGACCATGGCGTCGTATTGCGCAATGCTCGCTAACGCCAGCGCGCGCGCGGCGCGCATCGGGCTTAGATGGCGACGATCGATCTCCTCCGCGACGAATACCTCCCAGCGCGACGACGGCGACTCCGAGGCCCAGAACCGCGCACTGTCGGCCTGCGCGGGAGTGCGCGACACCGACAGGCCGCGCAGCTCGTCCAAGTCCGTGGCGAACACGGGGCCGTCCAGGGCCGGGGGTGAGGGTGGACGGTAGGCGTCGCCCGACGGGATGACCCACGGGCGCCACGTGCCGGCCGTGGGGTC
>DASWIX010000055.1:0-85380 GCA_036397455.1 Gemmatimonadales bacterium | reverse complement strand
CAGATCGCCAAGCCGTTCGCGTGGAAGTTCACGCGCCGAGATCTCCACCGCCTCCTGGAACGCTGGCGCCTCACTGAGCCCGCGTCGCCCAGGGCCGCCGCATGACAATACGTCATCGAACTTATGAACCGGTGGACTAGTCGAGCAACTGTCGGATCGTATCGAGCAGATGCTGCTGATCGAAACTGGACTTCCCGATGTAGGCATCCGCGCCGACCTCGAGGCCGCGCGCGCGGTGCTCCGGGCTTTCCAGGGCCGTCACCAGGACGACCGGCAGCTGCTGGAATCGTTTGGAGCCGCGGATGGCCTCGCACAGCGCGAATCCGTCCATCCGCGGCATCTCGATGTCGGCAACCACCAAATCCGCGCCCCGCTCCTGCAAGGCGCGCCACGCGTCGCTCCCGTCCACGGCCGTCAGGACGTCGTAGCCCGCCGCCTCGAGGATGCTCTGCTCCAGCGTCCGCGTCGTGATCGAGTCGTCCACGACCAGAACGCGCCGCGTGGCCGGTGCCCCGGGGCGGCGCTCGCCCGCCGTGAGTCCGGCTCCCACGTCTGCCTCGAGGCCGGCCGCGACCAGCGTGATTGGGTCGAGGACCAGCGCAATCCGGCCGTCGGCGAGGAGGGCGGCACCGCCGATGTGCTGGATGGGGTCTTCCCCGTTCCCAACGGGACGCACCACGCATTCCTGCTCGGCGATCAACTCGTCCACCGCGACAGCCAGGCGTCGGCCTCCGGCACGCAGCAGCACGAGTGGGATCGGGCCTTCCAGCGGCCGCTCGATCAGAGGCGGCAGGAGGCGGGCCAGCGCGACGATCGGCACGGGCCCCTCGGCCCATGACAGGACGCTCCGTCCTTCCACCCGCTTGATCTGCTCGGGATTGATGCGGAACAGCCGTTCGACGTAGGCCGTCGGCACCGCCAGCGTCTGGGGGCCGACGCCCACCAGGAGCGTCCGAAGGCTGGCCAGCGTGGCGGGACATCGCAGGGTGAAGCGCGTGCCCTCGCCCACCGTCCATGTGGCTTCGGCCGTCCCGTGGACCCTGGCGACCGCCGCCCGGACGACGTCGAGTCCCACGCCGCGGCCCGAAATGGGAGTGGCTTTCTCCCGCGTGGAGACCCCCGTCTCCAACAGGAGTCGGACGAGTGCCGCGTCCCCCGCGGTGGGCGTCACACCGCGTCGTTCGAGCTGCGTCTTGATCGCGGGTACGTTCAGGCCCGCGCCGTCATCACTCACGGACACGACGAGACGGTCAGCCTCGAGGGCGGCCTCCACGGTCACCCGCCCGCGGCGCGGCTTGCCGGCCTTCACGCGGGCCTTGGGCGATTCGACCCCATGATCGATGGCATTCCGGACCAACTGGAGCAACGCCTCGCGCACGGCATCCAGGACAACGCGGTCGGCCTCGACGTCACCGCCCTGCAACGCCAACTCCACGTCCTTTTCCGTCGCGCGCGCCAGGTCGCGCACCAGCCGCGGCAGCGCCTCGCAGGCCTCCCCGAAGGGGCGCATCCGAAGCTTCCGCAGGTGGTACAGGACGTCCTCCGTTGCCCGTGTGATCACCCGCGCATCGTCGCCGGCCGCCCGGGCGATCTGGGCCACCGACTGGGTCAGCCGCCGGAGGTGATCCTCGAATCCCGTCACCGCCTGGACCGCCACCGGAGCGGCGCCGGAGCGCTCCAAGGCCAAGCGCACGGCGCGGTTCGCGTGGCGCGACTCCACGGCGCCGCGGTGGGCGACCTCGAGGAGAGTCTCCAACTCGGCGGCGCGCGACGCAACCCGGCCGCTGCTCAGCAGGAGGTCGCCGGCCGAGAGGAGCATGGCGTCCAGCCGCTCTGTCGGGACGCGGACATAGCCGTTGCCCTCCGACGCCGCCGGGGCCGGGGCCGGGGCCGACACGCTGGCGCCACCGGGTGTCGGCGTAGGGGTTGCCGGCGGCGTCGGCTCCAGCGCCCCAAGCGACGCGAGGGATGTCGCCAGCGCAGGCCCCGTCACCTCCTCGCCGGCCTTGAGTTGTACGCCGGCCCCCGCCAGGGCGTCGGCGGCCGCGAACAACGCGTCGAACTCCGCCCGGCCCAGTGCGATCCGGTCGTCCCGCGCCGCCGCCAGCAGCGTCTCCAGCCGGTGGCAGAGATGCTCGACGGGGAGGACGCCGGCGGCCCGCGCGGCACCCTTGAGCGTGTGCGCGACGCGGAACACCACCTTGAGGTGCTCGGCGTCAGCCGCGCTCGATTCGAGCGCGAGCAGGCCCGCGTTCAACGCACCCAGCTGCTCGTCGAGCTCGGCAATGAACGTGGCCCGGAGGCGCCGCGACAGCTCGTCCTTGTTCATCCGCGATCGGGCGGCCGGTGCGGCCGGCGCCCGGCCGACTGGCGTTCCCCACCCACGAGGTCAAGCACTTTGGTCCCCAGGGCGTTCAGGTCCTGTGCCGCCCGCTCCGCCTGTCTGGTCGAGGCCAGGTTCTGCTGGGTCGCCTCCTGAATGCTCGCCATCGCCTGGCGGATCTGTGCCATGCCGGCCGCCTGCTGCCCGACCGACGCCACGATCTGGGCCGCGACACGGCTCCCATCGCCCACCACCCCGGCGACCTGCTCTGCCGTGGCGGTGACCTGTTTGGTGCCCTGTTCGGTCGTGAGCACCGCCGCACTGGTTGCCCGCTGGATCTCGCCCAGAATCCGCCGCACCTCGCCGGTGGCCTTCTTCGACTGCCCGGCCAGGGCCTTGACCTCCCCGGCCACCACGGCGAATCCGCGCCCCTGCTCGCCCGCCCGCGCCGCCTCCACGGCCGCGTTGAGCGCCAACAGATTCGTCTGCTCCGCGATGTCATTGACACTGGCGATGATCTCGCCGATCGCCTGGGCCTGCTCCGCCAGCGCGAGGATGCTCCCCGCGATGGCCTCTACCTGCTCGCGCAGCGCGGTCATCGCGGTGCCGGATTGCTGCACGGCCCGCTCGGCCGAGTCGGCCATGGACCTGGCCCGCTGCGAAGCTTGTTCGGCCGTCTGCGCCACTTCCTCGATCGTGGTCACCGTCTCGCTCACGGCGGAGGACGACTCGCTCGCGCCGGCGGCCTGCTGCGTCGTGGCCGCGAGGATCTCCGCGGCACTGGTCGCCAGCACACCGACCGTCTCTTTGAGCGGTCCGGTGATGGCGCGGTTGAGGACCAGGCCCGACAACCCACCCACCACCAGCACAACCAGCGCGCCGGCCTGGAGGATGGTCTCCATCCGGTTCGCCCGGTCGCGGGCGGCCCCGACCGCAGCATCAGTGCGCTGCTCTGCCCGTGCGACGCCCCGTTGGACCGCTTCGCGAACCCGCTCGCGGGCCGGAAAGACCCGGGCGTCCTGGAGCTGGGTGGCCTCCGCGTCGCGTCCCGCGCGCGTGGCCACCATCGCGTCGCGCGTTGCCTCGTCCCAGCTCTCGAGCGCGGCGAGCACCTCGCTCCAGATCGCCCGGTCATCCGCCAGCGCCACCGAGTCCCGCACCTGTTCGACCAGCACGCGGGCGACCGCCAGGGAGCTGTCGCGCGCCAGGGCGAACTGCTCGTTTTCGGTGAGCTGGAACCGCAGGAACTGAATCGTGGCGCTGCGGGCTTCGGACTCCGCATCGAGCGCGCCGACCAGCACAAAGCGCTGCCGCGCGAGTGCGTCCTGATACGCGTTGACCGAGTTCCTGAGCGCCACGACCCCCACCCAGGCCACGATGACGACCAGGCCCAGGCCCACCACGAATCCAGCGGCAATGCGCCGCCCAACGGTCCAGTGCATCACATGCCTCTCGTCGTACGTGTGGTGACCTGCCGTGCGCGCTCGTTTCCACCCACCAGGTCGAGGAGCTTCCCGCCAAGCGCGTTGAGATCCTGTGCCGCCCGTTCCGCCTGCCTCGTCGAGGCCACGCCCTGTTGCGTGGCATCGTGAATGCTCGCCATCGCCTGGCGGATCTGCGTCATGCCTGCCGCCTGCTGGCCGGCCGACGCGACGATCTGCGTCGCCGACTGGGCCGCTTCGGCCACGGCGTCGGCCAGGGTCCGAATGGTCTGCCCGGTGTCATTCACTTGTTTCGCGGCCGCGGCCACCTGTTTTGTGCCCTGCTCGGTGGTCAACACCGCGGCGCTGGTCGCCCGCTGGATCTCCCCCAGAATCCGCCGCACCTCCCCTGTCGCTTTCTTCGATTGCGCCGCCAGGCTCTTGACCTCCCCCGCCACCACGGCAAAGCCACGCCCCTGCTCACCCGCTCGCGCCGCCTCGACGGCCGCATTGAGCGCCAGGAGGTTGGTCTGCTCCGCGATGTCGTTGACGCTCGCGATGATCTCGCCGATCGCCTGCGCCTGCTCGGCCAGGGCAAGGATACTCCCGGCGATGGCCTCCACCTGTTGCCGCACACCTCCCATCGCTTCGGTAGCGTCCTCCACCGCCTGACGGCCGGCCTTGCCGATCTCAGCGGCCCGCTGGGCGGAGTCGGAAACCGCCTTGGCACGCTGCGCCGCCTGTTGGGCGGTCTGTGCCACTTCGTCCACCGTGGTGACGGTTTCGGCGATCGCCGCCGAGGTCTCGCCCGCCCCCGAGGCCTGCTGTGTGGTTGCGGCAAGAATCTCGGCGGCGCTCGTGGCGAGCACGCCGGTCGTTTCACGCAGCGGACCGCTTATGGCCCGGTTGAGCAAGAACCCCGAAGCGGCGCCGACGGCCAAGGTGAGCAGCGCGCCCACCACGAGCACCGCCCGCATCCGGGCGGCGGTCGTCTGGCTGGCGCGCACGACGTCGGCGGCCTGCTGCTCGGCGCGCTGCGCACCGATTCTAAACGCGCTGACGGTCGCGTCCCGCGGCGGCGCTACTTCAGTATCGCGGATGCGGACCGCCTCGGCCTCGCGGCCGGCCCGGGCCGCGGCAATCGACGCTACGGCTGCCCGATCCCACTGCTCGAGCGCGGCCAGAACGTCCTCCCAGACGGCACGACCCGTCTCGGTATCCGCGGCATCCCGCAGCTGCTCCACGAGGCGGCGGCTGACGCCGATCATGCTGTCCCGGCTTGCCACTTCGCGCTCGTCCCCCTCGACGAGGAAACCGAGATACCGCACGACGGCGCCGCGAAACTCGGACTCGGCCCGGAGGGCGCGGGCCAGCACGTCGCTCTGACGCGCGACCGCCCGCTCGTATCCGGCTGATGCGACGCCGAGCGCGATCACGCCGATGGCCGCCACCACCACGACCAGCCCCACGCTCAGGCTGAATCCCGCCGCGATCCGGCGACTCACGGTCCAATGCATGTCATCCTCCGAGCGCGAGATGCGAACTGGGGAGCGCCGAGCGGACATGGCGCCTGAGTAACTCGTTCCCGGCCAGCACCGGCACGGCGTCACCCGTGATGCCGGCCAGATACTCCCGCTTCAGCGCGACGCCTTGCGGCGGCTCGCGCACGTCCTGCCGGCGCAGCACCACGAGGTCGCGCACGGCGTCTGCGAGGATGCCGAAGGCCGGACGCCGTGTGCCAAGCAAAATCACGCGGGAGAGATCCGTGACGCCGCCGGCGGGGAGGCCAAGCATCTGCCGCAGGTCCAGAACGGTGAGTATGGCGCCCCGCCAGTTCGTCACGCCGAACACCGGGGGCTTGGCGCCCGGAAGGGGTGACAGCGCCTCAAGCCGAAACACTTCCCAGACGCAGTTCGCTTCCAGGGCATAGGTCTCACCCTCCAGATCGAACCGCACGACCTCGATCGTGTCGCCGGACTGCTCCGGCTGCACCGGCTTGGCGAGCGCACGGGCGCGCTCCTCGAGCACCTGCTGTACATACTCCGGCGCGTCCCGTCCGCCCGTCATGGCGCGGCCTCCTGCAGGAGGGCGAGTTGCGCTCGCGCCAGCGACGCCAGGCGTCCGGCCCGTTCCCCGTCCGATCCCTGCGCAACGGCGTCGGCCGGACTCTCATCGAGCAGCCGCGCCGCATTGCGAAACGCCCGCCGGGCGCCGTCGCCGTCGCCCGCGCGCAGGAGCTGGCCGCCGAGGGCGAGATGGGCAACGGCGAAACGCCCGTCGGCATACAGCGCCCGCCGGAGTGCCGCCACGGCGTCACCGGGACGTCCCGATTCACCTATCAATACACCGTGCATGTAGAGCAGCTCGGCGCTCAGCGGATGCCGCTCCAAGCCCGCGGCACAGGCCGCTCCGGCACGGGCCAGCGCGCCGCAGTTGGCCAGCGCGCGCACCAGGATGACCCATTCCGCAGCCGCTGCGGCGCCTGTCAGGACCCGGGCACCGGCCAGTTCCGCGGCACGTGCGTACTCTCCGGCCGCGTAGGTCGTACCCACGTCGTCCGCTGCTGGCGCGGTGGCGAGTGCCGGTGCTGTGGCGTCGTTGCCGGCGGGCGGGACCGTGCTCGGCTCCCACGTCGAACCCTCCGCCGACGCTGCCGGCGGCGGCGACGTCCACCACGTCGGCGTGGCGCTCGCAGGCGGCGTGTGCAACACGACCGGGTCGGCGCCTGCCGCCTGCTCACCCGATGCGCCCCCGCGCCCCCGTTTCCGGTAGGCCAAACCCGCCGTCGTGATCACCGCATCCACCGGAACGAACTCGGTGGCGAGCGGGTCCGATGCGCCGAGCAGGAGCCAGCCGTCCGGAGCGAGCGACCGCACCAGCCTGTTGAGCACCCGCCCCACCGTCTCGGCGTCAAAGTAGATCAGCACGTTACGGCACAGAATGAGGTCCATCCCCCAGATCCCGCTCGCCAGCGACGGATACGTATCCTCGGCCAGGTTCAAGTAGCGGAACTCGACGGCGTCCCTGAGTTCTCGAGCAAACCGGAACTCATCACCGTGGTGCTTGAAGTACTGTGCTTCGGTTGCGGGCGTCACACCGCGCAGGGACCAACGCCCGTAGCGGGCGCGGCGCGCCCGGGCGAGCGCGGTGCGCGAGAGATCCGTGGCGACGATGCGCGCGGCGTCGCCCAACCCCAACTCGTGGACGACGATGGTCACCGTGTAGGCCTCCTCGCCCGCGGCGCACCCGGCGCTCCAGATGCGGAGTGGACGATCCGCACCCCGCCGGGCGAGCAGATCGGGAATCACCGTGTTCCGGATGAGATCGAACTGCTTGGCATCGCGAAAGAAATGTGTTTCACCAACCGTGATATCGGCCACCAGATCGTCGAGCAACGCCGGCTCGGCGCTCAGCCGGGCGAGGTAGGCGTCGATGTCCCCCGCAGCCGACCGGCGTGCGTGCGCCTCAAGCGCCGCCTCGAACCCGGAACGACGGCTCGCGCCGAACACGAGGCCGGTGCGCCGGCGCACGAACGCGGCGGCGGTCTCGAAGCTCTCCCGGTTGCGCAGCGCGCTCACCGTGGCCTCCGGGCCTTGCGGGGAGGGCCGCCCGGCGGCGCGGCGGCACCGCTCGTCGCGATGTCGAGCTGCCCGCCTTCCTCAAGCGACAGGAACCGCGCGAGATCGTGGATCACCACCAGGCCGTCGGACAGCTTGGCGATGCCCTCGGCGTATTCGGCACCGGGTACGATGTGTGTCGCGGTCTTGATGTCATCGTCCGGGACCGTCGTGAGGTCCTCCACCCGGTCGACGCGGAGCGCGACCAGCCTCGCGTCCGCATGCGCGATAATCAGGTGTTGTTGGAGATTGATCGGGTTGGCGGGCAGATCGAAGCGCCGCCTAAGGTCAAGCGCGGGCACCAAGCGTCCGCGCACGTTTATCACGCCCTCGACGACCGCCGGGGCTTTGGGCAGGGGCGTAATTGCAACCGCCCGTGTGACCTCGCGAACGACCGCCGCTGGAATCGCGAGTCGGAGTTCGCCGAGGCTGAACGACAGGAGCTGGACCATTCACCCACCCTTCATCCGTAAAACGCCGCCCCCGGCCCAACAAAGGTACGGCTTGTGGGGGTGGGCCGTCCACCAGGGGGAAAGGGCGGAATCAATTGCGCCCGTGATCTGGCGGGTCCGAAGCCGGCGCGTACCCCTCCTCCATCTGTCGTCGGAGGCCCAACGGCGCCCTGCGGACTGAGGTAGGGAACCGCGAGTTCAACACGGCGCGGCTTGGCTGCGCATCGGCGTGGACTGGGCGGCGGTGGGACGGTCAGCATCGTACGCGGCGGCACGCGGTTCGACATCATACCGGGCGAGATCCCTCTCGAAGGCACGGTGCGGACCGCCGACCCCGAGTGCGCGGAGAACGCAGTCTGGTTTGGACCGGATGAGGTTATTCGGGGAACGTCAGCGTCCCCCGCGCCCGCCGCTCGAGCGGGAGCAGACTCGTGTAGATGAACTCGTGCATGGGCGTCGGCACGCCGGACTCGGCGCCGAGCCTGACGACCGCACCGGTCCACGCATCCAGCTCGGACGGACGCCCCTCGATGATATCCCGGGCGAGCGATGCCGATCCCTGCGGCGGCAGCGTGTCGGCAAATGCAAGCGCCTTATCGACGACGTCATCGGGAAGCGCCACGCTCCGCGCGCGCGCGACCGTGGCGATTTCCTCCATGGCCCCGCGCAGCATCACGCGCGTTTCCGGCTCCGTGCGGATGACGCCGATTGGCGCCCGGGTTACGGCCCCTACACCACCAACCGACACGACGAACATGAACTTGTCCCACAGCACGACGTCCATGTCGGGCGGCGTGTCGGCGCGCACACCCGCCTCTCGCAGCACGTCCCTGAACACCGTGCCTCGCGCGCTGGGCTCGCCGTCCGCTTCACCAAATGCGAGGTACGGTTCGGCGCCGACGTGGTGGATCTTCCCGGGCCCGTCGATGCGACTGATGATCTTGCACATGCCCTTGAACACGCGCCCGTCGCCGAGTGAGGCTGCGAGTTGGCCGGTGGCTTCGACCCCGTTGAGCAACGGCACCACGAACGTCTCCGGACCCAACAACGGGGCGATCGCGGCGGCCGCCTCGCCAATCTGCCACGTCTTCACCGCCAACATGACCACGTCAGCCGGGCCCACGGCGCTCGGATCGTCGGTTGCTTCGACATGTTCGACCTGAAAGTCGCCGAGCGGGCTGGTGACCGCGAGCCCGTGTTGGCGAAGCGTCGTCAGATGGTCACCGCGCGCGATGAACACGACATCTTGGCCCGCCTGCGCCAGCCTGCCGCCGAAGTACCCACCCACACCGCCCGCTCCGAACACGGCAATTCGCACGATGGTTCTCCGGGAAGTCAGGCTTGAATGTTACCCAGGCGGGCACGGGCAGGCATGGGCGGGCATGGGGTCACGGGGGGGGGTGCAGACGGTCAAAGCCGAATCGTGGGCCGCACGAGGTTCCCCCTCTCCGCGCGTTCAGCGCGGAGAGGGGGACAGGGGGTGAGGCACGCGGGGGCAGGACGGGCACTGCAGGTCGGTCGGTCACAGACGGTCACAGACGGTCACAGACGGCCACAGACGGTCACGGGGTCACGGTGATTGCCGATTGCAGAGTAGCAATTGGAGCTTTCAGATTTCTGACGGGGTTGCTTTGAAGAGCGGGTGGGCCGGTTTGTCAGACCAATGCATCAATCCCCAATCTCCAGATCAACACTCTCCAATCGGCAATCAGTCGGTCATCGCCGGGCGCGGCGGCGCAGGAACGCATACGCAGGCAGGCCCGCCGCGAGAATGGTCGTACCGACGAGCGCGTTGCGAGGGTTGGAGGCGACCGAGCTGATCACCACGTAGAGCGCCGCGCCCGCGAACAGCAATGGCATGAGCGGATACCACGGCGCTCGGTATGTCTTTCCAGCTAAAGTTCCCCTCCCGGCGTCCCGTATGCGAAAGACGAGCACGGTCAGCCCGGTGAGTCCGAAGAAGATCCAGTCGCCGAACACGACGTAGTCGAGTAACTGACCGTACGTACCGCTCAGGGTGAGGACGATGGCCCAGGCCGCCTGGAAGGCGAGCGCAGCGCTGGGCGTCTTGTAGCGAGGATGCAGCGCGGCCGCGCGCCGGAAGAACAGCCCGTCAGCCGCCATCGTCTGGTAGACGCGCGGTGTGACGAGAATGACGAGATTCAGAAACCCGAACGTGGAGAACGCAATCCCGGCGGCGATGAAGGTCGCACCGGTCTTGCCCACGGTCGCTTGCATGACGTCCGCGGCGGGGGCGAGGCTGGCGGCGAGCCCGCCGACGCCAAGTTGCCGCACGTAGACGACGTTGGTCAGCACGTAGATCACCACCACGCCGACCACCCCATACAGCAACGCGCGCGGTAACGTGCGCTCGGGTTCGATCAGCTCTTCGGCGACGTAGTTGGTCTGCTGCCACCCGCCGTACGAGAACAACACCGGTACGAGTGCGGTCCCGATCGCCGCGACAAGCGGGAACGTGCCCGACGACAACGCCGTCTCCGCCGGCACCACGGCACCGGGCGCGACGACGAGGCCGACACCGATGAGCACGGCGAGTGCCACGAGCTTGAGCACGGTGAACACGTTCTGGGTCCACGCGCCGAACTGCACCCCGAAGTAGTTGACGATCGAGAGGAACGCGATGGCGCCGACCGCCACCGGCGTCACGGCACGCTCCGACCCGCCCACCAACACGACCGCATATCGCGCAAAGGTGACCGCGACCGCGGCAATCGCGCCGGTGGCGATCACAAGCAACAGTGCCCAGCCGTAGAGAAACCCCGGCAGCGGTCCGAACGCCTCGCGCAGGTACACGTACCCGCCACCGGCGCGTGGCAGGCGTGCGCCCAACTCGGCAAAGCAGAACGCGCCAGCCAACGCGATGGCGCCGCCGAGCACCCAGACACCAATCTCCAGACCGCCGCTGGAAACCCGCTGCGCCACGATCGCCGGGTTGAGGAAGATCCCCGCCCCGATGATCCCCCCCATGACGAGCATCGTCCCGTCGAACAGGCCGAGTCGCCGCGCGTAGGGGGTAGGTGGGTGCGGTTCAGTCACGGGCGACCTTCTCCAATACAAGTTGCATGCGCGCATGCTCGGCCGACGGCGGCCTCGTCTCGTCAAACCAGGTGCACGATTGCAACAACTCCAGCCCCATATCGTGGGTCAGGCTGGTCAGTTCATCTGGCGTGAAGACGTGCCAGCTAAATCGGTCGCCCCCGCTCCCGCCGTAGTCGAGCTCCACGGTCAGCCGTGACCCGGTCCACGACCGGGTTTCGCGCACGGTGATCGTTCCCTGCTCGAATGTGCGCCGCTTGGGCAGCTGGGTCACCGCATCGCGGTTGTACACGTCGAGGATGAGCCGACCGCCCGGCCGAAGTTTCTGTCGTACCTGCCGCAGTACGCCCGTGTTCGCATCCTGATCAAAGTGCCCGAAGCTCTGCCACAAGATCAGGCAGCCATCGAACTCGCCGTCGATCAGGTCGAGGCGCCGCATGTCGTGCTCCAGGAATCGAGCGGTACCACCGGCCCGGCTTCGCGCGGCCTCCACGGTGTCGCGGTTGTTGTCGATGCCGGTCACCTCGTAGCCGCGCGCCGCCAGCGGGAGGGCGTGCCGGCCCGAGCCACAGCAGACGTCCAACACACGCCGGTAGTGGGGAAGCGGTAGGTGCCGGGCGACAAATGCGACCTCTCGCGCGGTCTGGTCTCGATCGATCGGATCGAGGAACAGTTCGAACCACCGCGTGGAGTAGGTGTTCGGAAGTTCGCCGCCGACCTCCTTCGGGTCCCTCACTTTCGTCTCCCACCCACAGCCGTCGCCGTGATCAGCCGGTCGAGCAGCGGAAACTCGGCATCGAGGTAGGCGTTGCCCTCGGCGATCACGCGGCCCTGGTTACCCGCACGCATCCCGCCGCCCGCGGCTTCGCCATAGCCGGCGTAGAGCGAGCCCACCACGTCCATTCCCTCACTCACCCATCCGAACGGCGCGAATCCGGCTGAGTCGAGACGGATGTTGTCGGCCAGGTTGACGTACACCTGTGTCGTGCGCGTGTCGGGGCCGGTCATGGCATAGGAGACATGACCGCGGCGGTTGCTCTCCCGCATCGGGTCGTCGGGAATGTTCCGGTTCATCCAGGCCTGGGTGATGGCAGGATCCCCCGCGAGACCGAACTGCATGATGAAACCCTCGATTACGCGGGAAAAGCGGGAGTCGTCGTAGTATCCGGCCTGCACCAACTCGAAAAACCGGTCGGCGCCATGCGGAGCCCACGCGCGCCGGACCTCGATGACGAATCGGCCGCGGGTGGTTTCGAACGCGACGGCAAACGCCTGGGGCGCCGTCGTGGGACCGCCGGCACAGGCGAGCGTTGCTACCACGCCCAGCGCCACGGGACGGAAGCGCGACGACGTGCGTAAGGTCATATTGCGCAAGGACATATGAACCCTTTACAAAGACAGGCCCTTTGATGATGCTCCACAACAGCCCCGCAAGCCTTGCCCCCCGGCCGCTCAACATACGTGCGAAGGACAGGTGACGCTCGTGGCAACCACAGAGACGCGAACCGAACGCGACAGCATGGGACCGATCGAGGTTCCCAACGACAGATACTGGGGCGCGCAGACCGCCCGCTCGCTCATTCATTTTTCCATCGGGCGCGACCGCATGCCGCGCGAGGTGATTCACGGGTTCGGCATCCTGAAAAAGGCCGCCGCCCTGGTGAACCGCGACCTGGGCAAGCTCGACGCCGGCCTGGCCGACCTGATCGCGCGCGCCGCGGATGAAGTGATCGCCGGGGATCTCGACGATCATTTCCCGCTGTACGTGTGGCAGACGGGAAGCGGCACCCAGTCGAACATGAACGCGAACGAGGTCATCGCCAATCGCGCCATCGAGCTGGCTGGCGGCGCGATGGGCAGCAAAGACCCGGTCCACCCGAACGATCACGTCAACCGCTCGCAATCGTCAAACGACACGTTCCCGACGGCGATGCACATCGCGTCGGCCAAGCTGCTCTTCGAACGCGTCCTTCCGTCGGTCAGCGCGTTGCGCGATGCGCTCGCCACCAAGGCGGACGCGTTCGCCGAGATCGTCAAGATCGGGCGCACGCACCTGCAGGATGCCGTGCCGCTCACGTTAGGGCAGGAGTTCTCGGGTTATGTGGCCCAGCTCGACGCCGATCTCGCGCGCATCGAGGCGGCGCTGCCCGACGTGTTCCGACTGGCGATCGGTGGGACGGCGGTCGGGACGGGGCTCAACGCGCCGCCGCGTTTTGGCGAGCAGTGCGCGGCGAAGATCGCCGACCTGACCGGTCTCCCGTTCACGTCAGCGCCCAACAAGTTTGCGGAGCTGGCGGCCCACGACGCGCTGGTCATGGCGCACGGGACGCTTCGGGTCCTGGCCTGCTCGCTGATGAAGATCGCCAACGACATCCGCTGGGCCGGATCCGGTCCGCGGGCGGGCCTGGGTGAGTTGTTGCTGCCGGAGAACGAACCGGGGTCATCGATCATGCCCGGGAAAGTGAATCCGACCCAGTGCGAGGCGATGACGATGGTCGCGGTACAGGTGCTGGGGAACGACGCGGCCATCGGGTTTGCCGGGTCACAGGGCAACTTCGAGCTGAACGTGTTCAAGCCCGTGATGGTGTTCAACCTGATCAACTCGGCGGTGCTCCTGAGCGATGCATGTGACGCGTTCCGACAATTCCTCGTCGAAGGGCTGCAGGCCAACGAGGGACGCATCGCGGAGCACGTGCGGAACTCGCTGATGCTCGTCACGGCGCTCACCCCGAAGATCGGCTATGACAAGGCGGCGGAGATCGCCAAGAAGGCGCAGAAAGAGGAGACGACGTTGAAGGCCGCCGCGATGAGCCTGGGGTACCTCTCCGAGCAGGAGTTCGACGAGGTGGTCCAGCCGCGCACGATGACGCGGCCGCACGGGTAGGTCGGCGCGCGACTACGGTTCCGTGATCTCGGCCGTCCAGCGCACCGCGACGGCGCCGCGGAGGCTCGCGGCCGTCGGGCACTTCTCCTGGTGCGTGGCCAGGGCCCGATCGACGATCTCCCTGCTTCCCGCCGGAACCCGCAGTGTGTAGTGCAGATCGATGCGTGTGAGCACGGGCAGGCGGTCACGGATCTCGTTGACGCCCTCGGCGGTCACGGCGATCGCATCGGGGGGAAGCGTGAGCCCGCGCCTAGACCGTTGTGTGAGGTCCACCAAACTCCCTAGGGCCAGCGCGCCGATTCGTGGCTCCTCTGCGAACGTACGACGTACCGTCCTCCACCAGCTCATAGGGCCGATCTGGCCCACGCGGTACGCGAATCGCAAGTACGTGGAGGCCCGCCACGTCCAGCCACTCAAACTCAGGTACCAGGGTTGGCGCGATTGCCTCAGTCAGAATCCGCCGCAATCCAGACGTGTACCTGTCTCGAAGGGTCTCTATGTCGGGACTAGCGTTTCGATAGTCCTTCCGTATCGACCGTCCGGTTCCGACGACGTCCCCGTGTTGGTCGACACCAATGTAGATCGTGCCCCCTTGCGTGTTCACGAAAGCGCATGCGGATCGAACCAGCTCGCCGCGCTTCCCGTCACCCCGGACCGCCGAAACCCACAACTTAAACTCAACCGTGTCGGATTCACCCGCGTCTCGCAGTCCGCGGAGTTCGGCGCTCCCACCACGACGCAGTCCGCCAATAGTCAGCCTTCCAGGGCGCCACGGGAGTTCGTAGAACTGATCGTAGCAGTAGCCCTCGAGGTCCACTAGCCAGAGTTTCAATGTCTGCAGCCCTCCCACAACGATCTCTACCTCGCACTCGGTGGAGCTGTCCGAAAACACGACATCCTCAACGCCATTCTGAGCGTCACCTCGGAAACCGGTCCATTGCCAGGCACATCTCAAGTCGGCGGGCCCGCTGGGCAGGCGCGTACACGAAATGGTGATCGCCTGCTCATCGAGATGGATGCCGGTGAAGCGAGCCCGGCGATCCGGAATGCGTATTGCGTACTGATTCTCACCCGAAGGGCGATCGTAGCGTTCTCCGCGCTCGAACCAGTGAGACGTGAGGTCCTTCACATCCTCGGCGAAGAGTCGGCACTCCTCATGGTAGAGCGGCCCGCAGGGAAGACTGCCGAATCGGACCTGCTGTGGAACGTTCTCGTGCAGTTCTACCCTCCACGTGGGTGCTGCAACTTGAGCCGCACCTGGGAAGTCCCGATAGAGGCGGACTGTGTCCTGAAACTGAAACCCCGATGGAGCTCCGACAACATCGCGCCAGCGAGCCAGGCCGAGGCGCAGCCCATCAGGCTCCGATAGCGCGGCGTGATCAGTCCACCATTCCACCAGGCGCGTATCGCCCATCTCAAGAACGCGCTCCTCTCGATCCGGTTGAGATGGAACGAGCAAGCCTTCGACTTGGTAGTTGTGCCAGGCTGGACCAGGCCCGCGGACCAAGATGGCTCGTAGCCGCAGGCAAGTCGGTGACCCGAGAAAAGACTCGCCGGCCGCCAGGACCCGCTGCAGTTGAGCGAATGTGGTGTCGCCTGAGCTCGGGAGGGTCATGGGGTTGGTCCTACCAACTCGCGGGCTTTCGAATCTCACCGTGACGGTCGCGAAGCACCGGTGCGAACTGGCTTGCCTGAAGCACTCCCCGCCGGATCGGCTTCATGAACGATGCCTCCCCCTGAAGCACCCGGCTCGCCTTCTCGTGCGGGTTCAGTATTCCGACCACCTTCTTGAGTTCTGATCTCACGATCCTGACCGGCTCCCTCAAGTCCGAATCGTTCGTGATCAGCACGGCTGCCTCATACTCGTCCCGGTATCCGTCTCTCAGCAGGTGTGTGGCAAGATTGACGTCCGAGCCCTTCTCCTCGGTCTTGATGACCTTCACGTACTCCTTCTTGCCCGCGGGAGAGTCGGCGCGGAGCATGGTGACCTCGTGGGTCAGAAAATGGCCGAAGATGATCTCGAGGTGGGGGATGGTCCGGAGTGCCCTGAGGAATGTCTGCTGCCGGGTCGGCTGATCCGGGTCGTCGGGCCGACCACTGAGTCGTGCCGTGAAGTACTTGATTCGCTTGATATCGTGCTTTGGTAGGAGAAGCCGGCATATCTTGTCGATGTCCAGCCACTTGTACGGCGTTCCCCGAACTGCGCCGAAATACAGGTTGAAGCCATCGACGTAGACCGAGGTCTTCATGCACCCATCCACCCGGGAAAAAGCTGAGGCCGGCCTTGCGGCGCGGCCTCGCTGCCCGGCCCCCGAAGGGACCAGGGGGGTAACACCCACAATATCGCCAGCCGCGTCGCTCAGGTCAAATCCACTCCGCCCACCTGCTCAGTGGGTGCCTGACAGGCGGCAGTGCTTGCCGAAACCATTCGAATGGTGTATCGATAAACTACTGTGGGGCAACACTTTATGGCGATTGATCGCATTGAACTTGCTCGGCGCCTACAGGCGGACCGCAGGGCTGTTGGCCTGACGCTTGAGGCCGTCGCCGCGCACATCGCGTGTCCCCCTACCACCCTGCGGGAAATCGAGGCCGGCGTTCGACCCATCAATAGCGTCGAACTCGCGGGCCTTGTGCGGCTGTATGAGACGACGTTGGCCGACGTCTTGGCTATGAAGCCGGTCGAGGCCATTGGGTTAACGGGTCGCAGGGTGCGTGCTCGGCGGCGGCATCTCCGTGAACTCCGTACCATCCTGGACGCCGCGACCGGCGCCGCTACGCCGCCACGGGCTATGATGTCCTGGCTTGCGACCGAGTGTTGGCGCCGTGCCCTGATCAGCACAGGTCGAGCTGCTGAGCTGCATGGAATGGACATTGCGACATTCCGTCAGCGGATGGCCGAGTTGGGGTGTTACCCAGAGCTCGACGACCGCCCGTTGCTTGGCGCGGCGACCCTGTAAGCGTGTCGTGAATCGCTTTCGCCTCGCGTTTCCGTCTTCGCAGATCCCCCGCCTTGCCGCTCGGTATAGCTAGGAACAGAGCAACGCGGCCCGGGAGGAGGAACGCCGCCTCGTCGACCGCATGGGTCCCGCGATCCGGCACCAGGGTCACGTAGAGGAGGGCCAGCTCCGCGCCCTCGCCCAATGGAAGTCTCCGCGCATACTCCCTCGCGTCAGGAACAACTCGGCTTCGCTCGTCGAGGAAACGACACGTGCCGCGTTCTCGGCTCAAGACGAGCACCTTCGGATTGGGACGCTCATGGTGCTGGATGGTGTGGGATACCCAGTGGCGTCGGTGATCCTGCACTTCGGCCACCGCGACTCGTATCCCGTGCTTGACTTCCGGGCCCTCGAGTCCCTCGGCGTGGCGCGGTCGACCAGTTACACGTTCGAGTTCTGGTGGGCCTATGTGACGGCTTGTCGCAAGCTAGCGGCGAAGCACTGTGATGGTGATATGCGAATGCTGGATCGGGCGTTGTGGCAATGGTCTAAGACCAATCAAGGTGACGGTGTGGCGAGTGGCAGGCGTCGTTCCTGACGCACCACACGGCCGAGCCCGGACTTCAGGCTGGGACTGATAGACTCGGTACAGGGTTGAAGGGTGGAATCCATCCACGTGGTGCCGGCCGCTAGGCGACCTGTTCGGCCCTGGCAACGATCGTGTCGATCGTGAGTCCCGACTCGGCGCTGGCGAAGAAGGTGTCGATCTCATCAATGTTCTCGTAGGATAGGAACGCGACTTTGCTATCCAGCCCTAGTCGCTTGAACGTTGGCCGTCGTAGCTGCTCGCGCAGGCGGTTCTTGCGGGCAGCCGGGGCCACCACAAACATGGGGTAGAGCGTATTGGGCGGCACGATATTCAGGTCGGCGAATCGCAACAGCCCAGCGTAGATCGACGTGGAGTTCTCAATCTCATGCGCGGCACCGATGCGGAACTTCCTGCTTCCAGACCACATCAATGTTCTCGACGTAAGAGTGAGGCAAGTCAATACCAGCGGCGAACTCGTCGTTGAAGTGCTCAAACTGATAGTGCCGCTTGATCTTGGTCTGGGCCCCCACCGGGACCCAAACGCGCTCGCCAGCCTTGAGCCCAAGCCGCGCGAGCTTCCATTGCATCCCCACGTGATCTGACACGAGCTCATCCAGCAGAACGTCGTCGATCTGATCGGCCTCGAGCGGGACAAGGTCTTGCAGCTCGGCGAGTGCTGAACCCCGCCTCGGGGAGGCTCCCCTTCTCGATCACCTGCTTGCCCTGTTGAAGGCGTTCCAGAACAGAGCAGAGGTCGTCATATCGGGAGTAGAAAGCCTCAACCTGGTCGTCCGCGACCGTTGTGAAGCCCCGAAGGCGGTACGTGGCGGGACACCCAAACAACCTGTGTAAAAGGCGTCGCTCACGACATCGAGCCGCCGGTCGGAAGCGTCGGCAGCGCTTCACGACCGGGTGGTGACGATGATTGGCCGCTGTAGTCGTGTCCCGGACCGCGGACGATGGCGTCCACCACCGCCCCCTCCACGAAGAACACGACATCGAACGTGCCGCAGGTGACCTCGCACCCGTTCCTGAAGAACAGATACAAGCGGTCGCCTGCCGCGCTCTCCAACTCCGGCTCACCCCACGTCGCGATCACCTGATCGCGCGTCATGCCTGGATCCACGATCCCGGTCAGGGTCGGCGTCCACGGCTCGTCAACGAGCGGCCCACGCGCAACCGGCGTGGCGGCGGGCCTCGAGACGGGAGCCGGCGGGGGCGCCTGCGCAGCCGGTTGTGCGGCTGGCTGCTGGCCTGTCGTGTCCGCCGCCATGGAGTCATCTCCCCCCCCACCACATGCCCATATCAACGCCACTACTGCGATGCTCGATCTCACGCCCACCTCCAAACGAATGGGGACCACGCCAGTATGAGGGATTCCCCGGCCGGTCGTCAAACGCGGAGACCGACGCCGGCCCCATAACCGGCTACGGCAGCTTGACTTAACGAATATACGCTTTTTCGGAGGCGGGTCCTAGTCGGGCAGGGGTCACGGACGCGCCGAGGCGGTCATACGACGCGGGCGAGGTAGGCGGCCCAATCCGGTTCTGTACCCGTGAGTACCGTTTCGACGTATGCATTGCGCTCGAACCAGATGACCTCGAGATCCCACACGCAAACCGACTCGCTCGCCCGCGCCGCGCGCCACAAGGTTTCGCCACGGCCCCGCACGAATACCCGAATCGGGAGTTCGTTGGCGTTGTCCCACCAGCAGACCACAAAATAGCGCAGGCCGGCCGTGACGTTCGAGTGGGCGATGCAGAACCCGAGCCCGTGCCGCTGATCCGTCCGTGCCGGTCGTGGCAATAGCGCGGCGCCCATGTCCCACACGTCGCGGTAGTCGTTCCAGTCCACGGCGTCCGCCCCGGCAACGATCGAATAGACCTTGAGCCGCCAGCCGTCGATCTCCCTGACCTCGTGAAACCGGGCCGGTCGCTCGCGATAGGCCGGAAACGTCACAGGGCCGATCACGGGTTCGGCTCCTCCCCGAGCATTGACGGAGCACCGTGCGCTCGAGCACCGGGAAAATCGCCGGGAACGCGTTTCCGCTTGCCGCTCCACTCCTCGATCGCGATGCGAAACACGGCCGTCCGGTCCAGCTCCTCGTCGGTGATCGCGCGGTAGTCAGTGCCCGGTGAGAGATCGGGGAAGTACTTGTCGAGCAGGAGTTGGAGCGCCCGCGTGGCCTCGACACGATCGTGAACCACCGTACCGCTGCCGAACACAACGACCGACGCGTATTCACAACTGAACTCGAGCGCGGTACTGGCGGGGAGCAGGCGTCCCAACTCCATCACGCAGAAGCAGACGCGCCGGTCACGGTCAATATTGTCGCGCGTCCGGCCGATCCGCGTGCTATGGAGATAGATCGCGCGCGTGAACTCATCGAACACGAACAGATTCGAGTTGAGAAACGGCTGCTCCCCCTCGAGCGTGGCCAGGGTCCCCGTCGCGGCGGTACGAAGCATGGTCGCGATCCACGCATCGCCCTCACCGCGGTCCCGCCGTCGCATCGCACTGAGTGCCCCAGTAACCGATTGTGGCGTCGTCATCTCCGCCCGTTCCGTCCGTGGAACCACGTACCGCGTAGACCGTTCATGATCTTCCGTGATTCAGAGTAGCCGCAACGCCGAGGGTCGCGTCATGCGTGCCTGCGGGACGGGCACCCGGGATGCCGGGCGCGCTTCGGCGGTGCGCGGCGCCCCGCGCTTCACCCACGTCACTGCGACGAGCACAACCGCCATCGACAGTACCGTTCGCCCGGTGATCGGTTCCGCCAGGATCAACCAGCCGAGCAGCACCGCGACGATGGTGTTCACGTACACGTACGTTCCGGCCATCGCGGCCGGCCAGTGTTGCAGCATATACACGTAGGCCGTAAAAGCGATCATCGACCCGAACACGATGAGATAGGCGAGGGCGGACACCCCGCGCCACGAGAATGACATCTGGCTCCACTCTCCACGGATCATTCCAACCACCAGCAGCGCCGTCCCCCCGGCCAGCATCTGCACCGCGGCGCTGACATAGGGACCGCCGGCCGGCGGGCGGCGCTGTTGCCAGATCGAGCCGAGCGCCCAGATTCCCGATGCCAACGTGAGCGCAATCGGCCCGCGCCAATCCGCGTGCCGTAACTCGTCGAGATCGGTTCCGACGAGCAGCAGCGTTCCCAGGAAGCCCAGGAGCAAGCCGGCGCCTTGCGACCACGTGGGTTGGGCACGGCTTCCCGGAATCAACGCGTCGAACAGCACCATCCACAAACTCACCGTCCCGATGATGATCGCCGCGACGCCGGACGCCACGTACTGCTCCGCCCACACGACGAGCCCGGCCGCACCGAGCAACAAGACGCCCGCCACAATGCTGGTGAGCCACTCCGATCGACGCGCCGGCAGCGGCCGCCCGCGCAGACGCGCCACGATGAGCATCAGCGTCCCGGCGATCAGGAACCTGCAGGCGGCAAACGGCATCGGCGGCATCTCCTGTACGCCGATACGAATCGCGAGATAGGTCGACCCCCACACGAGACAAACCGTACCGTACGCGATGGCCGCCAAGCTGACCTGCTTGCTCATCGCGGGTGCCGACGCTCCAGCAGGGTACGACCCTCCGCCAGGGTCGCGTCCACCAGCAGATCGAGATCGCTGCGCGTCGTGCGGTGATTCGTGATGCACACGCGAATCGAAAAGCGACCATCCAGGACGGTGTGGGACGGCGCGGCGACGCCACTCTCCTGGAGCCTCACCACCAGATCCCGATTCAGGACGTTCAGCGCCTCCGCGTCGAGCGCTTCGGGGCGGAACCGGAAATTCACCACGTTCAATGGCACCGGCCCGAGCAACTCGAGTTCCGGCGCGTCACGCACGCGCTCGGCGAGATACCGCGCCTGCGCCACGTTTTCCCGCACGAGGGCACGATAGGCGGAAACGCCATGGGCCTTGAGCGACAGCCAGACCTTGAGTGCGCGGAACCCGCGGGTCAGCTGCGGCCCCCGCTCGGCAAACGTGGTTGCATCGTGCCCGATTCCGCCGGGCATGTCGCTGACATACGAGCCCGAGACCGCAAACGCCGCCCGATGGGCCTCGGGATCACGGATCAGCACCGCACCGGCCTCGATCGGGACCACCATCCACTTGTGGAGATCGAAAGCCAGCGAGTCCGCCCGTGCCATCCCGCGTGCCAAGCCGGCCACATCCGGATCGAGCACCGCGAACGAGCCGAAGGCCCCGTCCACGTGGAACCACATCCGCTCCCGCTGGGCGATATCGGCCAGCGCGTCGAGGTCGTCGAACGCGCCCACGTTGACCGTGCCCGCGTTGCCGATCACCGCGATCGGGTGGAGGCCGGCCGCACGGTCCCCCGCGATCGCGCCGTCGAGCGCCCGAAGGTCGATCCGATACGAGCCATCCACCGGAATGCGGCGAAGCGAATCGGTCCCGAGTCCGAGTGTCCTGACGGCCTTCTCGATCGAGAAATGCGACTCGGTAGAGGCATACAGCACCGGGCGCCGACCCGCTCCCCACCACCCCGCTCGGCGTACATCGAATCCCGCCCGCGCCTGCACTCCAGCCGTCAGCCCGACCAGGTTCGCCATCGAGGCCCCGGACAGCAGCACGCCACCGGTCTCCGAGGGATACCCCAGCATTTCGACCAGCCAGCGCACGACCTGCTCCTCCACCAGCGCCGGCGAGCCGCGCAGCCCGGACACGTTCGCGTTCATGGTGGCCGCCAGGAGCTCGGCCATCACACCGAGCGGATTGCCGCTGCCGATGACCCAACCCCAGAAACGGGGATGCGTATTCCCAACCGGGTACGGCAGGACATCGCGCAGAAGTCCTCGTATGCCCGCTCCGCTCCGATACCCCGCTCGGGAACCGGGCCCTCGAACCGCGCGCGAGTCGATTCAGGCACCGGCCGCCACACCGGCCGATCCCGCACCGTCCGGGTCTCCCGCAGCATGTCGTCGAGCATCCGGTGAGCGAGCGCGCCGAACGCCTCCCAGTCAGCCGGGTCGAGCATCGAGTCAACCGGCAGCGTCCGCGACGCTACCGGTGCCACGTTCACATGGGGCATGGCTTTCCTCGTTGGTCTTCGCGAGCCAACCTAGCGCTTCCCGCGCGCCCGGCTCCACCGAATACCACTCACCGAATTCCGATCACGGGATTCCAATTGTATGCAGACAATTTGGCTTGATATCTGCGGTTTACCACCAATTGTAACCATGATATTGCTTGCCATGTTCCGGAGCAAGTGCTAGTATTGTATGCATGACAATGTGGAACCCAGATCTCGCCGCGTTTGCCGGGCCGGCCTATGTCAGGATTGCGGCTGCGATCGCGACCGGGATCGAGCACCAGGAGCTGGGTCCGGGCGACCGACTCCCGACCCATCGGGAGTTGTCCGCCACGCTGGGCGTCGCCCTGACCACCGTGACTCGGGGGTACCGCGAAGCCGAACGGCTGGGACTGGTAGCGGGACACGTTGGGCGGGGGACGTTTGTCCGCGGACGGGTGCCGTCGCGGACCATCGAGGTCTCGGGCATCGACCTGCGGCCGAACTCGATGCCCCCCTATCCGGAGGCGACGGCGCTCATCGCCGATATCGGCCGGATCCTGGCGTCCGCCGGCGCCGGCGTCTTGTTGGACTACCTGCCGCACGGCGGTGCCGCCCACCATCGCGAGACCGGCGCCGAGTGGATGCGGCGGGCCGGCGTCCCGGCCACGGCGGCGAACGTGCTCGTCACGAGCGGCGTGCAGCACGCGATGGCCACGGTGCTCGCGACCGTGACGAGGCCCGGAGACACCGTGCTCGTCGAAGCGGTGACCTACGGCGGCATGAAGTCGCTCGCCAACCTGCTGGGAATCCGGCTGCAGGGTCTCCCCATGGACGCCGAAGGATTGCTCCCCGACGGATTGCGAGCGGCGTGCCAGCGCGGTGACCCGGCCGCGCTGTACTGCATGCCGTCGTTGCAAAATCCCTCGGCCGCCGTGATGTCGGAACCGCGCCGCGACGCGATCGCGGACATCGTGCGAGAGTTCGAACTGACGCTGGTGGAAGACGACAGCTACGGCTTCCTGTTGCGCGGAGCGACGCCGCTGGCCGCACGGCTGCCCGAGGCGTACTACCTCACCGGCACCTCCAAGAGCCTCGCGCCGGCGCTCAGGGTGGGGTTCATACGCGCCCCCTCTCGCATGACCGGCCGGGTGGAAGCGGCCATCTCGGCCACGACATACATGGTCTCGGCAATCCTGGCCGACGTGGTCGTCCAGTGGACTGCGGACGGCACGGCCGAACGCGTGATGGCGTGGAAACGAGGCGAGGTCACCGCACGGCAAGCGATGGCGCGGGATCTGTTGGGGTCGGGCGGCTACCACGCCCATCCGAACGGGCAGCACGGTTGGCTCGTCCTCCCCGATCCATGGACGACCGTCGACTTTGTTTCACAGGCGGCGCAACGCGGCGTGCACGTGTCGCCGGCCGAGGACTATGCCGTGTCGCGCGATGCAACGCCGCACGCCGTCCGGTTGTGCGTCGGCCCGACGCCAACGCGGGGGCTGCTGCGGGAAGGCCTGTCGATCCTGGTGGAGATTCTGGCGGATCCGCCGCCACCTCGCGCGTCGGTCGTCTAGGTCCGGTTCCCGATAACAACGTCGGTACCACCACGCCGGCTCCCGCCCCCGGCTGCCGCCGCGCCAATGGGCTTGCCGCGTCGGCGGGGCGGGGCCATACTCGTCCCCTGATGCCGAGGACGCGCACCGTTGCTTTCGGGCTACGGCCTCGGCGCTCCCAAAGTCACTTTGGAGATTACCGCCATGCCCCGCCCCCGCTTGTTGGCAATCCTCGTAGGTCTCGCCACCGCGACGACCCACGCCTCATCACAAGACCGCGACGAGCCTGTTTGGCGGTACGACCCGCCGGGAGACATCTACCTCTACCAGCAGGGTCCCCTGGGAAACATCCTGTTCGGAACCACGGAAACGCTGGTATCCCTCGACCTCGACACGGGGGCGCCCCGCTGGCAGCGTGACGATCTCACCAAGTTGGATTCCTGGCACTTCGCGATCATTCCGATGACGACGATCGCTGTGCTCCAGACGGGCACTGCGTTATCGGCCATCGACGTCGTCGGAGGCGAGACGCTGTGGAACGATTCCATCCTCCCGTTCGAGACGCTCTACGGGTACATGCCCGTCCCGGCTCACGCGCTGCTGCTCGTCTATGGCAAGACGAAGCAAAGCGACAGGACGATGATCGCACTGGACCTGGGGAGTGGGACCGTGGTCTGGCGGAACGACGAACTGTTCGACAAGAAGCCCCGGCTGGATTGCTACCAGGCCTCGACGGGAAACGTTGGCGACTGTCCCACGATTCGGACGAGTTGGACCCAGGTCCTTCACGGTCACCAGAAGCCGCTCGCCGATTCTGACACGTCCCTGGTCCTGTACCTCTCGGAGGACGGTCCGCTCCGGCTCCAGGCTTGGACCGGGGAAGTGCTCTGGCGCGCCACCCAGTTGCAGGGCAAGGACGTGCCGCGGCCGTGGCTGGGCTATGCCGCGTGGCGCATGCGTGACGGCGTGCTGTACGTACCGAGCGAGCGCAGGCTCGTGGCCATCGATCTCTCCACCGGCTCCACGATATGGTCTCGCGAGCGTCAGTTCCGGGCTCCCATCACCCAGATGGAATTCACCGACTTCGGGCTGGTGGTGCGCGGGCACAAGTACAACAACGGCACCCCGAAGGACTTCTTTCTGGACCTCGTGGACCCCGCCACCGGGCCCTCGCTGTGGAAGGACGACTACCGCGACCTGTACAATACGCAGCGCTTTCTGATCCAGGACGACGATCTGTTCCTGTTGCACCGCAAGGAAGTCCATCGCGTGAGCCTGCGGGACGGTCGCGCAGAGAGGATCCGACTCGACCTGCGCGAGGGGGCGAGCGCCGGCTACATGCAGCTGGTCGACGGCAGTCTCGTCATCTCGGCACCGCAGCAAGTTCTGCGATTGGGTAGCGACGGGGCGGAGCCATACCACGTGTACTACGAGCCGCCAAAGTACGCATGGTGGCAGAACGCCCTGGGCTCGGTGATCTCGGGCGCGCTCTCCGTGGCAACCGTCAGCGTGATGGAGTCGATGCGAGACTACAATACCCGGGATTTCACGTGGACGAATGGGCAGGGACGGCCCGCGGCCGCGCCGGGCGGGGATCGGATGCAGCAGTACGCCGAGGTCTACCGGACGATCTATCAACCGCAGATCCAGGACCGCATGACCGCCACGCTGAGCGGGGCCAACTACGCGTACATCAACACCGGTGAGACCGACGGCGAGCGGAAGGGATTCAACCTCGTCCGAATCGACCTGCGGGACGGGAGCGACGCAGGCCGCCTGTTTCTCGGCGAACGCGAGCCCGACTACCGCATCGATCCGGCAAGCGGGATCATCCTGCTGCGTGACGGCGGGGCGATTGCCGCGTACCGCTACCCGACTCGCTGAGCGTTTGGTGCCGTTGAGCTTCGATGGAAAAACCCATGGCCCCGTTGGGACTCCCACTCGTAGGGAGAGTCTCGCCGTTTGTTCAAGGCCTGGGCGGCGTGGTGGCATCACAAGGGCGGATTGAAACCCATGGTCTGTCGCTCGGCCCCACAGTCGGGGCCGGCGTCGGATTGGCTCTCAGAGTCTCCTCCGGGGTGGACCTGCGCTTGGCATTCCGGGGCTGGATGGAACGCCTAGTCTTCACGCGACCCGCGCGCGGATCAGGCGGCAGGCGACCCCCTGACCTCGCTGATCTCGAGCAGATTCCCATCCGGATCGCGGAAGAAGCAGCGGATCTCCCCGCCGCGGTCGACCGGCGGTGTCAAGAATGCGGCGCCCCGCGACGTCAGGATGTCGTGGGCCGCCCGGCAGTCCGGCACCCGGAGCGTGAGCTGATGGCTCACGACCGACGGGTCAGCGGGCGGCGCGAAGGTGACGCCCGGCTTGTCCGGCGTCGGCCCGCCGCCCGTCACGAGCAACAGCCACGCGCCCTGGAATTGCAGCACGCACGACGTGCCGCCGTACTCGCGGTAGATGTCGGCACCGAGCACCTCGTGGTAGAAGTGCCGTGAGGCTGCCAGGTCGCTCACGACGATGAGGTGGGTGAGTTCGACGCCCCCGGTCGGAAAATCACCTGTTGCCATTCGGTCCTCCGGTCAGCCGTGTGCGGATCCCGGTGTCCGTGCAACGCGGAACACCGGCGGGAACGTTAGCGCCGAGGCCGCCGCCGACGTGGGAGCCGCTCACTCCGCGCGCAACGCCTCCACCGGATCCAGCGCGGACGCGCGGCGCGCCGGCACGTAGCTCGCGACCAGCGCCACCGCCAGCATCAGCGCCGACACGCCCACGAACGTGGGCACGTCCACCCGCTCGATCCCGAACAACAGGCTCTCGATGTAGCGCGTGAGGCCGAGCGAGGCGACCAGGCCGACCACGACGCCGACCAACGCGACCTGCCCTCCCTGCATCACCACCATGCGCCGCACAGCCGCCGCCTCGGCACCCAACGCCATGCGGACACCGATCTCCTGCGTGCGCCTGGTCACACCGTACGAGAGGACGCCATAGAGTCCCACCGCGCCCAGGATCAGCGCGAGCACGGCGGCGATGCCCACCATGAGCATGGTGAACGAGAGGCTGGCCATCGAGCGTGCGGCCAGCTCCTCCATGGTGAACACGCGGTACATCGGGGACTCAGGCACCACCTCGCGGACCAGGGCATGGATCTCGGGACCCAACGCCCGGGCGCGCGGCGACTTGACCACGTACGCCGGCGTGCCCGCCACCTGCGCGAGGTACACCATCGGCTCCGGCGCCTCGCGGCGGAAGTCGTCGAGCAGCACGTCCTCGACGACGCCCAAGACGGTATACCAGTTCCGTCCCCCGCGGGCCTGTAAGCGCTGGCCGAGCGGATCCTCGCCGGGCCACAGGAGCTGCGCCGCGGAACGGCTGACGATCACGTTGAAGTTCGCCGCCGGCCCTGCAAGCTCCTCGCTCCGATCAAACAGGCGGCCGCTCAGGACGTCGATCCCCATTGTCGGGAAGTACGACGCGCTGGCACCGGTGACCCGCACCCTGGGCGGCTCGGCGCCGCTCGCCTCGATGCGCTCGGTCGTGACCGTCGCGTCACCCGCTCCCTCGTCCAAGGGCAGCGTGGCGACCAGGCCCACGGACTGAACGCCGGGGAGCGCCGCCAGCCGCTCCATGAACGAGTAGTGGAACGCCGCGGACGACTGATAGTCGTTCACCTCCGGCCGGTCGGGAGCGATCTGGAAGGTGAAGACGTCGCGCGTGTCGAACCCCGGGTCCACACGGCTCAGCTGCCAGAAGCTGCGCATCAGGAGACCCGAGCCCATGAGCAGCACGAGTGCCAGGGCCGTCTGTACGACCACGAGCGCGTTGCGCGCGTAGCCGCGGCCGACGGTGCCGCGGCCGCCCTGGCGGAGACTCGAGAGGAGCCCACCCCCTGAGGCTCGAATCGCGGGTGCCAGTCCGAACGCGCAGGCCACCACGATGGACGCGCCGGCGACAAAAAGTAGCGCGCCCACGTCGACGCCCGCGCTCGCGAGCCCCGGGATCGGTGCGCTCGACCAGCCGGAAGCCACCGCGTCCGGCGCGGCGCGCACCAGCAGCGGCACGCCGATCCACGCGATCACCACGCCGCCGACCCCGCCCGCCGCCGCCAGCAACACGGCCTCGGCCATCTGGATGCGCACCAAGCCGCCGCGCCCCGCACCCAGGGCGCGTCGCACGGCGAGGGCGTGGCGCCGGCTCTCCGT
Source organism: Gemmatimonadales bacterium (assembly GCA_036397455.1). GTDB lineage: Bacteria > Gemmatimonadota > Gemmatimonadetes > Gemmatimonadales > GWC2-71-9 > JADFNB01. The sequence continues at coordinate 57,288 of DASWIX010000055.1, read as the reverse complement.
TCGCACCGCGAACAGGTTCGCCACATTGGCGCAGGCGATGAGGAACACGATGCCGACCGCACCCAACAGCACCCACATCGGGCGCGCGATGTTGCCGACCAGCTCCTCCTCGAGCGAGCGGACCACCGGCCGGTGCTGCTCCATGATGCGCGCGTAGTCGGCCGAGCCGCCGTAGCGGTCCGGCAGTCGCCGCGCGATCGGGTCCAGCTGGGCCGCCAAGCCCCGGTGCTCCACGCCCGGCGCGATGCGCGCCACCACGGGTGGCCCGCCCACGCCGCCGGCCGCGACGCGTGCGGGATCGATCACCCACGGTATCCACAGGGCCACGCGCTCGTCGGGGAACCGGAACTCGGGGCCCATCACCCCGATCACCGTGCGCGTCGCGTTCGCGAAGGTGTATGCGCGGCCGATGATGGCCGAATCGGCGGCGAACCACGTGCTCCAGAGCCAATGACTGATCACGACCACGCCGTCGTCGTCGTCGGCCGTCGGCAGCCGCCCCAGCGCCGGCATGACGCCGAGCGTGGTGAACAGCGACGGGGTGGCGCGGGCCCCGAACAGGCGCTCGACCTGCTGGTCGGCGCGCGTGGTGGACTGGAACAGCCCGTACGCGCCGGCGTCCTCCAGTAGCGTCGCCTGCTCGCGGTACTCCACGTACAGCTCGTCCGGGACGCCGAACTCCTCCGGCAGGTTGGAACCGGGCGCGCTTCCACGGATGACGACCAGCCGCTCGGCGTTCGGGTACGGCAGCCCGCGGAGCAGCACGGTTTCGACCACGCTGAAGATCGCGGTCGTCGCGCCGATGGCGAGTGCCAGGGTGAGGGCGGTGACCAGCGTGAACCCCGGCGCTTTGGACAGGCTGCGAGCGGCGTAGGTTAAGTCCCGGATACAGGTCTCAAGCATGGCGGTCCCCCTGTGTCAGGGCCGGCGGCGAAGCGATGGATGATGAGAGAATGGCACTACGGTGGGGTGTGCGGCGGTGTTTCGAGCGTTGGTCGTGCCGCGACGCGGCGGAGGTGCCGGCTGGCTGCTTGGCGAAGGAGCCCTCCCACATTACTCACCGTGGGTTTCGATCCGAAACCAGACCATGACCTCGCCACCCGGATCCCTGGCCCTAAGCCCTAGCCGCCCGACGGCGTGCGGCTGGTTTCGAGCCAATCCGCAACGTGTTTGGCCTCAGGGGGTTGGGTAGCCAGGGAAACACCGATGTACGTCGCGGTATTCACGACCAGACCCACGATCCCTTCGTGGATTCCGAAGGGCTTCCACTCCGGCACCAGCAACAGGAGTCCCGTCACCGAGATGCCGGCCAGGAGTCCGGCAACCGCCCCAGCCGCCGTGGCCCGCCGCCACATGAAAGCCCCGTAAACCGGGGGTGCCAGCTGCACCACAGCCCCGTACGCCACGAGCAATAACGCGACAAGTGAGCGCCCACTCACCAAGGCCATGACGTATCCGAGTACCCCTACGACGATCGCCAAGCGTCGAATCAGCGCCCGCCGATCGTGCTGGCTCAGCGTGCTGCCCCACCCGCTCGCGTAGACGTCCTCGATGGCGATCGAAGCCGCCCCATGGACCAGGGCGTCCCCGGTGGACATCGACGCCGCCAGCCCGCCGGCACAAAACAACCCGACGACGATGGCCGGAAGCCCCGACGTCAGGATGATGTGCGGCATGACCGCGTCTGCACTGCTCGGGACGGAAGGATACAACACGCCGGCGAACCCCACGATGAACAGTGGGAACAGAAAGAGCTGGAACGTCGGGAACAGCACGATGGTGCGCCGGATGGTCGCTTCGTCCTTGGCGGCAAACGCCTTCATGAACAGGTGTGGCCACATCATGAATCCGATCGCCGACACCAGGATGGCGGAACTGAACGCGCCCGGCGACCACGGATTGCCCGATCCATCCAGCCCGGGCACGGTGAGGAGTTCCGGGCGAGCCGCCGCGATCTGCTCGAACATCGGGCCGATGCCACCGTACAGTCTGTAGGGGATGTAGAGACCCAGGGTCCACGCGATGACGACCATGAACACGCCCTGGAACACATTGGTCCAACCGACGCCAAGTACCCCGCTCTTCCAGACGTAGATGAGCACGACCCCGTAGGCGAGCGCCCCGCCGGCCCACAGCGGCACGTGGCCCTCGGTCACCTGCTCGAACACGATCCCCGCGCCACGAATCTGGAGCGCGATGTACGGCACCATGGCAATGACGCTGACGATACCGGCCACGACCGCGACCCAGCGGCTCCGGTATCGGTGCGCGAGCATCGACGCCTGGGTGACATAGCCATGTTTCCGACCGAGCCGCGCCGCCCACGGACCGAGCGCGTAGTAGGGCGCCATCCCCAGCACGCCGTACGCGAGGATGTAAAACGCCGCGGCACCGCGGCTGTAGGCCCATCCCGGCCCGCCGAGGAACGCGAACGCGGAGTAGATACTGGCTCCGGTGACGAAGTACATCACCAGCAGCCCGAACCCGCGGTCGCCCGCGACGTAGCCGGCGACCGAGTCCGAGGACCCCGCTCCGGCTCGGAGACCGACCCAAAGGCTGGTGGCGAGATACGCCAGTACCACCGCCACGACGATACGCCAGTCGCTCATCGTTCGGTGGACCGGTGCAGAAAATAGAAGACGAACAGGGCGCCGACGATCCACCCCAGATACCAGGCAAACACAAATGGAATGCCCAGGACGAAAGGGCGCACCGTATTGAACGGCGCGACGCCGGGAAAGGTGACACCGATCGCCATCGCCACGAAATACAGGCCCGCCACCCACACCGCGGTATGGATCCGTGCGCGTTTCATGGGCGCGAAGATACTAGATACAGGCCCCGTCCGCTCTTTCCCACACTTCGAACGCGAGTGCGATCACGGTCCCGTCCGGGGCCACTCGGAGCCAGTACCGGTTCGTCTGTACCGGATCGCAGAACGCGACGAGCTTGGTGACCACGAGTTCGAAACCGTCCGGGGTCGTCCGCACCGCGCCGGTATCCTTGTCGCCACCCCACCGGAAGTCGTCAATCGAAACGCGCAGCGCTGCTTCCGTGCCGTTGTCGATCGAGCCCAGGAACGCCCGCGCCGCCGACGCCGAGGCCCAGACGCCGATCGAATCGCCGCGGACGGCGATGAAGTAGCGCGAGCAGCCACCCGGCAGGCAAGCGGACCCGAATCCTCTCTCCGGGACGAGACTGTCGAACGAGACCACCGTCACGGAATCCAGATCGGCCTTGCGGACCGGACCACCGCCACCCACGACCTCGTAGCTTGCCGGCCCGAATGTGCGCCGGAGTTCCCAATAGTCCCAGTCGCCTGCCGGGATCACGGCGTCGAAGTCCAGGTCGCCGAGCGCCGGAATCCGATCGAAGGTCGCGAGCTCGCCGGCTGTGACCACCGGTGACTGGGGGCAAGGCCCGTCCGGATCACAGCCGCACCCGGTAGCGCACGCGCCGAGGATCGCCACGAAAGCGATCCGGCGCCATGCGGGGCCGCGGCGTGGGCGTTCCATCCTACGGCTGGAGGGTTATTCCGACCCGGTGGAGGATGAACGCGACCGCTTCCTGTGTGAGATGCGGGATTCGGCGCGGTGTACGGATAGCGCGGGCGGTGTGGGAGCGCACGGGAGTCACCGTCGCCGTAGGAATCGCGCTACGGTGAGACGGCGGCACCTGATGAAACGGTGACCCGACCGACCGCGTGCTACACAATGACACTGGCCCGGCATGATTCGCAGCGGACTTCACGCACGGGCGGGATGGTGCCCCCACCGGCGATGGGGCGGCTGACGGTGAGATCGCCGTCGCATCGGGGACAAGGGATACGCGACGCTTGCGACCGCAGCGCCTGTCGAATGAGGGTCGCCTCGTCCATCGAGAACGGGATCGGCGTGTTCGGGCGTTCCGGCTGGTGCATCAAACTACCCCTCGTGTGCTCGACCGCTTCGCCGTGGTAAGATAGCGACTCCTGCGCGGAATCGCCCATGCCACGTGCCCGCTTACCCCTCGCTTCCCGCCACCTGTCCCGCGAAATCCAGTTCGATCGTGGCGATTTCATACGGGCCGACCGGCGGGCGCACGCCGGCGACGGCAACGGGGAGCGCTGACACCCGCTCTTCGAGTTCATCCGTCATCCACGCCGCGCGCACCGCCCGTCCGCATTCCACCAGCGGCTCGACCCCCGCCGCGGTCAGGTTGCACAGCCGCACGATCAGCGTATCGCGTGTCTCGTGCCGCTTGACGGCGGTCACCGCGACCGCGGGGTCGGACACGCGCAGCAGTCCCGCACCGCCCGCAACGTGCCCGTCCTCGACACCTTGCACACTGGCCATCTGGGTCCGCCATTCCGACGCGGCAGCCTTGATACGCGCCGCGGCCTCGTCTCCGAACGGGACGATGGCGTAGCGAAAGCGCTGTTCGCCGAGACACTGTGCGTCCGGCGTGGCGATCGTCGGGCCCGCGTTACGACGGCGGCGCGTATCAAAGTCATCGCGCGACAGCCACCCAACGGCCCGCAGCAGCGTCAGCGCGATGCCAGCCGCGCCACCGGGCAAGCGCATGGGCGCCACTTCCGGGAGGCCGCGGTTGAGCACGGCCAGGCCGGATCCATCGGCGTGGAGCAGGGAGAAGTCCTGTTGGGGATACGTGCCGGAGGGAGGCTGCACCCAGGCGGGCCGGTTGGGGATGTCGATCGGCCGCGCGTTGATGTAGAAGTGGCCATCGGAGATCAACGCGTCGGTGCGGAGATCGGTCGGGAACTCGGCGCGCAGCCGATGATCGCGCGCCCGGTTGTCAAATCTGAGATCGATATCGACGAGCGCCCGGTCGCGATCGACGGTCACGATCATGCACGCCGGACAGGACACCGACCGGCGCGCGCGCCCCCGGCGGTCGGCCGTGACGCACTCGGGCAGGTCGAGCGCGAACCGGACCTCGACGCGGGCCCGCAGCCCCGTGTCGTCGAGTACCCGCACGTCACCCCGCACCTCGTCGTTCGTGACGTCACGCGGCACGTCGGCCGGCGCGAAATCGTACTCGTCTCCGGCGTCCGCCACATCCACCAGCCGGTTGAGCCCCCGGTAGACGCGCCCCGTGGGTTTGTGCACCAGATCGAGCATGCCGTTGGCACGCACGGTGACGCGAAGCCACGCGTTTTCGAGCACGTGGCCGGCGGTCGCCAGCGGCGCGCGGGACAGGGGCGCCGGACCGGGCCGCATGCGGACTCGATACACGCGGTGCGCCAGTGCGGGCACCGTGGCGATGAACTGGAGGGTGACGAACTGATCACTCTCGTCACGTCGCGACGCGTCGCGCACGATCCGCTCGGGGAACCGGTCGCGATAGGACTGAAACAGGGCGACCCCGCGTTCGCCAAACAGGATCGTGCGGTAGTCGACGCCCCAGAACCGTTCCACGAATTGCGCGTCGAGCAACGCGCTTTCCACCGGCCGGCCGTCCTGGTCCACGACCTCGAGCGCGTCGGGATCGACGCCGGGCGGCTGTAGCACGACCAGCCGCTCGATCACGGCGGTGCGGTCGACCGGTAACGGATTCATCACGCACAGCGCGGTCTCGCCGTCTCGGTCGGCCGTTGTCGCGAACGTCGGCGCCAACCCCACCAGGTGGTCGGCCACGAGTTGTTCCGCCGTGTCGACCACGGCGCGGAAACGCGGGATCATGTCCCGGTGCACATCGTCGATGCTACAGCCACAGATCGAATCGTGCGGGTGGTTCTGCAGCAGCAGCTTCCAATGGTAGCCGATGAGTCCCGCCTGGTACGCCTGATCGCCGATAAAACGCGCATAGGCCGAGATCGGTTCGGCGTAGGCGCTGAGCAGCGACTGCGCGCGGTCGTTCCACTGTTTGAGGTACATGCGGGCGGACCAGACACCCGGCAAGGCAAACTGATCCTTGCCACCCAGGAGTTCGCCGGCATGTTCGCGAACGGCGATACGGGCTTCGCGGACCGCGTCCAGGTAGTCGGTCAGACTCCCGTGCCGGAACGTGGTGTCCGGAAAGGCGTCGGCGAGCGCCGCGAGGATGGCTGCCAACCCGGCCTGTGGCGGCAGGTGGTCGCAACCGTTGTTGATCAAGTAGACGTCGCCGTTCGCGCGCGGCGCCATCTTGTCGAACAGAGTGCGGACCTGCTTCACCGCCGTCGCGGGCCGGACTTCGCGGATGGTATTGGCCTGCCACCCTTCATCGAGGCCGAGGCTGCCCGCATTGCAATAGCCTTCACACTGGTTGATGGCGGTCACGGCGCTCCCATCGGGCGCGCACCAGCGGTACTCCCAGCCAAGTCGCTCGATTTCGTCGCCGGCGCCGCGCGTGTAGACGAACGCGTCGATCCCGGCGCGCCGCAGGATCTGAGGGATCTGCGCGATATGGCCGAACGAATCGGGCATGTAGCCGACCTTCTGCGCGCCCCCGAGCCGCCGGCACACCTGATGGCCGATGATCAGGTTGCGGACGTGCGCCTCGGCGCTGATCAGGAACTCGTCCGGCAGGACGTACCACGGCCCGATCGACAGCCGGCCGGCCTCGACCAGGCGGCGGATGCGCGCCTCGTCCTCGGGGCGAATGGCGAGGTAGTCCTCGAGCACGATCGCCTGCCCGTCCATCAGGAAGTGCGCAAACCCCTCTTCGTCCTCGAGCGCGTCGAGCACTTGCCGGACCACCGCCACCAGTTTCGTGCGGAAGCGACTGAAACTGAGATACCACTCCCGATCCCAGTGCGTATGGGAGACGACGACGGCCAGGCGAGGTGGGTTGGTCGTCATGTCAACCGGCAGGCGGCGAGCAGGTCGGCCACCGTGGATGTCGCGAGGCCCACGACCGTATCAGCGGCGCCGTAGTAGAGGAGCACACGACTGTCCGGCTCGGCGTAGCCGTCATCGTCAACCCGCTCGACGATCATCCCACTGGGGAACACGACGTTGGGGACCTGCCCGACCAGCTCATACGGTTCGCGCGGCTCCAGCACGTTGTTGCGGCCGCGGGCGATCACGCGCGTCGGATCGTCCAGATCGAGCAACACCACACCGGCTTGATACACGTTCGTGGACGCGAAATGGGTCGCGACCCCATGGTACAGGTGGAGCCAACCGTCGCGCGTTTTGACGGGCGGTGGTCCCGACCCGATGCGTTCGTCCCACGCGTGCGGCCGCCCCCGCATGACCGGTCCCACCGCCTCCCAATGCACCAGGTCGGCCGACCGGGACAGCATGATCTCGTCTCCCGACGTGGGTCCCGCCGTCAACGCCAGACGATTGGGGCGGTCGAGCCGCAGGTAGTTGTCCCCGAAGCGCTGCGGAAACAGCACGCCGTTCCGGACATCGCCCGCGTCATCCAGTGCCACGAACTCGAAGGCCACGAGGTCCTGGCTCCGCGCCAGACCCAAACGGCATCCTCGCTCGGTGTCCGCCGCGAACATGATGTAGACCGTATCATCCAGTACGGTCATGCGCGGGTCGTACACGTGAAACAGGCGCTCGCCCAACCGCTCGATGCCGTCAAAACGCACCGCTTCCCGTGCCGGGGTGAACGCCACCCCGTCACGACTCCTCGCCATCACCAGCGCCGTCTCGCGGCCGCGGCTCTGCACGCGCAGCATCAGGTGTACGGCGCCGTCGCGCCGAACGGCACCGGGATTGAAGACCGACGTCACGTCGGTGAAATGGGGCGACAGGGCCGGAATGTGGACCCGAGTGATAATCGGGTTCCCGACGTGGCGCACGAGCGTCATGGGACGTTCCCTGACCGGTCGGCCACAAAGCCATCATCCGTATGATCGCGGCGCCCTTCTCTGAGTCGCCGCAGCATGGATCGCACATCGACGATACCACCCGCGGCCAGCCACAGCACCACGCCGGCCGACACGGCGAGTTGGATGTACACGTAGACGCGCCAGAACGCCATCCAGGCTCCGTCGGACACGTCACCGCGCAGGTTGATGATCGTGCCGAGCAGGAACACCAGCACCCAGGCGCCGATCCAGGCAAAGCTGACGACGTAGATCACGCGGTCCCCGCGGGTGAACTCCCGACCCATTCCGACGGCCTGCATGAAGCGAGGCGGCGCCGGATCGACCACGTGCGTCTCGTCGGGGAGGGCGAACGCGCCACGATGCAGCAGCCGGTCCAACTCGAACGGCGGCTCTCTGCCGAGCAGCGACACGATCACGTAGACCAGGACGGCACCCGCAATCGCGATGCCGGAAAACATCTGGCCGTCAATGAAAAACCCCGGTTCGAGCTGATGGACGATGATCCCGCCCAGGGCGATCCCCGACCCCGTCACCATCGCGCTCCACGCTGCCGCGGTCGTTCCCCGGCGCCAATACAGGCCGCCGATCAGCACGGCGCCCGCCCCGCCGAAAAAGACCGCGCCGGTGATCGCGAAGAACAGGAAGATGTACTGGCTCTGCTGGAACAGCAGGCTGAACACGAAGATGAACGCGGCGACACCGACGATCGCCCAGCGGAGCGCGCGAAGATGCTGCGCGGGCGAGAACGGCGTGGCCCGAAAGGGCATGATCACGTCCTGGACCAGGATGCTCCCCCAGGAATGGAGATACGTATCGTGGGTGCTGATGAACGCCGCCAGCATGACGGCGGCAAACGCCCCCGTGAGGCCGGTTGGCAGCACGGCGACCAGCACGGCGGGCACGCGGAGCTGGTTTTGGATCACGGCGGACGGTTCCTGGTCGAGCAGCCCCTGCACCCGAAGCGCCTGGTCGGCGAACGCGGCGTGATGCAACACGGTGTAGGCCACCACCGGCACGACGAGCAGGAAGATCGCCTGCGGCATGATCCGCCAGTTGCTCAGCACCAGACCCATCTTGGCCTCGTGCGCGCTGGTCGCCGACGTGTTGTACGCTTGCGTCCCCTGCCACGACATGGCGCCGTAGACGTAGATCAGGACGCCGATCAGGAAGAACCAGAGATTGAAATGCTGCACCTCCCCGGTCTGAAACGGGTTGATCAGCGACGCGTTGGCCGGCGCCGTCGCAAGCGCCTGCCCGATACGGTCGAACCGGACCATGACGACCAGAAAGACGGCGATCACGATGAAGACGACATTCACGAAGATTCCCTGGATGAAATCCGTGATCAACACGGCGATCTGGCCGCCGGAGAACACGAAGAACAACGCGAGCGACAGCAGGACGAGCATGACCACGGGAAACGTCGATACGCGCAACCCCAACCACGACGTCGAGGCCGGCAGGCCGATGAAGTTGATGAAGAACCGCGCCCCAACCGCCGGGAAGATCCCGAAGTTCACGATGCCGGCGGCGAACGCGACCGTCCCCGCGAACATGCGGAATCGCCGACTGTAGCGACGCTCGAAGAACTCCGCCAAGGTGAGACAGCGGGTCTGACGGAAGCGGTAGATGATCCAACCCGACGCGGTCACGGTCAGCACCACCAGCGCCATCGTGAGCCCCCACCACGTCAACGGAAATCCGGCAACGTAGTTCTGCTCGAGGTACGCGATGATCGAGATGGCGCCGAGCATCGCGATGCCCTGCGAGACGGCCAGCAGGTATCGTCCCGCGCTGCGACCGGCCGCCAGGAAGTCCGCGACGCTCCGCATGTGGATGCGGCTGATCAGGGCGCCGGCCACCAGGACCCCCATCACGACCAGGATGATGGCCCAATCGACAGGGGCGAGGTTCACCGCGCGCGCCCGTCGGTGGTGATCGTCAGCGTGTCGGCATCAAGGACGAGCGTGGCGCTGAACCAGGCCGTGATGGCGTCGATCCGTGGCGGCCACGGTACGCCATTGGGGGACGCGGTCATTCCGAGGGCAGCGAGATCGGTGGTGTAGCGACCGAACCGCGCGTAGTAGGTGCGTTCCGCATAGTAGAGCCGCCGCAACGCCCATCCGCCTCGATCCAGCACGTCGTCCCGCTGCTCGGGGACCATGTGGCCCGCACCGACAAAGCGCACGAATCCCCACATCTCGGGATAGTGCATGTTGATCAGGCCCTGCGGCGACCACACCCAATTGGCTTCGGGGAGCGGCGAACCGGACGTATCGACGCGTTTGCGATACGCGCCGTCTTCCACGTCGAGCCACCACTGGACCCGCGAGAAGTTCACCCGCCAGCGATCGCCGGGGTTGGGCGGGGTGGGCCGGCCGGCGGCCTCGCGCAGCGCACTCCACGGGAACGCGATTTCCACCGTCCATCCGCTGTCGCGGTCGCCGGGCCGGTTGAGCGTGCCGTGGAGTCCGACGGCGGTGCGGAGACCGGGGATGTCCCAGGCATGCAGTGCCGGACCCCCGTCGCGATACGGCCTGACGAGGAACAGATCCCATTCGGTGCCCAGCGCGTTGATCTCGAGTTCGTAGTACTCGTGCGTGTCCCCGTCCGGATCGATGAACACCTCGAAATCATTGTCCTGATAGATGACCGCATCGCGTTCGGTGAGCGTGGCCCAGAGGTCCGGTTCCTCGAGCCACGCGGCGACGTAGAAGTACCGATCGTCCCACACCATCTTCGCGCGCGTGCGATATCGCGGCGAGGCCCGCAGCGGGCCTTCGATGTCGACGAACTCCTCGGTCCAGCGCGCATCGGTCCACGCCACGTCGGTCAGTAACCCGTCGATGGCAGGCGGCGTCAGCACGTGTCGTGCATCGTAGGCACGTGGGGCAAACGCGATGGACGGTTCCGGAAACGGATCCGCGCCGGCGTCGACAGGGATCGGCTCCGGGCGACAGGCGACGGCACACAGGCAACAGACGGCTGCAACACGCACGCCTTCCCCTCTCGTGACGAGACGCACGGACGATGGGAGGCGCGCGAGGAGGATGCAAGGGGACGCTCCCGGCGATCGCGGCCGCGGTGTGTCGGCGGAGTGCGCACGACGGCGCGCACAACATCGGATCGGCCGGTGAAGCTGGCAACCAGATGCCAAGGAGCAGGACGGTCGAAACGGCGGAAACGCGTGCGACCGTTGTCATGGATCTATACGCTAGTAAACAGATCGGGATCGCGGACGTTCCGCCGCCCCTGCAAAGACAATGGGCTCCCCCCCGAGAGGGAGGAGCCCATGCACCGACGCCGCGCCAAGCCGAAGCCCTTATTGCGCGCTACCCGACGCCCCTTCGAGGTAGGCGGAGATCTGCTGCATCTGCGCGGGCGGAAGCGTTTCGCCCAACATCGACTCGATGTGACCGCCCATGCGCAGCAGCACGGCCGGCCAGTCCTGTCGCGAATGCTGCGACGGGTCCGGCAGTTCGTGGCACCGTGCGCAGGTCGCGGTAAACGCGCTGAGACCCGCGCCCATCGGGAGCGATCCCGCGCTGACCCGCAGCGCATTGTCCAGCAGATACCGCATGATCACGAGTCGCTCGGCGGTCTCCGGAACGGGCACGCCGAAGCTGGTGGCCGTCCGCTCGGTCCGCAGCCACATCCGGCGCACGACCCCCGGCCAATCGGTGGCGGAGTGGCTGCCGGGACTGGACAAGGCGTGGCATCCAGTGCAAAACCGCTCGAGCAGGACCGCCCCCTGTGACTCGGGCTGAGGCAAGTCGGCACGCGTCACCCCTTCGGGCGGAAGCCCCACCTTCACCGACGCCAGGAGCAACTGGTCGGAGATCTGCGCCGTGCCGCCGGCCTGATCCGACATGGCACCGGATTCTGTCTCCGTTCCGCAACCGCCGACCCACACCAGCGTCACGATGAGGGCACCCGCTTTCCGCGACCATCCCATGTTCACTCACCTCATTTCCCGAGCCGGTGGAGACGTCCGATGCCGGCCCTCGCCGTCGCGAGAGCCCCGGAATGACCAAGATAGGATGGCCCGAGCATCGGCATCCGTCAACTCGACCGGCCGGCTCTCAGACGTCCCCTCATGACACCTTCACGGTCTCTTCAACATTCGCCACCTAGGGTGCATCGTTCCTCGCCTCGGGCGTGCGCAACCGTGCGCCGCTGGACATGCGAGGCTGCCCAGTCCAGACTGTGAACCTGTGAGCACACGCCGCGCGGACCCCGCCGCCGCATCCATGCGATTCGCCATCCCAGCACATTGGGCGGCGCCGGGTGTGCTACTGCTCTTCCTGGCCGCCGCGATGCCGCTGGCGGCGCAGGAGGGCGAGGGCCTCGCGCAGAACGTCATGGCGGGATCCCGCGTCTTCGGCGGCAAGGGGTGCGTGCAGTGTCATGCGATCAACGGAATCGGCGGAACCGCCGGCCCCGACCTCGCGCGTGCCGAGGCCGAACGATCGGTGTTCGCATTCGTCGCCGCCATGTGGAACCATCTGCCGGGCATGGTGGGGCAGATGCGCGCCGCAGGCGTCGAGCCGACTCGGCTCGCGCCGTGGGACGCCGGCAATCTGGTCGCGTTTCTGTCGTGGGCGGGGTACTTCAGCCCCGCCGGCGACACGGCCGTCGGGCGGCGACTCTTCGCGGACAAGGCGTGCATCGCCTGTCATCAGGCCGGCGGCATGGGCGGCGTGGTGGGGCCGGCGTTGGACGGGCTGGGACACCGTGCGCCGATCCAGGTGGCGACCACCCTGTGGAACCACGGCCCGGCGATGGCTACCGCCATGCGTCAACTCGGGATACGGCGGCCGACATTCACCGACCGCGAGCTGAACGACTTGGTCGCGTACCTGAGCTCCCGGTCGAGCCAACCGCCTGTCGGCGGGGTGTACGTACTTCCGCGCCGACCGGCCGCCGGGCGGGCGCTGTTCGCAGCCAAGGGATGCGCCAACTGCCACAGTATTCGGGGCCAGGGCGGGACCCGTGCCCCCGACCTGGGGACGCGACCGCCGCGCAACTTGCTCGACTTCGCGGCGCGAATGTGGAACAAGGCCCCCGGCATGACCCAAGTGATGCGGGAGGCCGGCATCGACGTGCCGCAACTCGGTCCTGGTGACATGGCCGACCTGGTCGCGTACCTCGCATCCGTCCGATACCTCACCAACGAGGGATCCGCCGGGCGCGGCCGCGAACGCCTCGGTCCCCTGGGATGCCTCGGATGTCATGCGGTGGATGATTTCACGAGGACGCGCGGGTTGAACGACCGCGCCGCGGTCATCGCGGTCCTCTGGAACCACCTTGCGGCGGCGGAGAATGTCTCCAGCGCTGCATGGCCGGTGCTGCGATCGACGGACGTGGCGGACATTACGGCTTTTCTTCTGACGACGGGACGCCATTGATGACACGACGGCGGCGGCTTCTGTGGATCGTACCGGTGGCGGCGCTGGGCGGTGGAGGCGCAGGGCGTAACCTCGCCGCCCAGGACACGCCTACCAACAACTGCGTGAGTTGTCATGAGATCATGCCCGTCGAACGGCTTTCCGATCCGGTCAAGGCGTTTGCCGACGACATTCACGCGGAGCGCGGATTCAGTTGCGTCGCGTGCCACGGCGGCGACCCGACGGCGCCCGGCCTGTCTGGCATGGACCCGGCGCGCGGATTCATGGGCAAGCCCACCGGCCAAACCGTCTTGCAGGTTTGCGGGCGCTGCCACTCGGACGCGGCGTTCATGCGTCAGTACAACCCGGGCCTCCGCGTCGACCAGGTGGCGGAATACGTCACGTCGGTACACGGACAGCGGCTGACCGCGTTTGGCGATACCAACGTGGCGACGTGCGTGAGTTGCCATCCGGCGCATGACATCAGGCCGCCATCGGACCCGCTGTCCAGCGTGCACCCGGCGAACGTGGCGACCACGTGTGGCGCGTGCCACGCCAGCGCGGAGCACATGGCGTCGTACGACATCAAGATCGACCAGGTAGCGCTGTACCAGCGCAGCATCCACTACGAGGTCCTGTCGGATCGGGGCGACCTCTCGGCGCCTACCTGCAACGACTGCCACGGGAATCACGGCGCCGCGCCCCCGAACGTCGACTGGGTCGGGAACGTCTGCGGGCAGTGCCATTCGGTCATGGCGGACTACTTCAAGAACAGCCGGCACTCCCAGATTCTCTCGATGTTGGGCGCCCCCGGCTGCGCGACCTGTCACGGCAACCATGAGATTCAGGCGGCCGACGACCGCATGCTCGGGCTCGGCGAAGGAGCCGTTTGCCGTCGCTGCCACACCAGCGAGGTCGGCGGTGGCGCAGTCGCCGCCTCCATGCGACGACTCATCGATTCGTTGGTGAGCGATTTCGCGGTCGCCGATTCACTGCTCACGTCCGCCGAGCGGGCCGGCATGGAGGTCAGCGAGGCGCTGTTCGACCTCCGCGGCGCGCAAAACAACATGCTGCAAGCGCGCACCGCCATACACAGCTTCAGCGTCGACTCCGTGCGGCTGCACGTCGGCGAAGGACTCGAAGTCACGTCGACTGCACGCGTCCGAGGGGTGTCGGCCCTCGACGAGTTGCGGTTCCGGCGGGTCGGACTGGGCGTTTCCAGTGCGATCATCGTGCTGTTCATTCTCGGGCTCGTGCTCAAGATCCGTCAGATCGAGCGCGATACGCCTATCATCTGAACGAGGACACTGATGCCCGCGGACCGTCCTGCGCCGTTAGCGTCACGTCGAAGATTCATCGACTGGGTTCTCAGTCGATCACTGACCACGTGGCTGCTCAGCACCAGTTTCGGGGGGCTGATCGTCTCGGTGGTGTATCCGACGAGCCGCTACCTCGTCCCGCCCAAAACCGGGGAGTCCACCGCGACCGCGGTCACGCTGCCGTTTGCGCCGGACGACATTCCGCCCAACGGTGCTGAGATCTTCAAGTTCGGCAGTCGGGCGGGCATCCTGGTCCGGACACCGGGCGGCGAACTCCGGGCGTACTCGGCCGTGTGCACCCATCTAGGCTGCATCGTGCAATACCGCGACGACATCGGGCACATCTGGTGCGCGTGTCACAACGGGCATTTCGACCTCAACGGGCAGAATATCGAAGGGCCGCCGCCGGTTCCGCTCGAGCGCTACGCCGTCAACGTTCGCGACGATCAGATCGTCGTCAGCAAGGGAAGCTGAGATGATGGATCTTCGGCAGAGGCTGCTCGACGGCGTCGGATGGCTCGACGATCGGCTCGGCCTCGCTGTGCTCGGGAAGCTCGCGAAGAAGAAGGACGTCCCGGTCCACAAGCACACGATCTGGTACTACCTCGGTGGGATGACGCTCTTCCTGTTCATCGTGCAGGTCAGCACGGGGATCCTGTTGCTGTTCTACTACAGGCCGAGCGCGGAGGAGGCCTACGAGTCGATCCAGTTCCTCATGGCCGAGGTGGAGTTCGGGTGGTTGGTTCGATCCATCCACTCGTGGGCGGCGAACTTGATGGTCTTCATGCTGTTCCTGCACCTGTTCAGCGTACTGCTCGTGAAGGCGTACCGCCCGCCGCGCGAGATCACGTGGGTATCCGGCGTCGTCCTGATGGGACTGGCAATGGCCTTCGGCTTCACCGGCTATCTCCTGCCGTGGAACGAACTAGCGTACTTTGCCACGCGCGTTGGCACCGAGATCACGGGCGCGGTCCCAATCGTCGGTGACTTCGCGCTTCGTGTGGCGCGTGGTGGTGAGGACGTAACCGGCGCGACGCTCACGCGGTTCTACGCCTTCCATGTCGCCGTACTGCCCGGCATCACCATCGCGATCCTCGGGTTGCATCTGTTCCTCGTCCAGAAACAGGGGATGAGCGTCCCGCTGAGCGTGGAGCGTGACGCCGGCACGAAGCGCGTGATGCCGTTCGTACCGAACTTCCTGCTCCGAGATCTCGTCGGCTGGCTCACGGCGCTCCTGCTGCTCACAGCACTCGCGGCCTACATCCCCGCCGAACTAGGGCAAAAGGCAGATCCGTTCCTGCCGGCGCCGGCAGGGATCAAGCCCGAGTGGTACTTCATGTTCATGTTCCAGACCCTGAAGTACCTCCCGGCGCACATCCTCGGCATCGAAGGTGAAATCGTCGGGATCCTGGGATTTGGCGTCGCGGGGCTGTTTCTGCTGCTCATTCCGTTCATCGACCGCCGGACGGCGCGTGGTGAACCGAGCAAGCTGTTCACCTGGATCGGTATCGGCATCATCGTCTACATCGTCGTGTTGACCTACCTGGGGTACACCGCAAACCCGACGGCCTAGCCCGCCGTCGCGGAGGAGCACTCGATGAGTCGGCTCAGCAATCGCATCAGTAACGCGCTCGCGACCGTCAAATGCCCGGCCTGCGGCAAGCACGTCGTTCCGACCATCCTCGCGCCGGACGCGGAGCCGTCCGGGGAAAGCGGTCCGGGGAAGCGCTGGTCGTTCATCTGGGTGCCCCCACAGGGTGAGGTCTGCCCGGAGTGCAGCTTCCCCCTGGCCCGCTACGCGCGTCGCGCCACGTGGCTTCGCGTGTTCATGCTCGGGGTCGTGCTCTCGGCGGTGTGGCTGGTGCTTCGTGTGCTCTCGGGGGTGAGTGATTACCCTGCATGGCTGCGCTGGGCGCAACGGCTGACCGCGTGGGCCGCACCCGTCGTACTGATCGTCGGGTTGCTCGGTCTCGTCATTGGCGGCCGCAGAGACCCCACCGATACATAGAAAGGCCGCGGCGCACTTGCGCCGCAGCCTCGGTTGTACACCTCGCCGACGAGACCGTCAGCCAGCGGGTTTGTGGCACATCCCGCAGAACTTCACGTCCCGACCCTCGTGATCCGGCGTGACGGCTGGAATGCCCTCCATCGCCCCGCTGTGACACATCAAACACTGATCGCGTCCCGCGAGGTCGTGCGGGATCACCTTGGGGTCCTTGGTCTGCATCGCCGCGTCCTTGGCGTGGCACCACAAACACACGGTGTTCGGGCGGTCTGCATGGGAGGCGGGAGCGGCCGGAATACCCTCCATGGTCCCGCCGTGACACATCAGGCACTGGGCCCGCCCGGCGAGGTCGTGCGACACTGGCTTCGGCTTCGCCGCCTGCTGCGCAAAGGCCGACACGGCCACCGCGACCAGAATGAGCCCTGCTGCGACACCAGAACGCTTCATGCTGCCCCCTTCACTATCGAGTCGATGCGGTATTAGCCCCGAACGCCGGCACCACTCGGCACCTCCTGCTCGCGCTCATCCCAAAGTTAATCTGCGCGTCAACCAACGTGTCATGAAGCAATCGTGAAGATCCGTCTCCTAGTTGCCGCGAGGAATCGCGGCACCGTGACAGACCGTGCACATCTGGGCGTTCTTCCGCCGTAAACGATCGGCGTCGAATCCCGGACCGTGCGGATTGAACCCACGTCCTCGCACGACGGAGTGACAGAGGAGGCAATCGCGTTCGGTGTGACAGGACACACAGCTTTCTAGGCTCTGCCTTGCCGCTTCACCATGCCCGAAGATAAAGACCCGTTTGGCGTCGTGATACGCGGCCCCCAACACGTCGGTCGCCACCAGACCCGCCGCTTGATGGCAGGTGGCGCAGAACTGCCCGGCGTTGTGGCAATCGCTACAGTCGCTCTGCCGCGCGTATGCCGCCGCCGGATGACGCGCCAGGAACAACGGCTGGTGGTAGCCTGCCGCGGCGGCCGCGCTGGGCCGGTGGCAGTCGAGACAGTCCTGGCGCACGTGGCAGGTCGCACAGGTTTCCGGCCGCGCGGCGGCCTCGACCCCGTGGCGTTCCTTCCATTCCGGCGTGTGATTGGCGGGCGCGCGGCGCCTGGTTTGCGCACCCGCGGCCCGCCCGTCCCCGCGGACCGCGAGACTGTCGGTGATGCCCGGCAAGCCGGTGTGGCACGTGCGGCAGCTCTCCTGGGCGTGACAGGTCCGGCACGCGATCCCGCCTGGCCGCGACATGGCGCCGTGCGCGCCGATGAAGCTCCCTTCCGCATGACTGGCAGGGGGAACCAGTTCAGCGTGCAAGACCAGCGAGCGGGGATCGGCCTCCAACGCCTGAATGGCCGGCTGCTCCGGCGCATCGACGTGACAGGTCGCGCAGAAGTTCCGCGCGTGACAGGTCGCGCAACTGGTCGCCACGGTCTGGTTCGCTTCGTCCCATGCGGTGGCGCCGTGGGCACCGGTGGGCCACCCGGCCGAGTCGTGCGAGGGCGGCTTCGGCAGTCCGGCAATATCCTCTTCCTGCAGCCGATCGGCCCGGGCGAGCGGAACGTGGCAGGTCCCGCACACGGCGTCCGGCGCCTCGAGGTGGGCGGCCCCGCCGGCGTGACAGCCGAGACAGCTGGTGATGACGGTACGCTGCACCTGCATGCGCTCCGCACCGGCCGTGTTGTGGCACATCGCGCAGGGGAGCTTCGGATGGGCGTCGTGCGTAAACCGCAAGTTGCCGGCACGCGGCTCGGCCGGCGGCGCCCAGTCGACCCGCGGGCGGATCTGATCGTTGTGGCACACCGCGCACTGGGCCGGGCTCGGCAGCAGGGCCGCGCCTGCGGTCGTCGCCCCGGCGTGACACTGATCGCACGACGGGAACAGGCGCGCGTGGCGCTCATGATCGAAAGCCTGAGGACTGGGTCTCGCGGCGAGGATCGCCGTGAGGGACAGCAGGGCCAGGACCGCCGCGATCGGCTTCATCGCCCGCCTCCTTCCGGCACCCTGAGGATGGCCGGGTGGATCGACCCTTGATCCGCCGGCGAGCCCAACACCACCCGGAGACCGGCGTGCGCCCGAACCTGGTTCCACGCGAACGAGGCGGCATCACCCCGGTCGCGACGCTCATCGTAGTAAAAAGCGCCCCCGTACAGGCGCAGCCGTTCGGTGGCCGAGTACTCGACCGCGGCGCCGTATTGCCACACGTCGGCGTCGTTGAACCGGAACTCCAACGCGCGTTTCAGATTCGCGACGCTCCCGGTCAGGTCGAGGTCGTCGATCGGGCTCCACGTCACGCGTCCGTCGAATCCGAGGGACGAGGCGCCGGGCCCCAATTCAATGTGGTAGTCGACGCTGGCGCCGAGCGCCCGATTGCGGCGGAAGGTCGTGCCGAGTCCAACCCGCCAGCCGGTCCGTTCGACGTCCACCAGCGCGATGTCGGTCTCGGTCTCGTCAAACGCGTAGGTCTCCGCTCGTGCACGGAGCTGAATCGGCTGCCAGGGCACCACGGACACCGACCCGAACAGGGCGCGGTACGGTACCGGATTGAACGCGCCCCAGATGGTCCACAGCTCGAAGTGTGGTCGGTAGCGACGGGCTCCCACCCGGCCGGACGCCGGCGCCTGCACCGGCGACCAGCCCACCGTCGCCTCGGCGCTGCCCCACCAGCCACTGGTGAGATCGTAATCCGCTCCGCCACTGAGGGTCAGGCCGTGCGGCGGTCGCACCACCATGTCGATGCCCGCACGTTCCGACACGAAGGCGTCGGATTGCGGATCGACCTGCCGCTCGTACAGCACCCGGCCACGCATCCACGGCAGTACCCACGCGGCATCGCCACCCGCCACGAGTTGACGGCGCCGCGGCTGGAACTCGTCGAGCGGGTTGAGGGCCGGACTCGATACCGGCAGCGCCACACCGTAGGCCAAGCCCCATCCGCCATACAACGTCGTCGTGACCGCACCGCGCAGGAACCGTGCGGTCCCCTTGGCGCCGTCGAACCCGGTGTAGCCGAAACGTGACATGACATGCGTACGACCCGCCTGGACGGTCACGCGAGGTTTGGCGTACTCGAGGTACCCTTCGATCAACTGTACGGCGGGATCCGTCCCGGGCCAGACGTCGCTGTCGCCGAGGTCGACCCCCAGGCGACTGCGACCCTTGAACCGCAGTCCCTCCACGCCGAGGCCCCACACGGAGAAATCGGCGGTGGTCATCAGCGGACCGCCACTCCGGCGCTGCCCCGGCCGAAAGAAGGAGCAATAGGTTTGCCCGGACACGCATCGCACCGCGAACCCGCCGCGGGTGAACCGCCCTCCGTTCGCACCGATGACGACGTCGGTGGCCAGCACGCTGTCCGGTTGGACCCCACGAAACGCCACGGTCTGGACCTGACTCTCCAGTCGGATCCAGTATTGCTGCGCCTGCGCCGGCATCGCCAACAGCAGGCCGCCGAGGGCCGCCATGGCTGGTCCGCCGCAGCGTCGTTTCCCGTTCACGTCAGCTTGCGTCCTCACGTTGCGATCTCCTCCACCAAAGCTCGCCTGTCCTAGCGGTACCCGAACAGCATCGAGTAGACGATCAAGGCGATGAGCGTCACCCCGATCGCCAGTGCGGTGAATCCGAATATCTTGAATCCGCGCTCGACGCGCGCGGGGTAGTCGTCCACCAGATGGTCATCCAGCTTGCCGGCCGCGACCAACGCCTCGTATTCGCGAGGCTTGTCTCGCCGCAGTTCTTCCACCGGTACCCGACCGGTGAAGATCACCGGATCCATGGGGAACTTGTCCGGCCGGAAGTGCGTGTTGAAGAAATGCACGGTGAAGATGAACGCCACCGCCAACAGCGCCTCATCACTGTGGATAATCGTGGCGATGTTGACGGTCCATCCCGGGATCACATGCGTGAAGAACTCGGGGAACCAGAGCAGCAGGCCCGTCGACCCGATGATGAACATGCCCCAGAATACCGCGAAGTAGTCGAACTTCTCCCAGTAGGTATAGCGCCCGTAGTTCGGCCGCGGCCCACGCCCGGTGAACCATTTGACCGAACCCCAGAACTCGTGGAGGTCGTTCAGAGTGAACATGAGCGAGTTCTCAGAGGTCATGAACCGCAGCCAGGTCTTGCCGGACGCCTGTTTCTGGCGCCGCACGT
Organism: Gemmatimonadales bacterium; assembly: GCA_036397455.1. Classification (GTDB taxonomy): domain Bacteria; phylum Gemmatimonadota; class Gemmatimonadetes; order Gemmatimonadales; family GWC2-71-9; genus JADFNB01. Next base: position 36,663 of record DASWIX010000055.1, on the reverse strand, counting down.
CCCACAAGTGGACGAAGAACACGCCCATCAGCGTGATGGCACCGACGCGGTGCAACACCCCCGTCGTGGCGAAACCGCCGAGGGTTGCCGCGAACGCCTGCGCCCATCCCATGTAGGAAAACTTCAACGCCATCCCGGTCAAGGCGAGGGTGAAAAAGCTCAGCAGCATGACGAGATGCAGCGTGCGCTGGAACACCGTGAATCGGCGATAGACCTTCGTATCCGCCACCGGCGTGTCGGCGCCAGCCGCCCGCCGGGCCCTGCGGCGCTGCCAGAACGTTCCCAGCGCGTATTCGGGCGACCGCGACAGCCTCCAGAGCCACCCGAGGGTGTGCAGCGACGCGAAGCTGAGCGTCCCGACGAGCAGCGCCGTCATCCCCCAGAACGTCACGAACAGGAAGGGGTACTTGGCGGGGTCGTGGTGCGTGGCGTGCGTCAAGTATCCCGTGAAACGGCGACTTGCTCCCGCATGACATTGGGAGCAGGTCCCGAGGATGTTCGCTCGGCTCAGCGTCGATGCCGGGTCGGTGACGGGCAGGATATCGTGCGTGCCGTGGCAATCGTAGCACTTCGCCGCCCCGGCGTCTCCCAGGCGTGACACCTTCCCGTGGAACGTGTCGAAAAACGTCGCCGACTCCGACTCGTGACACCGGCCACACTGGTCCATCATCATCAGGCGGAAGTCGCCGCGATCGGTGCGGCTGATCGTGTGCGACGTGTGGCAGTCGGCACACGTCGGATATTCCCGTTCGCCGGCGACAGTCGAGTCGCGCCAGTGGACGGACGTGCGGAACCTTTCCTCGATGCCGTGGTGGCACATCCCGCAGGTCGTCGCGACGTGACTCGGATTCACCGAGGACTCCGGATCGGACGCGGGCAGCGCCCGGTGCGCGGTGTGGCAGTTCGAGCAGGTGGCCGTCACCACCAAGCCGCTCTCGATCAGACCGGTGCCGTGGATGCTCATCTCGTAACCGGCAACCACGCGCTGGTGCGCGGGATCCATCCGTATCGCGGCCGCCTCACCGGCCCGATGGCACTGGGCGCACAGCTCCGGGACGTTACGCGGATAGGTGGGTGAGGCCGGCGAGGTCCGCCGCGTCGTGACGTGGTGGTCGTGACAATCGAGGCACGTTGGCGCGTCCACGTCGCCTTCGGCGGCAAGCCGGCCGTGGACACTCGCCGCGTAGTCTTCGGACGGCAGCGCATGACAGGTACCACAGTCCACATTGGAGGCGACCGAGGTGGCACACATCCGTCGGCCCACGCCCAGGGCGGGCGTCACGTCCGCGTGGCATTGCGCGCACGCGGTTCCTCCATGACTCGCCGCGCCATACGCCTCCGCATCCACATAGAGCGACACGCTGTCGCCGTTCGCCAGTCCACGCAGCGTCGGATCCCCGTGGCAGCCCAGGCAATCGCGGTTCGCGGCGCCGGCGTCGTAGAACACCCGGCGGATCTTGTGCGGTGAGTGACAATCGACGCAGGCCGGAATGCGGTTGGGATCCTCTTCCCAGAGCCGCCCTTCGATCACCTGGACATGGACCTGTTCGATCTGCGCGTGGCACTGCGTGCACGTCTTGGCGACGTTGTCGTGGTGAATGCTCGAGGCCGGATCGGTGTGCGGCAGGATATTGTGTGACGTGTGGCACGACGTGCAGACGGCGGTGACCGTCAACCCGCGCCGGAACAGCCCTTCGCCGTGCATCGACAACGAGTAATTCGCGAGGATGCGGTCCTGCGGGATGTTCCGGGTGCGCGAGACGGCGGTCCCTTCGTGATGGCACTCACCGCACAGGGCCGGCACGTTCATCACCGCCGTGGGCGATCGGGGATCGGAGTGTGATTGCACGTCGTGCACCCCGTGACAATCGACGCATTCCGGCGCCAGCGGATCGCCGCGGGCGGTCGCCTGGCCGTGCAGCGACCGTGCATGCTCCCGTGCCTGGCGCGTATGGCAGGCGCCGCAGGTCACCGGTGACCGGTCGGCGGGATGGGGAAACGCGAGGGAGCCGTGGCAGGTCACGCACCCAACGCCACGTTGCCCGTGGACCGAGCGCGCCAACTCCGCAGGGGTAACGACCAACGCGTCCGCGTTGGGCTTGGACTGGAAGAACGACGGATTGGCATGGCACACGAGGCACGTGTCGTCGGTCTGCGCCATCGCGACCGGAGACCCGAGCACGAACCACAACGCGGCGCACGTCGACGCCGGCCACGAGCGCTGGAGGACCCCTGCAAGCACCTGCCGCACGTTGCCCTTCCGAATCCGGTTCCTCACCGACCTCCCCACCTCTTCCCCCAAGATATGTAGCAGGCAAACCGTGAAAAACCGGTTAAGGCACCGTAAACGCTCGACCACGCTTCGGGGCGTCTCCCCCGGTCCCTAAAGGAACGCTCACGGGAAATTCGGTGGCGGCCGTGCGGCGGCGCCTTAGTTTCCGCTCGGGTGTGGCACCCGCGACGACGCGAACCGCCCCGGGAGCTGGCGTGAGACCGAACCATCGAACAATGGCCAAATCGACCGTCGGGGCGTTCGTCGTGCCGGCCCTCCTCGTCGTCTGCCTCGCCCGGACGGCGACCACGCAGGAATACTGCTCGGCCTGTCACGCGAGCAATGCCATGCTGCGGCGGCTGGCGCCCGACTCGGCGGCCGCCGAGCGGGTTCGGGTCGACCCCTCGCACTACGCCCATTCCGTCCACGGTGCGGCGGGCATCACCTGCACGACGTGCCACCGCGACATCGCATCGGTACCGCACGACGCGGCACAACCGGTCGCCTGCGGCCGATGCCACGCGGACGCGGCACGCGACCTGGCGGCGAGCGTCCACGGACGCCCGTTCAACGGCTCCGGGGCCGTTCCGGCCACCTGCGCCGATTGCCATACGAGCCACGACATCCTGCATCCGACGGATCCGGCGTCGAGCGTCTACCGGATGACCCAGTTCGAGATCTGCGCGACCTGTCACTCCGACGCCGAGCGCATGGCGACCTTCGGGCAGGAAAACACGGAGATGGTGCGAACGTACCTGCACAGCGTGCACGGCCGCGGCCTGCTCGCCAAGGGACTCACGGTGGCGCCGGTGTGCACCGACTGTCACGGAATCGGAGGAGAAGCGCACCGCATCGAACAGGTGGCAGACTCGGTTTCACCCATGAACCGCGACGGAGTGGCGGACGCGTGCGGGCGTTGCCACGTCGGTGTGCGCAATCAGTGGGCACGCGGGGTGCACGGCCGGGAGTTCACGACCGGCAATCGCGATGTGCCGACGTGTACCGACTGCCACGGTGAGCACGCCGTCAGCGCCATCACCGACACGAGTTCCGGCGTGTTCCCGACCCATGTCGCCCGAACCTGTGCCGCCTGTCACGACCGGGAGGACCTGAATGAAAAATATGATCTCCCGACCGCGCGGGCGGCCTCGTTCCGCGGGTCGTTTCACGGGGTGGCACTGGCCAGCGGGGAGCTGACTGTGGCCAACTGCGAGAGCTGCCACGGCGCGCACGAGATCCGGCCGTCGTCGGATTCGCTCTCGACGATCAACCCCAACAACCTGGTGGCCACGTGTGGCAGGTGCCATCCGGGCATCGGGAGCGGCGTCTCGATGGGGCGTGTGCACGTCACGTCTGTCCGGGAGGACATCAATACGCTGGCGTGGATCATCCAGTGGTTCTACGCCCTGATCGTCGGCGGGATCGTCCTGTACGGGGCGGCGCTCATCGCGCTCGACCAGTACCGGCACCGCGTCGTCGACCCCCGGCGGAAGGGACACCACGATGGCTGAGTGGCAACCGTACGAGCCCGACCTCGACCAGCTATACGTGGTCCGATTCACGATCGCGGCGCGGGTGCAGCACTATGTCCTGATCGTCACGATGACGGTCCTGCTGATCACCGGTCTCCCCCTGCTGATTCCGGGCATTGGGCCGCGGGTTGTGGAGGGGGGATTCGCCTTCCGGACCTTCGCCCATCGATTGGCCGGGGCGGTGATGATCGGGCTGTCGCTGTTTCACGTGGGCTGGGCGCTGTTGACCCGTGAGGGACGCCGGGACTTCACGTTCATGTTGCCCACACTCCAGGATCTCCGCGATCTGGTCCATTTTGTCCGATACCAGCTCGGGAAGGTCGACGAGCCGCCGCCCTACGACAAGTTCGACCCCTTCGAGAAGTTCGAATACCTCTCCGTGGTCTGGGGAACGATTGTGATGATCGTGACCGGACTCACGATGTGGTTCTTCGAGTTCGTGCTACGGCTGTTTCCCAAGTGGGTATACGACGTGGCGGTCCTGATTCACGGCTACGAGGCGGTTCTCGCGTTTACCGCGATCATCCTGCTCCATCTCTATCACGTGCACTTGAAACCCGGTGTCTTCCCGATGAGCCGCGTATGGCTCGACGGGAAGATGAGCGTGCGGCACCTCAAGGAACACCATCCCAGGGCGTACGCGCGCTGGCTGGAGGAGCAGCGGCTCCAGCGGTCCCGAGCGGGCGCGCCCGACCCGCCCTGAGCGCATCCGCGCATACGGTGCAGAAGGTCGGTCCTTTCAGATCGACCTCACCGATGTTCGTTGACGCGGCCATGACGCAGCGGTAGTCGGGACAATGGACGAGCCCATGGACGTGCCCGAGTTCGTGCACGGCTTCCTTGCGGGCGCGCTCTCGCAGGAGTCGGTCATCGGCGGGCAGACCATAGAACGTGTTACGTAGCCGATACGTCGACACGACGGCTCCGGGCCCGCCGAGTTGCGCCTGCCCAAACACGAACGTGAGCACGGGTATGAACAGGTCGACCGCGGTCAGCCCGACGATCATCGAGGCGTTGTCGGGTCGTTGCCGGATGAGCGCCGCGAGCAGCAGGGTCGCATGCGACTGCCGGCGTTCCGGCGCGAACGCCTGCGCGAGATCGAGCGTGACTTCACCCGGTATCACCGGTGCGGCAAACGCCGAGGAGACATCGGCGACGAGATCGGCAGACCAGGAGGGGACGTAGCCGTTGACATATACCAGGGCGATCGTGCCGGCCACGGCCTACCGCCTGAGTTCGTATCGGCGAATCTTGTTATACAGCGTCGCCCGGTCGATCCCGAGGAGCCGGGCCGATTGGGTGACGTTCCCGTCGTGCTCCTTGAGGACGCGCGCGATGTGAGCCCGCTCGATCGCCTCGAGTGACTGGGATGGCGGCTCACCGTCCGCCGGGTGTACGGCCAGGGGCAGATCCGGGGGCGAGATCACGTCCCCGCCACCGACCACCATCGCGCGCTCGATTGCGTTCTCCAATTCGCGGACGTTCCCCGGCCAGCGATGCTGCGGCAGCAGCGTTTCCACCTCCGCCGACAAGGCGGGCGCGCGCCTGCCCATGGCGCGCGCATAATGCTCCACGAAGTGCCGCGCGAGTGGCAGGATGTCCTCCGCGCGCTCCCGCAGCGGGGGGACCTCGATCGCAAAGACGTTGATCCGGTAAAACAGGTCCTCGCGGAACACCCCGTCCGCGACCAACCGCTCCAGGTCGCGGTTCGTGGCGCACACCAGCCTGAAGTCCGACGCGATCTCCTGCGTCCCGCCAAGGCGCGTGAACCGCTTGCTCGCGATCACCCGCAAGAGGTCGATCTGGGTCTTGGGACTGATGTCCCCGATTTCGTCGAGAAACAGGGTGCCGTTGTCGGCCAGTTCGATGCGACCTTTGCGGCGGTACTGTGCCCCGGTGAACGCGCCTTTCTCGTGCCCGAACAGCTCGCTCTCGAGCAACGATTCGGCAAGCGATCCGCAGTTCACCGTGACCATGGGAAAGAAGCGGCGCGGGGAGTGGGCGTGGATCGCCCGGGCAACCAGCTCCTTGCCGCTCCCGCTCTCGCCGCGGATCACCACGGTGGAGTCCGTCGCCGCGCGGGCTGATCGACGCCGGGCCGCTGGTGAGCGCATGGTTCACACTGGTGCTCGTGCAGGTGGTGCTGAATCTGAAGTGGGTGGGACCGACCGAGATGGGTTCGACCTCCCCGATCCCCGTGTCGCCACCGGGGTAGCCGCGGGTGGTCACGGTTGGCTCGTGCGAACCTCGGTCCGGATGGTGGCGGCCAATCCTGCGCCGAAGCCGAGCACGGCGGCATGCCGTTCCCGAGGTGCACGCCCAGTCCCTGACCCACGCCGTACGCCAACCCGACGATGGGGGGCGGCGAGAATCAGCAAGGTACAGACACGCAGTCGCTGTTGTGCAGCGTAAGCGCGAATGGCAGGGCCGCCGCCCCCCCCCCACGAAGTGGTCGCTGGCGGGCCCGGGCTCGCGGCCGGCGGCGTGGGTCGCCGTCAGTCGGCGCCGCCGCCGATCCGCGCTCCATCGAGCAGGGGATCGGGGACGAACGATTCCGACAGCGGAATTTTCACGGCGTTTGCTCCACGCGAGTCCTCCGCCAGAAACGCCAGTACGTGGCTCAACACCGAGCTACGCAGCGAGGTCAGGATCTCCCGGTCTCCTCCCCCGTTCAACGAGTCGCGCAACGCCAGGAGCAATCCGAGGTCACCTCCGCCGTGTCGATCCCGCAAATCGGGCAACGGCACGACCTCGATGTCCTCCACGTCCGGCATGCCGGTGAACTTCGAGACCGACAGCTGGTGGCGATAGAGCTCCCCGGTCACTTCCGCCTCGTCGAACAACACCGTGATGCGCCGCGAGTTGTCCGCGGTATTTGCGTGCATGCCCAGCGTGGCGTGGAGCCCGGACGCAAACTCCAGCGTCACCGTTTGGTGGTCGCAGACGTCGTTGTCGCAGCGCCAGACACAGCGACCGTACGGGCCGGTCGCCACCGCGTCGCGCCGCGCCTCGATCGAATCCGGCGGGGGCGCGATGACATCATGCGGCCAGCCGGCGCGATCGTTCACGTAAAACCGCGTGGCGTCGTAGATGCATGTGGCCGCGAGTCCGCAATCCACGCATCGCTCGGCGGAGCCCGGCGGCGCATTCTCCCGCCGAAACGAGGTCAAACCACCCGTGGAGGCCACGGCGGTCACGCGTTCCCCCACCAACCACGGCAGGAGATCGAGATCGTGCGAGCACTTGGTGAGGATGATCGGAGCACACCGATCGACGCGGTTCCAGCTGCCACGAACGTACGAATGCGCGTAGTGCCAGTGTCCGATGTGTTCGGCCAGTTGGATGTCGCGCACCGCCCCGAATCGGCCCGACCCGATGATTGCTTTGACCGTCTGGAAGAATGGCGCGTAGCGAAGCACGTGCGCCACGAGGATACGGTTTCGGCACTGCGCCTCGACGTCGAGCAAGGCCAGGCAGTCCGGCAGGTTCGTGGCGATCGGCTTCTCGAGTAGCACGTCATACCCACCCTGCGACACGGCCCGACACAACTCGTAATGCGTCGGGTCGAGCGTGCAAATGAACACGATGTCCGCGTAGCGGGGCGTGTCCAGGAACGCCTCGATCGATGCGTGGGCGCGTGTATCCGGCACGCGGCAGCGCTGCTGGAACGCTCGCCGCTTCGCCTCGACCGGCTCGACGACCCCCACGACCTCGAATCCTGTGTCGTAGCGCGCGATGAGGTCGGCAAACACCCGGTTGCCCCGCGCCCCGGCCCCGACGATGACGACGCGGATCACGCCGCCGCCTCCGGCGGCACCGCTGGTGCGTGGATCCGAGCGCGGGCGGTGCACTGCAGCGTGAGCCACACGCCAATCCCGCCCAGCACGAGGAGCACCACACCTGGTCCGCGCGCGCCGAGCAACAGGTAACCCGTTCCGAACGTCAGCGCGAACACCGCCGCGTTCCCGACCAGCCACCCCATGGCAAGCCACCGGGCGGCAGCCCGGGCCGCCGGGGAACCGAACCGCCCCCACCAGCCCGGCGGGCCGACCCGCACCACGAACCGCCGCAAATGCGCCTCCGGCACCGGACGGGTGACGAACGTGGCGACCAACGCCGCTGTCGCGCCGATGGCGACGATGGCAACGAGCAGGTACTCATCGCGGACGTGCGGAAACGCGGCGTACAACACGATCGCGCCGACCGCGGCGGCCACCATGCCGGCGATTTCGGTCCAAGCGTTCACGCGCCACCAGACCCAGCGAAGCATGGCCGGCAGCCCCAGGCCCGCACCGATCGCGACGAAGAACTTCCACGCCTGCTCCACACTCGAGATCTGGCTCGCGACCAGCACAGCCATCACGGCAATGCCCACCACGGCAAACCGGGCCACCCGGATCAACTCGCGCTCGTCGGCCTGCGGCCGGAAGAAACGCTGGTAGAGATCACGCACGATGTAGCTCGCTCCCCAGTTGATATGGGTGTCGACCGTGCTCATGAACGCGGCGAGCAAGCTCGCCACCGTGAGCCCCAACAGGCCCGGCGGCAGCAGGCGTGCCATGAGTACGGGATACGCCATCTCGCGATCCGCCGCCACTAACGCCGCGCCCTCTCCCGTGCCACTCTCGGCGAGCGGAAAGATCACCAAGCTCACCAACCCGATCAGCACCCACGGCCAGGTGCGCAACGCGTAATTCGCCACACAAAACCACATGGCCCCCCCTTCGGCGTCTGCGTCGCTCCGGGCCGTCCCCAATCGTTGGGCCAGGTAGCCGCTCCCGTCCGCGAAATACTGCGCCCACCACTGAACCGCGAGATAGACCAGGAAGACCCGCACGGGGAGCCACGCCGACCCCGAGCGCGGCACGAACGCGAGCAGATCGTCGGCATCGGGATACCGCTGGTGCAGCGCCACGAGCAAACCATCCACCCCGCCGACGGCGTGCACCGCCGTCACGGCGAACGTCACGCTCGCCACGATCGCAATCGCGAACTGGGCGAGATCGGTGAGCATCACCCCACGGATCCCGCCCAACGACGAGTAGAACGTGATGAGGGCAAACAAGGCGAGCACGGTGAGCGTGTCGTCGAGTGAGCCGAACAGCATCCAGTGGGGCCACCAGGCGTCCAGCCGTGCGAAAGCGGTCGCACCAAGCCACCGCTCCCAATGGACGAAGGGTTGGGAGATCTTCGACATGGCACGAATGACCCACCCGAGCACGATGCCGTTGATGACGATGGCGAAGAACACCGCTTTGAAGGCGCGCAACGCGGTGGCGCTCGGTCCCGTGTATCGCAGTTCGATCAACTCCGCGTCGGTCACCACCCGCGCCCGCCGCCACAGGGCGGCAAAGACCACTGCCATCGTGACGTGCGCAATGGCCCACGACCACCAGAACCAGTTGCCCGCAATGCCGTGCCGCGCCACGAGCCCCGACACGACCAGCGGCGTGTCGGCGGCAAAGGTCGTGGCCACCATGGACGTCCCAAGCCACCACCACGGGAGTGACCGTCCGGCGACGAAATAGTCTTCCAGGGAACGGCCGGCCGAGCGCGACATCCAGACGCCCACACCAACGGCCAGCAACAGGTATCCCGCGATCACGCTCCAATCGAGCGCGCCGAGTTCGCGCACGCGTCAGGCGGCGGGCGTGTGCGCGACCGGAGCGGCGGCCACTCGATTCGCGTCCTGGAGGAACGCGCGGGCCCACCATTGTACGTCCCGCTCGCGTACGTGGCTGCGGAGGCGCGCCATCCGGGCGCGGCGTGCCGCTTCCGGCATGCGCAGCGCCGCTTCGAGGCCACGATCCATGTCGTCCGGGCTGTACGGGTTGGTGAAGACCGCGTCGTGCAGTTCCGCGGCGGCCCCGGCGAACTCGGACAGGACCAGGACCCCGTCACCATCGACACGGGACGCCACATACTCCTTGGACACGAGGTTCAACCCGTCCCGCAAGGGGGTCACCCAGGCGACGTCGGCAGCTCGGTAGAACGCGACCAACTCGTCCAGCGGAAGCGCCTTGTGGAAGAAATGCACCGGCTGCCACTCGAGGGATCCGAACCGGCCGTTGATCCGGCCGACGCGCTCTTCGGTCAGACGGCGCATCTCCTGGGATTCCTCCATCCCGGTACGGGTTGGCACGGCGATCTGGACGAAGGCGACCCGGCCATGCTCCTTGGGGTGACGTTCGAGATACCGCTCAAACGACTCGAGCCGTTCCAGGAATCCTTTGACGTAGTCCAGCCGCTCCGCGCTCAAAATCAGACGTCCCTCTCCGATGCCCTCCCGAATGCGCCGGCGCGCCGCTTCGGTTTCCGGCGCCGAGGCGATCTCCTCGAGGCGCGTCACGTCCACCCCGACGGGATACGCGCCGAGAGCCACGGTCCTCCCCTGGTACTCCAGCCGACTCGGGTAGCGAGATACCGCCACCGCCGGTCGATCGGCGGTCACGTCCACCTCAACGGGTGCCATCGGAACCGCGCCAACGAACCGCTCGGCAGTGTTCGCGAAGTTCAGGGCGTAGGACGGGATGTGGAACCCGATCTCGTCGAGGTGCAGCAAGGAGTCCAGCAGCTCGTTACGCCACGGAATGACCGCAAAGGTGTCGGGCGGCGGAAACGCCGTGTGCAAAAACAGCACCAGGGTCAGATCCGGGCGTTGCTGCTTGATCAGCCGGGGCGCCAGCATGAGGTGGAAGTCGTTGATCCACACGGTCGCCCCGATACTCGCCTCGTCGCACACGGCGTCGGCGAACCGCGCGTTCACCTCCTCGTAGGTCGCCCACGCGTCTTGGGTGAACCGCGCCCGGTCGAGCAGCGAGAAGAGCACCGGCCAGATCGCCGTCGACGTGAACTCGTAGTAGAACCGGCGCGCTTCGTCCTTGCTGAGCGGGATGCGCCGGATCCGGTAGCGTGCACCAGCTTCGTCCGTCGGCGCGTCCACCGTCGCATCCCAACGCGCCCCCGGATCCTGCTGGCGCCATGCGATCCACGTGCCGCGCCGCTCGCGCAGCACGGCATCCAGGGTGCGGAACACGCCGTTGGTCTTCAGCACGCGTTGGATGCCGGTTGCGGTGGGCCGCTCCTCGTACGGCTCGCGGTGTGCGAGGACGACGAGATCGGTGGTCATGCCTCACTCCCTTCACTGAAGAAGCCGAACACCTCGAGACCCTCCTGCACTCCCGCGGCCCCGTGGCCCTCGGCGCAATACACATGCGCGGCACCGCCCACGCGCTCCCGCAACGCCGGCTCGGCATTGCCAACGACGATGCCCTTGACACCCAACTCGAACAGTGCGGCGTCGTTCAGCGTGTCTCCCGCCACGACGACGACCTCCCGATCGATCCCCAGCCACGCGAGCAGACGATCGAGCGTCGACCCCTTGTCGACGCCACCCGGCAACACATCGACATAGGTTCCCGCCGACGCGACGACGGTCACATCGAGCCCCACCAGTCGCCGACGCACTTCGTGGACGACCCCGTCGAACGGCCGATCGCCCCTGACGCAGAACGACACGCGACGAGCGGTGGGAATGTCTTGCCGGTCCAGGAAGTCGCCCACCTCGGCGAGCGCGGCCAACACAGGAGTGGGACCGGGCCAGCGAGCCTCGAACGGGGGACCGGGAAGCGCAATCGATCGTTCCGGATTGGCCGGCGTCACGGTCGCCCCGACGTCTGTGACGTAGACATCAGGCACGGGCAGATGCAGGGTGGCCTCGAGGGCGCGTGCACTGTCGAGATGCCGGCCGGTCACGTAGATGAGGAACGTGCCGTGCGTCCGGGCGGCGAGCCGGCGGTACAATCGTGCGCGGGCCGCATCGCTCCCCCCGGCGAAGGTGCCGTCGAGGTCGGTGGCCAAAACGAACGGCGTCGCCGCCCTCGCGGCCGCGGTCATACCTGCAACATCGCCGCCGCGTCCGGCCCGTCGCCGGGAAGCGCCTCGATGGTCAGCAGCGCGCCCACGCCCAGCCCCTCCGGCTGCATCAGCGCCACCACCCGATGCAGCGACGAGAGGACCTGGACCTGCTCCCAATCCTCGAGTTCCGCGAACCGTCGGAGAAACACCTCGCGAAACGGCGGGGGCGCTTGTGCCGCGAGCCGCTGCCCTTTCCCGGTAACCCGCACCAGCACTTGCCGCCGATCAGCGGCACCGCGGCGCCGCGTGACCAACTCCTGCCGCTCCAAGCGGTCAAGCACTCCGGTTACCGTGGCTTGGCTGAGGCTCACCGCCTTGGCCAACAATCCTACGGACATCTCCCCGTCCCCAATCTCGCGCAGCAGGAGGAGCTGCGGTCCGGTGAGCCCACAGCGCTGAAGCAGGGATCGGGAATGCGTATCGACTGAGTGGATGATGCGGCGCAGTGCAATCAGGACCTCCCGGGACATTTCGCCCATTTATTTTCCTTCCTGTACAAAGAAAACAAATCAGCTACGATGGCACGTACGCATTCTCATATATTGAGTATATTGTTATTTTACAGCAAGTTACTTGACATACAATCACATCTTCGTCTTCCTCTTGTAATCATGAAATTTACTTGGTACAGGAAGGAAATCGCAAGGCAGATACGGCTAGCAGTATTTCGGGCAGAACTGTCATTTCTCACGAGCATGCCCCAGGCGTTCTCACCAGGATGCCCCACCTGAGCGGGTGAGTTTCTCACGAGCTTGCCCCAGGTAAGAGCCGAGATTCTCACGAGCTTGCCCCACCCCCCACACGACTGACCCCGGACATCTTCGCGCACCTACCTCCTCAACCGAGGGAGGTGCGGGAGATGGCTTATCGAGCGGTCGCCATGTGGGAGGTGTTGAACGTGCTCCGGCGCGTGGGCCGGGGCGAGAGCAGGTCGGCGGTGGCCCGGGCGACGGGTCACGACCGGAAGACGGTGAAGCGCTACGTCGACGGCCAGGGAGTTGGGCTGGAGGCCGGGGGTGGACGAGCCGACGGAGGCGCTGGGGGATCCCGCTCGGGCCGGATCCCGATTCCGCACGCGCCGGCGGCCGCCCCGTCGGCCCCGCGATCCGGGCGCCGTAGCGGGTCGACTCCCGGTCTCAGCCTCCCTGGACGGTTCATTCACCCACCTAAAGGAAGCACGGTTGGCGTTTTTGGCTGCGAAGGATCGTGTGGCTGGAATCGAATGAAGATTATATTGACACAACTAACTGTTGTAAACACACTTGTGCATGTTACATATAAGGTACTATTGACAAGTGGCTGCCGTGTAGTACCCTATACGTAACATGGATTGGCAGGTGGTAGCGGGCGAAACCAAGCTCTTCCGATATAAGTATCGAAAAACCGACAGAATAGCTGAGTAGCATAATGGGTACTCTCTGGCCAGTTCAGGCCCCAGAGATCCCTTTACGTAACACGGGAGGCCCACGTGAAGATCAGTACGATAGAGGACCTGGGTCGCCGCATTCGAGCCAAGCGGGACGAAGCCGATCTCACGGCGGACGACGTCGCGGCCCTGGCGCGTGTGAGCCGGCGCCTCCTTTTGGAAGTCGAACAGGGGAAGCGGGCGAACGTCGGCTTCGCCAATGTCCTGCGGGTCATCGAGGTGCTCGGTCTCCGGTTGGAGGTGACGGCTCGCGGGCTGCCCGGCATCGGCAGCCGAGGAGAATAATGTTCTCCGTGTACCTGTACGACCGACCGATCGGCGTCATCGAACGTATCCGGTCCGGCATCCGCTTCACCTACACGCCCGACGCGGTCGACGACCCCGCCCTCCATGCCGTCTCCGTCTCTCTGCCGAAACGGATTGAGCCGTACGGCAACCGTCAGGCCGCTCCATTCTTTCAGAATCTGCTTCCGGAGCAGGCGTACAAGCGGCTGGTGCGGGCCGCCGCAGAGACCGATCCGAGCGATGACATTGGTCTGCTCGGTGCGATTGGAGGAGAGTGCCCGGGGGCCGTGTCGATCTGGCCTGGTGACGAGCGCCCCTCCGACGTCCCCGAATACCGGATCCTGAGCGACGACGCACTCGAAGCGCTGTTCAGTCCCGCCGGCGCTCCCGAACTGGGTCGGGCCGTTACGCGTGGACGCCTTTCGCTGCCGGGCGTACAACAAAAGATCGCGTTGCTCCGGAGGCCGGACGGTACGTGGGTCCTGCCCCTCGGCGGCGGCATCACCAGCCACATCCTGAAGCAGCCGATCACCGAATTCCCGGAACTGCTGGAGAACGAACTGTTCTGTACGACACTGGCAGAGAAGGCGGGGCTTCTGGTCCCGCGGACCGGACTGGCAGCGCCAACTGTGCGCGTCTCCTGTGCCGAACGATTCGACCGGCCGATGTCCGAGGCGTCAGGCGGTGCGGGGCGTGTGAAGGTTCACCAGGAGGATTTCTGTCAAATGCGCGGCGTCCTGCCGGACAAAAAGTATGAGCGAGACGGCGGCCCGGGGATCGCCGCTTGCGCGCACGTCGTTCGTGTGCATGCAGCGCTGCCTGCCCGGGACCTGCCGAACCTGCTTCGGTGGGTGGCCTTCAACTGTTTCATCGGCAACGAGGACGCGCACGCCAAGAATCTCGCGTTCCTCTATACTCGTGCGGGACTCCGGCTTGCGCCGTTCTACGACCTGGTCAGTACCGTGGTGTACGACCATCTCGAGCGCACGCTGGCGATGAAGATCGGTGGCTCGTGGGATGTTCGAAACGTCCAGGCCGGTGACTGGCGCTCTCTGGCGGAGAGAATGGGCCTGCCGTGGGACGTGGCCCGACCGCTGATCCTCGAGACGGCAGACGCGCTCACCTCGCATCTCGGTGACGTGACGGCGTACTGCGCATCGTCGTATGGCCCGGCAGAGGTCTACTCGCATATCGGGACCGTCGCCGAGAGACACGTCAAACAGACGGAGCGCGAACTCACTAGCTGAAAGTCTCACCGCCCCTCGCGAGGAGAGGCGGGCCAGCGTGCCACCCCACCTATAGGAAGCCCGAGGGGGGTGGGGCAAGGTCGTGAGAATCGGTGGGGCAAGCTGGGCGGGAAGTGACAGAACGACGTGAGATCGCGTCGCCGACCTAGCGAGAACGGCACTGGGCTGGACTGGCTGGGCGGCTACCCGGACGGCGCTCGCAGCGGCTTGACCTGATGGCAAAGGTGACACGCCGCCGGCGCGTTGTGCTCGACCCGATCCGTGTGGCACACCGTGCAAACGTTGCGCGACCATTCGGTTACACCTTCCACCTTGGTTCCGTGACAGGCGCGGCAGTCGGAGTGCGCAAAGGACACCGCGTGCTTCGCCTTCGCGCCACCCTGGTGGCACGAGAGACACGTCGTGGTCGGCTGGTGGTGCGGCGCGTGGCAGTTGTCGCAGTTGACCGGAGCCGTCGCCATCGACGGATCGGCTTGATGGCACGACTGGCAAGGCAGGCCGATGCCGACGTGGGGCTCGTGGCTGAATTTTCCTTGTGGCAGATCAAAGGTGGCGACGGGCGCCCCACCGTCCCCTTCATGACAGGCGCCGCACGTCCCGGCTTTCGCATCCTGGTGGTGGCATTGGGCGCATTGCAACGCCCCGATCGTGATGCCGCCATGCGCTTCGTACGGCGTGTGGCACGTCGCGCATGACAGGCCCATCTGGAGGACATGCCGGTCGTGCGGAAAGCGCCGACCCTGGAACTGACCTTCCTGCCGCTCGACGCCAAGGTGGCACTGCAGGCATTGGTTGGACCGTATCGGCGGCCCCATTTCACCACGGGGCACCGTCACGTTCAACTGCCCCACGCGGACGGCGTCGAGCAGAAAGCGGTGCGCGGCTCGGAGCAGTGCGTCGGCATAGGCGACGTTGTGCGGGCCACGGCCGACGCGCACCAACTCAATATTTTCGCGTGCGAGACGGATGAGGCTGTCGACGACGACATCGAGCCGGCCCGTTCCGGTTCGCCGCGCAGCGGTCACGTCACGCAGCGCCGCCTCGACCTCCGAGGAGCGTCGCGCCATTTCCGCCTGCCATGCCGGGAGGATCTTGGCATACTTGGTCCCATGGCAGGACAGGCACGATGCCTCATTGGCGATGTTGACCCGCTCGTGCGCCGCCGCCTGGCGGACCTGCTGGTGGCAGCTCGCGCAGGATACCCGGGCCAGATACATGGAAGCCGGCGTTTCCTCGACCCCGTGCCCCCCCACACCGGCGAGCAGATTGCGCTGCGCATCGTGGACTTCCTGGTGGCACGACGCACAATCCAGGGCCATCGGCGTGGTACGCCGGGAGATGACGTGATGCTCGATCGGCGTATGGCACTGCGTACACTCGACGTTCCGATCGGCGATATGGATGCGGTGCACCAGGGTCGTATTCTCGATTTGGGCGACCCGCTCCGGTTCGTTGTGACAGTTGAAGCAGCGCGGTTCTTCGGCCTCGCCGGTGCCGTGCGTCACCTGATCGTGGCACGACCGGCACGACACCATCTCCTCGACGTAACGCGGATGATCGATGAGCGATCCGTCGGCGGCGTGGGTCACCGGCGGCGCCGTATGGCAGCCGACACATCCCGCGATCGGTTCGTCGGTCAACCGACCCT
Source organism: Gemmatimonadales bacterium (assembly GCA_036397455.1). Lineage (GTDB taxonomy): Bacteria > Gemmatimonadota > Gemmatimonadetes > Gemmatimonadales > GWC2-71-9 > JADFNB01. The sequence continues at coordinate 20,336 of DASWIX010000055.1, read as the reverse complement.
TGAAGTGGCACAGGAAGCAGGTCGCGGCGGTGACCGCCACATGATCGCCCTGCACGATCTGGGAATGGCAACTGGTGCACCGCAACTGCTTCCCGCGGCGGAGTTCACCGAGGTGGTGGGCGTGATTGAACGAGACGCCGCGGTACTCCACTTCTCCTTCCAGTCGCGCTTCCACGTGGCACCCTGACCGGAGGCAGGCGGCATCCTCGATCTCGGCCCACGGCTTCATCCCATAGGTTCCCGTGACGTACTTCACCACCTGGTTGGCCGCTTGCAGTTTCCCCATCGCCTCGGCCCGGACACCCGGCGCATAGTGACACTTGATGCAAGGGACGTCGCGGTGACTCGAGCTGGCCCACGACTCGTAGTACGGCTCCATGAGGTGGCAGTTGAGGCAGAATTTCGGGTTCGCGCTGTACTCGACGAAGCCGACCGTCCCGACCGCGCCGACGATCACCGCGAGCACCCCGAGCTGCACGGCCAGCCGCACGAGGCGGGAGCGCCGTTGCAACAGGGACTTGACTCGCCCGAACATCACGTGTCGCTCTGGGAGGAAGCGCGCCGCAACTCGGACAGACGGAACCCCACCAGCGCCGCAACGGCGAGGACAACGAACCACACCGGAACGAGCAGCAACTGCCGCTCCCAGCGGTTTTCGGCGGCGACATCCGCTGCCCGGCGGATGTCCCGGGTGGTGGATGTGATTCGGAGGGCCAGATCCTCCATGGTCTCCACATCGAGCCCGTGCTGCGCCTGGGCCATCTGCCGGTAGTAGGTGAGCGCCGAGCGGTATCGGAACCGCGTGTCGGTCACCACGCGCCCGGACCGCACGAGTTCCTGCAACGCGGTGTCCGCGGCGGCGAGTTCGTCGTTCGCGGTGGCGATCACACGTCCCAATCTGGCAATGACCGCTGTCGCCGGCTCGTCAGCGGCGTGGCAGTTGCCACACACGAGCCCCCGCACCGGTTCGGTGCCGTGGTTCGAGTGACAGGCGAGACATCCCGGCAAGGCGCCGCGGGCCGTCGCGGCCCCGTGCGCGCCGGCGAAGAACGCCTGGCGCACCAACACATGGCACTGGCCGCATACATCCGCCACCTCGTCGACGCCGGGCGGCAGCGCTTCATGCGACCCGTGACAGCCGATGCACGTCGGTGCCGCGTGGTTTTCCCTCTCGAACAGCGCAACGCCGTGCGCACTCGAGCGATACTCGGTGGACTGACTGGTCGGCAGGCCGTACTTGCCCATCAGCGCCGCGTCGTCGTGACAGCGCGCGCACGTCCCGGGGATGTTGGCAGGATACGTATTGCTCCTCGCGTCACTTGCGCGCCGGATCAGATGCGCGTCATGACAATCGGTACACGTCGGCGCATCCGCGTTGCCGCGTTCCAGCAGTTGCCCGTGGCGGCTCGCCCTGAGGCCGGCCAACTGGTCTTCCGGGAGACCATATTGGCGCATGCGGTTCGGATCGGAATGACACGACGCGCACAACCGGGCGATGCCGAGCTTGGTCGGCGAGCCGACGAACGACCCGCGGTGCGCGCCGGGCAGTTCGAACACCGTCGTGTTCCCGCCGTGGCAGTCGTGACATCGAATGCCGCGCTCCGCGTGGACGCCCGAAATGAACGCCCGGCGCTTGGGGGCATGGCATGTCACGCAACTGTACGACGCGTCCAGCCCGGCCCTGGGGACCTGCGCGAGCGCCGGCGGGCCCGGCATCGCGCCCAGCGCGGCGAGGACCAGTGCATTCCGCATCATCAACCCCCTCCCGGATCGGGCACCGATCCCTCCGGTGGCGCGTCGAGGCGGGGCGGCGACAGGCCCGGGCTCTCGAGCGGCAGGCCGTCGGCGGCGGCGGCGGGCACCGCTGCCGGGGCGACGCTGGCGGCGGGCGGTTCCGATTGGAGCGTGCGGCCGGCGGCCCAGGCCCCAACAATGCCAAGGAAGAACACGAGCCCGATCGCCGCAACAAGCGGCCGGCTGCGCATGCCCGCAGCCGGCTCACGATCCCAGAACGGAAGTGCCGCGAGCACGAAGCCGATCAGGGCGAACAGCGCGAATCCCCACACGCCCAGGTAGCGCAGTACGGCACGCGAGACATCGACGATCACCCAGCTCGACACCATGTCGGCCGGTGGCGCCTGCGGGTTGGCCGCGGCACTGAATGGCCTGGGGAACAGGACCGCCAGGCTGACAAGGACGCCAACGACGAACACGGCGACGACCACGGATCGCAGCAGGTGATGTGGGAAGAACGGGATACCGGGTCCGTCGCGATCCACGGGACCGGCCGGCGGCGTGACGCCGTGCTTGCGTACCAAGGCGAAATGCAATCCGACCAGCGCAAAGAGAATCCACGGCAGGATGATGACGTGAATGGCGAAATGGCGGCTCAGCGTCGCGCCGGACACGATCACGTCGCCGGTCACCAATTCCGCCAGGAGCCCGCCAACGAGCGGGATCCTTGGCACGACCGTGAGGAGTTCGGTGACGGTCCAATAGGCCCACTGATCCCACGGCAGCAGATACCCCGTCGCCCCAAACGCCAACAGCACCACCAGCAGGAGGACGCCGATAAACCAGTTCATCTCGCGGGGCGGCTTGTAGGTCGATTGGAAGAACGTACGCGCCATGTGCGCCAGCACGACGACAATGACCGCGCTGGCGGCCCAGCTGTGCAGGTCGCGGATCAGCCAGCCGAACGGCACACGCGTCACGATATGTTGGATGCTGGAATAGGCCTCCTGGGCGGACGGCCGGTAGTAGAACGCCATCAGCACGCCGGTCGCCACCAGGATCATCAAGAGCAGGTAGGTGATGCCGCCGAGCGCATGGCGCCAACCGACGTGGGGCGCGAGGCGGTATTTCAACGACGTGCGGAGCGCCTGGTCGATCCGAGCGTGCCGGTCGATGGGCCCGTACAGCAGGCCCAGGAAGCGCAGGATGCCCAGCAGGTTGCTGTCCGCACTCTCGCGGATGTCGTCCCGCAGGTCGGTCGCGCGGCGGCGGAGTTCTTTGGACGCCTTGATGATGCGCTCGGGCATGGCTCAGGACTCCGTGACGTAGACCACGCCGTCGCGCACGAACACGGCGTAGTGGCGCAGCGATTCGGTCGTGAGACCGGAGATCACGTTGCCGCGGAGGTCGAACACGGCGTGCGTGCAGGGCGACGTCAAATGCAGCGCCTCGCGATCCCATTGCAGAAAACAGCCGTCGCCCGGGGCGGTCCCCTGCAATGCGGCGTACCGATCATCGGTCCGGCGCACCACGATGATGACCCGGTCGCCCCACGTCACGACACGGCTCGTTCCCACCCGGAACTCCAGTTCCGGCGCCACGCTCACGACCGGCTGGATGTCGGGAATCAGCAGATGTTCCGGCGGAAGCAGAAACAGGGCAACGACCACCCCAACCCCGGTGAGCCCGACGAGCAACAGCCCCCAGAATACCAGTCGATTCAGTCCACGCGGCGACTCCGCGTCCGCCACGGACACGATGACGTCCCGCAGGGTTGGGCGCGCCGCCCGCCGCTCGACGACACGGATGTCGGACGAGCACGCCGGGCAGTGTGTGGCGTTGCCTTGAACCTCGTGGCCGCAGTGCGGGCAGGTCACCAGCCTCCCCCTCCCGTTATGCGCGATGCGGGCGATCCCGCCATCCGATCAATCTACGATTGAAGCTGAAGCCACCCACGCCCGATTGTCCAGCGCGTCGCTCCGTTCGGACACCATCGCGGGCACGCGTACGCTGCCGGCTCGGGGTACCGCGAAACCGGCTCCGTGCCGTCCAGGTGGCACGGAGCCGGCGGGAGGACGCACCAAACGGGCGTCGGTCGCGGGCTAGCGAATCCGCCGCACGCCCGGCGGCAAGGTAGCCTGCGGCTTGAGAAGTTCTGTCAGGTTCACGTTGGGCGGCGGAACCGGACCGTACGTATTGATGACCGCTCCGATGGACGCCGAGAGCAACGCCCGCAGGAGGAACGGGTTATGCACCCCTTCCCCGCTCGCCTTGTGGGCGCTGAAGTGCACGCCCCACATCTCGCCGTCACCCCAATGCTCCCGATCGTGGGTATATGCGAGCTGCGCGTTGTAGAATGCTCCCTCGGCCACCGTCACGATGTCGTCGCCAAGCCATAGTTCCAGCGTATCGTCCGAGGCGATGATCTGCGGCAGCAGGCCGCCGTCCGTCGCTTCCATGACGTGGTCGCCGTCGTCGGTCCACAGGATGTCCACCAACGAGTTCAGGTCGTTCTTGAGCGAGGTGAACGCCGTGCGCACCACGTCCTGCGACACATGACAGCCGGACGTCACGCAGGCGCCGAACGTGCGTTCGGCATCCGGACACGGACCGGCCGTGGGCAGGCCCTGCGCGTCGAGACACTGGATCGGCTCGAAGGTGTGGCCAACGCTGGTCAGCAGGAAATCGCCCGTGGCCGCATCCGTCACGTCGAACGCGGAGACGTGGCAGGTGGCGCACAGTTTCGGATTCGCCTCCGTCCCGTGGGAGCTGGCAATGAGCGTGGTGTCGTAGGCGAAGTTGGGCGGAATCCACCCGACGTCCTCGCCGATCACCAGCAACCCTTGCGCCGCGTGCGGGCCGTGGCTGCCGCCGGGCGGAGTCGCCCTCCGGGCATGACAGGCCACGCACAGATTGTCGCGGGTCGGTACGTCGATCGGGGCGCGCAACTGCGCATCGTACGGCGAACCGTGCGGGTCGTGACAGGTGACGCAGTACACGGCCGGCCACACCGCGAGCGTGTCCTGCTCGGCGTAGACCGTGCCGGCCTCGCCGAACGCGACTTCCATGGTCACACGGGGGTTGTGGCACGGGGCGCAGGTCGCCGACCCGCCACGCGAGGCGAACGACGCGCCGGCGCCGTGCGCCGATTCCTGCCACTGCTCGAGGAACGGGGTATGCGTACCGGAATGGCACTCCCCGCAGCCGTTGGCGATCCCTTCACCGACCACGACGGACGCGAGCGGTTTCACACCCTCGGTGTCCTGCACGTGGTCGAGCCCGGGCCCGTGGCAGCTCTCACACTGCACGTCGTGATACACCACCTTCTGAGCCGAATCGGTGACGGCCAGGTAGCCGGCCTCCGAATCGGCAATGAAATTGCCAAGCTGACTGACGGTATGGCATCCGTCGCAATCGGCCGACGCATGGCCAGACGCCTGCAGATCCTCCCACGCGTCCGCGTGCTTGGTGTTCTCCCAGGCAACTTGCGCTCCCGAGTGGCAGTTGCCGCATGTGGTCTGCTTGGTATCCGCATCGTAGTACCCAAGCATGCCCAACGCCGCTTCCGGCGGTGTATTGAACGGCTCGCGATCACGAAACACGATCGTCTCTTTCGTGCATGATCCGCCAATCATGACGATGAGTACGAGCCCGATTGACCAACTAGTACGCCTCACGTCGCCCCCTTCTGGATGCCGAGCTTCGTCGATAAGTCCTGCGACATCACTCCAATAACGAAGCTAGCCGGGGTTCGTGAAGGAACGATTAAGGGAGGCTGAAAACCTGACCTGAGCATGTCGGTTATCACCGCTCGCGCGCCCAAAACAGTGCCGCCTGCACGGCGCGCTGCCACCCGGCGTAGCCACCCGCGATTGGAGGGCCGTCCGGTCGGAATTCCCGATAGGTTCTCGTGGTCGCGAACTCCGCGGCGGTGTGCCAAACGCCACTGGCCAGCCCGGCCAAGCCGGCGGCACCGAGTGCCGTGGTTTCGACCACGTCCGGACGGCGAACGGGGACCCCGAGCACCCCAGCCTGGAACGCCATGAGCCAGTCGTTCGCCGAGGCCCCGCCGTCGACCTTCAGCGAGGCCAACGACACGCCGGACGCGGCGGCCATCGCGTCCAACACGTCCTTGGTCCCATACGCCATCGCCTCGAGGGCCGCCCGCACCAGGTGCTCGCGACCGCTCCCACGCGTGAGCCCGACGATCGTGCCGCGGGCCGCCGGCTCCCAATACGGGGCCCCAAGTCCCACAAAAGCCGGGACGAAGTAGACCCCCCCCGTGTCGGCGATCGCGCGTGCCAACGCTTCCGTTTCTGCCGCGCTGGCGACCAGACCAAGACCGTCCCGTATCCATTGCACGGCCGCGCCGGCAATGAACACGGATCCTTCGAGGGCGAGGATCGGCTCCCCCGCCGACCCGCACGCAACGGTCGTCAACACTCCTCCCCCGGCCGAACCGGGGACCGCGTGGTCGCCCACCACCATCAACAGGAATGCCCCGGTGCCATAGGTGTTCTTCGCGTCCCCAGGGGCGTAGCACCCCTGCCCGAACAGCGCCGCCTGCTGATCGCCCGCGATGCCGGCAATCGGGACCGCGGCACCGAACAGGTCAGGGACCGTCGCGCCGACGACCTCGCTCGACCCACGGATGTCGGGCAGCGCGATGCGGGGAACCCCGAACAGCTCGAGCAGCTCATCGTCCCAGTGGTGCCGGTTGATATTGTAGAGCAGGGTGCGCGAGGCGTTGGTGTGATCGGTGACGAGCACATCCCCACCGGTCAGATGGTAGACGAGCCACGCGTCGATGGTGCCGAAGACCGCCGTGCCACGTTCCGCCGCGTCGCGGATTCCCGGGACGGTACGCAGCAGCCATTCGATCTTGCTGCCGGAAAAGTAGGGATCCCACACCAACCCGGTCCGCTCGGCGATGAAGGCGTCACCGCGTTCCGCCCGCAGCTCGGCGCATCGCGCCGACGTCCGCCGGTCCTGCCACACCAGCGCCCGATGCAGCGGTCGGCCGGTGACGCGGTCCCACACGACCACGGTCTCGCGCTGATTGGTGATGCCGATGGCGTCGGGGATCTGCCCGCCCACCGCGTCCCGTGCGGCGGCCATGGTGGTCTGCCAGATCTCGATCGGATCGTGCTCGACCCACCCCGGTTCCGGGAAGTGCTGGGTAAACTCGTGATAGCCCTTCCCCAGGACGCGGCCGTCGTCGCCGACGAGTACCGCGGTGGACCCGGTCGTTCCCTGATCGAGCGCCAGAACAGTCGGCATGCCTCAATGTACGTCGCCGACCGATCGCCGCGAGCGTGAACGGCGCCGCGCCCGGTCGCGCTCGCGCTAGCTCACGTACTTGAGAAGGTCTTCAATCCCTTCGGTGCGGCGCAGCAGGGAAATCAGGTCGTTCATCGCGTCGATCGGCGACTGGCGCGCCAGCCGGTTGCGAAGCGCGTGCGAGAGCCGCAGTGCGTCCGGCGAGAGCAACAACTCCTCGCGCCGGGTGGCGCTCGCATTCAGATCGATGGCCGGGAAGATCCGCCGGTCGGCCAACTCGCGGCTCAGGACCAACTCGCTGTTGCCGGTGCCCTTGAACTCCTCGAAGATCACCGTGTCCATCTTGGATCCGGTATCGATCAGGGCGGTCCCGATGATCGTCAGCGATCCGCCGCCCTTGGCCGGATCGATGTTCCGGGCACTCCCGAGGAAGCGCTTGGGTTCCTCCATCGACGTCGCATCGAGCCCGCCAGTCAGCGTGCGCCCGCTCCCCTTCTCGATCGTATTATGGGCCCGCGCCAGGCGTGTGATGGAATCGAGGATGAGGACGACGTCCTGTCCCATTTCGACGCGCCGCCGAGCGCGCTCGAGGGTCAATGCCGCCAACGAGGCGTGGCGCGCGGCGGGGTAGTCGAAGCTCGACGCGACCACCTCGCCGTACCCGCACAATTCCATCTCGGTCACTTCTTCGGGTCGCTCGTCGACCAACAAGATGAACAGCGTGCTGTCCGGGTGATTCTTGACGATCCCCTCGGCAATCGCCTGGAGCACCATGGTCTTGCCGGCCTTGGACGGGGCGACGATCAGCGCGCGCTGCCCTTTGCCGAGCGGGCACAGCAGATCGATGATGCGATTGGTCGGATCCGGCTGACCTAGCCGGGTGAGCCCGCAATCGAGCACCAGTTGTTCTTTCGGATGGGTGGCGCCAAGCGTGGAGAAATCGGGACGGCCGTTACACGATTCGGGGGACTGCCCGTTAATGGACGCGACCGTTCGCAACGTCGGGCTCTTGCCGCGACCGGGCGGTTTCCCCACCTCACCGACGAGTTCGTCCCCGGTGCGGAGTCGGTAGCGCTGGATGAGTTTCTGCCCGACGTGGATGTCGCGTTTCGACGGCTTGTAGCCGGCCTGGCGGCGGCGGATGAATCCGACGCCTCTTCCTGTGAGCTCGAGCACGCCGAGCAGGTCTTGGTCGGTTTCTGTCACGCGTCGTGGGGATGAGGGTCAGTACAATTGGGATATTCGCGCATGGTACCCGCGCACACTCCGGTCGTCGGAGTGGAGGTGCCGTCAGAGTTGTTGAAAGCGGGTGACGAGCCATCCGTCACCAGCGGGTCCACAGGCCACACCCGCTGCAAAGGCACACACGGCTTCGACCATGTGTTGCTGGACTTCTCCAAGGCGAGTGGTTCGCAGATCTATATACACCCGCGCCGCGCGAAAGGCCAGCCTGCGGTCAAATCCACTCGGGCTCCACGGTCCGGGCGTTGTCGACGTTCCCGGTGTTGCGGGTGCCGGCGGGTTCGAACAGCAGGATGTGGGCTTCGTGCTCGGCGACCGGCCGGTGCTCCACCCCACGGGGCACGATCACCACGTCCCCCTCCGCGAGGTCGATCGACCGATCGCGGAACTCCATCCGCATGCGGCCCCGCACGACCAGAAACAACTCGTCTTCGTGCTCGTGGCTATGAAACACGAACGGCCCCTGGATCTTGGCGAGTTTCACCTGCTGCCCGTTCAGTTCGCCGACGATGCGGGGATGCCAGTAGTCGGAAAACTGCTCGAATTTCTCTCGCAGCGTGATGGGGTGGATGTCATCCGTGCGGCTCATGGTGTGGCCCGGATTGGAGTGCGGGACAGGCGGTCGGTGATCCATCGCACGAGGTCGTCCTCGTCGACGATCGACCAGGAGTGTGGATTGCGTGTGCCATCGGGCCGGAACCCCTGCCCCGACGTGGTGATCAACGCGACGTCCTCGTGGCCGGACAGCAATAACCGATTGGTAAGCCCGGCCGCGTCAAAGGCGTTCGTGTTGTAGTAGTCGTATCGGCGCTGCTCGACCCAGTAGTCGATGTCGGGCTCCGTGTAGAGACGCAGTGGCGTACGCAACAACAGTCGCGCGTTTCCTCCGTCCCGCGCGAAGTACAGAAACGGCGAATACGCGGCGTACGATGCCCGCGCGATGTCCGGCGGACCGCCCAGCACATTGGTGAGGCGGTCGAGGAGCCACTGCGTTTCCTGCAGGTTGCTTTCCGGCGCACCCCGTCCGAGAATCACGGTCGCCGAGCGCCAGAGCCGCTCCATGTCGAGGGGCGCGTCCACCGCGAATACCGCGCGGGGAGTCGCCGCCGAGTCGCATCGGCCGGACGCACAGTGTTCGGCATACCGGACCGCCGCCGTACCGCCAAGCGAAATCCCGCCGATGGCTACCACGCCGGGCGGTGCCCCGGTGCGCCGTTGCGCGTCCTCCACGATGTCCCGAATCTGGTCCATGACGTTGGGACGGAGGAACATCGATTCGCGGTCGAGCGCCGGGACGACGGCGGCCATCCCGCGCTCCACCAGCCGCTGCGGAAGACGCGCCTGGCCCGGCAGCCCAATCAGGATCACCACCCCGTCCGCGCTACCCGGTGGCCCCAGGTAGCGGTACGCCACGGGCGGTCCGGCGGCGCGTGGCACGTCGACCCATTGGCCGGGGCCGAGGCCGGCCCGGCAGCCGATCGCCAGGGCACCGCTCAGCACGAGTGTCCGGACCTGTTTGCTTCGGGGCATCCTGCAGGGTACACGCGTGCACGCCCCGCGGCCAGACGGTGCGCCCCGCTGTGCTGCGGCGTCCGGTGCTCCACGGTTACATTGCTGTCATGTCATACCAACACGTGTTGTTCTCGGTCACCGACCGCATCGCCACGGTCACGGTCAATCGCCCGGACAAACTCAACGCGCTCAACGACGCGGTGGTCGACGAACTCGACCGCGCCGCCGATGAGGTGCGTGCGCGGGACGACGTGGGTGCCGCGATCCTGACGGGGGCCGGTGAAAAGGCGTTCGTGGCGGGGGCCGATATCGGCGAACTCTCGACCCAGGGACCGTTCGACGGGAAGGCGCGCGCGCTGCGGGGGCAGGCGGTGCTGCGGAAGTTCGAGACGGCACCCAAACCGATCCTCGCCGCGGTCAACGGCTTCGCGCTCGGCGGGGGATGCGAACTTGCCATGGCGTGCCACATGCGTATCGCGAGCGAGCGGGCCCGGTTTGGCCAGCCCGAGGTGAAACTCGGCATTACCCCCGGATACGGCGGGACACAGCGCCTGCCCCGTCTGGTGGGCAAAGGCCGCGCCCTCGAGTTGATCCTCAGCGGACGAATCATCGATGCGGACGAGGCGTTTCGCATCGGGCTGGTGAACCGAGTCGTCCCCGCCGCCGATCTGCTCGCCGAATCGGAAACGCTGCTGCGGGGTATCCTGGCCATGGCCCCGTTGGCGGTCGCGCTGTCGATCGAAGCGGTCGATCGCGGACTCGACATGTCGCTCGACGAGGGCCTGTTGCTCGAGGCCAATCATTTCGGACTCATTGCGTCCTCCGCCGACATCCGGGAGGGCATGACGGCCTTCCTCGAGAAGCGAGACCCGACCTTCACCGGGGCGTGACACTGTGGACCCGTTCGCCGTGGTCGCCGACACCATACGACTCGCCGTCACCACCGACGAGGATCACGTCACCGCTATCCACCTGCGCAGCCGTGCAACGCGCCCCGCGCGGGGCGCGTTCGAACGGCTGGTCGACCGTGAACTGCGCGAGTATTTCGCCGGGCGACGACGCGCGTTCACCTTTCCGATCCGCCCGCACGGTTCGCCGTTTCAACAGCGCGTCTGGCAGGCGTTGCGGCGCATTCCGTTTGGCGCGACCCGCACGTATGGCGAAGTCGCCGGCGAGATCGGCCAGCCACGGGCGGCGCGGGCGGTGGGCATGGCCAATCATCGCAATCCGATTCCCGTAGTGATCCCCTGCCATCGGGTGGTGGCAGCCGGCGGGAAACTGGGCGGGTATGGTGGCGGTCTCGCGTTGAAACAGCGGCTGCTCGCGCTGGAGGCCGCCGGACGATGAGGGCGCTGCTGATGGTCGCCGCCGTGGCCCTGGTCGCAGGGGGGTGCTCGCCTGAGCGTCTCCGCCCGGGCCCGCCACGAGTGACCCTCGAAGCGCGCGCAGGCGCAACGGTGTTCTCACCGGATACCCTGCCGATCGCCGTGGTGGCCAGCGACCCGAACGGGCTCGACTCGCTCACCGTGACCATACTCGGGACCACGGAATCGATCTCGACCGGTTTCGATGTCGAGGTGGCGACCGTGCTGAACTGGGTCATGCCGGACAACCTCCCGCTCGGCGACGTCATTCCGATCACCGCGCGAGCGCGTGATCTCACCGGACAATCGACGACGGTGCAGATCACCGTGACGGTCGTGGAGCGACCCGGTACGCGTTCGCCGTAAGCGTTGACCGCCCTCCCGGAGAGGGGTATTTTGTAACATGTCGAACGGCTTTTTCGCGGCGTGGCCGCGGCACGCTCCACGGCGTTCCGTGGCCCTTTTTACGTCGAGCCATGGCGCGACGTGGAGTTAGCACGACTCACCGTCCGCAACTTCCGGAACCTTGCCGCGCTGGATCTGGAGCTTCCCCCGCGCGGGGTCGTCATCGTCGGCAACAACGGTCAGGGCAAAACCAACCTGCTCGAGGCGGTCTACTACCTCGTGCTGTTCCGGTCGTTTCGCGGGGCGAAGGACCGCGAACTCGTGCGGTTCGGCGAGAACGGGTACTTCCTCGCCGGCGAGGCGGATACGCGGGTGACGGCGGGATACGATGCGCCGAGTCGTCGCAAGAAGGTGACGGTCGGGGGCGGGCTGGTGGACAAGCTGGGCGAAGCGGTCGGCCGCATCGCCGCCGTCGTGTTTTCGCCGGCGGATCGGGACCTGATCACCGGCGGCCCCGCGGGACGGCGGCGGTATGTCGACGTCGTGCTGGCGCTCACGTCACGAGGATACCTCGATGCGCTGTCCGCGTTACGGGCGGCCTTGCGGCAACGCAATGCGGCGTTGCGGCGGGGGCGGCCGGAGGCGGCGTGGGCGTTCGACGCGCCGTTTGCGCGGGCCGCGGCGACGGTCGTGGGGGCACGCCGTGCCTGGATTGCCGCGCAGCAGGGACGGTTCACGGAACTGTGCACCGCACTGGGCGAGCGCGAGGGAGCGATCATCACGTATCACGCCCGCCCCGAGTGCGAGCACGCATCGGAGTTCGAAGCGCACCTGGCGGTCGCGCGCGACCGCGACCAGCGCCGCGGCCTCACCACGATCGGCCCACACCGCGACGACGTCCGGCTGACGCTCGACGGGCGAGACACCCGACATTTCGGATCGGCGGGCCAACAACGGACGAGCGCCATCGCGCTCCGGTTACTGGAGGCGGAATCGATTCGCGCGGCGCACGGCTCGGCGCCGATCGCGCTGTTCGACGACGTCTTCGCCGAGCTCGACGCGACCCGACAGGAACACTTGCTGGGGCTGATCGCGCTGTCCCTGCCCGGCCAGGCGCTGGTGACGGCACCGCGGGACGCCGAGGTCCCCGCGGCGCTGCTCGACCGGCCGCGCTGGCGCATGACGGGGGGCACCGTTGAACGATAGCCGAACCATCGGGATCGACCGTGCGCTCGACGGATACCTGAAGCGCCGCGGTTTGAAGACGAAGCTCGAACGCGCGAGCGTGGTGGACGACTGGCCCGGCCTCGTCGGACACCAGATCGCGTCGGTGACCACGGCGGAAGGGGTGACGCCCGAAGGGATCTTGTTCGTGCGGGTCGCCTCGGCGGCGTGGATGCAGGAGTTGCAACTGATGACGCCCGAGATTCTCCGCAAGCTCGGGCACGGCGGCAAGGCCATTACCCGGATTCTCTGGCGCGTCGGCTAGCGGCCCTCCGCGCGCCGTCGTACCGCAATGCCCAGCGCTGCAACCTCGAGGAACGATGACTGCTGACAGGCAAGACAACCGGTACAGTTCCGACGCCATCCAGGTCCTCAAGGGACTGGAGGCGGTCCGCAAACGTCCCGGGATGTATATCGGCTCGACCGCCGCCCGCGGGCTGCATCACTTGGTGTACGAGGTCGTCGACAACTCGATCGACGAGGCGCTGGCGGGCTACTGCGATGCCATCGCCCTCACCATTCACGCGGACGATTCCATCACGGTCGCCGACAACGGGCGCGGTATTCCGGTCGACCTGCACAAGACCGAAGGGAAACCGGGCCTCGAAGTCGCCATGACCATGCTCCACGCCGGTGGCAAGTTCGATAAGAGCACGTACAAGGTATCGGGGGGCCTGCACGGCGTCGGCGTGTCGGTGGTCAACGCCCTGTCCGAGCGTCTCGATGTGTGGGTGTCGCGCGACGGTCAACAGTACCACATGGCGTTCGTTCGCGGGGTAACGATACAGCAACTCGAGACGACGGGGAAAGCCAAGAAGACGGGCACGATGGTTTCCTTCAAGCCCGATACCGAGATCTTCACCGAAACGCGGTTCGACTATGACACCGTGGCCAGCCGCCTCCGCGAACTCGCGTTTCTCAACAGCGGTATCACACTGACGCTCCGGGATGAGCGGCGCGAACCGCCCAAGGAGGCCTCATTCAACTACAAGAACGGGCTCGGGCAGTTCGTCGAGTACCTCCGCGGCACCCGGATACCGTTGCACCCGAAACCGATCGCATTCGCCACGGCCAAGGACGACGTCGAGATCGACGTCGCCATGCAGTACGACGACGGCTATGCCGAGAGCACGTTTTCGTTTGTCAACAACATCAATACGCATGAAGGCGGCACCCATCTCACGGGGTTCAAGGCGGCGGTGACGCGGGCCATCAACGAAGTGGCCAAGAACAAGGGGTTGCTGAAGAAGGAGAACTTCACCCTCTCGGGCGAAGACGTTCGGGAGGGATTGACCTCCGTCATTCACGTGAAGGTGAAGGAACCGCAATTCGAAGGGCAGACCAAGACGAAGCTCGGCAACTCCGAGGTCGAAGGGATCGTCCGGATGGTCGTGTACGAACACCTGTCCAACTTCCTGATGGAGACGCCGGGCGTGGCGCGTGCCGTGATCGAGAAGGCGGCCAGCGCCGCGCGGGCGCGAGAGGCGGCGCGCAAGGCGCGGGAATTGGTCCGCAAGAAGAGCGCGCTGGAGGGTGGTATCCTGCCCGGCAAACTCGCGGACTGCTCCCTGACCGATCCGGCCATGTGCGAGTTGTACCTCGTCGAGGGGGACAGCGCGGGCGGCTCAGCGAAACAGGGGCGTGACCGGTCCTTCCAGGCCATTCTCCCCCTGCGCGGGAAGATCCTCAACGTGCAGAAGGCGCGGATCGACAAGATCCTCTCCAACGAAGAGATCCGGGCGATCATCACCGCGATCGGCACCGGGGTCGGCGCGGACGATTTCAAGTTGGACGACGCGCGCTACCAGAAGATCATCATCATGACCGACGCCGATGTCGACGGCGCACACATCCGCACGCTGCTGCTGACGTTCTTCTACAACCAACTGCCGGCGCTGATCGACGCGGGATACATCTACATCGCGCAGCCGCCGCTGTACCGGGTGGCCAAAGGCAAGGAGGAGTATTACGTCTTCGACGACGGGGAGCGGGACGAGTACATCAAGCGGCTCAGCAACGGGAGCGGCAAGGGCTCGGTGAACATTCAGCGCTACAAGGGACTCGGCGAGATGAACCCGGATCAGTTGTGGAAGACCACGATGGATCCGGAAACCCGCACGATCCTCAAGGTGGAACTCGATGACGCGGTCCGCGCGGCCGAGGTGTTCGAAACGCTGATGGGCGACCAGGTGGAACCGCGTCGGGAGTTCATCGAAACCAACGCCAAGTACGTGCGCAATCTCGATGTGTAGCGCCCGGGCTGGCCACGCTGAGCCGAGGGGGCGTACCTTCGTGCTATGAAGTCGGCTCCGCTCGTTCGCTCCGTCGACCCGGAGGTCCTGCTCCGTGCAGCCGAGATCATCAGGATGCTCGGTCACGCCGATCGGCTGCGGATCGTGGAAGTGCTCGAGACCGGCGAGACGACCGTCAGCGAGATTCAGGGACAACTCGGACTCCCGCAGGCGATCGTGTCACAGCACCTGGCCAAGATGCGCGGACCGGGGATCGTCGCCTCACGGCGTGACGGCATCAACGTCTTCTACCGCATCACCGAACCCAAGGTCTACCACATCCTCAACTGCATTCGCCGCTGCGACATGTAGGGCTCAGCCGCGGACGGTGTTCGCCGGCTAGGGCACCGGATCGCGCGTGAGGCGGTTGAGCAGCAGGGCGGCCCGCTTGGCCATGAAGCCAACCGTGTCGAGGTCAACCAGTTCGCCCTCCGTGTGCCCCCCGTCCCCAACCACCCCGAGCCCGTCGAGCACCGCCCCCACCACGCCGGCAACGAACGACGCGTCGGCGGCCCCGCGCATCCCCGGATCGACCTCGGTGACCGGGCCAAACCCCAGATCGCGACTCACCCGATCCAGCCGCGCCAACAAGGCGTAGTTGGCGTCGGTGGGCGCCATCGGCGGGTAGGAATCCTGAAAGGTGATTTCAGCGGTCGTGCCAGGAAGGTGCTGCGCCACGATCGCTGCCATGCGCCGTTTGGTCCGCTCCCGTTGTTCCAGTGAGATCGTGCGCATGTCGCCCTTCACCGTGGCCGCATCGGCAATCACGTTGGTCTTGCCAAACGCGCGGCCGCGGGTAAGGTCGTCGAGCTGCACGTCGGTCCCGCCGAGGATCAAGCCGGGATTGAACGTGAGATACTCCTCGCCGCGTAGCTGCTCGTGGAACGCCGCCACGATCCGGGCCGCCTCGTTGATGGCGCCGCTGCCAAACTCCGGCCGGAAGATGAGTGAGGAATGACCAGGCGTCGCACGAACCTGGAGCGTCCAGTCGGTGAATCCGCGGCGCGCGATCGTCGCGGTGCCCGTCCCGCCCACCCCTCCCTCGAATCCGAGCGCATACGCGCTGCGACGCCCCGCCTCGATCAGATCGCGCCGGCTGATCGAGAGCGGGTCACCGGTCTCCTCCTCATCGCCGGTGAACGCCACGATCAGATTCATGCGATCGAGTTGGCCGGCGTCCGCCAGCGCCTGTAACGCCAGCAGGACGACGATGTCCCCGCCTTTCATGTCTTCGGTGCCCGGCCCGCGCGCGATGGTGCCCTCGCGCACGTATCGCTGGAACGGACTGTCGGACTCGAACACGGTATCCAGATGCCCGATCAGCAGGACCCGCGGTCCCGTTCCCTCCCGCTCGGCAAAGAGATGGCCGGCGCGCTCTACTTCCGCCATCGGAATCCACTTCGTGGCGAACCCCAGCGCGTCGAACTCCGCGCGGAAGATGTCGCCGACCCGCCGTACGCCGTCGGGGTTGAGCGACCCGCTATTGATGTTCACGACACGTTCGAGCAGCGCGACCGCCGCACCGGTGCGGGCGTCGATGGCGTCGACGATGCGCTGCTCGACGGGCGTGAGGCCCTGGGCCGAGAGCGACCCGGCAGCCAACGAACCGAGCAGGACCGGCATCATGCGTCGCACCATCGCAACTCCCCGTGAGGCAGTGACCCACACAACGTACCCAGGTGGCGGCGTGCAAGGCCAGCACCCGCTCTGGCGGACCGGCGCGCCGACGACCAACTTTGGGCGTTCGATTCGCGGGGCAAACACGGCGTGCAGCGTGTATGGCATCAGTTCTATGATGAGGGTGTAGCGCCCGACCCGGAGTTCGAGGACGTCACGCTAGTGGGAACCTTTGCGCGCTCCGTGGCGAATCACGCCGACCGCCCGGCGCTCATATTCATGAATCGGACCATGACCTACCGGCAGCTGGACGACCACGTCGGCCGGCTGACCGGTGCGCTACGGGCATTGGGCATCGAGTCCGGCGACCGTATTGCCATTCAGACCCCCAACGTCCCCCAGTTCGTCATCGCCTATTATGCCACGCTGCGGCTCGGCGCCGTGGCGGTACCGACCAATCCGATCTACACGCCGCACGAAATCGCCCACCAATGGAACGACGCCGAGTGCCGCGCGGCCATCGTCACGGACTACATCTTCGACCAGCACGTGCGACCGATTCGGCACCGAATCCCGGTAACGGATTTCATTATCACGTCCATCCCGGACTACCTCCGCTTCCCGCTGAATATGTTGGCCCCGTTCAAACTCCGCCGGGCGAAGCCACCGTTGATCGCCCGCGTAGCGCCCGAGGCGGGCGTGCACAGGTTTGCCGACCTGATCCGGGCACACCAGCCCGAGACCGGTACCCCGGGGGGCTTCGACGACATTGCGACGCTGCTCTATACCGGCGGCACCACCGGCATGTCGAAAGGCGCGGCACTCACGCACCGCAACCTGTCGTGCAACGTTCAGCAGCTCAGCGCGTGGATCGGAGAAACGACCGGTCAGGACGTCATCCTCTGCGCCCTCCCCCTGTTTCACTCCTTCGGCCTCACCGTCGTGATGAACGTCGGCGTGGCCATCGGCGGCGCGCTCGTGATGATCCCCAACCCTCGGGACATCCCCGCCATCGTCACCAGCGTGCCCAAACACCGGATTACGCTGTTCCCGGCCGTCCCCAACCACTTCAACGCGATCAACGCGTATCCGGGAATCGACCGCGTCGATCTGTCCAGCATTCGAGCCTGCAACTCCGGATCCGCACCGCTCCCGGTTGACGTCCTGACGACGTTCGAGCAACGCACCGGAAGCAAGATCTCGGAAGGGTACGGGCTCACCGAGACCTCGCCGGTCACCCATTCCAATCCGTTGCAGGGCACGCGAAAGGTGGGCAGCATCGGCGTGCCACTGCCCGGTACCGACGCCCGCATCGTGGACGCCGAAGACGGAACCCGCGAGCTCCCGACGAACGAGGTGGGTGAGTTGATCATTCGCGGGCCGCAGGTCATGCTGGGGTACTGGCGCCGGCCCGATGACAGCGCCGACATGATCCGCGACGGCTGGCTCTACACCGGCGACCTGGCCCGGATCGACCAGGACGGGTTCTGCTTCATCGAAGGACGCAAGAAAGACATGATCCTGTGCAGCGGGTTCAACGTGTATCCCGACGAGATCGACCGTGTGCTCTCGGGCCACCCCGACGTGCTCGAGGCCGCCACCATCGGTATCCCGCATCCGACCCGTGGCGAGACCGTGAAGTCGTTCCTGGTCGTGCGCCCCGGCGCCTCGACCACGGCGGAGGCAGTCGTCGAGTACTGCCGCGAGTACCTGGCGTCGTTCAAAGTCCCTCGTGAGATCGAGTTCCTGCCCGAACTCCCCAAGAGTTCGGTCCTGAAGATCCTGCGGCGGGAGCTGCGCGAGCGGGAGCTGCGCGAGCGGGAGCTGGCCCAGCGGGAACACGGCGACCCGCCACCGGCGGCCTAGGCCGGCGCCGGACGCTTGCGAACGCTGGAGGATGGGAGTACTTTGTGTTGTAAAGTTGACCCCGATGAGGATGCCCGTGACGATTCCGACACAGGAAGAACGCGATCAGGCGCAGGAGACTCTCGCCTACATCAGACAGACCATGGAATCCGCAGCCGGGTTCACCGCGGTGTCAGGATGGGGCCTGGTTGGCGCCGGACTGGTGGGGCTCGCGGCGTCGGGGCTGGCGGCACGCGGCGACGATCCGACGACCCTCACGATCTGGATTCCGGCGGCCGGACTCGCCATCGCCACCGCCGGTCTCAGCAACGCGGCCAAGGTCAGGCGGATGGGCATCCCGCTCTGGTCCGGTTCGTTTCGCAAGCTGGCGTGGGTGATGACACCGATCCTCGTAGCCGGCGGTGTCCTGACGTATGCCCTTGCGACGGCCGGCGCCGACCCGCTGTTGCCGGGCATGTGGCTCGCGCTGTACGGCGCCGGCGTGACGGCGGGCGGCACCCTGTCCGTGCGCGCCATCCGCTCGATGGGGCTGTTGCTTCTGGCGTTCGGCGCGGCGGCGCTGCTCCGGCCGGAGTGGGGCCCCCCCCTGCTTGCGACGGGATTCGGCGCCGCGCACGTGGTCTTTGGCATTCTGGTCATGAAACGACATGGCGGGTAGCGTCGCGACCGACGATCTGAACCGACTCATCCACGAGCGCATCCGGCTTGGTATCGTGTCGGCGCTCGCGGCGAATGAGACGCTGTCATTTGGCGAGCTCAAGGACGTGCTGGCCACGAGCGACGGCAATCTCAGCGTACACGCGCGCAAGCTGGAGGATGCCGGGTACATCAAGGTCACCAAAGGGTTCGCAGACCGGAAGCCGAAGACGGAATACCGTCTCACCGCCAAGGGACGCCGGGCCCTCGAAGACTACCTGGCCCAGATGGAAACGATCCTGAGCGCGGCCCGCGAGGCGCTGGAACGCTCATGAGCGCCATCCATGTCGGCATCATCATGGACGGGAACGGCCGCTGGGCGCGGACCCACAACCAGCCACGGTGGCGGGGCCACTTCGCAGGGGTGGACAGTGTACGGGACACGGTACGCGGCAGCCCCGACCTCGGCGTGCACACGCTGACGCTCTACGCCTTTTCCTCCGACAACTGGAAGCGCCCCGCCGCCGAAGTCGGCCGCCTGTTCTGGCTGCTGCGGGAGTACTGTCGCCGGGAGCGCGCGGAGTTGGTGGAGAACGGTGTGCGGGTGACGTCGATCGGGCGGCGCGACCGCATACCCGCGTCGGCGCTCGCCGAGTTGCGGCGGACCGAAGAGGCCACGACCGGCGGGACACGGCTCCATCTGCGCCTCGCCATCGACTACAGCGCGCAGTGGGCGATTGCCGAGGCCGCGCGCGGACTCGCGGCGGATGTGTACGCCGGCCGGCGTTCACCCGAGGATATCTCGGTCACGTCCTTCGCGGCCATGCTCACCGACGGCGTGCCGCCCGTCGATCTGCTCGTTCGCACGGCGGGCGAGCAACGCTTGTCGGACTTCCTGTTGTGGGAGACGGCGTACGCCGAGTTGTACTTCACGGAGGTGCTGTGGCCGGACTTCCGGTGTGCGGATCTTTGCGGCGCCATGCAGGAATTCCGCCGGCGCGAACGCCGTTTTGGCGGTCTGGTGTCCGCGCCCACACCGGCCGCGGCGGCGGCGGCGCCCGGCTGAACGCGGAGTCCGCCTAGCCCGAAGTTCCTGCCAATGAAGCCAGCGCAACTCGTTGGCTTCAGGTATGATAGGCCCAGAATGCGGCCACATTTTGCGCCCATGTAATAGAGGAATCCCAGGCTTGTGTTAGAGTGATAATGTGGTATATTTGCGGCCATG